>CAYMHF010000081.1:0-1836 GCA_964390215.1 uncultured Dokdonella sp. | reverse complement strand
GGACCTGGACGAAGCCACCCGCAAGCAGCTCGAGCGCGGCCAGCGCGTCACCGAGTTGATGAAGCAGAAGCAGTACCAGCCAATGTCCATCGCCAACCAGGCGCTGACCATCTACGCGGTCAACGAGGGCTACCTGGACGACGTGCCGGTGAACAAGCTGCTGGCGCTGGAAGACGGCCTGCACGCGCATTTCGCCAACACCAAGGGCGACCTGATCAACAAGATCAACGCCAGCGGCGACTGGAACGACGAGATCGAAGCCGCATTCAAGGCCGGCATCTCCGAGTTCAAGACCACCGGCAGCTGGTAATCCTGGAACTTGTGGGAGGGGCTTCAGCCCCGACAGGTGAAGCGTCGCGGCTGAAGCCGCTCCCACAGTCAAGCGAGAGAAAAGAATGGCAAGCGGTCGCGAAATCAAAACCAAGATCAAGAGCGTGCAGAACACCCGCAAGGTGACGCGCGCGCTGGAAATGGTCTCGGCCTCGAAAATCCGCAAGGCGCAGGACCGGATGAAGGCCTCGCGTCCGTACGCGCGCGCCATGAAGCAGGTCATCGGCCACCTGGCCCAGGCCAACTCCGAGTACCAGCATCCGTTCCTGGTCGAGCGCAAGGAAATCAAGCGCGTCGGCTACATCATCGTCTCCTCCGACCGCGGCCTGGCCGGCGGCCTCAACAACAACCTGTTCCGCAAGACCCTGGGCGAAGTGCGCCAGTGGCAGGACAAGGGCGCCGAGGTCGACGTGGTCACCATCGGCCAGAAGGCCTCGGCCTTCTTCCGCCGGATCAAGGTCGACATGCTGGCCAGCGTCACCCACCTGGGCGACCGTCCGCAGCTGGAGCAGCTGGTGGGCGTGGTCAAGGTCATGCTGGACGTGTATTCGTCCGGCAAGGTCGATCGCGTGTACCTGGTGTACAACGATTTCGTCAACACCATGACCCAGCGCGCCGCCTTCGACCAGTTGCTGCCGTTGCCGGCGTCCGATACCCCGATCACCAACCACGACTGGGACTACCTGTACGAACCCGATGCCGCGACCGTGCTCGAGCACGTGCTGACGCGCTATGTGGAATCGCTGGTGTACCAGGCGGTGCTGGAGAACGTGGCGTCCGAGCATGCCGCGCGCATGGTCGCGATGAAGTCGGCCAGCGACAACGCCACCAAGCTGATCGGCGACCTGCAACTGGTCTACAACAAGGCCCGCCAGGCGGCGATCACCCAAGAGATTTCAGAAATCGTCGGCGGCGCGGCCGCTGTGTGATGGAGCAGTAAAGAGTGAATAGGAAAGAGTGAAGAGTTACAGCCGAGCGCAGCTCGCTTTTCTTGACCATTTACCCTTTGCCCTTTGCCGCAACAAACAAACAAACAAAGTTACCGGAGCAGCACCATGAGCAACCAAGGCAAGATCGTCCAGATCATCGGCGCCGTCGTCGACGTCGAATTCGCGCGCACCGACGTGCCGAAGATTTACGACGCGTTGAAGGTCGATGGCACCGCCATCACCCTGGAAGTGCAGCAGCAGTTGGGCGACGGCATCGTGCGCACCATCGCGCTGGGCTCCACCGACGGCCTGAAGCGCAACCTGGTCGCCAGCAACACCGGCAAGGCCGTGTCGGTGCCGGTTGGCGCGGGCACCCTGGGCCGGATCATGAACGTGCTGGGCGAGCCGATCGACGAGGCCGGTCCGGTCGAAGCCAGCGAGCACTGGGAAATCCACCGCGCCGCGCCGGAATACGCCGACCAGTCCTCGGGCAACGACCTGCTGGAAACCGGCATCAAGGTGATCGACCTGATGTGCCCGTTCGCCAAGGGCGGCAAGGTCGGCCTGTTCGGCGGCG
>CAYMHF010000080.1:0-2939 GCA_964390215.1 uncultured Dokdonella sp. | reverse complement strand
GCTTCCGCCACGACCTGTACTACCGCATCAACGTGATCGAACTGCGCGTGCCGCCCTTGCGCGAACGCACCGGCGACCTGCCCCAGCTCACCGGCTCGATCCTGGCCCGGCTGGCCGCCAACCACGGCCGCAACGTGCCGCAACTCACCCCCGCGGCACTGGATGCGCTGACCCGGCACCCGTTCCCCGGCAACGTGCGCGAACTGGAAAACGTGCTGGAACGCGCCCTGGCCATGGCCGATGGCGATCGCATCGACGCAGCCGACCTGCACCTGCCCGCCGCCAACGGCCAGCGCCCTTCCCTGGCCGCCGCCCCCGGCGGCCCCGCCCCCGGCAACGCCGACACGCCGCTGGACATCGACCCGGGCAGCAGCGCCCTGCCTTCCTACATCGAGAACCTGGAACGCGCCGCGATCCAGAAGGCCCTGGAAGACAATCGCTGGAACAAGACCAAGGCCGCCGCCCAGCTCGGCATCACCTTCCGCGCCCTGCGCTACAAGCTGAAAAAGCTGGGCATGGAATAACGTGCCCTTGTCCCCCAAGGGGACTTCCTGCGGGGCGTAGGAGCGGGCCTTGCCCGCGATGCTCTTCGTCGGGATCGTGGATACGGCCGGAAGGCATCGCGCCCAAGGGGCGCTCCTACAAGGCGGCTTGCCCTGCTTGCTTCTTCGCGGCATTATTACATTCGTAATAACATCCCGGAGGCTTCCCATGCATACCCTCAAACTGACCCAGATCGGCAACTCGGTGGGCGTGGTGCTGCCCAAGGAACTGCTGGCGCGACTGAAGCTGGAAAAGGGCGATACGGTGTTCCTGACGGAATCGCCCGATGGCTATCGGATCACGCCGCACGATCCCGCCTTCGAGGTGCAGATGGAAGCCGCCCGCGAGATCATGAAATCGCGGCGGGCCGTATTGCGCGAACTGGCCAAGTGAGCCGGCATGGACCGCCACTGGAACTGGATCGAGCAGGCCGTCATCCTGGCCATCCACGAAGAGCAGCTCGCCGAGCATGGCGGTGCCATCGGCATACGCGATAGCGGGCTATTGGCTTCGGCGCTCGCCCGATCCGGCAATCTCGCAAACTACGCCGACCCGGACGCTGCAGACCTGGCGGCGAGCTACGCTTTCGGCATCGCTCGCAATCATCCCTTCATCGATGGCAACAAGCGCACGGCCTTCGTCGCCGCGGAATTGTTCCTGGCGCTCAATGGGCAGGAGCTGGATGCAGATGACGGTGATTGCGTCACGCACATGCTCGCCCTGGCCGCCGGCGATCTGGACGAAGCCAGCTTCGCGGCGTGGTTGCGCCCGCACCTGCGGGCGCGGTAACGCGGAACGCTCGATGCAATTGCCCGCGTGGGAGCGCCCCATGGGCGCGAGCTCTTCGGTGGGATCGTGGAGGCGGGACAGGGGTCACGGTTGCCGGGGGAACCGGTCGCGACTCACCGCCCATAACGTGACGCTGCTCAAACTTGGCCTGTTATCCGGCCGGAAAATCGCCGCTCAGTGTCAGCTTGTGACGCAACGGGTCATTTTGTTCATGCTTTCCCGGGGGTATTCCACGGAAAAGGGAATAAGTGACCCGCTTCCCGTATCAGGTTCAGGAAAATGGACTTCTTGGCATGCTTCCTGCAATGATCCTCGAGCACGTGGGGCTTTATCCACGGCGCCCACGGTCCAAACCAATATGGGACACGGGGCTTGTGTCCCATATCTACCAAGCCAAAAAAGGGGATTACCTAATGAAGAAGAACATGCAGGGCTTCACGCTCATCGAACTGATGATCGTCGTCGCCATCATCGCCATCCTGGCCGCCATCGCTCTGCCGGCTTACCAGGACTACACCATCCGTTCACGCGTCTCCGAACTGGCTGTGCTGGCTTCCGGCGCCAAGGCCACCATCGGTGAGAACATCGCCAATGAAAACGCCGTCAACGCCAATGCCTGCCGCGGCGTCAATGTGTTCAGCACCGCCACCGTGAATGCCGCGAGCATGACCTGTGCAAACGGCGTCTTGACCGTCACCGGCACCGCCACCAAGGCCGCCGGCGTGGTCTTGACCTATACGCCGACCATGGCCAGCGCAGGCATCACCTGGGCCTGCACCTCGGCGAGCCTTGCCAAGTACCTGCCGGCCGAATGCCGTCCGTAACAGCTGGTTCAATGGCCAATATATCGGTCACCTGAACTTGGGCCCCGCCATATGGCGGGGCTTTTTTTTGGAGCTAGCATGCCGGCTGCCTGCAACCCATAGCGGCACTAATTTTAGAGAGAGCGGAAATAGAAACGAACCGGACACTGCCGACGATTGCGACTGTCTGGACCATTGCCTGGATGTCCGGGCAAGTGGGTGTGCTGCTCGACAGCCGTATGCAGCGACTGCTGGAAGCCACACCGCAGAAATTTGGACTCCATTCGTCCGCTATCTCAACCGACACTGTATTGCCATTGGTGGGCTTTGCACTTGCGTTTGCGGGTCTGCATGTCCTATTTGCCTGGGCTAACCTGAAAGCATTCCAAGCCTTGTTGATGCCCAGAATCCACAGACCCAGCACTCGTCTCCTTGGGTTCGTGGTCCAGTTACTTCTGGTCACATTGGCGCTCTGCCTGGCCAACGCCTGGTGGTATCCCCAATCCCTATCGGGTGATTTCTTCTCCGTGGTATTGCTGAATTCATCAGGCCAATTTTTGGCGCTGGTCATCGGCATAGGACTGCTGGCTTACTTCTGCATTTGGATCGTCTGCGGCCTGATTGGGTCACGCAAGGCCAGAGTTGCAGCATTACTGGTCGTCCTGGCCGTGTCCACCTTGGGAGCGAACAGGGTGATGCTTGCGCGCAGCCCCGCGATGAAAGTGGACCCGGTCCGGCCCAACGTTGTAGTCATCGGTATTGATTCCTTGCGCCCAGACCACTTGCCCCGTTTCGGTGGGCCCT
>CAYMHF010000079.1:0-3599 GCA_964390215.1 uncultured Dokdonella sp. | reverse complement strand
GCCCTCGCACAGCCGAATTCTCGCCTCAACCGGCAAAGTCCGACAGGCTGCTAGCAAACGCTATCGCCGCGGCGCAGCACCCGGCCGGCGTGAGCGGGCGCGCCGAACTGCCACTCCGGTTTGACGCGCCGGCTTGGTCGCCAACCAGATCAGATGACGTGCCCCCTTGTTGCCATGCGCACGGACCGGCAGCTCGTCGACCATGAAACCGCTTTGGCGCAGACGCTCGGAGAATTTGCGATCGGCATGCGCCGACCAGATCGCGAGCACGCCGTTCGGACGCAGCGCCGCCATCGACGCGGCCAGCCCCGGCAGCGCATACAGCCAGTCATTGCCAGCCTGGGTCAAGCCGCCAGGGCCATTGTCGACATCAAGCAGGATCGCGTCGAGGCTTGCCCGTTCGGCCTTGATCACGGCGGCCACATCGCACGCTTGCACTTCGACGCGCGCGTCGTCGAGCGGACGGCCAGCATGATCTCCCAGTGGCCCGCGATTCCAGGCGATCACGCCCGGCACCAGTTCAGCAACGATGATTGCCGCATTCGCGCCCAGTTGCGCCAGCGATGCCGCAAGCGTGAAACCCATGCCGAGTCCACCGATCAGAATGCGCGGCGCGGCGACGGCCGCAATCCGCTCGCACGTGATCCGTGCCAGTGCCTCTTCGGAGCCGTGCATGCGCGTCGACATCAGATCGCCACCGCCGGCAATCTTGATCGAATAGTGCTCGCCTTCGGCAAACAGGCGCAGCTCGCCGCCACCGAGAATCGGCGCCACATCGACCAGGGTCAGGCGACTCATGCCAGCAAAGGCCCATGTCGAAACGGGAGCTTCATCCGGCCGGATCGAACTCGTCGCGGAACAACAGATCCGGCACATGCATGACGATGCAATGGATCGCCCCGGCCTGGGTGATGATCGAGCTGCAGTCCACGGCGACGATGTCATGTCCGGGCAAGGCGCTTTGATAGGTGGCCAGCGCGGCGGCGTTGCGCGCATCCTGTCCGTTGAAGCGACAGATCAGCGCGACCTGGTTGACCACCATCGAATTCGTGTAGGTGTAATGAGTACCACCACTCCGCCAGCCCGGCGTGCGCAAGACCGTATAGCCCAGTGCCTGCATCTGGGCTGTGGTCGCATCGGTCACCGTCTTCGGCACGCCGCCGCCTTCGCCGGCCGCATATTCGCCGATGATGACCTTGTGATCTTCAAGTGGCAGCATCCACATGTCGATGTGCTGGGTCGAGTCATAGCTCGATGGAAACGGATCGGTCAGGGTGACGGCGAGGCCTTCATAGGCGGCAAAGTAGTTGGTGATCTGCTGTTCGCTCAAAGCCGGATTCTCATTGACGACCAGGCGCGTCATCCAGGCATCGCGGTTGCCGAACAAATGGAAATTTCCGCCGCCGTGGACCAGCGGCAACGCGTACACCGGCTCGCCGATCTGCGCGCCGTAGTTCGATGGAAACAGGTTGTCATTCGGACGCGGCCGGTTGTAGGTGTGGTCGACAATCGCCCGACGCCCCGAATCGTTGATGAAGCGTGGCCCGTAGTCGCGCATCCAGACCGAATCGGTCGACGCCACAACAAAATGCACATGTTCCATGTCGGCACCGCGGGCGGACAACACACCGCTCGCCGATCCCTGCTGACTGCTGCCGCTGACGACAACCCACACATCCGACGGCGGTGTCGCCGTGGTCAATGGAACAACCATTTCAGTCTGCAGCGCGTTGTAGCTGCCCCAGCGGATCAGGATGCCCTGGCTGGCTTCGTACTCGGCTTGCGCGCGCACCGGTCCGGCCGGCGCGGCAAAGGGCTGATCGGGCAGGCTGATTGGCGGCAGGTTGATCTCCTGCGATGCCAGGTTTCGCGGCAAGCGGAGCGGATCATCGTCTTCGATCGTTGCCAGATAGGCCGGGTCGGCACGCTTGATCGCCGCCAACGCCTGCGTGGACAAGGTCAATAAAAGCAGGATCGCAAGGATCTTTCGCATCGCCACCTCACCCGAAAGCTCGACAGTCTAACGGCGTTCCCGCCCGCATGCCTTGCGGTACTTCACGAGACGATCGATCCTCCAGCAGATTGCCGGATCCGGCCTGGCCGGCCTGCGCATCGGTCTGCGCAGCCCTGCAACCGCCGCTCGCTTTCGAATCCCGGCACGCCATCGGATAGGCAAATCGCCGTCGCCTTCCCTCGCAAGGCAGATCTATCGCCTCCACCGGCAGAGCCCAGTCGGCTACCAGGCTGCGCCGACGCGCGCTTTGACGCACAATTGCCGTCTTCCTCGACAATCGAAACCGCCATGGACTCCGCAATCCGCGCACGCTTCGCCGCCGAACTGGACTCGATCCGCGAACAAGGCCTGTTCAAGACCGAACGCATCATCGCCACACCGCAATCGGCGGAAATCCGCACAACCGACGGCCGCGAAGTCCTCAATTTCTGTGCCAACAACTACCTGGGTCTGGCCAACAATGCGGAAATCATCGAGGCCGCCAAACTGGCGCTGGATACGCACGGCTTCGGCCTCGCCAGCGTACGCTTCATCTGCGGCACGCAGGATCTGCACAAACAGCTCGAAGCGAAGATCTCGGAATTCTTCGGCACCGACGACACCATCCTCTACACGAGTTGCTTCGACGCCAATGGCGGTCTGTTCGAAACCATCCTTTCCGATGAGGATGCGGTCATTTCGGACGCTCTCAACCATGCCTCGATCATCGACGGCATCCGCTTGAGCAAAGCCGAACGCCGCCGCTACGCCAACAGCGACATGGCCGAGCTCGAAAAACACCTGGTCGAAACCAGGCACAAGCGCACCCGCCTGATCGCCACCGACGGCGTGTTCTCGATGGATGGCTTCATCGCCAGGCTGGACGAGATCGTCGCGCTGAAAAACAAGCACAACGCCCTGCTCATGGTCGACGACTCGCACGCCACGGGATTCGTCGGCAAGACCGGCCGCGGATCGGCCGAACTGCACGACGTCATGAAGGATGTCGACATCTACACCTCGACCCTCGGCAAGGCCCTCGGCGGCGGTTCGGGCGGTTTCACCACCGGGCGTCAGGAAATCATCGACCTGCTGCGCCAGCGCTCACGCCCGTATCTGTTCTCGAACACGCTGCCGCCACCACTGGTTGCCGCCAGCCTCAAGGTTTTCGAAATCATTTCCCGCTCAACCGAACTGCGCGACCGCGTCGAAGCCAACGCCCGGCATTTCCGCCAGCGCATGAGTGCCGCCGGCTTCGACCTGAAACCCGGCAATCACCCGATCGTTCCGGTCATGCTCTACGACGCCAAACTCGCCCAGCGGTTCGCCAACGCCCTGCTCGACGAAGGTATCTACGTCATCGGCTTCTTCTTTCCGGTGGTTCCGCAGGGCCAGGCCCGCATCCGCACGCAGATGAGCGCGGCCCATACCATCGAGCAGATCGATCGGGCCGTGGATGCGTTTGTGAAAGTGGGGCGGAATCTTGGCGTGATCTGAGCGAGCCCCGTTGCACAACATCTTCTGCAGAAAGGGCATTCATACCCAACAACAAAGCGGTAGCGCATTAAACGTCAACGAATCCCGGGCCCCGAATCGGCATCTGTCG
>CAYMHF010000078.1:0-4060 GCA_964390215.1 uncultured Dokdonella sp. | reverse complement strand
CCCTCGCACAGCCGAATTCTCGCCTCAACCGGCAAAGTCCGACAGGCTGCTAGGCCGCAGCAATTACCAGGCAGCAAGACCGCGCGGGTCTGCGATAATCGGCCGATGGATAAGAAACCACCACCTTCGCTTTGGGACGGCTTGTTGATCAATTGTCATCTGGCCACGATGACCGATACCGATGCCGCATTCGGCGCCATCCACGATGCCGCCATCGGCTGGAAGGATGGCCGCATCGTTTTCGCCGATGCAATGCATGCCCTGCCCGGCAAGCCCGGCGAGCTGTCGGCACATGTCGAGTCCGCAGCGGGCGCATGGATCACACCGGGCCTGATCGATTGCCACACGCACCTCATTTTCGGTGGCAATCGTGCCAACGAATTCGATCAGCGCCTGAATGGCGCGAACTATGAAGACATCGCCCGTGCCGGTGGCGGCATCGCCGCGACAGTCAAGGCAACCCGGGCGCTCGATGAGGACGCCCTGCTCGCCGTGTCGTTGCCGCGAGCCTGTGCACTGCTGGCCGATGGCGTGACCACCCTCGAAATCAAATCCGGCTATGGACTGGATCTCGACAGCGAACTGAAGATGCTGCGCGTGGCCCGCCGCATCGGCGAACAACTCGGCATCGGCGTACGCACCACCTTTCTCGGCGCGCACGCGCTGCCACCCGAGTTCCGCGGTCGCCAGGGCGATTATGTCGAGCACATCTGCGAGGTAA
The DNA here is from genome assembly GCA_964390215.1 of uncultured Dokdonella sp. Classification (GTDB taxonomy): domain Bacteria; phylum Pseudomonadota; class Gammaproteobacteria; order Xanthomonadales; family Rhodanobacteraceae; genus Dokdonella. Next base: position 3,339 of record CAYMHF010000078.1, on the reverse strand, counting down.
TGCTGCCCGCGATTGCGCAAAGCGGTTTGGCCGATGCGGTTGATGCGTTCTGCGAAAAGATCGCCTTCAGCGCGGATGAGACACGCAAGGTTTTCCGCAAGGCGGGCGAACTCGGTCTGCCGGTCAAACTGCATGCCGACCAGTTATCCGATCTCGGTGGCGCGGCACTCAGCGCGGAATTCGGAGGGCTTTCGGCCGACCATATCGAACACACCAGCGATGACGGCGTGCGCGCCATGGCGGAAGCCGGCACGATCGCCGTGTTGTTGCCCGGCGCGTTCTATGCGTTGCGTGACACCACCGTGCCGCCGATTGCCGCCCTGCGCGCGCACGGCGTACCGATGGCCGTGGCGACCGATCTGAATCCAGGGACTTCACCGCTGCTGTCGTTGCGCCTGGCGATGAACATGGCCTGCACCCTGTTCCGACTGACCCCCGAGGAAGCCTTGCGCGGCACCACGATCAACGCCGCAGGTGCGCTGGGCTTGTATGACCGAGGTCGCCTCGCCAGCGGCCTGCGCGCCGACTTCACGATCTGGGATGCGGCCTCTGCCGCCGATCTCTGCTACTGGATTGGCGGCTCGCTGGCGCGTTCGGTTGTTGCCGAGGGCCGCGTGGTTGCGGGCCGGGAGTTCACTCGATGAACCAGGCGCAAGCAAGTGGCGGCAAGACGATCAGCCTCGCCTTGCAGGGCGGCGGAGCGCACGGCGCATTCAGCTGGGGTGTGCTCGACCGTCTACTGGAAGACCCGCGAATTTCGTTTGATGCCATCAGCGCCACCAGCAGCGGCGCGCTCAACGCACTCGCCATGGCCCAGGGCTGGATCAGCGGTGGTCGCGAAGGTGCACGCACCTGTCTGGATGTCCTTTGGCAGCGAATCGCCGGGCATCCGCAGGCCGGCGCCTGGATCTTCGGATCGCGCGTGCACGCCGCCCAGCCAGCGGCAAAGAATCTCTACCGCTACTTCAGCTCGCGCCAGATCAAGCCTGGCATGGCCAATCCGGTCAGCCACATCGCCGAAGTGATGTTCGATTTCGAGCAGATCCGCGCAGAATCACCGTTTCCGCTGTACCTGGCCGCGACCCGTGTGCGCGATGGCGGCCTGGTCATCTTCGGGCCCGAACGCCTCGGCATCGATGCCCTGCTCGCTTCGACCTGCCTGCCGCAGATTTTCGCGCCAACCTGCATCGACGGTGAGCATTATTGGGATGGCGGCTGGGCCGGCAATCCAGCACTTGAACCACTGCTCGCCGTCGGCCGCACGCACTCGATCCTCAGCGTGCTCGTACAGACGCTCAAGCATGTCGAGGTTCCGAAGACGCCCGAGCAGATTGCCACGCGCATGGGCGAGCTCGGTTTCACCAGTGCCTTCCTGCGCGAACTGCGCTCGCTGATTGTCTTGCGCGACGCGATCGGCGAATCGACTGCAGCGAGTCAATGGCAAACGCATTTCAAGAAACTGGAAATCGATCTGGTCGAACCCGGCGAACCTCTGCAGAACTTCAAGGACAGGGCCGCGTCAGCCAGCGCAATCGGATTCCTGACCACATTGCGCGACCATGGCCGTCATTGCGCGGATGCATGGCTGGCGGAGCCACAGCGCCATCGAATCACACGCGACTCGCCGATCCTGCAAGCCTGAGATCGGCGAATTCATCCGCACGCACCATTGCTTGCCCGCAAATTGATCCGGGAACGAGGTCTTTAGCCCACCAGGCGAAGGCTCGATCCGATTCACGGCGTCCCGTTTCCCACCATCAGAAATTCTTGTGTCGGCTCGTGTCCCTCGGCTGCACTGTTTTGCGAAATGACTCACAAGGCCACCGGTATCGGGCGGCATTGCATGGAGTCCGTGTTGAAAAACGGGAACAGGGTTCATCTTCTTGCCGTGATGGTGCTGACCGGCCTGAGTCCGCCGGTCGCGGCCATCGAACGCACCTGGCCGGATAGCGTGCCCTGCAATGGCGCAAAGCGGGCCTGCTTCGATGCATGGGCCCATGGCAATACGGTGTTGCTTGGCACCAACAAGCGAATCGTTGAAAACCTGTCGACCAACAAGCCGTTGGCTTCGAGCGAACATCGAGCCATCCATCGCTGTTTGCATGCGGTTCGCTTTAGCGGCAACCCGGCCTTGTCCGGTTGGAACGTGGAAACAGGCGGACTGAGCATGCCCACAGAAAGTAGTTTTCTGTACCGCGCCCCATTGGCCACCGACGCATCGATTTTCAAAAACCACGAAGTGCGCATTCCGCATACGGCGCCCATCCCCGGCGCCATCAACATGAATGCAAATACCCGGGCAAGGCCCATTTCATCTGGAGGGAAACGCCATGCATGATTCGCAGACATCGACAGGGATAACCCTGCTTTCATGGCCACAGCTCATCGGGCTTGTGGTTCTTTTCCTGGTGGCCGTCCCGGCACTGGCCGCACCACCCACCGTGTTCACCGTGGGCGGTGCTACGGGTTGCAATTACTACAGCACGCGCGACGCCCTGGCCGTCGCGGCCACGCATGTCGGTGGCCCCGTGGAAATCCGGATTAGCTGGTCCGCGGATCACTCGCTGGGCTATTCCTGGCCCGCCACGGATAGCGAGGTGGTGCTGACCAACCCCTTGTCGGATATCACCCTGGTGGGAGGTTATGCCTCTTGCAGTGCGTCATCACCCACAGCCGGGGCTCGAACGCAATTGGTTTACGCGAATCCGACCAACGATGCCCCCCACACGATGCTGCGCATTGTCAACAACACCGCTAACCCGCGTCGCTACCTCGACCTCGTCAACATCGACATGAAGGGCGCGTCGGACTCCGCCTTGGGCGGCCCCAACTTCGGTGGCGGTTTGTACGTGCGCGACCGTGTCGAGGTGACCCTGTTGAATTCCAGTGTATCGGGCTTTTATGCCTCCTCGACTGGCGGTGGCGTCCTCCTGCAGGGAAGCAGCGGCGATCCCGGCCTGTATCCACGTCTGCACCTGCGCAATGACAGCGTCGTCAGCTACAACAAGGCAACTTTTGGCGGTGGAATCTACTCGAGCTATGCGCGAGTCATCATGTCCGGCGCCCAGGTCGAGCACAACAGCGCCAGCGACTCGGGGGGTGGCCTCTATATCGCGGATCTCGATCAAACCGGAGATGACAGCAACGACAGCAATTTCGCCCTGGTGCTGGACAACGACGGAGACCCGAATTACATCAGCAACAACGATGCCGGCATGACTGCCCCGTTCTCAACCAGTGGCTCGGGCGGTGGCGTGTACAGCTACTACGGTCAGATCCGGTTCAAGCCTGAGGTTTCCCCACTTATTTTCGCTCCTCGATGGGAGGTGGAACGGAGTC
>CAYMHF010000077.1:2423-4585 GCA_964390215.1 uncultured Dokdonella sp. | reverse complement strand
GATGAATAGAGCACCGGTTCGGCCGGCCACACTGCCATGCAATGGGTTCCCGGCAGACCTAGCAAGCCGCCGGCAGCCGGACCATGCGAGCCGTCATCAATCAACAGGTACTGCGCGCCGCCATGTCTCCGCTTCGGTGTGACGTCGCGGGTCTTCCCATTGAGTCGTGGGCCACTGCGACTGTATTCGAAAGCCGGCCAATGTTGGTAAAGCCGAAGTTGATGCTGTTCCCGCGTCGGAATCGTGTGCGCAGCGTCACCGCACAACTTGGCCTGAAGCAATAGAGCATTGCTTGCTGCAAGTTCGCCAAAGGCGTTGCTATGCCGATGAACCAACAGGATATCGCCCAGTTCACAGCGGTCAGGGGTGCGGCTTCGCCGATTGAACCGAACTTCTGGCCGCTGGTGACAGAATACCGACGAAACCGTGGTGCCAATACCGAAAGGCTCCGTGATTGCGCGCAAAGTATTGGCGATGTACGGCACGCCTTCCAGTACCAGCATCGCTACGATATCGGGCTCCTGCACCTTGCGTCCGGCGCAACGCTGGTGGGCCTCGTGCATGGCGATTCGAATCGCCTGTTCGAAGCCCGCCATGAGCGCTGCGGGGTAGGAAAGCAACGCTTGTTTGAATTGGCTCATGCTGGCACTTCCTTGTGAGTTATGCGGTAAACATAATTGTCCACTATCGACTTTCGCTGAAGTGGGTTGCGACTGCGCGGCCGGCGTTGGGCTTCTGGTACTACAGGGGCCCTTCTGCTTTTCAGGGAAACGCTTTCAGCCCTGCAGCACCGCTCAGGCCGAGCGAACCTCGCTGAGCAATTCGGGATGGCGATCGAGCACCTTGAGCAATTTCACCAGCGCCAGCGGTGGCTTGGTCTTGCCATTTTCGTAGCGCGAGAACGCGTTTGCTCCGCCGCCGAAAATCTCGGCGGCCTCGCGCTGATCGAGCGCCAGTTTTCTGCGCACCTTGATGATGAAGGCCGGATCGACGATGGTCGCGTTGACCTGCTTGTTGAACGCCAGCATGGCCGCGCTGACGCGGGCCGATTCGGCCGCCGCCAGCACCACCTCGCCGCACGCCGGGCAGAAATCGCCGGTCACCGCGGCAATCGTGGTGGATTCGCCCTTGTACGAATACGGCAGCTTGCGGGTGTCGTGCACCAGTTTCGCCGCCACGCAATTGGGACATTTCATGGTCTCACTTCCTTGAACGACACGACAAGCACGTCATCCGTGACGGTAAGTTTCAGGTACACCGCGCCCGCCGAGGTTATCGGGCGGTACACGTCTTGCCAGAGTTGATGATCGTGGTGGGTGGTCATGCTCTTGTGGAAATCCGCCGTGGTCAGCGCCTTGACGATGCCGAGCATGGCGTCGAAATCGAAACCCAGTGCGGCGGCGCCTGACAAGGCCGAAAAGGTGGCGCGCACCTTGCCTGCCTCGACCAGCGCCCGGACCCGCACCAGCCGACAATGGGGAGTTCCCTTCTCCATGGCGAGGACGTTAGCCTTCCAGGATTGATTTGGCAAGTAGGTTAATGACGGCTTCGTTGATCTATGTCGGTAGCGGGATACGGGACACTTCGATCTGGCCGGTCATCAGCTTGGGTAGAAGGAGGTCGCGGGCTTTGGCTAGTTCGACGTTTTGCATCTTTAGCGTTTCCATCTGTTGCAACTTCGGCAGCGCAAAGTCGTTGAACTCCTTGACTACAGTTGCCGTCGGCAATAGCACGAGCGCATTCTCGAATACGCTTGCGATGACCGCCGGGTATGCTGCTCCCGTAGCATTTTGTTCAAGATAGCCGACGAAGTCGTCTGTTGTAGTGGCAAAGTACAGAAACGAAAATGGCACCGCACTTGCACTGATCACAGCAAACCCTGTGGATACGACGAGGTTCTCGTCAGGCTCCCAGATCAACGCGTACGAGCGCCGATTGGGCCGCACGCATGACCAGATGATGTCTCCATGTTGAACTCGACGCCTTGCTCTCCCGGGCGCTTCGGCGAACGAGAACGCCGTGATCTGCTCGACGGCACCGGTTTTCACTGAAGAAATGTCGACGTAAAGCACCGAGTCCGGGCGATCCTTCGATCCGATGCTGGAGGCGTTGATATTGGCCAGCGCATCGAGTTTTGCCATGCCCCAACCTTCCGGCACGCC
>CAYMHF010000077.1:0-2323 GCA_964390215.1 uncultured Dokdonella sp. | reverse complement strand
TCATCCCAGCAACGCCTCAAAGTTCGCCCCGATTCGCTCTGCCAACTCCGCCGCTTTCTCATTCAATTCCGCCAACTCGACATGAATCGCGCGCAGGCTCGCGTCGAACTCCTCCTCATCATCCTCGGCAACAACTGCCACGCCGACGTAGCGGCCCGGAGTGAGAGACCAGTCGTTGGATTCGATGCTGCCTTCACCCGCAATCGGCACCGCCTTGCACAGGCCGGGCACGTCGACGAAGCACGCGTCAGGGAAACGGCTGTGCAGCCAGTGCACCTGATGGATGAAATAGGCGGCCTGTCTCAGCGCCTGCAGCGCTTCGTCGCGAACCGTCGGCGCTTCGTGCTTCTTTTCGTCGGCGGCGAGCAGGCGGCGCTTGAATTCGCGTGCCAGTTTGCCGTCCCATGCCGGCGACTGGCGTGCGCGCAGGGTCTTCTCAACCTGCTCAAGCAGGGTCAGCCAGCGCTTGTGTCGTGTTTCGAGCAGCTTGATGCCGGCCTTCAATTGCACGGCCAATGGATCCAGCGTGGCTTGCAGTTTGACCTGCGCGTTGTGCTGATCGGACCTGGTTTTGGCGATCGCCTTGCGTGCGGCGGCGCTGGCCTGCAGCAGCGAATGCAGCTGTTGCGCCGGATTGTTCTTGTGGTCCGGCTTCAGCGCCGCCTGCGCGTCAGCCAACTCGGCTTTGAACGCCTTCAGTTGCGCCGCGCTGACATGCGCCTCGTCTGGCTGGTTGGCGTTGAGCTCGGCCAGGGTGGCGTGCCTGGCAAAGTTCTGTAGCGGTACGGCCAGTTGCATCAGGGTGTCGTCATCGGCGGCCAGTCGTGCGGGCAGCCCGGCCAGCCAGTGGTCGACCTGCTGCTGGTAGCGACCGACCAGGCCGATGAATTTGTCGCGCTCGCCGCGATAGAGCCAGGTGATCGCGCTGAGGTTGGCCAGTTGTTCGTCGGTGAACACATGCGAGCGAGCCGAGACCACGGTGTAGACGTTGCGCGCATCGATCATCAGCACCTGGTCGAGAAGTGCTTTCGACTTGCCCTTGTCGAAAAACCACAGCGTGCAGGGCAGGCTGCGCGTGTAGAAGAACTTGTTGCCGATCGCCATCATCACGTCGACGTGGCCGCTGCGTACGAGTTGCTCGCGGATGTCCCGATCCTTGTTGCCGGCGTCGGACGCGCTGGAAGCCATCACGAAGCCGGCACGACCGTGCTCGTTTAGGTAGGCGTAGAAGTACTGGATCCACAGACTGTTGGCGTTGGAAATGGCGCCGGTCTTGCCGTTGACGCCGGGCAGGCCGAATGGCAACCGACCCTTCGGATCAACCTGATTGCCGATGCGGCTGGTGATGACGCCATCGACATTGAACGGCGGATTGGCCATGACGAAATCGCACTGGCCGATCAGCCCTTCGACCTGGTCGTAGAAGGTGTTGCCCTGGCGGATGTTGGAGGCATCCAGCCCGTGCACCACCATGTTCATGCGCGCCAGTTTGGTGTTGGTGTCGGACTTCTCCTGACCATGGAAGGTGGCACGATCGTTGGTGGTCGCGCCCATTCCCTCGATGAAGTGACCGGTCTGAACAAACATGCCGGCCGAACCACAGGCAGGATCGAGCACGAGACCGTGATCGGGCTCGATCACATTGACGATCATGCGCACCAGCGAGGGCGGGGTGAAGAATTCACCGCCTTCCTGCGCGCCGCTCTGGGCAAACTTGTTGAGGAAGTATTCGTAGATGCGCCCGAACACGTCGCCGCTGGCACTCTTGATTGCCGGGCGATCGAAAATCTTGATCAGTTCGGCCAGCAAGGCGGGCTCGAACGCGGTGTAGCCACGCGGCAAGGCGCCCTTGAGTACGTCGTAGTCGGCCTCGATGGCATCCATCGCCGCATCAACAGCCTCGCCGACCTGCGCCCCTTGCGGCAACGTGGCGAGTCGGTCAAAACGCGCCTGCTCCGGCAGATAGATCGCCGCCCTGCCCTGAAACCCGAGTTTGATCAGCGCCTCGCGCCGACTGGTCGGCACGCGTGAGGGAATGTCGGCTTCGATCTCCGGTAGATACGCCTTGAAACGATTGTCGGCGTGGCGCAGGAAGATCAATCCCAATACCGGCATCGAGTATTCCGACGCGGTCAGCTTGGAGTTGGCACGCAGTTGATCGGCGGCCTCCCACAGTTCGTTTTCCAGTTGTTGCGTATTCAATGCGGATCCTAACAATAAGAATTCTAACCAGATGCATGATCTACTGGAGATCACCCAGGCCTTCGGCCATTCCATCCGGGCCAACCCGCAACAGCTTCAAGGTATTCGTGCCGCCGAGCTG
>CAYMHF010000076.1:0-5653 GCA_964390215.1 uncultured Dokdonella sp. | reverse complement strand
CATCAGCACCCGCTGGACCGGACAATCCCTGCAAACCTTGCGGGCCGACTGGACCGGCTGGGCCCTGCGCGCCATCCGCACCGGGCGTACCGGGTGCACCGTCATTGCCTTGCGGACCCATCGGGCCCGCTGGGCCGATGGCACCATCAGCACCCGCTGGACCGGACAATCCCTGCAAACCTTGCGGGCCGACTGGACCCGCTGGGCCCGCTGGCCCCGCCGCACCCTCGTTGCCTTGTGGGCCTGCTGGACCTTGCGCACCCGCCGGACCGACGGCACCGTCGGCACCCGCCGGACCAATCGGCCCAACCGGGCCTGGTGCGCCATCATTGCCGGCAGCGCCTTGCGGACCGGCGGGGCCCTGTGGACCGATCGGCCCCTGTGCTCCCGGAACTCCATTCAATGCGAATTGCGCGACCGGTGCCGTGGCGATCGGCTGCCTTGGCAGCGTAGAACCATTGACCGAAACCTCCAGATACATCTGAGTACCGGTAAAGCCGCCTGGAAACGCAAGATTGATACTGAATACGCCGTCAACGACGGGATAATTCGCCTCATTGATGGTGGAACCGTATTGAGTGCCGCCAGACTGCGCATCCCACAACGAGAAGGTCAGATTGTAGTTGCCATCCACCAGCACTCCGTTCTGCTCGATCTTGCCCTGGTAGACAAAATCCGGGAGCTGGGCAGCAATAGGTGCGGCAAACGTGGCGGAAGCCGTGCAAGCACCGAGAACGACGGCAATGGCGAGAACAAGATTCTTGGTTTTCATGGTGTGCAATTCCCCTGCTGGGCGTCAAAACCGTTCTGGAAGATCCGGTCGGCGATGATGATTTGTTGGCGTGCGGAAACGGTGGCCTGAAAACCCGAAGTCAAGGTCAACGGGCCGTTGCTTGCTGTTCCCGCAACCGGCTCTGCGACGGTTGAGCTCAATGTGAAGCAGTTGTTTGTAACCATTTCGCCCGCGCTTGCGATCGTGCCGTTGCGCAGGGCAAAACCTCCCCCCGCATATGCAGCGCTGACAATCGTCAACGCAAGAATCCCCGCTACCAGGACTGCGGGACGCAGCCTGACTCGTTTCGAGTACATTCGGTATTCCCCCGAAAGATGAGTGAGTATCAATTCACAGTGACTGCCTGGGTCACTGGCCGCAGATCCCTACCACGGCAAGTCTTGGCTGCCATTTGAGCAGGATTTGTGCCAACTCGAAACCTTCTCCGAACACGCCCAAAGAATCAGCTCGATCTGATCCGCAGCAAAACGCATAACCAACTGAAACTCAACACTTAAATCAGAAACGGTCGGCGTGGACGCGACACTGGATCAGGGCAGCCAAGAGCCAGGGGAGAGGCAGCCAAGCGTCAAAATGTGACGGATTTCACGTAATTCGCCGGCGATGCATTGACGCGGCAGCGGCCAATCCTTACACGCCGGGGGTAGATCCGACTGGCTTCGTTGCCGTGAAAATTCAGCTGCGGCACGAGCCACGCGGGCCCGCTAGTGTGGTGTCCCGCAAGTAGCTGGGTGGAATCGCGCCGCAGATTCAGTCCCGAGACAAGGCGCGAGGAAGAGGCATCGTGGGGCTATGGTGACGACGAGCAACGCAGGATCGGAGCCGAAGACCAAGCGAGTTTGCCGAGTTATTTTCGGGGCACCCCACTAGCCCGGACTATTCATGAATACGCGTGATGATCGCGCAGGACATTGGATTCACACGGATTCTCGTGATCGAGCACATAGCGGGGACTATGGGCGAGTGAGCAAAAATTCGTGTGGATTCAAGGGCCAAGCGAGGGCGCGTGTTTTCCATGAATAGTCCGGGCTAGACTTCGGGATCCGCCAATGACTACCGCCCATGACCACCCAGATTCTCCTCTATGTGCTTGCCGCGGTCCTGATCGTGGTTGGCACGCTCGGTACCATTCTGCCGGCTCTTCCTGGCGTGCCGATCGTCTATGTCGGCATGCTTGTCGCCGCCTGGGCCGGCGACTTCAGCCACATCGGTTGGCCAACCCTGACCATGCTCGGGGTGCTGACCGCACTGGCCGTGATCGTCGACCTGCTGGCCAGCGTGTTGGGGGCCAAGCGCGTCGGCGCCAGTGGATGGGCCTTGTTCGGGGCTGCGCTTGGCACCGTCATCGGACTCTTTTTCGGCCTCGTCGGCCTGATCCTCGGGCCGTTTGTCGGCGCGGTCGCTGGCGAGCTGATCGCCGGCAGCACACTCAAGCGCTCGGCCAGCGTCGGCGTCGGCGCCTGGCTCGGGTTCATCTTCGGAACCCTGGCCCGGATTGCCCTGTGTTTCACGATGCTTGGTGTTTTTGCGCTCGCCTACCTGTTCTAGTGTGGTGCCCCACAAATAACTCGGCAAGCTCGCTTGGTCTTCGGCTCCGATCCTGCGTTGCTCGTCGTCACCATAGCCCCACGATGCCTCTTCCTCGCGCCTTGTCTCGGGATCGAATCCGCGGCGCGATTCCACCCAGCTATTTGCGGGACAGCACACTAGCCCGGCGCATGTGCATTGCCATCAGTTGTCCGGCAATACATAGAGCAGGATCGAGAAAAACTGCAACACGCTGCCGGCAAGCACAAACAGATGCCACAAGGCATGATTGTAGGGCAACCGTTTCCACAGATAGAACGGCACGCCGAATGTGTAGCAGAGCCCACCCGCCAGCAGCAGCCAGAGGCCGCCGGGTTCGATATTCGCAATCATCGGCTTGATCGCGATCACGCCGACCCAGCCCATGCCGAGATAGAGCAGGGCCGCCGCCACGCGATTGCGCACGCGGCGCAGCTCGAGGGCGATGCCGATCGCCGCCAGGGTCCAGACGATCGCAAACAGGCTCCAGCCCCACGGCCCACGCAGGCTGATCAGCGTGAACGGCGTATAGGTGCCGGCGATCAGCAGGAAGATCGCCGAATGGTCGAGCAGGCGCAGCACCGGCTTGGCCCTGGCATTCGGTACCGCGTGATAGAGCGTCGAAGCGGTGAACAGCAGGATCAGCGTGGTTCCATAGATGCTCACGCTGACGATGCGCCAGGCGCCGCCATGCAAGGCCGCGAACGCAGCCAGTACGGCAAGCCCGGCGATACTGAGGATGATGCCGAGCGCGTGGCTCAGGCTCGAGGCGATTTCCTCTCCCTGCGAATAGTGCACCTGGGTCGGCGGATGGCTCATGGCGGGATCGATCGGGTGATCATCGTTTGCTGATGATGAAATTGCCGAATGCCACACCAACATCCCAGCCCCTGCCCTTGCCGGACAGCGCCAGCGAAATCGGCCCCTTGGTCACGACCCGTGCGCTGGCCGACTTGTTCGCTCCGGCATGCGCTTCGGCCGCCGCGTAACCACCGATGATGTCCTCGATTGCGTAGACCTCGGTAAACTTGCCGATGCCGTTGTCGATTCTCGATTTGCCGAAGGTGATACCGCCCCCCTTGGCCGAGATGTTGACCTTCATCGACTGGCCGTTGTCGCAAGTCACCGTGCCGGTGCCAGTGGAATGCTTGTAGAACGCCGACCAGCCGGACATCGAGAAGCGCAGCTCGCAATCAATCGGGCCGGCCGCATGTGCGGTGGCGACGCCGAGCAGCACAGTGATCGCTGTGATGAGATTCAGGACTGCACGCATGATTCCGCCCCCCGCTTCAAAAGACTTCATTCTGCGTCGGTTGTTGCGTCAGCACAATCGACAGCCAAGCGGGCAGACAATGTGTCGCATGAGTCACCCCTTCCGGCTCGGCGTAGACTGGTGGCATCCCGCTATTAGAGGACTCGATCATGTCCGATTTTGACGTCGTCATCCATCTGCGCAATTGCGAAAACGGCGGACCGGCTGCCGAGGCTGGTTTGGCCTTGGCCAAACGTCTCGATGCCCATGTGCTCGGTTTGCATGTTGTGGCCCTGTCGACAGCGGCATTCGTTTCCCCGGAAGCCGTCGCCGTGCAAGTCAATGAGACCAGCCACCTGCTCGAACAGGCTCGCGCGCGCGAACCGTGGTGGCGCGAGCAACTCGAACGGAATGGCTTGCCAGGTGATTTCCAGGTCGTCCAGGGCGATGCCGTCGATGCACTCTGTCACGCCTCGCGCTGGTCGGACCTGATCGTTGCCGAGCGACCATGCGTGAATCCCGATGCCCCGGTTGGTTGGGGTATTGCCTCACGAACGGTGTTCGGCTCGTCGGCTCCGGTCGTGGTCGTGCCCGAGGGTGCGCGCATCGACAAGGTTGGCGAACACATGCTGGTGGCCTGGAATGCCAGCCGCGAGGCCATGCTCGCAATCCGTGGCGCCTTGCCCCTGCTCAAGCGCGCGACGCAGGTGACCGTACTGGAAGGTGAGCCGAGCGCGAGCCTGCTCGGTTTCGAGAACCTGCCGAGGATCGACCTTCGCGCCTGGTTCGAGCGTCGCGGCATCGCTGCCGAATTCCGGCCGTTCAAGCCAGCCAAGGATCACGGCCCGGCCGTGCTCGATGCGGCACATGCGGTTGACGCCAACCTGATCGTGATCGGCGCCTGGGGCCAGTCTCGCATCACCGAACTCGTCCTCGGCGGCGTCACCCGGCATCTGTTCCAGCACAGCGATTTGCCGATGCTGGTGGCGCATTGATCGCCGAATGCGAAGTGGTCAGCTCAATCGGAAGCAGGCTGGTTCCGAATCGAATAGCGACCGTCGACAAATTCGAGCGGCAAGATGCCCATGACTCCATCGGCTTCATTCGCCAGCTTCGCGTCGATTCGAAAGCCGAGCGCGAGGTTGCGCAGCACCTTTGCCAGCTTCGGGTTGGGCCAGGCATCGAGTGACCAAAGTTGCTTGAGCGTGCCATCTGCAGCGAACTCGATGACGTATTCCGCAACACCCGATTCGTAGGTGCGGCCTAAAGCATCTGTCGAATTCAAGAGCACCCGATTGCCTCGTCGCGCATCCTTGAAGCGGTTGTTCGCTGCGACCCCGGCGATAGCACCGAGCCCCTGCCTGATTTGCGCGTCATATTGAGCAATCATTGCGCCGACGCTCTCGTTGAGCGCGTCCACCTCGGACTTTGGAAATCCGACCAGCGCATTGCGCAGAATCGACGCGGCTAGGCCTTCACTCCAGCGTGGGTCGACCTTGGCCTGTTCCTTGGCGTAGTGGTAGAAAAGCTGGGCCCATACATTCGCCTCGAATCGATTGCCGGCCTGCAATTCGATTGTGGAAAGCTTGGCCATCGCCGGAACCTTTCCATGCAAGGCTGCGCGGGAAAGCAGTTCGCGTGCACGATCAATGTTCTGCGGCAATGGCGAACTGGAATGATCCGGATCCTGGTGGTACAGCGACCCCAGCAGGTAAAGCAAGTCCGGATCCGTATTGTCTCTGGTCAGGACTTCAATCTCGGCCGCTATTTCCCTGCGCTCGTCGAGCGGCGCATTGGGATCGAGCAATCCGCCATGAATCCAGTCCGCGAAACGTTGCTGGTCAGCTGCATCGTTCGCTTTCGCAATGCCGGCTGCGACCACCCACGCAAGAATTGCAATCAACAAGACAACCTTGCCATTCATCGAAATTTCCCAGGGCAAAAACGAGCGTCAGATTGCCTCGTTTTCCATGAAAGTACAATCTGCCGGTGAGCGGTGAGCGGTGAGCGGTGAGCGGTGAGCGGTGAGCGGTGAGCGGTGA
>CAYMHF010000075.1:0-6234 GCA_964390215.1 uncultured Dokdonella sp. | reverse complement strand
CGACGATTTGCAGGCCCATAGTGGTGCTATGGGTCAAAAAGCGGCGGAAATATGAACCGCACAGACGGATTCGCAGCCCGGCCGGGTAAAGTCCGACAGGCTGCTAGTGTGGTGCCCCACAAATAACTCGGCAAACTCGCTTGGTCTTCGGCCCCGATCCTGCGTTGCTCGTCGTCACCATCGCCCCACGATGCCTCTTCCTCGCGCCTTGTCTCGGAACCGATTCCGCGGCGCGATTCCACCCAGCTATTTGCGGGACACGACACTAGATCGCCAGCGATCGTCCACCGTCCACGCGCACGATCTGTCCTGTCACGAAGCTGGCGTCACGCAGCAACCAGAGCACGGCCGAGGCGACATCTTCCGCCGAGCCGGCACGCTTTAACGGTGTGCGCGCGATGATTTCATCCTTGTTTGCGTAGCTCTTGCCGCTTTCGGGCCACATCACGGCTCCCGGTGCGACGCCGTTGACGCGCACTTCGGGGCCGAGTTCGTGGGCGAGCGCTTCGGTCATCGCGGCCTGGGCGGCTTTGGCCATGCAGTACACCGCATAGCCCGGCAATGGCCGTTGCGCATAGATGTCGAGCAGGTTGACGATGGCGCCGGCACGATCGCGCAGGTGTGATGCCGCCGCCTTGGCGAGGAAAAAAGGCGCGCGCGCGTTCGAGGCGAACAACTCGTCCCATTGCTGCGGGGTTACGCTTTGCAGCGGCGTCGGGAAGAACGCCGAGGCATTGTTGACCAGGCCATCGAGTCGCCCGAAGCGGGCGATCGTGTCATTGACCAGATCCGGCAGGGCATCGACATCGGCCAGCTCGGCCTGCAAGGCCAACGTGCTCGATCCGCGCCGTTGTTCGAGATCGCCGATCAGGGCATCGAGCTCGCGCCGCGAATGGCGGCAGTGCAAGGCGAGATCGTAACCGGCCGCGTGCAAGGTGCGCGCAATGCTTGCCCCGACACGTCGCGCCGCTCCGGTGATCAACACGACCGGTCGACTGTTCGGCAGTTCCGCCATTGGTGTTCTCCGTGCACGTCGGTATCCTGTCAAGAGTGCCGCAACTCGGCGCAACGAGCCAGCCGTGACTTCAACATTGCCGACACCGGGCGACGACGAACTCGCCCTTTCCTCAAGACTTGTCGAAGCGATCCGGGCCGAAATCGCCGCGCAGGGGCCGATGCCGTTCTCGCGCTTCATGGAGCGCTGCCTTTACGCGCCTGGGCTTGGTTACTACAGCGCCGGAAGGACGAAATTCGGCGCTGCCGGTGATTTTGTCACCGCGCCCGAACTGGGTTCGTTTTTTGCGCAATGCGTGATCGATGCGCTGATCCCGTGCCTTCGCGAATTCGGCAGCGATGCGGAGTTCTGCGAACTGGGCGGTGGCAGTGGCGCGTTCGCCGAAGTGGCGATGCTGGCCTTTGCCGAGGCCGGTGTGTTACCCCGCTACTATCGCATCCTCGAACCGAGTGCCGATCTGCGCGAGCGCCAACGCGAACGCCTGCGGATCGCATTGCCGGCCGAATTGTTCGCGCGCATCGAGTGGCTCGATGGTCCGCCCGAACAGACCTGGCGCGGCGTGCTGTTTGCCAACGAGGTCATCGATGCCTTGCCGACCACGCGTTTCACGATACGCGACGGTAAAGTCTTCGAGGAACATGTGACGATCGATGATTCAGGCGGGTTGGTGCGTTGCGATCGGCCGGCCGATGTCCTCGTTGCCGGCGCCGTTCGGCATGTCGAACGCGAGCTGGGGATGGTGTTTGCCGAGGCTTATCGGTCGGAAATCCTGCCGCAACTGCCCTACTGGATGCAGGCCGTGCTCGGCAGCCTTGAAGCCGGCATCGCCATGTTCGTCGACTATGGCTACCCGCGTGCCGAGTTCTATTCGGCAGAGCGCAACGACGGTACCCTGGTTTGTCACTATCGCCACCGTGCCCACGCCGACGCCTTGATCCTGCCGGGTCTGCAGGACATCACCGCCTTCGTTGATTTCACCGCCCTGGCCGAAGCTGGCAACCAGGCCGGGTTTGTCCTCGCCGGCTATGCCGCGCAAGCGCAATTCCTGATCGCCCATGGATTGCCGCAACACTTCTTACGGGCCGTTGCCGACG
The DNA here is from genome assembly GCA_964390215.1 of uncultured Dokdonella sp. GTDB lineage: Bacteria > Pseudomonadota > Gammaproteobacteria > Xanthomonadales > Rhodanobacteraceae > Dokdonella. The sequence continues at coordinate 4,125 of CAYMHF010000075.1, read as the reverse complement.
CCGACGACATCAGCCGCTATCGGCTTGCACAGGAAGTGAAACGACTGACCTTGCCGGGTGAGATGGGCGAGAAGTTCCAGGCCATGGTGCTGGCCCGGAACACCTCGCCGCTTGGTCTGCCTGGCGGGCTCGTTGCGATCAATCAAGCCTATCGGCTATAGCGACGGTCGCCAGAGCAGAGCCACAATCACCCGCTCAGCGTTTCGATCGCTTGCCGAATTCCGTGCTGATCCAATCCTCAAGCAGGCGCCTTTCGAAGCGATAGGTTTCGCTGCGACTGGCTGACCCGCGATCAAGGAAGGCCGGGTCGCGCAGCTTGCGCTCACCGCTGTCGAGCACCTGTCCATCGGCACCGGTCAGGGTGAAGCTGAGGTCGATTTCCGGCGGATAGATCGACCTGATCACGCGCACGTCGGTTGCCCCCGGGCCGTGGAATGGTTCGACCTGACCGGCCAGTTTGACGTTGGTGATCTTGATGTCCAGATGCTGGCCAGGCTTGAGTACGGCGCTGGCCCGCCTGACCAGCAGCTTCTGAAAATCGGTGAGCCAGATTTCCGGTTCGGGCTGGTGAAACTGGCGGCCATATTTGGCCTCGGTGAACTGTGCCGGATCCGTCCAGCTCACGTTGACCTGGTCATTGTTGTAGTTCTTCTTTTCGCCATTCTCGCTGCGTGCGAACAGCGGGCCGCAAATCAGCAGTGCGCCGAGAAACAGGGTGCCGGCAAGCATGCGGTTCGTGCCTTGGTATTTCATGTCGATCTCCACTGGATAGCGCCGATGGGTCAGGGCGTGACTTGTCAAGGGACGTTGGACAAGGCCCGATGGTTGCACGACCGGCAACTATTGCCGGTATCGGTTTGCATGTTGTTCAGCCTTGCTCCAGGGCGGCAAACGCATCGCGGGTCAGGTTTTCCGGCGTGTCGGGGGTGCACGCCACGTCATCCTCAATGCGGATGCCGCCAAACTTGCGGAAGGCCTCAACTCGATCCCAGGCAACGTCGCGAGCTTCGGGTTTTTCCTTCAACCCGGCCAGCAGCATGTCGATGAAATAAAGGCCCGGTTCGATCGTCACCACCGCTCCCGGCTCGATCTTGCGTGTCATGCGCAAATACGGATGGCCCTGCGGGCGGTCGATTGTCTTGCCGGAATCGTCGGCGGCAAAGCCTGCAACATCGTGCACCTGCAGGCCGATCGGATGGCCCAGGCCGTGCGGAAAGAAGACGGCGGAAACTCCCGATTCGACCGCACTTTCGGCACTCATTCGGATGAAGCCATGCTCCCTGAGCACACCGGCGAGCTGGTGGTGGGCATCGATATGCAGGGCGGCGTAATCCCTGCCCGCGCACACCTGCGCGCAGAGCCGCTGCTGCACGGTGTCGACCGACGCAACGAGGGCCTGGAATTCGGGCGCATCGACGCCTGCGTAGGTTCGCGTGATGTCGCTGGCATAGCCGTGGAAGCTTGCGCCGGCATCGATCAGGAACGAGTGCGAATGCGACGGTGGTGCGTGGCGCAGGTCGTGATAGTGCAGCACTGCGCCGTGTTCGTTGAGGGCAATGATGTTCGAGTAGGGCAGCTCGTTTTCGGTCTGTCGGGCCGCAGCGAGATAGGCCATATGGATGCCGAATTCCGATTCGCCGGCGCGAAAGGCCTGCTCGGCCGCGCAATGCGCGCGCGTGCCGATCTTGCTCGCCACGCGCAGCATGGCCAGTTCGTAATCGGTCTTGATCATGCGCTGGTAATGCAGATGATCGATGACGCCGCGTGGATTGTTCGGCGCGAATCCGTCCAGCGCCGCGTTCTCTTCGCCGATGATTGCGCATCGGGCAACATCCTTGGGCAACTCGGCCAGCGCATCACTGGCCTGGCGAATCACGACAATATCGAAGTGCTCGACCCAATAACCGGCCGGTGCATCCGGAACCACATGCCAGTAGTCGGCCGGTTGCAGGTAGACCAGTTTCGGTCGGCGTCCCGGTGTGTAGATGATCCATGAGCCGGGCGCCCTGGTCACCGGCAGCCAATGCTTGAAATGCGGGTTGACGAAAAAGGGGTAATCGCGATCATCGAGAAACTGATAGCGCACGGATCCGGCCGGAATGACCAGATGATCGAAGCCGCCACGCGCCAGAGCACGGTCGCTGCGCTGCTTGAGCACTTCAAGATGGGCGGCGAACAACGAATGCAGATCGGGATGCTGGGTATCCATGGCAGTTCCTTGAGACAAGCCACCATTGTGCCGCCATTGATTGTCCGCCCGCCACCCGGATCCCGGCACATTGAGTCATCGCCGCAAGCTTTGCGCTGGAGCGTGCACAGCGCTACTGACCCAAGCCATTGGAAAAATGAGCGGCCGCCCCGTCCCGTCGCAGTTCCGCATGCCGCCCATGACCGTGGTTTCGCTGAAATGGGCAATCAGCACCGCGTCGGCTGCGCCGATTTCGATTGCAGGGTCGACGGCGGTCCTCGCACCAGACCTTGTCGCAATCGAAAACTTGTCGAAGATGACATGCCTGAGGTCGTGCCAGTGCGATTGAACGTGGATCGAATCCGGATCAAATTCGACTTGAGGACTGCGGAGCCGACAACAGGCTAGTCGCTCAGGCTAAGCCTCGATCGGAGCAGGGCGAGCAGTCCGAGCGAACACACCTGCTCGCGCCATTGGCTCAACTTCGGATCGGAGGTTTCCGCATACAGGGTGCCGTTGGTACGCAGTTCAAGCAGGTGCTGCTGATGATTGCGAGCATGTTCGGCGAGCCATTCCAGGCGGTCGATACGCTGGGATGACGTATCCAGGCGGGCGCGCAAGAGGGTCCAGTCCGCTTCGTCATCGAACTGTGGAGTGGCATCGAGCAAAGCACGCGCAGCCGTGAGTTCACGTTCGGCATCATCATTGCGATTCTGCTGCAGCAGGATTTCGGCAAGGAGAATGCGAGCACTGCGTTCGCTGGAGGGCTGATGATCCTCACGCGACCGGATCACAATCGCCAGTACGGCTTGCTCTGCCTCGACCAGGCGACCGTCGATGAGGTCGAGCCTGGCGAGATCCAGGCGGCTGACTTGCTGCAGGGTGCGGTCAGCGGTCGCGATACGCTGCTTCAGGGCGAAATCAAAGTGTGTGCGGGCATCCGCGCGCTGATCACGGAGCACGGCGATTCTTCCGCGCAGGGTGGCGATGACTGCCTTCTCCTCGAGTTCGAGATTGTTTGCGCGATCGGCAATTTCCAGCAAATCTTTTGCGCGGTCGAGTTCGGCCGCATGGAGTTTCACGTCGGCGCCAAGTGCGAGCGCAATCACGCGTCTTTTCGGGTCACCCAGTTGCTGAAATATTCCGGCTGCTTCGTCGGCCAGCTGCCCGGCTTCGCCGAGATCGCCTTTGTCGAGAGAGGCCGAGGCAATGTTGATCAGGGTGCGGCCCACATCGGCGGGTTGTTCCAGCGAGCGGAACAGGGCAAGTGCTTCGCGGTTGAGTTTCGCGGCACTCCGAAGGTCGCCCGAAAAGCTCGCGACATTGGCCAGGTTGCCAAGCGTCACGGCTTCACCGCTCTGGTCGTGCCGTTCGCGGAACAGGCTCAAGGCCGCCTCGTAGTGTCGACGCGCATCCGCATAGCGCGCTTCGGTCGCAGCCATGTTGGCCAGATTGCCATGAATATTGGCGCGTACCGATGGGGTGCCGGATTCTTCTGCAATCCTCAATGCACGGGTGAGCACGTCCTCAGCTTCAGCCGTTCGGCCTGCCCGTTTCAAGGGCCCGGCCTGGGCACTCAGAGCGCTCGCGACACCGTCGAGATTGCCGATGCGCTCGTGCTGGGTGGCGGCGGCGGCATACAGCGCGATCGCCTCTTCGTTGTTGCCGGTGCGTCGGGCCATCCGGCCGCGCGCGTGCAGCACGCGACCGACCGAGTAGGTATCTCCGGAATCTTCGGCGCGCTTTTGCAAGGCCAGAAGCTCGGTACTGACCTTGTCCATATCACCCTGGAGCAGGGCAGGATCGATCTGATCCAGACGCAGTTCCATGACTGCACGCAGCAGACCCTGTTGCTCGAGTCCGGTTTCGGCGCGGGCAAACATTTGGTTCATCGCGCCTTACCGGGAAACGCGTCCTTGATTTTGAGGAAGAAGTAG
>CAYMHF010000074.1:0-6789 GCA_964390215.1 uncultured Dokdonella sp. | reverse complement strand
CTAAGGCTACGCTGATTAAGTGCCAAGTTTCTGCTATAATTCTCCACAACACAGCATATCCGGGAAGTGGCGATGAAACAGCAGACCTTGGCCTTGGCCGGTGACCAGAATCAGGGCTTCGAGCAGTATCGCCGCCCTACACGACGTGACGTATTTCTCTCGATGATGGAGAAATTAGTGCCTTGGCCTGCCTTGTGCGCCGTGATCGAGCCCCACTATCCCAAGCGTGGCAACGGGCGTCCTCCGGTGGGGCTTGAGCGCATGTTGCGCATGTACTTTGTCCAGCAATGGTTCAACCTCGCTGACGAAGCCTGCGAGGATGCGTTGCTGGACAGCACGGCACTGCGCCAGTTTGTTGGCATTGATTTGGGTTGTGAGCGCGTACCTGATGCAACGACCCTGTTGAAGTTTCGACGTCTTCTGGAAAAGCACGATCTGGGTGCCGCACTCTTTTTCCAGGTGAACGAGACACTGGAGAGCCGAGGTCTCAAGATCGGTACTGGAACGATCGTCGATGCCACGATCATTGGTGCGGCGGGCTCAACAAAGAACGCCGACAAGGCCCGTGATCCGGACATGCACCAGACCCGAAAGGGCCAGCAGTGGTACTTCGGTATGAAGCTGCATATCGGCGTGGACAGCCGGACGGGCTTGGCTCACAACGCAGTAGTGACGGCAGCCAACGTGCATGACAAGCACGCGCTGGAAGATCTGCTCCACGGTGAGGAGCGACGGGTCTATGGAGACAGTGCTTATGCGAGTCAGAAGGAACTGATCCGTGAGCATGCCCCGTACGCGAAGGACTTCACCAATCGGCGCACTCGCAAAGGGGGCGAGATCGATGAAGCCGAGCGCTCACGCAACCGAAACAAGTCAAAGATACGCGCCCGCGTCGAACATGTATTTGGGGTCGTGAAGCGATTGTGGGGATTCAACAAGGTGCGCTATCGAGGGCTGGAGAAGAACGCGAACCGCAGCTTCGTGATGCTCGGTTTGGCCAACCTGTACCTGGCGCGCAGGAAATTGGCGTTCTGACGCTGATTGAGCATCCAATGGATGCCCAATCAAAGAAAGACGATCAGCCATTGGTCGCAAAACCGACCCAATATGGCAAAACGAAAGCTGGATTTTCATGATTCCGCAGGTTGTGCAGCCAGCTTGTACTTGTTCAGCGTAGCCTTAATGCGTTGCCGCTTCGTTGTTGGAAGCGGCTTCAGCCGCGATGCTCTTCGCCACGTTTGGCAAGAGCATCGGGCATGAATGCCCTTCCTACGACAGATGCCGGCCCACGGCGCGGGATTCGTTGACGTTGAAGGCGTTGCCGCTTCGTTGTTGGAAGCGGCTTCAGCCGCCCCGAAAAGGGACTCCCTTCGGTCGCGATGCTTTCGGTGTGTGGGGTGATTGTGGAAAGGAGCATCGGGCCTGAAGGCCTCTCCTACGAAAAGCCGGGAAGCTTGGCGACTCAAGCCACTCCTCCGCTCCTCCGAGTCTCCGCTCCTCCGAGCCTCCGGGTCTCCGGGTCTCCGGGTCTCCGAGCGCGAGGGCATCCGGGTGACATGGTGTGAGGCACTCTAGGGCGATTCGCTGGCAGGATCGCGGGCGCTTGCGCGAGTGGCGGCTTGCGGGCATGGTCAGTGCCCTGAATCAGTCGCCCGACCGGAAATCTCCATGAAGCAGCATGCCACTGGTACCTTTGAGGTCAGCCTCAACCCGCTCGATCTCAACGAGGTCGGCGACGGCGAAACACGTGGGCGTATCTCGATCAACAAGACCTTCCATGGCGACCTGGAGGCGACCAGCATCGGCGAGATGCTCAGTGCGATGACGGCGGTCAAGGGTTCGGCCGGATATGTCGCCATCGAGCGCGTTGTCGGCACCTTGCAGGGCCGCCAGGGCAGCTTCGTGCTGCAGCATTCCGGCACCATGGATCGCGGCGTGCCGGGCCTTTCAGTGACCGTCGTGCCGGATTCGGGCACCGATGCGCTGAGCGGCCTGCGCGGCTCGCTGACCATCACGATCCGTGAAGGCGTGCATTGCTACGGGCTGGACTACAGCCTGGAGGAGCCCGCCTGAGGGTCGCCCCGATCCAGCCTGACCGAACCGGTATTGATGGCCGAAACGATGCGCTGCGACCGCCGACATGGCATAATCCGCGACCTTTTTCGCGTCCCGGCGCTCGCCGGCAGCGTTGCAAACCCTTGGAGTCCCAATGGATTTTTTGATCAGTTCCGCCTATGCGCAGGCCGCCTCAGGTGCGGCCGCACCAAACCCTCTGATGTCCTTCCTGCCGCTGATCATCATCTTCGGCATCTTCTATTTCATGCTGATCCGTCCGCAGATGAAGCGGGCCAAGGAAGCGCGTGCAATGGTCGCGGCTCTGGCCAAGGGTGATGAAGTCCTGACCAATGGCGGTCTGCTCGGACGGATCGAGGACATTTCCGAGACCTTCGTGACCCTCGAGATCGCCGACAAGGTCAGCGTCAAGCTGCAGAAGAGCGCCGTCACGGCCGTGCTGCCGAAGGGCACGATCAAGCAATCTTGAGTTTCGTTCGGTCAACCCCATTGCGGTGCGGCAGCGGCTCGGCCTTCGGTCGATTTGCCGTGATACCGGACGCAACGGGGTGTGCCCTGAACATGCGAACCATCGAAAGATCGGCAACAGCGTAGAACCGGATTTGTACGAATGAACGATTTTCCCCGTTGGAAACACTTCCTGGTCGCCTTCGTGGCGATCATCGCCGTCTTGTATGCAGTGCCCTCGCTGTACCAGAAACAGCCGGCCGTGCAGGTGCTCGCAAACAAGAGCGACGTCGTCGATGAGGCGCTCAAGGAGCGTGCCCTGCAGGCGCTGCAGACGCGCAAGATCGAATTTGATGAGGTCACCATCAAGGATGAGCGCCTGCTGGTCACCTTCCCCGACACCGACGCGCAGCTGGCTGCGGCCAGCGCCTTGCGTACCGATCTCGGCGACAAGTTCACGGTGGCGTTGAACCTGGCCTCGACCGTACCGGCCTGGATGCGCGCGATCGGCGCGAATTCGATGCCGCTCGGTCTCGATCTGCAAGGTGGCGTGCACTTCCTCATGCAGGTCGACCAGAAGAGCGTGCTCGACGGCCAGGAGCAACGCTACGTCGACGATATCCGCTCATTGTCGCGCGACAAGAACATCCGCAACGTGAAAGTCAGCCGCGGCGCGCAGGGCATCATCGTGCAGGCGAACAACAGCGCCGATCTCGATGCGATTGCGCTGGCGATCGCGCGCGATGTCACCGATCTGATCGTCATCGACGGCCCGGCGATCGGTGATTCGCCGAGCCTGATCGCCAACGTCAAGCCCGAGCGCATCAAGCAGATTGCCGACAACACGATCACGCAGAACGTGGCCACCCTGCGCAACCGCATCAACTCGCTCGGTGTCGCCGAGCCGATGATCGTGCAGCAGGGCGACAGCCGCATCGTCGTCGAGTTGCCGGGCCTGCAGGACACCGCCGAGGCCAAGAAGCTGCTTGGTGCGACGGCCACGCTCGAATACCGCGCGGTTGACGAAAGTGCCAACGTCGCCGAAGCGGTGCGAACCGGATCGGTGCCGCCTGATTCACGCGTCTATTATTTCAAGGATGGCCGACCGGCCGTGCTCAAGAAGAAGGTCATCGTCACCGGAGACGAACTGGTCGATGCATCGAGTTCGGTTGATGAGCAATCCGGTACGCCGGCGGTCAACGTGGCCCTGAACTCGGCCGGTGCGCGCAAGATGCTTGATTTCACCTCGCAGAATGTCGGCAAGGGCATGGCCGTGGTGCTGGTCGAGCGCACACCGGAAGTGCGCATGGTCGACGGCAAGGAAGTGCGCAGCGCCAAGATCACCGAGGAAATCATCAGTCTGGCGAGCATTCGTGGCGTGTTCTCGAACCGCTTCCAGACGACCGGGCTCGAAAGCGCAAAAGCGGCATCCGAACTCGCCCTGCTGCTGCGTTCCGGTTCGCTGGCGGCACCGGTCGATATCATCCAGGAGCGCGTCATCGGCTCGACCCTCGGTGCCGACAATATCCACAAGGGTTTCAATGCGGTCATTCTTGGCATGTTGCTCGTGGTCGTCTTCGTCGCCGTCTACTACAAGGCGTTCGGCCTCATCGCCGATGTCGCCCTGTTGATGAACCTGGTGCTGGTTGTCGCCATCCTGAGCATTTTCCAGGCCACGCTGACCTTGCCCGGTATTGCCGGCATCGTGCTGACGCTCGGCATGGCGGTCGATGCCAACGTGCTGATCTGCGAGCGCATCCGCGAGGAATCGCGCGCCGGCATGACTCCATTCGCCGCGATCCGCGCCGGTTACGAGAAGGCCTGGAGCACGATTCTCGATGCCAACATCACCACCCTGATCGCCGCCGTCAGCCTGATGACCTTCGGTTCGGGGCCGATTCGCGGATTCGCCATCACCTTGTCGATCGGCATCCTCACCTCGATGTTCACGTCGGTGACCGGCACTCATTCTCTTGTGGCGCTGATCTTCGGTCGCTCCAAGCTCAAGTCGCTGTCGATCTGACCTCAAGGATTCAGTCATGGAATTTTTCAATCCGAACAGCAAGATCGACTTCATGCGTTGGCACAAGGTTGCCATCGTCGTCTCCACCGCACTGATGGTTCTTGCGATCGCCATCCTGGGCATCCGCGGGCTCAATTACGGGCTTGATTTCACCGGTGGCACCAGCGTCGAAGTCAGCTACGAGAAGGCGATCACCGTTGCCGAAGTGCGCTCGGCCCTGACCGAGGGTGGTTTCAGCAATGCCGTCGTGCAGACCTTCGGCGGCACCAATGATTTCGCCATCCGAATTGTCGCCGACAAGGATGCCGATGCGACAACCGGCAAGGATGCGGCCTCGGCCAACGACAAGCTTGCGGCGAAAGTCCTTGTGGCGTTGAAGGCCGGACGCGACGATGCCAGTGTCAAGGGCAGCGAGTTTGTCGGCGCGCAGGTCGGCCAGGAATTGCGCGACAACGGCATGATCGCGGTGATCTTTGTCGTCATCGGCATCACCATCTATCTGTGGATCCGGTTCGAGTGGCGATTCGCGGTCGCCGCCGTGGTCACGGAAATTCACGACACCCTGTTCACCCTGGCGGTTTTCGCCCTGATCGGCGGCGAGTTCGATTTGCCGGCTCTGGCTGCGGTGTTGTCGGTGATCGGCTATTCGATCAACGACACGATCGTCGTCTTTGATCGCGTCCGTGAAATCTTCCGTTCCTCGCGCAAGGGTGATTCGGTCGAAATCCTCAATCGCTCGGTCAATACGACCTTGTCGCGCACAATCATGACCAGTTCGACCACGGCCCTTGCGGTCGGGGCCTTGTATTTCATCGGTGGCCCCGCGCTCGAGAACTTCGGTCTGATCATGCTGATCGGTATCGGTGTCGGTACGCTTTCATCGATCTTTGTTTCGAACCCGGTGCTCCTGCTGCTCGGTGTATCCAAGCAGGACCTGATGCCGGTGACGAAGAACGACCCCGAACTCGAACGGCGACCGTAAGCGGCGTCTGCATGCACAATCCGCGGGGCGCTTCGGCGCCCCGTTCTCGTTTGTGAGCGAGGTGTCAATGAAACCGACACGCCCGAATTCAAGGCATTCCAGGCAAAGCCCGACACCCGCGCAGCATGGACTGGCGCGGGTGATTTCCAAGCGCGGCATCTGCTCGCGTTCGCAGGCCGAAGCCCTCGTACGGGAGGGACGGGTTCGCGTCGCCGGACACCTGGTTCGCGATCCCGAAGCATCGACCCTGGCCGATGCCGAGATCGCCATCGATGGCGTCGTGGCCGAATCGACGCAGCGCCGCTACCTGATGCTGAACAAGCCGCGCGGCATGGTGACGACTGCGAGCGACGAAAGCGGACGAGCAACCGTGTACGCCTGCCTTCAAGGCGAGGGTTTGCCGTGGCTCGCGCCGGTGGGGCGCCTCGACAAGGCCAGCGAAGGCTTGCTCCTGCTCAGCAACGACAGCGAATGGGCGGCACGGATCACCTCGTCCGCGATGCGTCTGGACAAGACCTACCATGTGCAGATCGACCGCCTCGTCGATGCCGACCTGATCGCACGATTGCGCTCGGGCATCGAGGATCGCGGCGAACATCTGGCCGTCGTCGCGGTACGCAAACTGCGTCGTGGCGAAAAAAACAGCTGGCTCGAAGTTGTCCTCGATGAAGGCCGCAACCGGCAGATCCGCCGCCTGCTCTCGGCATTTGACATTTCGGTATTGAGGCTGGTTCGAGTGGCTATTGGTGCCTTGCCGTTGGGCGAGCTGGGCAAGGGCCAGTGGCGGGAATTGGTTGAGGACGAGGTTCGTGCCCTGGCATCTCCTTCAGTTTGAATTCTTCACGCCGTCGTTTCGACGGAGGCCGTGATCCAGCGACGCTGTCCCCATGGCGCTTCGTTGTTGGAAGCGGCTTCCGCCGCGATGCTCTTCGTCAATCCGGCCAAAGGCATCGGGCATGAATGCCCTTCCTACGAAAGATGCCGATTCGGGGCCCGGGTTTCGTTGACGTTGAAAGCGTTGCCGCTTCGTTGTTGGAAGCGGCTTCAGCCGCGATGCTTTTCGCCACGTTTGGCAAGAGCATCGGGCATGAATGCCCTTCCTACGACAGATGCCGATTCGGGGCCCGGGATTCGTTGACGTTTAATGCGCTACCGCTTCGTCGTAGGAAGCGGCTTCAGCCGCGATGCTCTTCGCCACGTTTGGCAAGAGCATCGGGCATGAATGCCCTTCCTACGAAAGATGCCGATTCGGGGCCCGGGATTC
>CAYMHF010000073.1:0-7263 GCA_964390215.1 uncultured Dokdonella sp. | reverse complement strand
CCAACCTACCCGGGCATGGTTGTCGATCAAGTGCGGTTGCCGATTTTCGTCGGTTGGTGCTGAGCTTGCGAATCCCAACAGCGATGCCAGATCAGTCTCCCGAGGCCAGACGCTTGCGCAGCAAGGCGACACGCTGATCGGGCTTCAGCGCCAGCAGTTCATTGCGCAGTTCTTCGCGCTGCGCGGGTGACATCCCCTGGAACACCTGACGCATCAGCTGACGATCATCGGCACTGAATTGCTGCAGCATTTCGCGCATGGCTCGCCGCTGCTGCATTGGGATGACGGCACGTCCTGGGCGCGCCTCACGCGCCCCAACGCCAGCCTGCACGCCGCGCAGGAACGCCTTGCGCTGCTCAGGATCCACTTTTTGAAACTCGTTGCGCAGGCGCGCACGCTGCTCCGGCGGCAGGGCCTGGAAGCGCTCGAATTTCTGCTTTAGCCGCGCTTGCTGATCCGGCGGCAGTTGCTGGAACGCTTCACGTCGCTCGCGCATTCGGGCGCGTTGCTCAGGCGTCAGTGACTGCCATTCCTGCATCCGGGTCTTCAGCTGTTCGCGCTGTTGCGGCGGCAAGCGTTTGAGGCGCTCGGCATTGGCCAGTAATTGCGCCCGCTGCTCCACCGGCATCTGTCCCCATTCCGGCGCGAAACCCTTGAGCAACTCACGCTGCTCGGCGTTCAGCGCCGACCACGGCAATGCGTCCTCCGCAGCGCAGGTCGGCAACGCGGCGGTGGCCAGCGACAGCAACAACAGCCAGGTCAGGATGGAGTTCTTATCCGCCATGTTCGGCACTCTCCAGCCACGCATAGAACTCAAGGTCCTGCAGCAGGGCATATTCATCAGGGTTGGCTATCAGTTCCAGTTCGTCATCGGGCAGTGTCAACGCTTGCGTGATCGGGGTGGTCGCCACCGGCGCGGGCGTGTCGATCCCGGTCAGCGGCACGCTTGACTGTTCGGGTGTCCGGTTCAGCGACACAAACAGCAGCAGACTCGCCGCCGTCGCGGCACCGAGGCCGAATGCCCAGCGCATCCGTGGCGGACGCCGCACCGATGCCAGGGCGCGCTGTCGGGCCTGGCTCAATTGCCTGGCTGAAATCGGATCCAGTTTCTCTGCGTGATGGTCGAGCAGCTCGCGGCTGCGCGGCACCCAGTCCTGGTTCTCTTGATTGGAATCCGGCGTGCTCACAAGTGGTTCTCCAATCGTGCCCGCAGGTTCTGCATGGCGCGAAAAAGGTGGGTTTTGACGCTGCCATCGCTGATCGCCATGGCGTGCGCGGTTTGCGCCACATCGAGCCCTTCCCATACCCGAAACAGAAACGCCTGGCGCTGTCGCAGGGGCAGATCTCGCAGCGCGCCGAGCAAGGCTTCGGTGGCTTCTCCATCGGCCAGCCGGGCCAGCGGGCCAGGCTCGCCCGGATCGACCACCTGCTGGATGAAATCTTCCGACTCGCTCTCATCGCCAACGCCGAGCCAACCGAGCCATCGCCCGCGGACGCTGCGCCGGCGCTGCAGGTCGACCAGCCTGGAATTGAGCACGCCCCAGAACAGCAGGGGCCATTGCTCGTCAGGGTGACGACGATAGCGGCGCACGAAGGCCAGCATCGCATCCTGCACAACATCGAGCGCATCTTCACGTTGCCTGCATGCCAGTTCGACATGGCGAAGTGCGCGCCGCTCCACGCTGCGCAGGAAACGATCCAGCAGGCTCTCGGTCGCAGCATCGCTGTTCGCGAATTCCCGAGTCATCCGATCGAGGCTGCCTGCGTTGGCCAGAGGTACCGACATTCTAGAGTTCCGGATCGAGGCGGCGGTGTTGCATTTCGAATTCCATCACGGGCGGGTTCCCATTCAAACAACGGCGTGCAGCGACAACGGTTGACAGGCGGCCACGCGACTCGCAATCGGCGCACGCCGGACTTGCATCGCGAAGCGTGTTGCTGGCGGCACGCGCTAGCCTGCATACGCTGCGATTCTGCATGCCGGTAGCGGCGGCCCGTCGAGAGTATTCAAGACTTCATTCACCTCTGAAGCAGCAGCATGGGAACGGCCAGCCGAGACCTATGGTTGGCTACCGCCGCGCCGATTTCCGGCGTGGCGGCGGGGTCAACGGGTCTGCTCAGGCGAAACGGAACAGGCGCAGGATGCGACGAACCATTTCCCGTGCAGGCTCCGGAAGCTGGCTGGCATCGAAATCATGTCCGTTGATGGTGACCGTGCCGGAAAATTCCGGTCCATCGCCTTCACGCAGCACGGACAGGTCGTGCAGGCCCACTTCAATGTTGACGCTGGCGCCATCGCCATTGGTCGTCGCGATGGTGACGCTGCCGTTGTAGACCGTGGTGAGGCTTTCGGCGCTGCGGCTGCCGGTACGGCTGATGGTTCCGGAGGTTGATGCTTCGCCGCGTGGCGAGAATCCGTCCGCCACCAGATTGGTCTGGCTGGTTCCGCTATCGGCAAACGACGAGCTTTGCGTGCTGATGTTGAGACTGCCGCCTGTCTCATCCATCACCGTGGTCATGCGATCGATGGTCAGCGCGCGCGCGCAAGGCGCAATGAAAAATGCAACGGTCAGGGCAAGGACAGAGATGATTCGCACGTTGAACTCCTGGTCAGGTATCCGAGCCGAGTGCCCGGTAGCCTGTACAACGCCTCTGCGCGCGATCGGTTGACAGGATCGGGCAAATCGCTGAGCGGGCTTGCTTTCGTGCTTTCGTGCGCTGGTGAGTTCAACCCTGAAGCGCAACACGGTTGAAGGAACGGAAGAAAACTTGTTCTGGTGTTTTGAATCCTAACCGCTTTCTGGGCCGCCGATTGATCTTGTCTTCAATACGCTGGAGGTCGGCATCGGAGAACAATGCCAGATCGCAGCCCTTTGGAAAATACTGGCGCAACAATCCGTTGGTATTCTCATTGCTGCCGCGCTGCCAAGCTGAGTAGGGATCGGCAAAATAGCTGGTGGCGTTCAAGGCGATATCGATCAGGGCGTGCTCGGCGAATTCGCTGCCGTTGTCCCACGTGAGCGTGTGCACGCGTGCCTTTATCGGATTCAGCGCTTTGAGGATCGCGCAGCGGGTCGGATCTGCTTCGCCGTTGACTACACGGCGCATGCGCAGCAGACCACTCTTGCGTTCCACAAGCGTGACAATCCGTGCAGTGCCTTCGCCAACGATCGTATCGCCTTCCCAATCGCCGATACGCTGTCGAGACTCAACCACTGAGGGTCGCTCCTGGATGCGACGCCCGCCAAATCGTTGACGATCCCGAGGTTTTCCACAGCGGTTGCGACGTTGCTTGCGACGTCGCCTCAGACTCTTCCAGAGACGCCCGCCGCGTCATCGATCCTGCTCGATGTGGCCGTAGATACGTTCGTGACGGACCACCACCTCGCCACTCCCCGCAATCTGCTCAGGGCTCCACTCTTCACGCAAACGATCTTCAACAATGCGCCACTCAGAGAGACTGATCCGTGGCACCGCGCTGGCCTGAGAACGTCGTAGCACACTGATCCGTTGTGCATTCACGGCTTGATAGCTTCCATCGGCTGCATTGCGCTTAAGCTCGCGACTGATCGTACTGGGCGACCGCTCCAGAATCTCCGCAATCCAATTAATCGAAACACGTGAACGGTAAAGGCGCTGAATCTGGTAGCGTTCGTCTTGGCTCAGGTGCGTATATCGCATGGGCAACTCCACTTGTCGGTGAGGTTGCGCAGGCTAACGCACCTGGGCCACTTCACTGCGTTGGGTGTTGCACTTCGAAGTTGAACTCACCAACCGCTCAAGTGAAGACCACAAACGTTTCAGCGCATATATCCCAATCTGGGAAAATACATACCTACTGCTTTGGATGTCAATGAAAAAGTACTCGACCTGGCTCTTGGCAGGCGAGTTGGGGCGTTACCCTTGATCGAACCTCGGGGCTCGCACGGCGGCCGGGGGCTACCAGAGCGGCCGCGTGAAATCGAAGTCGGGTTGGCTGAGCGGCTGCGAGAAGGCCGGGCCGACGGCGTAGTCGACGCCGAGGCGGAGCAGCAGGTGGGCGCGATTGAGGTTGTCGGCTTCCGGGGCGATCACCGCCGCGCCGGCGGCGTGGGCCTTGCGCACGAGGGCGAGGACGGTGTCGGCGATCGAGCGGATGCTGCCGAGTTCGTGAACCAGGGTCGGGTCAAGGCGGACGAAGTCGGCCTGCAACAGTTTCAACGCGTGCACGGCGGCCCAGTCGCGGCCGAAGTCATTGAGGCAAACACGCACGCCGAGCTTGCGCAGCTCGGCGATGCGTTCGCGGCCACGTTCGCCGGCATCGATCAGTGGCGAACAGGGCAGGTTGAGGGTCAGGCCGGTGCCGGAAAGGTGGTGCGATTTCAGTTCGCGATCGAGCCACCAGCAAAGGTCGGCACTGAGCAGGGACGGCACCGACTGTGGTACGAAGATGCGTAGTTGTCGGCCGCGCTTGAGTTGCTCGCCGCGCATCTCCAGGGTGTGCTTGAGCAGGAGGCGGTCAATTTCGGCGAGCTGGTTGGTTTCAGCGGCCGCCGGAACGAGTTCGTCATAACCGATCGAGGCGCCGGGGTTCTGCGTACTGAGGACGCGAAAGCGCAGATCGAATTGCCCACTCAGTTTTCCGGCCAGCGGAACGATCGGCAGGAAATCGAAGGTTGCCTGTTCCGCCTTGAGTCGGCGTCCCATGACCGCTCGTACCGCCAGCAACGGATCGCTTGGCAGCAGGGCCGCTTCGCGTGCCTCGTACCAGAGCACACGATTGCCACCCATGTGCGTCGCGGCGATCTGCGCACCTTCGGCGTGGCCGACGATCGTGTCGACGCTGAGCGGTTCACCGCCAAGTGTGGCCAGGCCGATGCTCGCGGTGAGCAAGTGATCGCAGCCATTGTGCATCCACGGTTGTTCGGCAAGGCTGCTGCGGATGTCCTCGGCGGCCATGGTCATTTCGCTGCGTGAGCGACGATGGAGCAGGACGAAATAGTGGAAATCCTGGTAGTGCGCCGAGACGTCGGTGACGTCGAGCTGGCTGCGCAGCAACTGGCCAATGTGGTTGTCGAGTACGGCCAGACCGCTGATGCCGATGCTTTCGCGCAGCGCCTGCGATCGATCGATGGCGATGCACATCAATGCGGCGGATCGATCGCCGGATGCATTGGCCAGCTTTTCGATCAGCGCCGAGCGCGAATGCAGACCGTTGCGTGGATCGCTGCCGCTGCCGGATCCGAGCAGTTCGCGCAGGCGCCGTGCGCGGTTCAAGCGCGATTGCAGGGCATGGGCCAGATGGCGCGCCTTGACCGGCTTCTGCAGGACTTCATCGCAGCCGGCGGCGATCGCATCGAAACGCTGGCCGATTTCGTTGCTGGCCGACATCAGCAGGATAGGCAGGGCCATGTTTTCGGCCTGGTCGCGCACGAGCTGGATCAACTCGAGGCCGCGAACGTCGGACAATTCCTGATCGACGACCAGCGCATCGGGACGGAAATCCGGCAGGGCGGCAAGTGCGGCCTGTCCGTTGCTGGCGAGTCGCACGGTCATGCCGCGCTCGGCCAGCCAGCGCGCGCGCTCGCTCGAGGCGACCGGATCCGCTTCGGCCAGCAGGATGCGCCAGGGCGTCTGCGTTGCATGGACGAGCAGGTCATCAAGGCAGGCGATCACACGCAGTGAGTCGAGTGGCATGCTGAACAGGCCGGCCGCACCCGCCCGCATTGCCAGCAGGCGCTCGCCGAGATCGCCCTTGCCTGAAAACACGAGCAAGGCCGGTTGCGCACGCAACTCAAGGTTGCTGCCTTCATCGAGGCGTGCGCGGATTCGTCCAAGATGGCTGAGTGCGCGGGCATCAAGCAGGAGGGCGCCCGGCCGGGCGACACGCAGGAATTCGAGCAGGCCATCGAGGTCGTCAAATTCGTTGACCTGATAGTCGCGCTCACGCAGCGCGGCAGCGAGTCCTGGCGCGGCGCGAACCGTGTCGCCAAGCAGGCAGGCCGCGCGCGGCAGCCAGGTTGGTCCGCTGCCAATATCTGCCACTTCGACAGGGGCTTCGACTTCGTGCGTGTCTGTTTCGCCCGTCGCGATCAGTTCGCCGTGCAGCGAACGGACGTCGGCCCTGGTCGATCCGGACAGTTCGCTCAGTGCGCTGCCCAGGGTATTGACCATGCCGGCGAGGTTTTCCAGCGCGTTTTCGTTGGGGACGAGCTTGTCGTCAATGAACGAGCACAGGTACGCGGCGAGTTCCAGCGCGCTGCTGTTGACCTCCTGCAGGCCGAGCGATTCGCTGGTCGCGGCAATCTGGTCAATCTCCTCGCCGAGCAGGCGGGCCGCGTGGTGATCCCATCCGGAGCGAGCCAGCGGCTGCCAGCGTCTGACCAGGCTCAGACATCGCTCACGCAGGGCTTCCCGGGCGGTGCTGTCGGAGAGTCCCTGGTTGGAATGCGGTCCGGTCATGAAAGGGAGTGCTCAGCCGATAGATTTCGGTTTCTGGTTCAGGCTTCGTCACGAACCAATATGTTGGATTTCGGGCACACTAGCAGCCTGTCGGGTTTTTCGGCTGGCCTGCGAATCTGTTTGTGCGGGTCAACTACCGCTGTATCTTGACTCATGGAACCACCCAGGGCCTGCAAATCGCTGTTGTCTGTTCGTAGCCCAGCCGAATTCACGCCTCGACTGGCAATGTCCCGACACGCTACTGGCGCCACGAGAATGTCTGATGGTTTCGGGTGTCACCGTGCGCTGGAGCACAGTTTATGCCGTCGGTGACGCTGGCGGAGTCGATTTGACGGTTTTTGGAGGAAATATGAGACGTTACCTGCACTCGATCGCCCTGGTCTTGCTCGGGCTGAGTCTGTTGTTCGATCTTGTGCTTTGGGGTGCGGTTCCGGATCTGCCGGAAGTCGGCCCGCAAATTGCCCATTCCGCCCATTCCGAGGCAATCCTGGCTTCGACCTATATGGCGCTTGGCGGTTATCTTGATGCTGCGATCCGGGGTTTCCACGAGTTCGGTACGCACATGATGTCCGATGCGCTCAGTCCTGGCTTCCCCCGGATCATCGAGGATCCAAACGTGGCGATGGATCTGATTCTCAACTCGAACTTCAATCGCAGCCATGGTTGGGTCAAGACCTTGTACTGGGCGCCACCGATCCTGCTCGTCGTCTTCGCCGTGCTGTTCGCCTTGCGGCCAAAGCAGGTCAAGCTGATTCGGACGCGCTAGCAGCCTGCCGGACTTTACTCGGCCGGGCTGCGAATCCGTCTGTGCGGTTCATATTT
>CAYMHF010000072.1:0-8340 GCA_964390215.1 uncultured Dokdonella sp. | reverse complement strand
CTCCGTTCCACCTCCCATCGAGGAGCGAAAATAAGTGGGGAAACCTCAGGCTTCAACCCCGATCCGCCGTACAACATTCTCGCCACCGATGCGGTCGACTTTGTGACGATGCAGCGCCTGTCGCGGTTTTCCCGCTACTGGGACATCGTCGCCAATTCCGGACGCTTCCCGCGAATCCTCGTCCTGCTGCTGGGTAACGAGCCTTTCGCCCATTTTCTTGCGTTCAGCGACTGGTTGTACGAACGGACCGGACAAACCCATGCGCTCGCCCAGGAGCGGCTCGTTCACTTGTTGCACGAACACCTGTGCGCAACGGGCAGGTTGTCCGAAGTTGATATCAACGCGGCGCTTATCGCGGACTACCACGCTACCGGCGGACGCAGCCGCTTGCGTTTCGAGACTGGCAAAGTCGTTCGTGGGCCGCCAAGGCAGCGTCGCGAAAAATCGACGCCATCGCGCCAGAGTCGCCATCTGCAGGCCTGAGCGGGCTGCGTCGGTACGCGGCGAGTACGCAATCCTCAGGGGTTACGGCCAAGTTCATGTTCAACTTGACACTCTGCACCGAGTGATCGCGATCCACGTCAGCAAGCGATCGACCATTCCAAGGAGCAATGAACATGTTGAGACGAATTCTACTGGCCGGGGCAACCATCTTGCTGGTCGCGAGTTGCGCGCCGGTGCAGCCGGTGCAGGCGCGTGGCAACTACTACGAGCGTGGCAGCTATTACGAGCGTGGTTGCGAGGATTGCGGGCGCGTCATCCGCATCGAGTCGATCGGACAGCGCGACAACCGTGTCGGCGGCGGCACTGTACTTGGTGCGATCGTTGGCGGTGCGCTTGGCAACCAGGTAGGAAAGGGCGATGGGCGCAAGGCAGCGACGATCGTTGGCGCCCTGGCCGGTGGCGTGGTCGGTCACGATATCGAGAAGGATCAGCGCCGGTCGCGATCCTACTATCGCATCGTCGTGCGCATGGATCGCGGCGGTCGGACATATGCGTTCGAGCAGCCGGACGACTACCGCCTGCGTCGCGGCGACCGAGTCTATATCGACAATGGATACGTGGTTCCGGCACGTTGATCACGCGGGCTGCCTGCTCCGCGAATGGCGGCGGTTGTCGAATGAAATGAAGCCCGCGGTTCGCCCTCACGGAGACCGCGGGCTGGTTTTTCCGGATTTGGCAATAACGAAGATCTCGAATGAATGTGTGGGCCGCAGCGACGGGGCAGGTTGACAAATCCAGGTTGCCGCCATTGCCTTTGATTTTTTCAGATCTCGCGCGTCACAGATCGGCAGGATGCCGAGCTTGCGCTCTTGCCGGTTTTCGTCGCACGTAGAGCTGCTTTCTGACCCTTGCGATGAGTTCGCCCGAAGCGGTCTTGATCTCGATCGGCATCCAGCGCAGGTATTTGCTGCCGCTCGTGGTCTCCGCGCGGATCTCCTCGAGCAGCACATCGTCGACATGGAATTCGGCAAACACGTCTTCCTTGCTTGGCGCGATGAACTCGATTTCAGCGGCCTTGTCCCAGACGATATAGTCGCGACCGAGACATTCCATGACCAGGATCATCCAGTAAGGATCGGTCATTGCGAACAGGCTGCCGCCGAAGTGGGTGCCCACGTAGTTCATGTTGTACCAGCGCCGGCGCAGCACGATCCGCGCTGACCGCCAGTCCTCGGCGATGTCAAGCACACGGATCCCGCTGAACAGGAAAGGCGGCCAGACGTTCATCAGTCGGCGTAGTCGATGGGCCTTGCGCATGGGATGAAGGATCAGAACAACAGCGACGACATGCGGCGCCGATAGTTGCCGACAAGCTCGGCGTCGTCGATGACCAGGAAGGCGGCAATCAGGCGCTTTCTGGCCTGGCCTTCATTCCAGTTGCGATCCGCCCTGAGGATGCCAAGGAATTCTTCGAGCGCCGCTTCGGTCTGGCCATCGATGAGCAGGCGCACGCCGAGCAGGTCGCGCGCGGCAAGATCGTTTTCATCCCTGGCGATACGTGCGCGGAGTTCGCTGATCGGCGGGGCATCCTTGAGCACGTCGACAAAGTCGAGCTGGCCGCGCACGCGTTTGGCGCGATCGTCGGTTTCCAGATTGGCCGGCAGGGAATCGAGTTCGCTCGCCGCAGCCCCGGCATTGCCGGATTGCATGAAGGCAACGGCTAGTTCGAGCTTGAGTTCGGCGCGATCCGGCGCGGCGGCGATCTCCTGCTGCAGCCGCGCGATGGCCTGTTCGGGGGTCTCGGTTGGCTTTGCTGCATCGCCATCCGCGTTTTCTTCGAGAGTCGCCGGAGTTGGCACATGACGGCCGAGGAATTCGCGGATCCCGGCTTCGGGCAGGCTGCCGGCGAAGCCGTCGGCCGGCTGACCTTCGCGCATCAGGATCACAGTCGGAATACTGCGCACGCCAAACATCGCCGCGACCTGGGCTTCGCTGTCGACATCGATCCTGACCAGCTTCAGGTTGCCCTGATAGTCACCGATGATCGTCTCCAGCAGATTGCCGAGGCTTGTGCTCGATTCGCTGCGCGGGGTCCAGAAGATCACCAGAACCGGCTGCGTCATTGAGGCCTGCAGCAGCTCGGATTCGAAGTTCGCGGCCGTGATATCGACGGCTGCGGCCCTGGTTCGGGAAAGTTCTGGCACGGGAAATCCTTGTCTTGAATCGATCAGTCAGAGTTCGGGACAGCGGTGCGGATAATCAAGACCGCGCGAGCGGAAGCGGCGCAGCATTGTCGATCCAGGGCGTTGCGCTCAGCCAAATTCCCCGACAACCTCGGCCGCGATATCCGGCATCGCGGTTGAGGTCTTGTGCAATCGTCTACTTGCGTTGTCCGGCCGTCGCCTCGCGCGTCGCGCGGAACTCGGAATCGCTGCCCCATTGTGGCCAGCGGTTTGAATTGGCCAGATCATTGCCGAGTTTGTAGAGGATCGGCAGATCGTGAACCATGCCGGCAAAAGTCCAGCCCGGATCCCATTCGTCAGCCGGCTGGTGATAGCGCTTGGACGTGTAATCCTTGCCTGCGGCTTCACCGGCTTCGATGCCGCCATCGACCCAGTCATTGCCCGAGCCCCATGAGAGCGCCGGTACACCGCGCTTGGCGAACGGGAAGTGATCGGAGCGGAAGAAGTATCCGGCCTCCGGATGCGGATCGCTGACATAGGCCATGCCAGCGGCCTTGCCATCGGCAATCAGTGCATCGAGCAACTCCGATTTCGCGCTGCCCGAGGTCGTGAAATTGCGCGAAACGCCAAATGGATCGAGGGCGTCCATGTTGATCACCGCCACCGTGGTCGCCAGCGGATACAACGGTTTCGACGAGTAGTACTCGGAGCCGAGCAGGCCTTTTTCCTCGGCCGTCACATTGAGGAAGACGACCGAGCGTTCCGGTTGTGGCGCCTTGGCGAAGGCCCGGCCGATCTCGATCAGGGCGGCGGTGCCGGTCGCATTGTCGACCGCGCCGTTGTAGATCGTGTCGCCGCTGGCATCCGGGCGACCGATGCCGAGGTGGTCCCAGTGTGCGCTGTAGATGACGGTTTCATCGGGGCGCTTGCTGCCCTCGATGCGGGCGACGATGTTGTGCGAGGTGATGACCTTGGCATCGACCGTGTAATTGGCCGAAAACGTCGCGTCCTTCAGCGTCACCGCCTTGAAGCCGCGGGTCTGTGCCTGCTTCTTCAACGCATCGAAATCGAGGCCAACCTGTTTGAACAAATTCACCGTCGCGTCGCGCTGGATCCAGCCTTCGATCTGCGCATGCACGGCTCCCGGCTTGTCACACTCGACATCGAACATCGTGTTCGTGTTCGAATTCTTCACGGTTGCCCAGCCATACGATGCCGGTGCGGATTCGTGCACGACCAGCAGGCCGATCGCGCCCTGGCGAGCGGCTTCCTCGAACTTGTAGGTCCAGCGCCCGTAATAGGTCATCGCCTTGCCGCCGAAATCACCGGAACCGGTCTCGAAATCGGGGTCGTTGATCAGGGCGATTGCGATCTTGCCCTTCAGATCGACGCCTTCGAAATCGTTCCACTTCCGCTCCGGCGCGTGGACTCCGTAGCCGACAAAGACCAGAGGAGCATTCTCGACCTTGACAGATTTCGAGCCATCCATCGCTGCGCGGATCGCGACCTGTTCACCCTGGGTCAGGGTTTCGGATTTTCCGTCGACCGTCAGCGACAGCGTTGGCACGCCTTCGATCTCGGCGCGCAGCAGCGGCACGGCCTGGGTCCACAGGCGCTTGCCGTCCTTGAGATCGCCGCCCGGCTGCAGGCCGGCCTCCTTCATTTGGCCGATCACGTAATCGAGCGTCTTTTGCTCGGCCGGTGTGGCCGGGCCGCGCCCTTCAAAGGCATCGGAGGACAGGGTCTTGACCTCGTCGGACAGGCGCTTCGCATCGAACTGGGGTGCATCGGCGGCGTAGGCCAGCAGCGGAAGGGAAAGCGCAATGGCGCTCGCGTGCAGACTTCTCATCGGGTGGATTCCTCGTTAAGACAACCGTTCGATGGTAACAGGCGGCTGGATACCGGCATGCATGACCTTCGACCTGTTCCGCGCGTCCAATGTCCATGCCTCGACCGCCGAGCCACAACCGTGGGCGACGGAGAAACGGGATCCAATTGCGACTCCTGTCGCTTTCACCTGGCCGCTTGCCGGCATACCATCAGGCGTTCATTCCCGGGGATTGATGTCGATGAAATCATTGATTGCTGTGTTGTCGCTGGTTCTTGCTGTGCCGGCCGTCGCCGCGCCGCAGCCGTTCGATGCCATGGATCTGGTCATGATGGACCGGGTCGGTGATGCGCAGTTGTCGCCAGATGGACGCACCGCAGCGTTCCAACTGCGTGAAACCGACTATGCGGCGAACAAGGGCAAGTCGAGCATCTGGACCGTGCCGATGGCCGGTGGCAAGCCGACTCGGGTGACCGATGCCGCCCTCAACGCAAACACGCCGCGCTGGTCGGCGGATGGCAAGAGTCTGTATTTCATGGCCGACAAGGATGACGTGAATCAGCTCTGGCGTGTCGCCGCCGCAGGTGGCGACGCCGAGGCAGTTGGAACGTTGGCGCTCGATATCGGCAGCTACAAGCTATCGCCGGACAACCAGACGGTCGCGTTTTCGGTTGATCTGTTCTTCGCTTGCGCCACCGATGCCGCGCCGATTGCATGCACCAAGAAGCACCTTGACAAGCCAGTCGACGACAAGGCCAGCGGCATGCTCTTCAGTGAAGGCTTCGTGCGCCACTGGGACCAATGGTCGGACGGTCGCCGCTCGCAATTGCTGATTGCCCGTTTCGATGCCGATGGCAAGCTCGGTGAGCCGAAACTGCTGACCGGCAGCATCGATGGCGATGTGCCATCCAAGCCGTTTGGTGATGACGCCGAATATGCATTCTCACCAGATGGCGCGACCGTGTATTTCGACGTGCGCAATCTCAAGGCCGGCGAGCCGTGGTCGACCAATTTCGATATTTATTCGGTGCCGGCCGATGGCTCGGCCAAGCCGATCAACCATACCGCCCAAAATCTCGCCTGGGATGCGAATCCGCTGCCTTCGCACGATGGCAAGACCTTGTACTACCTGGCCATGAAGCGGCCCGGTTTCGAGGCCGACCGTTTTGCGATCATGGCGCTCGATCTGGCCAGCGGCGAACGGCGTGAGATTGCGGCGGCCTGGGATCGCTCGGCAGGCGCGCTCAAGGAATCCGCCGATGGCAAGACGCTTTACACAAGCACCGACGACAATGGTCAGCATCCGCTGTTTGCGATCGATGTCGCCACGGGCAAGGTCAGCAAGCTGGTTGGCGATGGCCAGATTGCCGGCTTCGATGTGGGTGCCAAAGCCCTGCTCATTGCACGCAACGATCTGAAGCATCCGACCGATCTGTACACCGCCGATCTGCGCGGTCGCAACCTCAAGCAAATCACCCGCTTCAACGCCGCGCGGCTGAAGGATCTGCGCATGGGCGATTTCGAGTTCTTCACCTTCAAGGGGGCCGAAGGGGCAACCGTGCAGGGCTATGTGGTCAAGCCGGTTGGCTTCAAGTCGAATCGCAAGTATCCGGTTGCCTTCATCATCCATGGTGGACCGCAGGGTGCAATGACCAACGATTTCCACTACCGCTGGAATCCGCAGACCTACGCCGGCCAGGGCTTTGCCGTGGTCACCATCAATTTCCATGGATCGACCGGTTATGGCCAGGCCTTCACCGACTCGATCTCGCAGGATTGGGGCGGCAAGCCGCTGGAGGATCTCAAGCTCGGCTGGGCCGCCGCACTGAAGAAATATCCATTCCTTGATTCCAGTCGCGCGTGTGCGCTTGGCGCCTCATATGGCGGCTACATGATCAACTGGATCGCCGGCAACTGGAACGAGCCGTGGAAGTGCCTGGTCAGCCACGATGGCGTGTTCGATACCCGCGCGATGGGCTACGAGACCGAGGAGCTCTGGTTCAGCGAGTGGGAGAACGGTGGCACTGTGTACGACAATCCGGAAGCCTACGAGAAGTTCAATCCGCTCAATCACGTCAAGGACTGGAAGGTGCCGATGCTGATCGTGCAGGGCGACAAGGATTTCCGAATTCCAACCTCGCAGGGGCTGGCTGCATTCAATGCCGCGCAACGCCGTGGTATCCCGAGCGAATTACTCGTGTTCAAAGATGAAAACCACTGGGTGCTCAAGCCGCACAACAGCGTCCAGTGGCACAACACGGTCAATGACTGGCTGAAACGCTGGACCTCGGTTGCCGCCAAATAGGCGAAGTCGATTTTCTTCGCAACAATTGATTCGCGCCCGGCATGCCGGGCGCGATTGCCTTCCATTGAGCGTCTGTCGAATCCGGGCCTTCGGTATGCTCGCCTGCGTCGATCGATCCGGGCATGATTTTCTCCGGGTTCCAGTGATTCGTTGTCGGTGGTACTCACCGCATATTGACGATCCGGCGCGTGCCTGATGACAATGCAGCGGCCGGCGTGTGTTTGTTCGAAAGGGACGCGTCTGGCGAATTTTTCGGGGAATCATGATGATCGGCAGTTTTCTGCTCGCAGCCGCACTGGCTTCGCAGACGGTTTGGGCTGGAACGGATGCGCCCGCGTCGGAACGAACGACCGTGCTGCAATGGAAAACGAATCTCGATGCCGGCGGGCAGATCACGGCCCTGGTTCCGCGCGATGCGGTGAATAGTCCGCTGGCCGCGCAACTGGAACCCGTGGTGCGCACCTGGAGTTTCGAGCCGGCAACCGTAAACGGCGAGAAGGCGGCCGCTGAAACACTGCTCTCTGTCCAGATTGCCTTGATTCCCTCGGCAGATGGGCAGTCCTATTCCGTTCGGGTTGACGATGTGCGGACCGGCGGATCCATCGTGCCGTCACACGGATCCATTCGCCTCCCCGAGAGCGAAGCGAGAGCGCTGAAAAGTGACGGTGGATTCACCAAGTTGGCATTCGAGGTGAGTTACGACGCGACGGGCAGGGCATCGGAGGTGACTCTGCTTCCGGATCCAAAGAACCCTGAGGGTCGCCTGGTCGAAATTTCGGCAGGGGCGGTGCGTGAATGGCAGTATGAACCGGAACGTGTGGCCGGGGCAGGCGTTCCAGGCAAGGTCATCGTTCCCATCTGCTACTCGGCCGGCAAGGCCAAAAAGCGCAAAGGTACGCGCGAGGGAAAGCGCTGCATCTGGTCGCAACCGGACAGCAAGGCCCAGGTTGGCAATGGCGACAGCTTGTCCCTTGATTCCAGGGTGCAGCTGAAAACCGCCGTCGTCGGACGCCCGCTCTGAGGCCTGAAGTGTCCGCGCGGTCTGCTCTGACTGCTCGACCACGCTGGCGCCGGAATTCGACGAATCACGAACGATGTGCCGTGCTGCGGTTCATGCGGTCAGTCAGCGCCGCAATGGGCTTTGACATCCTGCCGACTGGTGGGTCATGCGGCCTAATGCTGATCGGCCAGCCCCGCCAACTGATCGGTCTGATCTTCGCGAGTCAAGGTGTCGATCAGTTCATCGAGGTCACCCTGCATGATTTCGGGCAGGCGGTAGAGGGTCAGGTTGACGCGGTGGTCGGTGACCCGTCCCTGCGGGAAGTTGTAGGTGCGGATGCGCTGGCTGCGATCGCCGGAGCCGACCTGCAGACGGCGTGATTCGGCCTGTTCGGCGGTCTGCTTGCTGCGCTGCTCGTCGAGCAGCTTCGCCTTCAGCAACGACAGGGCACGGGCGCGATTCTTGTGCTGCGAGCGCTCGTCCTGGCATTCGACGACCATGCCGGTTGGCAGATGGGTGATGCGAATCGCCGAATCGGTCTTGTTGACGTGCTGGCCGCCGGCGCCCGAGGCGCGGAAGG
>CAYMHF010000071.1:0-8592 GCA_964390215.1 uncultured Dokdonella sp. | reverse complement strand
GTTGGGCTTCGCAAGCTCAGCACCAACCGACGAAATCGGCAACCGCACTTGATCGGCAACCATGCCCGGGTAGGTTGGTGGTGAGCGCCAGCGAACCCCAACGGCACATCGTGCTCGCGTTGCCGGTGCGAGCGATCCCTCAGACCAGCGCCCGCACTCGTGCGCGCGTCATCGGGCCGAGGCGCAGGCGATCGAATAGCGTGCTGATGGCCTCGTCATCCGGCTTGCTGCGCCCGTAGCCATCGAGTTCGCGAGGAACCGGGGCGTCGAGTGCGATGCCGGTCAACTGACGCGACAGCCGGGCCAAGGCCGCATGTTCGCGGAGTTTTTGCGACACGCTGGCGGCGCCACGCATGCGCAGGAAAGCGACTTCGTCGGAGCGTGCGAGCAATGCATCAAGCGTTCCGAAATGGGCCAGCAGAACCGCGGCCGTCTTCGCGCCGATACCGGGTATGCCGGGAATATTGTCGACCGCATCTCCCATCAGGGCGAGGAAGTCGGCGACCTGCTCCGGATGCACGCCAAGACGCTGCTTGATGCCATGCGCGTTCCAGCGCTGATCCCGCGAAAAATCCCATTGTTCGACCGATTCGCCGATCAACTGGCCGAAATCCTTGTCCGCGGAAACAATCACCGCAGCACACTCGATTCGCTGCAACGCGCTGACCGCGCTGCCGATCAGGTCATCGGCCTCGTAGGTCGAATCGGTGAGCACCGTCAGTCCCAGCGCCGAGGCCACTTCACGGCAATAGGCGAACTGGCGAACCAGTTCTTCCGGTGGCAATTCGCGATTGGCTTTGTACTGCGGGTAGATCGCATTGCGAAACGAACTGGTCAGTGACTCGTCGAAACAGATCGCCGTATGGGTCGGGTTGGCGCGTTCGAGCAGATCGAGCAGGAAGCGCGTGAAACCATGCACGGCATTGACCGGATGGCCGTCGACATCGGTGAAATCCGAAGGAATCGAGTGCCAGGCGCGAAAGACATAGAGGCTGGCATCGACCAGATACGCCGCATGCCGCTTGCCGCCCGTCACGGCTTCCACTCGCCGCGCACCTCTTCGAGGCTCGCTCGTGGATGCTCGGAGGCTTCTTCAACAGGTGTTCCGATATGGACGAATCCGACCACGCGCTGCCCCGCTTCGAGACCAAGCAACTCGGCCACATCGCGATCGTAGGCAGCCCAGCCGGTCAGCCATTGCGCACCGAAGCCGAGCGCCTGCGCGCCCAGCAACAGGTTGTAGGCGACACAACCGGCCGACAGGATCTGCTCCTGTGGCGGAATCTTGTGTCCCTCCAGCACATGCGCGATCACCACCACGATCAACGGCGCCGCCAGATAGCGCTCACGATCCTTGAGCAAGGCCTTCTCGGCGACGTCAGGATCGCGCGCATGGATCTGCGCAAGGCGCTCGCCAAACGCACGACGCGCGTCCCCCCGAATCAGTCGCAGCCGCCACGGCGTCAGGCGGCCATGATCAGGCACACGGATCGCCGCACTGAGCAGCGCATCAAGCTGTTCGCCCTGCGGCCCGGGTTCGCCGAGCTGGCGAGAGGGAACCGAAAGCCGTTGATTGAGAAATTCCAGAGACATGAAGCATTTCCTCAAGAGAAGCAGGCAGTTTAGAGCACTAATGATTGGGCCTGAAAAATCCGCCTGATTGGCGAAAGAAATACCCGAACTCAACCTTCGCCCTCCGGATGCAGCAGGCGCAGAACAACGTATGGCGAACGCACGATGCATCCCCGCGAAAAGCCTCGCGCCTGAAGGCGCTCCTACAGGTTTGCGGCAAACCGTCTTTTACTTCTCCCGCTCACCGCTTACCGCTCTCGGCTCACCGCCTTCTGTGGTGCCCATCCCGAGCGAGCACTCGGCGAATCCCAATGGATGCCTTTCGCCGATTGAGCAAAATGACTTGTGGATTCAACCGCCAAGCCGCGGCGTGTGTCATTCATGAATAATTCGGGCTAGGATGCACGCCGGACTTGATCGAGGGGAAGCCATGCCGGTCGTCGTTGCCGTACTTCGCGAATCTGCCGAGGGCGAGCGCCGCGTTGCGCTGACTCCCGAAGTCGCCAAGAAACTCAAAGCCCGTGGAGCGCAGGTCGTGATGGAAAAATCGGCCGCCGAATCGGCCTATTTTCCCGATGCGGCGTTCGCCGATGCGGAAGTCGTCGCCGATGGCCCGACTGCCCTCTCGCGAGCTGATGTGCTGCTGCGTGTGCAGCCGCCCACGGTCGAGGAAATCGCGCATCTGAAGGAAGGCGCGATCGTCATCGCCCATCTTGCGCCGCATCTCGGCCCCGAGCGGGTCAAGGCCATGCGCGATCGCAAGATCACCTCGTTCGCCATGGAACTGTTGCCACGCACCACGCGTGCCCAGGCCATGGACGTGCTCTCCTCCCAAGCGGGCGTCACCGGCTACAAGGCCGTGCTGATCGCCGCCGAACGCGCACCGAAATTCTTTCCGATGCTGACCACCGCGGCCGGCACGATCCGCCCGAGCAAGGTGCTGATCGTCGGCGCCGGCGTGGCGGGATTGCAGGCCATTGCCACGGCCCGACGCCTCGGCGCCCAGGTCGAAGGCTTCGATGTGCGCCCGGAAACCCGCGAGCAGATCGAATCACTCGGCGCAAAATTCCTCGATCTCGGGGTTTCCGCGGCCGGCACCGGAGGCTATGCGCGCGAACTGACCGCCGAAGAACGCGAGCAGCAACAGCAGGCCCTGGCCAACCATCTCAAAGGCATCGACGTGGTCGTCACCACCGCTGCCGTTCCGGGCCGCAAGGCGCCGCGCATCATCAACGCAGCGATGATTGCCGGCATGAAACCCGGCGCGGTCATCGTCGATATCGCCGCAGACTCCGGCGGCAACGTCGAATTCAGCGAAGCCGGCAAGACCGTCGTCACCGCCAACGGCGTCAGCGTGATCGGCACCAGCAACCTGCCCGCGACGACGCCGATCAATGCCAGCGAAATGTACGCGCGCAATCTCTACAACTTCCTCGAACTCATGCTCGCCGACGGCGCGCTGAATCTGGACTGGGAAGACGAACTGATTGCCAAGACCTGCCTGACCCATGCCGGCGAAATCAAGCACGAGCCGACCAAACAGGCGATTGAAGGAGCCGCATCATGATTGATGGATTTCTCGCCCTCTACATCTTCATGCTCGCCGCCTTCACCGGCAAGGAAATCATTGGCCGCGTGCCGGTGATCCTGCACACGCCGCTGATGTCCGGCTCGAACTTCGTGCATGGCATCGTCCTCGTTGGCGCGATGATCGCGCTGGCACATGCGGAGTCCACGCTGGCCATGACCATCGGCTTCATCGGCGTCGTCCTCGGCGCCGGCAATGCGGCCGGCGGCTATGTCGTCACCGAGCGCATGCTTGAGATGTTCAAGTCGAGCAAGGACAAGAAATAGTCGCTGCATTGCCCACGCGCAGCTTGCGCCGGGCTGATCACCAGCTGACGCGTCTTCGATCCATTCGCGCCATGCGAGCGGATCGTGAAAACCAAAACGAAATCCGGGGAACCTGACAAATGGCCATGCAAGAAATGCTGATCTGGATCGCCAAGGCGAGCTACTTCCTGGCCGCTGTGCTGTTCATCCTCGGCATCAAGCGCATGGCCTCGCCGGTCACCGCGCGCAAGGGCATCATCCAGGCCGGTATCGGCATGGTCATCGCCACCCTGGCGACCTTCGCCATCACCGGCGGCCACAACATCGGCCTGATCCTCGCCGGCATCGCCGTCGGCGTGATTCCGACCTGGCTGTGGGGCAAGAAAGTCGCCATGACCGACATGCCGCAGATGGTCGCCCTGTTCAACGGCATGGGTGGCGGCTCGGCCGCCGCCATCGGTGCCGGCGAGTTGCTCAAGTTCTCCGATCCGGCGAGCGGATCGCATCCGATGATCACGGTTACCCTGGCCGTACTCGGCGCGCTGATAGGCTCGGTGTCGATGACCGGCTCGATCATTGCCTGGGCCAAGCTCGACGGGCGCATGGACCGGCGCTTCAATTTCCCCGGCCAGCAGTTCTTCAATTTCTTCATCCTCGCTGCCGCCGTAGTCGCCGGCATCGCCCTGATCGCCTGGCAGGTGAATCCGTGGCTGATCGTCGCCTTCTTCGCCCTCGCCCTGCTCTTCGGCATCCTCATGACCCTGCCGATCGGCGGCGCCGACATGCCGGTCGTCATTTCTCTGTTCAACGCATTGACCGGCCTCGCCGTCGCCTTTGAAGGCTACGTCATGCAGATCGAGGCACTGATCATCGCCGGTACCGTGGTCGGTGCGGCCGGTACCTTCCTCACCCAGCTCATGGCCAAGGCGATGAACCGCCCGATCAGCGGCGTACTGTTCTCGAACTTCGGTGGCGGCGGCAGCGGCGAAGCGATCGAAGGCGCGCAGAAACCCATCGAAGCCAGCGATGCCGCATCACTGCTGTACATGGCCGAGAAAGTCATCATCGTCCCAGGTTATGGCATGGCCGTCGCCCAGGCCCAGCACAAGATCTGGGAACTGTCCCAGGCCCTGATCAAGTCCGGCAAGGAAGTGAAGTTCGCCATCCATCCGGTCGCCGGCCGCATGCCCGGCCACATGAACGTGCTGCTCGCCGAAGCCGGCGTGCCCTACGACCTGATCGCCGACATGGACGACATCAACCCCGAGTTCAAAACCTGCGACGTCGCCATCGTCATCGGCGCCAACGACGTGGTCAATCCGGCTGCGAAGACTGACAAGTCTTCACCGATTTATGGCATGCCGATTCTCAATGTGGTTGATTCTCGGCAGACGATTGTGATCAAGCGGGGTAAGGGGACGGGGTTTGCCGGGATTGAGAATGCGCTGTTTTATGCGGATAACACGCGGATGCTTTATGCGGATGGTAAGGAGGCGGCTAATCAGCTTATTTCTGAGTTGAAGGCTATTGAGGGGGGTGGGGGGCATTGATTGGCCTTTAACAGTCGGTCTTTGAGAGCTTCGGTCGGACGAAAAGAAGTCCACTCTGACTGAATTTTGGCAGGCTAGACCCTAGGGGAGCATTGGGAATGGCAGAGAAGAAATTCATTCTGCAAGGTTTTACGTCGAGGACCCACAAGAAAGCAATCGCCGAACTATTTGAAGTTGACGACATAAAGAGGGTGATTGTCAGCGTAGCTTTCGTGAACTCGGGAGGCGTCAGACTTCTAGAAGCTGAGCTCAAAAAGCATAGTGCAAAGACAACTGCATTCATCGGAATCCGAAACGATATTACATCCCTTCAAGCTGCCCAGCGATTACTCGCCTTGGGCATCACGTTGTATGTGGTAGACACTGGTAGCCGTAGGGTCATCTTTCACCCAAAGATCTACCTTGTCAGGGGTAACGGGCAGACGAAGCTGATTGTTGGCAGCGCCAACCTCACGCCCGGAGGTCTAAACAACAACATCGAAGCTAGTGTGCTTGCCGTTTGCGATATGACTGACCCGGCTGATCGGTCGTTAGTCGAAAGTATCGAGAAGGGTTTCGATGAACAACCCGCCGAGCACCCAAAGAACATCTTAAGAATCACAGTTGCGGGGCAATTGGATGAGTTGCACAAAAAGGGGCTTCTACTTGACGAAGCCGCCGCGACCCCGCCCAATCCTACTGCATCGGGTTCATCGCCCGCAGATGATTCCGTTCCGCGCATCAAGCTAAAAGTCACGCCAATAAGAGTTCCTCTTACAACGGCGAAGAAGGCCACAAAGGGTGCGCCGGCTAAGAAAGCGCCGACGCACAAGGCTACAAGCAAGGCGAAGACTGCAGCTTCATCCGCAACTACGGGCGTAGGGTTGGTG
Source organism: uncultured Dokdonella sp. (assembly GCA_964390215.1). Classification (GTDB taxonomy): domain Bacteria; phylum Pseudomonadota; class Gammaproteobacteria; order Xanthomonadales; family Rhodanobacteraceae; genus Dokdonella. The sequence continues at coordinate 2,768 of CAYMHF010000071.1, read as the reverse complement.
CGAGTCTGGGAGAGCAAGGAACTGACTAGGCGAGATCTTGACGTGCCCCTTGCAGCAGGAAATACCAATCGAACAGGCTCAATCAATCTCGACAAAGGCTTGTTGGAAAGCGACATCGACCATCGCCACTATTTTCGCGATGTCGTTTTCAATTTACTAAACTGGTCAGCAGGAAAGCGACCGAAGGTCGAAGAGGCATACGCAAAATTCCAGCTTATCGTAAAGGGCATCAGCTATGGTTCGTTTGATTTGCGAATCGCGCATAGCACGAACACCGCGAGTACCACCTATCAACAGCGAAATGCGATGACCCGCCTTTCCTGGGGACCAATGCGAGACCTTATCGCCAGACCTGATCTCATTGGTCGGTCGCTTACGCTTTATCAGGACAAGGCGGACGCAAAGCGGTTTGTCTTAGAGATCGATTAAACGGATTCAATTGTTTCGTCCTCCTCATCGTTTGAAGTCCGGTGCCGACGATTTCGTAGCCGCTTCCAGCCGTCAAGCATACAGTCCTGTTTGGCACGCGAAAGGCCCAAACCGCCCAGCACTACACGCGAATTTTCTTCAAGCACGGCATGGGCTGATTCGATGCGGATTTTTTTGTCCAACTCTTTCAGGTTGACATTCGCTTTACTTGGCATCGGGAGAACCAGCTTCTCAATTTCGGATGGCACCAACTCGAGCACACCACCACCGTAGTGCCTGCCTTCCAACTCCGCGCTCAACGCTGTAAGCCCATTGATGAAGCACGCCACCAGCTTTTCAGCGGACGTCCCTTTAAGAGCACGGATTCGATAGGCTGTGTCGGTCGTATAGGCACCCGCCTTGTTCAAGATAAGCCGCGGTAAGTTATGGGATCGCTTTAGCATCCCGATTTCCGTCGAATAGACAGAAGGCACGGTGAACCAGGGCGACCGAATTCGGCACTTATAACGCGTGTGCAGCGATTCCTCTTCGCCCGCCTCGATGTACGAACGCGGCTTCTTGTAGCGAAGCGGCTCATTGTCGGGGAACCACAAAAAATTCGTTGGATTCCCCTTCCCCGCGTTTGCGCTGTGTTGCTTCTCGTCGTAGATGAGGCCGGGGCAATGGTCGCTACGACCAAACATCGGGTGGGCCCACCGCTCCAGTCCATGCTCCGCAACAACATCATCCGTGACCAGGAAAAACTTGTTCGCGCCCGTAACGATACCAACGTCCACATCGGCCACATCACTGAAGCGATGCACTTCCTTATGACCAGAAAGCTCGTCGAATAGATCTCGGGTCTCCTTGCTCAGCAAAGCGCGAGTCCATTTCCCGGCTACAGTCTTGCCATTGATCGACTGTGGCGCGGCAAAAACCTTCGCAGGCTTCAACCGCAGAAATTCGCGATTCTTGACCTCATACATACCAAGACCCTTGGCCTCGTCGGCCTCACCCTTTCGCTTCTCTGCCATCAGGAGAACAGCACCTTGCAGCGTGCCGTCGAACCATAATTCTCTGGGGTCAACAATGACAAGTCGACGGCACTCCCTACCAAGATAGGTACGCAAGGATTGGGCGTGAAGAACGTGGATGATTTCCGCGGGTACCACCATCGCCAAACGACCGCCAGGGCGAAGCATCCGCATGCTGGCCAAGATGAAGGGCACCCACGCGTTAGTGTGCTTCGTGAATGCAAGGTCCAATTCGCGAAATACCTGCTCGGCCTTCACTTGGAAAGGCGCAGGCAAATACTGGTAGCGCACAAACGGCGGGTTGCCGACCACGGCATCAAAGGTCGCTTCTTTCTTGCCATACATATCAAGTGCCCACGACAGGAAATCTGTCGAGTGGACTTTGGTCGAATGAAGTCCGACTTCCTCAGCGCGCTTCTTTGCCTTTTCCGCCTCTACATCGTCCAGTTCAAGGGCCGTGACCGCCAGCTTTGCTGGTGCGCCGGCAGTCCTGAGAGCACTAAGGAAAACACCATCACCGCAGCTTGGTTCCAATACGCGCTTGGGATTGATTTCGAGCACCCATTCGCACAAAAAATTAGCAAGGTCATCCGGCGTGTAGTAGCCACCGCGGAGTTTCTGCGCCGATTCGTTCTCGATAAAATTCATTATTGCTTCCCATCGGGCATCGGCAATTGATCTGCGACGTATTTCTCGGCCGCTTCGCGGATAACCCACGCAACGGACACTTTCTTTTGCTTGGCGATATCCTGAAGGGTTTCGCAAATCTCGGGTGGCATACTTGCAGTTACGCGTATTGCACGCGGTTTGCCGGTTGGCTTCCGTTCTCGCTTAGCGGACATCGTCGAGGCACCCTCAGAATTAGTTGCATCACATTACATCACTTTGCATCAGTTTGCATCGCCTACAACAAACAACTGGGAAACAAACAACTGGGACACCCACTATCTGGCGCCGCAGCAAGCGGGCCACCGCAGCAATCGGGACACCCACAAACAGAAGCGACATCAATCACCGGCAAAGCCTGGACAACCACGACACGCGACAAACGGGACACCCACAAAATGAACCGGCTTCAACCGACGAATCAGGAACCGGGACATCCACAATCCCTTCAAAACCCAACAACCGGGATACCAACAACCGGGACACCCACAATCTGCCCGCGACAACTGGGACACCCACAATCTACCGAGTCAACCAACAACCGGGACACCCACTATCTGCCGAGACGTCCAGACAGCGAAATCGGGGACGTGCCAACCGGAACACAAACAAACTGCCCCGCACTCTCCCACGCCAACAAACCCGACAACCACCACAAAA
>CAYMHF010000070.1:0-8901 GCA_964390215.1 uncultured Dokdonella sp. | reverse complement strand
CAAGCCACACATCAAATCGCCAGGCATCGACGACCAGTTCGTAGTCGCCGGATTGCGCCTGGGCCGGATCCAGCGGTGCATTGGCGAATGCGGGCTGTGCCGTGACAGGCTCGGGGTCGGCGCTACCTGCCGATCGATCGCCTGCGACGAAGTCCAATTCCTTCAGAGCCGCGTTGAACTCATAGCGCCGATACAAGGCTCGCAGCGATTCGGTATCCGCTTCGCGCAACTCGAGATCCCTGACCCCGACTTGCAGCGCGACATCAGTCTTGATTGTCACCAGCTGACGCGACAGCGGCAAGTGATCCAGCGCCTCACGCAGGTACTCGCCGATCTTGCCGCCCATGCCTGCGGCATTCTCGATCACGCCATCGAGCGAACCGTACTCGGCAATCCACTTGGCTGCCGTCTTCGGCCCGCACTTGGTCACGCCCGGCACGTTGTCGACGGCATCTCCAGTGAGCGCCAGAAAGTCGACGATCCGTTCCGGTGGCACACCGAACTTCTCGATGACGCCTTCGCGATCCATTGTCGTGCGCGTCATCGTGTTGACCAGGCTGATGTGTGGCGATACCAGCTGGGCGAAATCCTTGTCGCTGGTCGAGATGACCACGTCAATGCCGAGCGCCTCGGCTTCGCGCGCCAGCGTGCCGATCACATCGTCGGCCTCAACACCGGTGACGCGCAGGATCGGAAATCCGAGGGCGCCGACGATCTCGAGCATCGGTTGAACCTGCGCCTTGAGATCCTCGGGTGTCGGCGCGCGATTGGCCTTGTATTCGGCATACAGTTCATCGCGGAAGGTCGGCCCCGAGGCATCGCTGACAAAGGCGACAAAATCGGGATGCTCCTTCAAGGTCGCGCGCAGCATGTTGACCACGCCGAACAGGGCGCCGGTTGGCTCGCCCGCTGCGTTGCTCAGCGGTGGCAAGGCGTGGAATGCACGAAACAGATACGAGGATCCGTCAATCAGGACGAGGCGCTGGCGCGATGGAGACATGGCTTTGCGGACAAGGATCGGGCCCGCAGCTTGGCCCCCGAGGTGGCCGAATGCAACCGCGCCGGATGCTGGGAAACCTTGTCAGCGTGGGCGGATTTCTGCACTGTGGCAGCCGCGCGATCGGCTCAGGGCGTCGATCGGTATCCCGCCGTCAGCAGCCACTGGCCGGCGGCGAAACCGTGCAGATATCGAGGGTCAGTTGATTGTCTTCAAAGGGTGAGCGGAACAGGACATCGTTGTTGACGAGAAGCGCAACCGACGGATAGCCGACCACGGCGATATCGGGGTTGACGCGGAAGCGGATCGAGTTGCTGCCCGGTTGCGGCACGCTCGCACGCAGTGGCACCAGCAGTTCGAGCCAGAAGCCCGCAGCCATGCCCCAACCGCCACCGAGGCCGCCCAGAGGCGGCACGATACGCAAGCCTTCGAGCCCCGCCGGGAACACCTGCGGACAGCCGTAACCCGGATCGTTGCCCAGATTGATCAGCAGGGGATACGGGCGCTGCGCCGTGGGCGGCACGCGGGCAAAGCAGAACGCGGGGTCGGATGCGGATGCCGCCGGTTGCACGCCAGCCGGCAGCATCAGCTCGATACCGACGGTGCTCCCCGCGCAGGGATTGCCGGGGTGACTGAGCACGAGGTGGGTGTAGAACACCTCGCCAACCGCCGGGGTGCGGTTCGGTGGTACGAGGGTGAAGCCGGCATAACCCTGCACGCGAATTTCGTTGATTGGCGGATCGCTCAAGCAGGCGATATCGGTACCCACACTGCTGATTACGCCGTTGTGCCAGGGTAGAACCACATCGGGCCGTAGCACGCTGGCGATGTCGGCGCCCATGGCGCTCGTGCTGAACAGGCCGCCAAGAGCAATCGTGGCGGCGAGGGAATTCAAACCAGTGAACTTTTTCATGGCGTCTCAAACCCTGAGTAGAAGATGCAATCACCGCTGGGCGTCTGGTAGCCGGCCAAACCATTGCGGGTTTGTCCGCCAGCAACAGTGAACTGTCCGCCGACAACGACTCGTGCTCGACAATCATGCGCAAGACTCAACACGGTGTCGTTGATCGTGGTGTTCCATGTGCTGTCGATCGCTCCACTGCCCGTGGTCGGAATGCGGATCAGTCGATTGCCACCGCTCGGCGGGATGGCATTCGCGAAACTGCCGCCAACATAGAGCATCGAGCCATCGAGAGCGAGCGCCTCGACACTGCCGTTGGTGTTCGGTTGCCAACTGGCATCCAGCAATCCGCTGTTGATGTCGACACGATTGAGGTAGTTGACGTTGGGTGCAACGGCGCGGAAGAAGGTGCCGCCGATATAGAGCTTCGAGCCGGCTGCCTGCATCGCCGATATGCGGTAGGAACTCGCGGAAAGCCCGGCATCGAACGCGCGCACGCTGACCGGAGCCGCTTGCGAGATCCGGGCAATGCCACGAACCTGGACATTGGCGATCTTGAGGAAATCGCCACCGACAAACAGGTCAGCGCCGACAACCAGCAGCGAGCGAACATCGCCCCGATTACCACCGCTCGGAGGATTGCTGATGTCGCCATTCTGGGTCTGGGCGATCCAGGCAAGATCCCAGTTGCCGTTGAACGCATCCAGGCGGGCCAGACCATAGGCATTGTTGAGCTGAATGTCGCCACCGATGAACAGGGACGTCGGCGTTGCCGCCAGCGCGCGGATCGGCTGGCCCGGGCTGCCGACCGGGAATGGCGAACTCCATCCGCTGGCCGTGGTTCCGTTGATGTTCAAGCGCGCGACATTTGGACTCGTCGAACCGTTCACTCCGTCAAAGGTTCCGCCGACATAAATGGAACCATTCGCCCAGGCCAGCGAATAGACCACGCAAGCAGTCGACACCGAGGTGATCTGCGGCGAAAATCCGGTGTCCAGCGAGCCGTCGACATTCAGCCGCAACAGACGCAGGCGGGGTGTGCCGTCGCCAAGCTGGGTGAAGTTTCCACCTACCAGTACCTTGCCATCGGGCTGACGCAGGGTCGCGTAGACGGTCGCGGCAAGGAATCCCCCGCTCGGATTCGGTAGCTGCAGTTGCAGGTTGGGATTGGGGGCGGGAGCAACCTGAGCCAGAACTGGCGCATTGGCGCACAGGAGCAGACCAGCGGCGAGTGCGAAGTTGCGAAACAGGACGAGCATCGACTTTCCTTGCTGAAATGATGTCCCTGTTACGTAAGCCAATGCGAAAAACCCCAACCGGTCATTGCCGCGCCGGTTTCAGCCCAGGGCAACGATGAGCAAGTGACGCAATCGTCACGACACCTGTCTGCGTGCAGATCGCGGCGCGCTGGCGCAGATGGATCGGCCGTCCTTCAAGTCAGCGCAACAAGGAGAAACGCGCAGACAGGTATCGCCCAAGTGATTGGTTTTATTGAAACGGGTGGCGTTCAGAAGGCCCGCTAGCCGCACCGCACGGCTGGTCAAGGCAGCCAGCCTTCACTTCGCCGCGCAGCACGACTGGCAGACCTTCTGAATGCGATGACGGTTGTGCCACTTGATCATCATTGTCCTACACTGCACTGATCGATTGACCATGATGATCCAATGGCTGAACCCGGCGACCACGATGTCACCCAGCTGATTGCCTCCTGGCGCGCAGGTGATGACGGCGCGCGGGAAGCGTTGATGTCTCTGGTCTATGCCAATGTGCGGGCGATCGCCGGACAGTCACTGCGCCAGATGCCGGGCGCCACGCTGAGCGCGACCGATCTCGCCCACGAAGCCCTGCTTCGCATGCTCGGCAGTGAGGCCCCCTGGGAGAGCCGCAAGCACTTCTACCGTGTTGTCGCCCAGGCCACCCGCCAGGTGCTGGTCGACGGCGCGCGCAAACGCATGGCCGACAAGCGCGGCGGCGGTGCCGAACATGTCGAGCTTGACGCCGCGCTCAACCTGGGCACCCAGCAGAACGACAGCACGCTGATGCGCCTCGATGGCGCACTCAACGATCTTGCCGGCAGCAATGCACGTCGCGCACAAATGATCGAACTGGTCTATTTTTGCGGCCTCAACCGCATCGAGGTCGCTGCCACCCTTGATGTGTCGGAAGGCACCGTGGATCGCGACCTGCGTCTGGCCCGGGCCTGGCTGCGCACGGCACTGGAGGCCTGAGCATGCCCGCCAGGAATGATCTCGCCGAGCACTTCGAACGGCTTTGCGATCTGCCGCCGGACTTGCAAAAACACGAAATCGACAAGCTCGGTCTGGCAGCGGATGAACGGGAGGAACTCAGCAGGCTGCTGGCAGCGGATCGGGGCGCAGGCGATCCGATCCGCCAGGCGATCATGGAGAGCGCCGCAAATGCAGAGCGCCCGCGTTCAACACGGTTCGGCGCATGGCAACTGATCCGCGAGCTTGGGGCAGGCGGCATGGGTACGGTGTTTCTTGCGCAGCGCGTCGAGGGACAGTTCGCGCAGCAAGTCGCGATCAAGCTGCTGCGCGGCTTTCCGACCAGCGAGAGCATGCGGCGACTGCGCCAGGAGCGACAGATCCTGGCCGAACTTGATCATCCGAATATTGCCCGCCTGCTCGATGGCGGCGAAACCGAGGATGGTCAGCCCTGGCTGGCAATGGAATATGTGGCCGGTTCGCCATTTCTCGAACATGTCCATCTGCATGCGCGATCGATGCGCGAGCGGCTCGATCTGTTTGACGCCATGCTTGGCGCAATTGAACATGCCCATCAGCACCTGATCATCCACCGCGATCTGAAGCCGGCCAATGTAATGGTCACCGATACCGGTGCGGTCAAGCTGCTCGACTTCGGAATCGCCCGCCTGATCGCGGCGGGCGAGAACGGTCAGCGTTCGACTTCCACCCGCGTTTTCAGCCTCGGATATGCCAGCCCCGAACAACAGGCCGGCGGCACGATCACCACTGCGAGCGACATCTACAGCCTTGGCGTGATGTTGCGTGAACTGCTAACCGGCGAGCGCGAAGCTGGCCGCAAACGCAATCCCCTGATCGCTCCGCTCACGCTCGATGCGGACATGGCCGGAATCATTGCCAAGGCAACTTCGGTGATGGCAGAGGATCGCTACACCGGCGCCAGTGAATTCCGCGACGACCTTGACCGCTACCGCGAAGGCCGACCGGTTCGTGCGGCAGCGATGACCCGTCGTTATCGGCTGCGCAAGTTTGTCGGTCGCCATCGCCTCGGCGCGCTGCTTGGCGCGATCTCGATAGTCGTACTGGCGGCGTTCGTATGGCGACTCGATCGCGAGCGGGGGCGTGCCGTGCTTGCGGAATCGGCCGCACAACAAGCCCTCGCCGCATCGGAACGCGACGCCGCCAGTGCCCGCGCCGCGCTGGATTTCCTGACTGATGCGTTTTCTGCTGCCAGTCCCGATTCGACAATGAGTACCCAGGTGCGCGTGCGTGACCTGCTCGACACCGCGCGGCGCAAGCTCGATGCGCGCACCAAGGCCGACGCCAGCATCACGCAACACATGCAGCGACTGCTCGGGTCGCTCTATTCGCAGCTGGGAGAGCCCCGGTTTGCACGCGATCTCCTGCGCGATGGTCTTGCCGGCATCGTGCCAAGGGATTCCGGCGAGGCACTGCGGCTGGCTGACGACTACGAGGAGTATTCGAGCGTGCTGGGCTTGCTCGGTGAATACAAGGCTTCGCTGATCGCGGCACAAACGGCCGAAAACTGGCGCGAGCGGTTTGCACCAGGAGACGAGCAGCTGCAGGTGCGCTCCCTGCAGATGCTGGCCATGGTCGCCCATCGCGACGGCCGGGACGAGGATGCCATCGAGCAGTTACGCAAGGCCTACCGGCTCGGTATCGACAAGGCCGTCATCGATCCGGATATACGCATCGAATCGGCCCAGCTGCTGGCCAATCTGCTGGCAGCACACAACGATTGTGATGAGGCGCTCAAGGTCGCCAATGAAGGTCTTGCGCTGGCAAGCGCCGAACTTCCCGCAGATTCGCCATCGAAGCTTCCTCTGATGCGCGCCCAGGCCGCTGCCTACAATGCATGCGGACGGCCGGTTTTGGCCGAACCGGTTCTGCGCGCGGCCATTGCGATGCAAGAGCGCGTGGTTGCGGCCGGCGGATCGCGCATGATGACCCTGACCAATGACCTGGCCGTGACCTTGAACGATCTTGGTCGCTATCAGGAAGCCGCCGAAATGCTGGGCCAGTCCGACAAGGCAATGAATGATGTTGGCCTTGGCCGGATTGACGAGGCAATCTCGCTGTCGAATCGGGCCGGCATACTCGAGAATGCGGGCGACTACGAGGCCAGCTTGAAGGCGCTTGGCAAAGCCATCGAAGCTCTTGATCAGGCTCACATTGAGACCGAAAACCAGGTTCGCCGGCGCATTGAGCGCTCGCAGGCGCGCACCCTTGGCCTGGTCGGCCGCCACGACGAAGCCTGGAAAATGCTCACTGACCTTCGTCTGCGTTGCGAACGCATCGAAGGAAAGGATTCCGGCGAGTACGCCATGCTTACCTGGCAGCTGGCTACGCTAGCGGGGCGCATGAAGGATCCGGTGCGCGGCCTGCCCTTGCTCGATGAAGCTCAACACCTGTGGTCGACGCTGGTACCGTCGACTCATCCGATATTTGCCCATGCCTTGCGCCTGCGTGCCGGCTTCGCCGTGGCGCGACACGCTTATGCCGAAGCCGACGCGGCCCTTGGCCAGGCCATCACGATGTTCGAGGGCAACGCGGCGTCTCCGGTAGACCTGGCCATCGCCCGCTGTGAGCTGGCTGAAGTACGCGCACTCGAAAAACGCCCGGCTGATGCACGAAAGTTGCTCGGCATGGCCATGCCCGTGCTCAGATCCAGCCTGCTGCCAACCGAGATCAACCGGATACGTGGTGAGCGACTCGCCCTTCGATTGAAACCCGGAACCTGATCCCCTTCAATGAACCTTCAGTCGAATCGGGATACAGTTGTGATTGTCAGTCCAGAAACTCACCGAGGTTGCATCGCCATGAAACGCATAGCCCTGCTAGTTGCCGTCGCAACCGCTGCCTGCCCGTTGTCCGTTTTTGCAGACCCACCCCTGCAGTCTGCCCCGCCGCCACCGGGCATCGATGACAAGGGCGTTGAAACAACATCTGCGCCGGTCTCAAAGGACGAAACGATGAAGCCGGCAATGCCCGATACGCGTCTTGTGCGCGACAAGGCTTCGCGATCCAGGGACAGCACGGCTGCGCAAATTGAAGCCAATAGTGACTCGGTGACCGAGCGCAAGGAAGGCAACGATACGGTTCGGGAATATCGTGAAAAGGGAAAGCTGCGCATGATTCGTATCGTTCCGCAGAACGGTCCGACGCATACCTACTATGACCGCAATGGCGATGGTCGGCTGGACAAGGATCCATTGGAAGGTCCGGTTGCACCGGTCTACTTCACGATCTATGAGTGGAATTGACGAGTTGTTCGATCAGCGCAACCCTGATCACCACTCCCGCGGTTTGAGATATGCCGACAGGCGCTCCTCGGCGCTGCCGGCCTCGGGCACGTAACCATATTCGAAACGAACTCGCGGAGGTAGGCTCATCAGGATCGACTCCGTCCGACCTCCGGATTGCAGGCCAAACAACGTGCCGCGGTCATAGACCAGGTTGAATTCGATATAGCGTCCCCGACGATAGAGCTGAAACTCACGTTCGCGGTCGGTATACGGAATCTCTTTTCGGCGCTCGATGATCGGCAGATAGGCATCGAGGAATCCATCGCCGACGCTGCGCAGGAACGCAAAGCAGCGCTCGAATCCTCCCTCGTGCAAATCATCGAAAAACAAGCCACCGACACCGCGCGTCTCGTTGCGATGCTTGATGAAGAAGTAGTCGTCGCACCATTTCTTGTAGCGGTCATAGACGCCCTCACCAAACGGCACGCAGACGCCCCTGGCGACCTTGTGCCAGTGGCGCACGTCTTCGTCGAACGGATAGAACGGCGTCAGATCGAAACCACCCCCGAACCACCAGACCGACTCCGCGCCGTCCATTCGTGCCTCGAAGAAACGTACGTTCATGTGTGTTGTCGGCAGGTACGGATTGAGCGGATGAAAAACCAATGAAACTCCGGTCGCCGTCCAGTCGCGCCCGGCCAGTTCGGGACGATGCTGTGTCGCCGACGGCGGCAAGGTGGTTCCGGAGACTTTCGAAAAGCCAATGCCGGCTTGTTCAAACACATTGCCACCAGCAAGGATCCGGGTTCTGCCTCCGCCTCCTTGCTGCCGCTGCCAAGTATCCTCGCGAAAACGCCCGCCACCATCAGCGAATTCGATTGCTCCGCATATTCGATCCTGCAGATCCACCAGATAGGCTTCGACGAGCTCCAGACTGGCCGATGATTCAAGCATGAGTGAGCCGCATTTGAACGGAACGGCAGCGTACCAGTTGCCACCCCCACACCCAAACCGTTCGCGCGAGCCGAACGGATTTGATTCGCTCAAGTGCAAGACTGTTGCAGTTCGTGCGGCAGCTATCGGTTCAGGTGAGTAGATGAGGTGGGCGGACGCTTACGTTCGTGCGGCTTCGCCGCCAGATGCAAGAGGCCAAACGAAAACCCCGCCCGTACTGCAGACGGGGCGTAAGCGTCTGCCCACGAAACCTTGCGTACCGTCATGACAGAGTCTATGTGACAGGCTTCCGGCGATGCGGCAGCAAGGTGTCGATGTCGCGAGCGAGGGTGATGGGCAATCGCGTGAGAATGCCTGCATCGCGACAGTCTCGCGCAAGGGTGTCGCATGAAGCTCGCCAAGCTCAGTCAACGCGCCCATCCGGCGGATGTCGATCTGCGCAGTGCGCGCGGACTCGGCAAGTCGCGTTGGCAACAGATGCTCAGCCTGAACTGGCTCAAGCAACACCACCATCTGCTGCTGATTGGCCCAACCGGCATCGGCAAGAGCTATCTCGCC
>CAYMHF010000069.1:0-9091 GCA_964390215.1 uncultured Dokdonella sp. | reverse complement strand
TTTTTTTGATGGCTTTTTTTGTTGTTTTTGGGTTTTCTTTCTGGAGACGGCAATGCATCCAGGAGAAGGCAACGCATCCAGGAGACGGCAATGCATCCAGGAGAAGGCAACAGATCGCGTTCGGATTCGGTCGCTACGCCAGCACACCCTGCGGCAACTGCATCGTCAGGCAATGCAGGCTTCCGTTCTGCCAGATCAGGGATCGACACGGAATCTGCACGATCTCGCGACCTGGATGGGCGAGGCCGATGATGCGAGCGGCTTCGTTGTCGGCCGCATCGCCATATGCAGGCACGAGCACCGCGCCATTGACGATCAGATAATTCGCATAGGACGCGGCAAGCCGGCGACCCTCATCCCGTATCGGCTGCGGCCAGGGCAGGGCGTGCAGGTTGTAGGGCGTGCCCGACATCGTGCGCAGTTCGGCCAGTTCGTCTGCCATCGCCTTGAGTTCGGCGTAGTGGCTGTCGGCCGGATCCTCGCAGGCCTGGAACACGATCGCATCGTTGGGCGCAAGGCGCGCCAGCGTGTCGATATGCGCATCGGTGTCGTCGCCTTCGAGATAGCCATGATCGAGCCAGAGCACGCGCGTGGCGGCCAGGGTCTCGAGCAGGGTCGATTCGATTTGCTCACGGCCGAGATCCGGATGGCGCAGGTGCAGGCACTTCCAGGTGCTCAGGATCGTGCCCTGGCCGTCGGATTCGATCGCGCCGCCCTCGAGTGCCCAGTCGAGTGGCCGATGCCGCGCATCGACGAACAGCTTGCGCGCAACCAGCTCGCCAACGATGCGGTCATCAAGGCTGGCCTCGAACTTGCCGCCCCAGCCGGTAAAGCGGAAATCATTGAGTGTGAAGCCGCCATGCCCATCGCGGAGCGTGATCGGTCCGGAATCGCGCAGCCAGGTGTCGTCATAGGCGAGGTCGATGAAGCGGATGCGATCCGGATTGATGGCGTTCCGCGCCAGTCGCTCCTCAGCGCGCTCGCGAACCGTGTTGCCGGCAACGAGGACAATGGCAGTCTGGAAGCGGGTGATGCCGGCGATCAGCGCGACATAGGTCGATTCGACCGATTCGAGGCGGTCAGCCCAATCGGTGCCGGCATGCGGCCAGGCAACAAGAATCGCCGCCTGCGGCTCCCATTCGGCCGGCAGGCGCAGGGTGGAGTCGGTCATCTATCGGCTTCGGCTCAGGCGCCGTCGCGGACGCTGTGGATCACGATATTCTTTTCGAAATACACCGTGAAGCCGTTGTATTGCCAGCGATTGATCACCGGGTGCAGGGCGGTATCGCCACCGGCCGGAGGCAGCTTCGCCTGCGGGGCACCGAAGCGCTTCTCGACCTGGGTCATGCTGAGTCCGCGTTCCGGAGCCGCGGTTGCGCGCACATTGGTCTGGCCAAGCGTCACGGTGTCGGCATGGACGACGGGAGCGGCCGCCAAGAGGCCGGAAACCAGCAGCGTGCTACCGAGAACAAACTTCAAGTTCATCTCCGAACCTCCTGATCTGAATGGATGTATCCCCCCAACTGTGCGCAGTTTTAACAGAACCTTGGCGCGAGTTCCATGCTGGCCTGCACATTTGCCGGGGCGGGGGTAATTGCCCTGAAACGCAAAAGGCCGCTTGCGCGGCCCTTCGACATCGAACTGCAAACCTGCCGCTTAGCGCTGACGCGCCTTGAAACGCGGGTTGCTCTTGCAGATCACGAAAACCTTGCCGCGGCGACGCACGATCTTGCAATCGCGGTGGCGGTTCTTGGCGGACTTGAGCGAAGAAAGCACTTTCATTGGAAACCTCGAGACGAACGGGCTTGAGCAAAGCGCGCAAGTATATCGGCCCATCACAAAACTTGCAAAGGCGCGTGGCGACCGGGCCATCCGCCCTTGCCATCCCCGGTATGCGAGCCGATATGGGAGTCTGGGTGACACTCCGTTTCTTGCCAATGGCCGTGCATGTTTCCTGAACTCCATTTCGACAACGCATTTGCCCTTGAACTGCCTGGCGATGCCGAATCCGGCGCGCGCCGGCGCGAGGTTCGTGGCGCCCTGCATTCAACGATCGCACCGACACCCGTCGTCGCGCCACGTCTAATTGCTTGCTCGGCTGAGATGGCGAATATGCTTGGTTTCACTGCAGATCAGGTCAATTCGCTGGAATTCGCCGAGGTTTTCGGCGGAAATGCCTTGCTCGACGGGATGCATCCGTATGCCGCGAACTATGGTGGGCATCAGTTTGGTCATTGGGCCGGCCAACTCGGCGATGGACGCGCAATCTCGCTCGGCGAACTCATCAACAACGAGGGGCAGCGCTGGGAGCTGCAACTCAAGGGCGCGGGGCCGACGCCGTATTCGCGCAGCGCCGATGGTCGCGCGGTGCTGCGTTCCTCGATCCGGGAATTCCTGTGCAGTGAGGCAATGCATCACCTCGGTGTGCCGACGACGCGCGCGCTCAGCCTGGTCGCGACCGGTGAAGAGGTTATCCGCGACATGTTCTATGACGGTCATCCGGCTGCCGAGAAAGGCGCCATTGTCTGTCGCGTTGCGCCATCCTTCATCCGCTTCGGCAATTTCGAGCTGCCCGCTTCGCGAGGCGAGACCGATCTGCTCAAACGATTGATCGATTTCACGATCGGTCGCGATTTTCCCGAGCTGCAAGGCACAGGCGAGAACCTGCGGGTGGACTGGTTTGGCCAGGTTTGCGCGCGCACGGCGACGATGATTGGGCACTGGATGCGGGTCGGCTTCGTGCATGGCGTGATGAACACCGACAACATGTCGATCCTCGGCCTGACCATCGACTACGGTCCGTATGGCTGGATCGACAACTTTGATCCCGACTGGACGCCGAATACGACCGATCGCCAGCATCGGCGCTACCGCTTCGGCCAGCAGGCGCAGATCGCGCACTGGAATCTGGCCTGTCTGGCCCAGGCGCTGGCGCCGGTGTTCGGCTCGATCGAACCGCTGCAAGCCGGTCTGCAGCGCTATATCGATACCTGGACGGCGGCCGACCGCGCCAATATCGCGGCCAAGCTCGGGCTGGCCGAGTGCCGGGATGAAGACCTTGCCCTGATCCAGGATCTCCACGCGTTGATGGCGGAGGCCGAGATCGACATGACAATCTTTTTCCGCACGCTGTCCGATTCGAGCGCGGTCAGACTCGCTCCTGATTTGTTCATGGAGGCGTTCTACGACGAAGCGAAACGGCAACAGGCGACGACGCCCCTCCAGGAATGGCTGGATCGCTATGCCGCACGCCTTGGAAGCGATCCGCAGTCGGTCGACCAGCGTCGCCAGCGCATGCGTGCTGTCAATCCGCGTTATGTCCTGCGCAACTGGCTGGCCCAGCAGGCCATCGACAAGGCCAACGACGGCGATGAATCTGAGATCCACGCGCTGCTTGACGTCATGCGTCGACCGTACGACGACCAGCCCGGCAACGAACGATTCGCCTGGCGCCGGCCGGATTGGGCGCGCAACAAGGCCGGCTGCTCAATGCTTTCGTGCAGTTCCTGACAGGCCGTCGAGATTCGCCCAGGCGAGTGTCAGACAAGTCGGAACGGGCCGAGTAAACGCCGTTTCCATGCGCTAATTGAGCATCTTGAGGTGCTTATTGCCACCCTGTCTCGCCGACTGAGCAGGATTTCAACAGCCTGTCAGGCGAAATCGCTTGTTTGCATGATGATTCCAGCCGACAACGCATCACGTGTGCATCGCATGAAGGGACAGGGAAGATGAAAACCGCAAGCTTGCCACCGCTCCGGATCGACAGTACGACCCGCGCCGCCGCCGAATTGGTCTTGCACGAGGGTGAAACCCTGTCCGGATTCGTATTGGATGCCGTGCAGCAAAACATCAATCGGCGCGAAGCCCAACGCGCGTTTGTTGCGCGCGGCTTGCAGGCACGCAATGACGCTCACCTCACCGGCAACTATGTAAGCGCCGATGATGTGCTGGCTCGCCTGGATAGCGCCTTGGCTGGCGCACGCAAACGCGCAGACAAGCATCCCCGGTGAGGTAACAGGTACGTCTGGCACCGCAGGCAGCGGATGACTTGCAGCGGTTGTTTGCATTTTTCGCCGAGCGCGATCTGGCCGCTGCCGAACGCGCACGCGTCGCTATCGCGAAAGCCTTGGAGTTTCTGCGGGACTTTCCGTTCGCCTGCCGCAAGCTTGCGGATGAATCAACATTCATGCGCGATATGGTGGTCGAGTTCGGGCAAGTCGGATACGTTCTTCTATTTGAAATTGACGCGGCTTGCCAAGCAACTGTCCTGGCTGCGCGCCATCAAGGTGAAGATGATTTTCTGTGATGACCTGATTGCTGGCGCCGCGCCCGCGTCGCTGGATCATGCTCCAAGCGTACGAGCTTCCAGCAGACTGATTTGATCCGCGATGCGTTGAAGTTTTCCTTTGTGTTGACGTGGCCGATGGCCGATCCAACCATGTCTATCCACACATGACGCGGGCCTGGAAGTCGGTCAGGATCGGGTGATTGCCCGAACCAATCGACGATCGACTGGCCAGCCCCCCAATGCGGAGATGATGATGGAGCGACGCGACTTTCTGAAGGTTTCCGGTATCGGGCTCGGCATGCTGCTGGCTCCCGCCTATGGCCGCGCAATTGCGGCCGAGGAGCTGGTCACGCGAATCGATGTTGCTTTGAAGAAACGTCTGGCCGATAGCGCGATGACCGCCGCGCGGGCAGGTGGCGCGACCTATTGCGACGTGCGCATTGGTCGCTACCTGCGCCAGTTCCTGATCACGCGGGAGGACAAGGTGCAGAACGTCGTCAATACCGAGTCAACCGGCATTGGCATCCGCGTGATCGCCAATGGCACCTGGGGTTTTGCCGCCACCAGCGATCTCAGCAACGAAGGGGTCGTCAAGGCTGCGCGTCAGGCGGTGCAGATCGCCAAAGCCAATTCGAAGCTGACCAGCGCACCGGTGCAACTCGCCGCGGTCAAGGGCGTCGGTGAAGTGTCGTGGGCGACACCGATCGTCAGGAACGCGATGGAAGTGCCGATCAAGGAAAAGCTCGAGCGCCTGCTTGAGGTCAACGCGGCGGCGATGAAGGCCGGCGCGAGCTTCGTCAACTCCACCCTGTTCCAGATCAACGAGCAGAAGTATTTCGCCTCGACCGATGGTTCCTACATCGATCAGGATATCCATCGGATCTGGGCGCCGATCCAGGTCACCGCGGTCGACAAGGCCAGTGGCAAGTTCCGGCGGCGCGACGGCCTCGGTGCGCCGATGGGCATGGGCTATGAATATCTGGATGGGCGCAAGGAGGACAAGATCGCGTTGCCAGGCGGGGTAACCGGCTACATCAATTCCTATGACATGCTCGAGGACGCGGTGGCGGCGGCGACGCATGCTCAGGAAAAACTCAAGGCGCCCTCGGTCAAGCCTGGCAAGTACGATCTCGTACTCGATCCCAGCCATTTGTTGCTGACCATCCACGAGTCGGTCGGCCATCCGCTCGAACTCGATCGTGTGCTCGGCTACGAGGCCAACTTCGCGGGCACCAGTTTCGCCACGCTCGACAAATGGAAATCGAAGAATTTCCGCTATGCCAGCGACAAGGTCACCATCGTTGCCGACCGCACGCAGAAGCATTCGCTCGGCGCAATCGGCTACGACGATGAAGGTGTCCCGGCGCAGCGCTGGGATCTGATCAAGGACGGCATCCTGGTCAACTATCAGGTGATTCGTGATCAGGCGCATATCCTCGGCCTCGATCATTCACAGGGATGCTGTTATGCCGATTCCTGGTCGAGCGTGCAGTTCCAGCGCATGGCCAATGTCTCGCTTGAGCCGGGCAAGCAGAAATTGTCACCGGCGGAAATGGTCAAGGATGTCGACAACGGCATCTATATTGTCGGTCGCGGTTCGTACTCGATCGACCAGCAGCGCTACAACGCGCAGTTTGGCGGCCAGCTTTTCTATGAGATCAAGGATGGCAAGATCACGCGCATGATCGAGGATGTGGCCTATCAGATCCGCACGCCGGAGTTCTGGAACGCCTGTTCGGCGATCTGCGACGATCGCGACTACCGGATCGGAGGCACCTTCTTCGATGGCAAGGGCCAGCCCGGCCAGGTATCGGCAGTTTCGCACGGGGCGAGTACGGCACGGTTTGACGGCATCAACGTGATCAACACGGCGCGTAGCCTGGGTTGAGGCAATACCTTGACCATGCCATTCGCCACATGACGGGACGCTCGCTGCAGGTCATTCTCGATCGTTGAACCCGGTGCCGGCGTGCAACCCATCATTGTCCTGGCCGCATCGGACAGCAACATTTCTTCTAATGCGGAGGACACCATGCAAAGACGTGATTTCATCAAGGCCAGCGGTATCGGCCTCGGCGTATTGTTGCTGCCGGGCTACGGCCGGGTCATTGCCGCCGAAGAACTGATCGGCAAACTCGACGTGGGCTTGAAGAAGCGACTGGCCGACACGGCGATGACTGCCGCCAAGGCCGATGGCGCGACGTATTGCGATGTCCGCATCGGCCGCTACCTGCGCCAGTTCGTGATCACGCGCGAGGACAAGGTGCAGAACGTGGTCAACACCGAATCGACCGGCGTCGGGATCCGGGTGATCGCGAATGGCACCTGGGGCTTTGCCGCATCCAGCGACATCAGTGCGGACTCGGTGGCCAGGGCCGCGCGTCAGGCGGTGCAGATTGCCAAGGCCAACTCCAGGCTGACCACTGAACCGGTTCAGCTTGCGCCGGTCAAGGGTGTTGGCGAGGTTTCCTGGGTGACACCGATCGTCAAGAACTCGATGGAAGTGCCGCTCAAGGACAAGGTGGACTTGCTGCTTGGCGTCAATGCGGCGGCGATCAAGGCCGGTGCCAATTTCGTCAACTCGATGCTGTTCCAGGTCAATGAACAGAAATACTTCGCCTCGACCGATGGCTCCTATATCGATCAGGACATTCACCGCATCTGGGCACCACTGACGGTGACGGCGATCGACAAGGCCAGCGGCAAGTTCCGTAGTCGCGATGGCCTGTCGATGCCAGCTGGCATGGGTTTCGAATATCTCGATGGCAAGCAGGAGGACAAGTTTGCCCTGCCAGGCGGTGTGATTGGTTATGGGAACTCCTACGACATGATGGAAGACGCCATCGCGGCGGCGAAGCAGGCACAGGAGAAACTCAAGGCACCGTCGGTCAAGCCGGGCAAGTTCGATCTCGTCCTCGATCCGAGTCACCTGTGGCTGACAATCCACGAATCGGTTGGCCATCCGACCGAGCTCGATCGCGTGCTCGGCTACGAAGCCAACTACGCCGGTACCAGCTTCGCCACGCTCGACAAGTGGAAATCGAAGGATTACCAGTGGGGCAGCGACAAGGTCACCATCGTCGCCGACAAGACCCAGAAGAACTCGCTCGGCGCGGTCGGCTACGACGATGAGGGCGTCAAGACCCAGCGCTGGGATCTGATCAAGGATGGCATCCTGGTCAATTATCAGGTGATCCGCGACCAGGCCCATATCCTCGGCCTCGATCACTCGCAAGGCTGCTGTTACGCCGATTCATGGTCGAGTGTGCAGTTCCAGCGCATGGCCAATGTCTCGCTCGAAGCCGGCAAGCAAAAACTGTCACCCGAGCAGATGATCAAGGATGTCGAGAACGGCATCTACATCGTCGGCGACGGCTCGTTCTCGATTGACCAGCAACGCTACAACGCGCAGTTCGGTGGCCAGCTCTTCTATGAGATCAAGAACGGCAAGATCACCCGGATGATCGAGGATGTCGCCTATCAGATCCGCACACCGGAATTCTGGAATGCCTGCGTTGCGGTCTGCGATGAGAGCGACTATCGCCTGAATGGCTCATTTTTCGACGGCAAGGGTCAGCCCGGTCAGGTTTCCGCTGTTTCACACGGATCGAGCACGGCCCGATTCAACGGCATCAATGTCATCAACACCGCACGCAGCCTCGGTTGAGAGCAGGAGATCTATCGATGAGTATCTATTCAGAAAAAGACGCCAAGGCGATCCTCGACAAGGTCATCAAGCTGTCCAAGGCGGATGAGTGCACGGCCACCTTGTCCGGATCGGTTGACGGAAATATTCGCTATGCGCTGAACGCGGTCTCGACCAGCGGCATCGTCAACGATGCCCAGCTCGGCGTGCAGGTGGCATTTGGCAAGCGCGTCGGTACCGCGACCATCAACGAGTTCGACGACAAGTCGCTTGAAAAAGTCGTACGCCGCGCCGAAGAGCTGGCCAGGCTCGCGCCGGAGAATCCGGAATTTGTTCCCGCCATCGGCAAGCAGACCTATGGCAAGAGCAAGACGTGGTTCGAAAAGACCGCGGCGATCACACCCGAATACCGGGCCAGCGTCGCCGCCGATTCGATCGGTCCCAGCAAAGCGGCCAAGTGCGTCGCGGCAGGCTTCCTGTCCGACAGTGCGCGCTTTTCCGCGATCGCCAACAGCAACGGCAACTTCGCCTACCAGACCAGCACCAATGTCGATTTCACCTGCACCGTCCGCACCGAGGATGGCACCGGATCAGGCTGGGTTGCACGCAACCTTGCCGACGTCGAACAGTTCAATGCCAGGGACGAAATCAAGATCGCCGTGCAGAAAGCCACCGCGTCGAAGGATGCCAAGGCACTCGAGCCCGGCAAATACACGGTCATCATGGAACCAGCGGCAAGCGCTGGCCTGATTTCGTTCATGATGTTCGGCTTTGATGCGCGCCAGGCCGATGAGGGTCGCAGCTTCCTGTCGAAGAAGGGCGGTGGCAACAAGCTTGGCGAGAAGCTCTACGACGAACGCGTGACGATCTACGCCGATCCGGCTGATCCGGTCGCCGGTGTATTGCCGTGGGACAACGAAGGCCTGCCGCGCGAGCGCACGCCAATCATCACCAAGGGCAAGGTCGAGTACATGCAGTACTCGCGTTACTGGGCCAAGCTCAAGGAGAAGAAGGCCAGTGGCCAACCGGGCAACCTGATCATGCTCGGTGGCGACAAGTCGACAATGGACCTGGTCAAGTCGACCAAGAAGGGGATCCTTGTGACGCGCACCTGGTACATCCGCATGGTCGATCCGCAGACCGTGCTGCTGACCGGC
>CAYMHF010000068.1:0-9129 GCA_964390215.1 uncultured Dokdonella sp. | reverse complement strand
GGAAGTCCAAGCCTTATCGTGAATCCAGAAATCAATGACTCTGACCCAATCGATCCTGACCCAATCGATCGCAGAAATCAATGACTCTGACCCTATTGATCTCTATTGATCTAATGACTCTGACCCTATTGATCCCTGACCCTATTGATCCGACCCTATTGATCCTGACCCTATTGATCCCAGTTTGCTCTGGAATGCTCGAGCCCTTGATGGCGCCAGTGGCGGGATCAGTTGGGGCCGTGCCGGAGACGAACACCAGGCCGGCTGCCTTGACCGCTTGGCTGTAGATCGGCGGCGGTTTTGCCGCCTTTGGCGTGAATACGAACTGACGGGTCACAATGATTCCATCGATTCCGTTGGTGAGGCTGGAGTTGCCTTCTGAGGACTGACGCTTGAGTCAAACGGCTGACGACGGCAGGCGGCGCGGCAGCAGGAATGGCATGCCAGCAAAGCATGGGAGCCATCCGATCCGCTTGTGGGCATGATTAGCCCACTGCCTTGAACGTAAGGTGGCCCGCCTCGACGGCCATGATTGTGCTTGGCGCGTCAGGGTGATCACGCCCTGGGATTTGAGGTGCCAGCTCCACCCAAGCCATCGGCATGGATTGGGCTTGAAACATTGCCTTGAATAGCTCACGGAAGAAAGCGGCGAATTTTTCACCCTTTCGATCCATGACCAATACAATGTTTGCGCTCCAGTCGTTGCTGCCACTCATGGCTTTCATATAGCCATTTGGGTCGTTCTCGGTAGCTACGACTGCAATGTACGCACCAGCATCTTTTATCAACGTTCGAATTGACGAGTCAGATCCCTCAATGCGGCCGCTCCCGTCAACAGTGCAATAGATGAAGAGTACTTGGCATTTCGGAGCAACCCCAGAGCTGACATGTGCGCTCGCAAACAATGGCGAAAGGACTTGACGATCCAACTCAAGCAATGAAGCGCCGAGTGTTCCTTGGAGATTGAGAAAACCAATGACCGGATTTTCGATGCAATAGGGGTTGTCGGCAGTGGTCGTTCGAGTCTGCGAATTATCGCGGCCCCCAATTCGCGGCTGTGGTGACTGCGTCGACGTTCCGACGTTAGTCTTTTGAGAATGTGGTACTTTGTGGCCAAACAGGTTGGACAAGAATTTCATGGGAGCTCCGCTGTGGGGGACTAACGCTGAATTGAGCAACCTATGGACGAAAGCATGTCAGAAATCTTCAAGTTGTGCTCCATCGGTGGGCCGCAACGCGACCCAGCATCGCCCGCCACCGAAGCCGCTTGAGTACTACGCCAAAGTCGCCTCTGATCGCGATGATGCCATCAGTGCCGCCTATCGCAGTGGTGGATACAGCATGAAATCCATTGGCGATCACTTCGGGCTGCACTACTCGATGGTGAGTCGCATCATCAAGAAACTCGGGAATTCCTGATTCAAGACCTCCTTGTTCCTGGTTTGCCAACGACGCCATCGACTTTCGGCTGCAAGCCTTGGTTGAATGGCTGATTCATCGAAGCGAGCGTCGTATGCGTTAGTCTGTGCCGCCGCGCACATGGCGCGCCCCGAATCGGATGTGCCGTGCGGATTGGGTTTCGATGATTGAAGGTCTTGATCTGGACAGCAACACGCGCGTGCTGGTCGTCGTGCCGCATCCGGACGATGAGACTCTGGCTGCGGGCGGGCTGATCCAGACTGCGCTGGCCGTCGGGGCGGCCCTGCGTGTGGTCATCGTCACCGATGGTGACAACAATCCATGGCCGCAAAGATGGATTGAAAAGCGCTGGCGAATCGATGCCGCAGCGCGCAGACGCTGGGGCGCACGTCGGCGCAACGAAGCGGACGCTGCCTCGGTCAGGCTTGGTATCGCGGCGGATGATATCCGCCACTACGGATGGCCCGATCAGGGTCTGACCGACCTGCTCATGCGTGATGCGTATTGCGAGGATCAACTGGTCGCGGAGATGGTCGATTTCGCACCAAACCTGGTGGTCGTCCCGTCACTCGCCGATCGACATCCTGACCACAGCGCGCTGCGCGTAATGGCCGAGCTGGCGTTGGCACGCACGCCTTTTGCCTCCTGCCGGCGACTCGGTTTTGTCGTGCACGGTTCGATGCCGGACGACCAGGCCCTTGCCATGGCAACCAGTGACGAGCAGGTGCGGATCAAGCACTACGCCTTGCAGGCCCATGCGAGCCAACTGGTCTTGAGTGGCAAGCGCATGAATCGCCTCTGCCAACGCGTCGAGCGGTTTGAATCGCATCCATGGTGCATGCCTGCAAGCCACGAAGCGGGCCGGTTTGACTGGACGCTGCCATGGCGCCGGCCGCGCATTCGTCGTCATCGGCATGCCTTGTACCTGATCGCCGAAATCGGTGATCGGATCGTGCGAATCAGCATGCCGCTGTCAGCCGGATCCGCAATGGCGGATGCGGGCGTAGGCTCAGACGATTCGCCCATGCTCGATTTGCGCGTGCAGGCATCGATCGACACGCTTCGAATCGGCTTTTCGAGTCAGCGCAAGATCGGTCGGGTCTTCGCCAAGATCGAGCGACTCGGCACGCGGATCGTCATCTACGATTGTCACGGCTGGTTCGACAACGAGGCATCTTCAGGCTGATTCCGGGCTCATGGCCTCGATCCGCCACGGACTCAAAACACGCCCGGAAGCAACCACCAGGTTCGCTGCCGATACGCCGCCCACTCGGGATGGCGCGACAGGCTCATTTCCTTTATGACCATGTTGGTCGAGAACATCGTGGTCCAGAAAAATGCGAGCACGAGGGCGGGCAGCCAGTGCCAGGCGAGCAGGGCAAACGCGCCGTAGACCATCATCTCGCCAAGATAATTCGGGTGGCGGATCCAGGTGAACATGCCGTCGGTGATCAGGCCCGGGCGGAGTTTCAAGATGCAGAATTTCTGCACGTCGGCGGCGGTCATGATGATGCAGCCAAGCAGGCACGATAGCGTGCATAGCGCAAACCATGTCGGTGCTGGCAGCGGGTAGTCCATGCTCGTGCGCCCGGAGATGATCAGCCAGCCGGCCAGCCAGTAGAGCGCCAGCCCGGCGGCGCCGAAGATGCCGGCGAGGATCGTGCTGCGGTGCTGCCATTTGGCGTCGGGAAACAGCAGATCCTTGATCAGCCAGTTGATCCCGTAGCCGCCGTGCAGGGCGAGATAGATCCACGCGGCGGTGGATGTCGCGGCCTCGGTGCGCCCGGAATAAAACCAGATCAGCAAGGCAAAGAAGGGCAGCGAGCCGGCCTTCTGCATGTTGATGATGGTGGCCAGCTTGAACGGACGCGGTCCGCCGCCAGCATCGAACATGATCCATTGGTTGAAGCGCTGCAGGGCCTGTGCCCAGGCGGGCGCTGCCTTGGTTGTCGATGGGGACATGGGTCGGCTGTCGCAATGGTTGACGGGCGATCATCCCGCCATGAGCTGTGCCCGGCAAGTCCGACGTCCCCCCGGATGGACTGACGAGGAGTGCGAGATTTTTTCAAAGGGTGTTTCAATCCCGGCATCAGGCACTTCAATCACTGCAGCTAGAAGTGCATTCACGAAAGATGTGAACTGCGTTCCTTGAATACGTATGCAGGGCATTGTGGACGGATGGCGGCACGCCTAGTCTCAATGCGCCGCAGGCACATACAACGCAGTTTCGTCGGCAAGGGGGCGATCGGTGACGATCGTTGGACGGAATGAACGTCAAGCTGGGGCATCGGGCGCGGCGCCTTGTCGTGCACTTTCCATGCTGTCGAACCGGGGAGAGTTTGATGAACTTCACACGCAATGATCCAGCGCGTCCGTCGCGGGGCCGTCAATTGCGCGCGCTGCGCCTTGCCGGAGTCGTACTCGGCATCGCCGCCGGCTTTTCGACGGCAGGCATCGCTTCGGCGCAAAGCCTGCGCCCCGGCTACAACCGCGACGTGATCTACCAGGTTTTCGTCGATCGTTTCTTCGATGGCAGCAGCGCCAACAACTACCCATCCGATCCCTTGTTCGACGCCACCGGCACCAACCTGAACAAGTACATCGGCGGTGATTTCCAGGGCCTGACGCAGAAGGTGAACTACCTCAAGAACATGGGCGTTTCGGCGGTGTGGGTGACCTCGCCGCTGGACAATCGCAACCTGCAGACCTTGAACGGTTCATTCGCGCCGTACCACGGCTACGAGATGCGCGATACGCAGAAACCGGACGAGCACTTCACCGATTCCGCGCGCAACTGGACGGCATTCGACAGCTTCGTCACCGCCGCGCACAACGCCGGCATCAAGGTCATCGTCGATTTCGCGCCCAACCACTCCAACGTGCGCAACTCCGGCGACAACGGCAGCCTCTCGTCGAACGGCGTGTTCCAGGCCGACTACACGACCAATCCGGGCGGCTTCTTCCATACCGGGGCCAACCTTTCCGGCGGCCAGTTCGATTCGGCCTACGAGACCCAGTACCTGACCCTGTTCGACCTCTCCGACCTCAACCAGGAAAACGCCAGCGTCGATGCGCTGCTCAAGGGCGCGGTGGCCAACCTGCAGAACCACGGCGTCGACGGCTTCCGCATCGATGCGACCAAGCACGTCAACTGGGGCTGGCAGTACAGCCTGGCGAATTCGATCTACAGCAATCGCACGAGCTTCATCTTCGGCGAATGGGTGGCCGACGACAGTGGCAATCCGCTGTATCGCGACATGGTCAAGTTCAGCAACAAGAGCGGTATCGCCGAACTCAACTTTCCGTTGTTCACCAAGGCCAGCAGCGTGTTCGCCCAGGGCGGGTCGTTCAACGATCTCGATCTCGTTGTCGCCCAGCAGCAGTCCGATTTCGCCTATCAGAATGACCTGGTCAACTTTGTCGACAATCACGACCGCCAGCGCTTCCTCACGGTGGATACCAGCAGCAACGATCGCAAACACCTTCACGAGGCGCTGGCCTTCATCCTCACCGCACGCGGCATTCCGTGCATCTACTACGGCAGCGAGCAGTACCTCGAGGGTGGCGATGATCCGGACAATCGGCGCAGGATGCCCGCATTCAGCGAGACCACCACGGCGTTCAAGCTGATCAAGCAGTTGTCGACGCTGCGCAACGCCAACGAGGCACTCGCCTTCGGCTCGACAGCGGAGCGCTGGATCAACAGCAATGTCTACATCTACGAGCGCAAGTTCTACAATAGCGTGGTCGTCGTTGCGATCAACAAGGGAACAAGTGCACAAAGCATTACCGGTCTGGTGACGTCCCTGCCGCCCGGCACTTATGCCGACTATCTCAACAATCTGGTTGCCGGCGTATCACTGTCTTCGTTGTCGGCGACCACCGGCGGATACACCACAGCGAATTTTTCGCTGCCGGCCAACAGCGTGTCGGTGTGGCAGCGTGATCCGGCCACCTCGACCGCCCAGCTCGGCAATGTGACGCCGACCGCCGGGCAGCCTGGCATCAAGGTGGTCATTGCCGGACAGGGTTTCGGCAGCGCGACCGGCAGCGTGAAATTCGGCACCACGGCAGCAACAATCACGAGCTGGAGCGACCAGCAGATTGTGGCGACGGTGCCGAGCGTCGGCCAGGGCGTCTCGGCGGTCACGGTGACGCGTTCCGGCAGTTCCACCGCTTCGAACGCATTCAACTTCACCGTCTACCAGGCCAAGCTGGTGCCGGTGACGTTCACCGTCAACAACGCCCTGCCAACCAATCCGGGCGACAACATCTACCTGACCGGCAATACCGTGGAGCTCGGCAACTGGGCGACCACGACCACGACCGCGGTGGGCGCCATGTTGACCAATGCGAGCACCTACCCGAACTGGTGGCTGACGGTCAGCGTGCCGGCCGGCAAGACGATCCAGTACAAGTTCATCCGCATCCGCGCGGATGGCAGTGTGACCTGGGAGAACGGCAGCAACCACAGCTTCACGGTGCCGGCTTCCGGTGTCGGCTCAGTCAACACGGGCTGGCAATATTGATCGCCCCTGGCCGCGCGGACTCATGAGGAGTAGTAATGCCGCGTATCCGGAATGCAGTCCGGTACGCGGCATCGCCTGCGAAGGCCACGGCCAAGCCTTGCATGCGGCGGTTCGGTGGCGTTCGCGGTTTTTTCGTCCTGCCCGTTGACTTCGCCTCCTGCCGGGAAAAGTAGTAGCCTCGCGTTTCCCAAGGCGCAACCGAGGTGATCGCGATGAAGCTCGATATCAATGGTCGGGAGCACGAGGTCGATGCGCCTGACGACATGCCCTTGTTGTGGGTGCTGCGCGATGTGGTCGGCTTGACCGGTACCAAATTCGGCTGCGGCATCGCCCAGTGCGGCGCGTGCACGGTGCATGTGGATGGCCAACCGATGCGCTCGTGCGTGACGCCCGCCTCCACGCTGGCAGGCAAGAAGATCACCACAATCGAGAGCCTCGGCGCGGACGCATCGCATCCGGTGCAGCGCGCCTGGATCGAGCACGATGTCGTGCAATGCGGTTATTGCCAGTCCGGCCAGATCATGACGGCGGTGGCCTTGCTCAAGATCACGCCGAAGCCGACGGATGCAGACATCGACGCGGCCATGGCCGGCAATATCTGCCGCTGCGGAACCTACCAGCGCATCCGCTCGGCCGTGCATCGCGCCGCTGAATTGAGCGAGGAGAATCATCATGACGCGTGATCCCGGTGATCTTTCGCAGCCGTCGCGGCGGCGCTTCCTCGCGACCACGGCCTCGCTGGCCGGTGGTCTGGTCATCGCCTGTTTCGTGCCGTTCGGCAAGCGTCGCCTGTTTGCCCAGGAAGGTGCGGCACCGGCAGCGCCGACGATGGATCCGAACGCCTTTGTGCGCATCGGCAACGACAACACGATCACGATCCTGATCAAGCATTCGGAGATGGGCCAGGGCGTCGGCACATCGCTGCCGATGGTCGTCGCCGAAGAACTCGATTGCGACTGGTCGAAGGTGCGCATGGAAAATGCGCCGAACGCGCAGGTGTATGCGAATAACGCGTTCGGCATCCAGGGCACCGGCGGATCGACGAGCACGCTGGAGTCGTTTGACCAGATGCGCCAGGCCGGCGCGATGGCGCGGGCGATGCTGGTCGAAGCGGCAGCGCAGCAGTGGAAGGTCGCGGCGGGCGACTGCCGCACCGAAAACGGATTCGTCATTTGCGGCGCACGCAAGGCCAGCTACGGCGAACTTGCCGACGCGGCAGCCAGGCTCCAGCCGCCGGCGAAAGTGACCCTCAAGGATCCGAACAACTGGAAATTGATCGGCAAGCCGACGCGGCGCATCGACAGTCTGGCCAAGGTCACCGGCAGCGCCGGATTCGGCATCGACGTGCAGCGCCCCGGTCTGCTGACTGGTGTGATCGCGCGTGCGCCGGTGTTCGGCGGCAAGGTCAAGAGTTTCGATGCAAGCAAGGCCAGGGCAGTACCGGGCGTAGTTGCGGTTGTCCAGGTGCCGAGCGGTGTTGCCGTGCTCGCCAGGCACTTCTGGGCCGCGAAAAAAGGCCGCGATGCGCTGGAGATCGATTGGGAACTCGGCGTCGGCGCCACCTTGTCGACTGCGGCGATGCGTGCCGACTATCGCGAACGGGCCAGGGCGCCGGGTGCGGTCGCCAAGCAAGCCGGTGATGTCGATGCGGTGCTCGAGGCCGCCGACAAGCGCATCGATGCGGACTATGAATTGCCCTTCCTCGACCATGCGCCGATGGAGCCATTGAACTGCACGGCCGAGATCAACAAGGACGGTTGCGAGATCTGGACCGGCACCCAGTTTCAGGGCGTCGATCAGGGTGTCGTCGCACAGATCCTTGGTATCAAGCCCGAACAGGTGAAGATCCACACGCAATTTCTCGGCGGTGGTTTCGGTCGCCGTGCCAATCCGCATTCGGATTTCATCGCCGAAGCCGTGCATGCCGCCAAGGCCGTCAACAAGCCGGTCAAGATCGTCTGGACGCGCGAGGATGACATCCACGGCGGCTACTACCGACCCATGTGGCTATCGCGTTTTTCGGCCGCGCTCGATGCCGATGGCAAGCCTTCGGCGTGGTCGCACACGATTGTCGGTCAATCGATCATGGCCGGCACGCCGTTCGCCGAATTCTCGATCAAGGATGGCGTTGATTCAGCCTCGGTCGAAGGTGCGGCCGATTCGCCGTATCTGGCCGCCATCCCGGCCCATCGGGTCGATCTGCATACGCCCGAGACGCCGATTCCGACCCTGTGGTGGCGCTCGGTCGGTCATTCCCACACCGGCTTTGTCATGGAGAGTTTTGTCGACGAACTGGCCCATGCGGCAAAGACCGACCCACTCGCCTATCGCCGCAAGCTGCTGCCGGCTGACTCACGCAATCTGCGTGCGCTCGAGTTGGCGGCGAAGGAGTTCGGCTGGGGCAAGCCCCTGCCCAAGGGCCACGCTGCCGGACTCGCCGCGCATGCCTCGTTCGGCAGTCATGTCGCCCAGGTCGCCGAAGTCTCGATCGAGAGCGGCAAGATCCGCGTGCATCGCGTGGTCTGCGCGATCGACTGCGGCCCGGTGGTCAATCCGCTGACCATAGAGGCACAGATGCAATCGGCGATCGCCTTTGGTCTCGGTGCCGCGCTGCACAGCGAAATCACCTTCAAGGATGGCAAGGTCGAGCAGAGCAATTTCAACGACTATGTGGTGTTGCGCCTCGACGAGATGCCCAAGGTCGAAGTGCATATCGTCAAGAGCAGCGAAAAGATGGGCGGCGTCGGCGAACCGGGTTTGCCGCCGATTGCGCCAGCGGTGGCGAATGCGGTGTTTGCGTTGACCGGGAAGCGCTTGCGCAAATTGCCGTTGGCTGTAGTATAGTAATGGATATATGTTTAATCTCAAGAACAATCCTGCCGTTTAGTCTTCCGTTGGAAGGAAGCCGGGCAAAAAGGAGCGAAGTCATCGGCTCTTGTGTAGGAAGCGGCTTGACCAGCCATTCGGTTGTTGAAAGCAGCCGTCCCGAAAGGGGTCGCGATGCTCGTCGCTTTGTTGTAGGAAGCGGCTTCAGCCGCGATGCTCTTCGCCACGTGATGGAGAGCATCGGGCATGAATGCCTCTCCTACGAAGAGCGGGCGAACGGCGACGCAGGATTCGCTGACTTCTAACGCGTTGCTGCTTCGTCGTAGGAAGCGGCTTCAGCCGCGATGCTCTTCGC
>CAYMHF010000067.1:0-9189 GCA_964390215.1 uncultured Dokdonella sp. | reverse complement strand
CGATGATTCCGTTGCGACCGCTGCGCAGCCTCCCTTGCATCGGGCGCCGCGCCAGCGGCACCTGGCGCCCGGCTCAATGAGCCGGGGACCACGGGGCGTACTCGTGGTTATGCCCACCTGCGCATAAGCACGATTATGATCCGTGGGAGATTATGAGCAGTTCGGACTAAGGACGCCGGTTTCGCGCAGCCCGACCGAGATCGGGCTGCGCATAATCACAGCGATTGCAGGAACGCCATGAGTTGGTCCGGTGGACGATACCGCGTTGGCGCAGTGACGATCGGTTGGAGTCGGCTCAATGCCTGCTCCTTCATGGCAAGATCCGCCTCCATGTAAATGTGTGTAGTGCTGGGATGCTCATGGCCGAGCCACAGCGCGATGACGGTGATATCCACGCCCGATTGCATTAGGTGCATCGCTGTAGTGTGGCGGATCGTGTGAGGCGAGATCGCTCGGTTGGCAAGTACCGGAAGTTTGCACGCCGCTTGGGCGGCTGCTTGCGCGAGCCGCTGTGTCACGCTCGATCGCGACAAACGTCGACCCGCGCTGCTTGGGAACAGATACCCTTGCGTGCCCGCACCCGGCAGGTGGCGAAGCCACAGTCGAAGCGTCGCGGCAGTCGCCTTCCAGAGCGGAACGCTCCGGCGTTTTCTCCCCTTGCCATGGAGGTGAGCGACTGGG
This sequence comes from uncultured Dokdonella sp., assembly GCA_964390215.1. Lineage (GTDB taxonomy): Bacteria > Pseudomonadota > Gammaproteobacteria > Xanthomonadales > Rhodanobacteraceae > Dokdonella. The sequence goes on along the minus strand of CAYMHF010000067.1, from coordinate 8,508 downwards.
GAGACATCCAGCACCACGTCAGCGACCTTGAGGTTGATCGCCTCAGAGACCCTGGCACCAGTGTTGTACAGCAGAGTGAACAGCGCTTGATCTCGCCGGCCCGCCCATGTCGTGCTGTCTGGCGCCGCGATTATCGCCTCCATCTCGGGCCGGGACAGGAAGCCCAGCACCGCTCTGTCATGACGCTTCTGCGGGACGGCCAGGCTGCGCTCGATGACCGCAAGCGCGGTAAGATCCTCATGAGCTGCATACTTCAAGAACGAGCGGATCGCTGACAGTCGAGCGTTGCGGCTCCGCACGGCGTTCTTCCGCTCGCGCTCGAGATGGTCGAGGAAGGCGAGGATCAGCATCGCGTCGAGGTCGGAGAGAGCAAGCTCGGTTGGAGTTTTGCGGATCTCCTTCTCCGCGAAGGCGAGCAGCAATTTGAACGTATCGCGGTAGGCCGCGACTGTGTTGGAGCTGACTGCGCGTTGCTGACGCAGATAATCAACGAAGAAGTGTTGGAGGAGAGTCGGGAACGAGGGATTTGCGTCAACCATGGCGCTCCTCCCGAATCTGCGATGCGAGTGCTTCGAAGCGGTCTCCGGCGAGCGCCATGAGCTCCGGGACAGCTTGCATGTACCAGTATGTATCTCCGAGGTTGACGTGACCAACATAGGTCGAGAGCGCCAGCATTGCATTGTCGATGTCGGTGCCCTCGGCCTGCCAGAGCATCAGCCGACGGCAGATAAAGGTGTGCCGTAGATCGTGGATGCGGATGAACCGATGGCCGCCACGCGGCATGATGCCGAGGTCTCCGGTCAGCCGGAGCCATGCTCGACGCACCGCTCCGTAGGCCAAGGCCTCGCTGCTTCGCTCGTCGAGGAAGAGCGGCGCAGAGCGGTCCGTCGAGCCGAGCCTCACTCGCGCCCGTAGATAATCTCGCAATGGCGCCGTCGCGGTTGAGTGCAACGGCACTATGCGCGTTCTCTCGAACTTGGAGTGTTTCACCGTGATTTGGGTGATGGCCTCGTCAAGAGCGCCGCAGCGAAGTCGCAGCGCTTCGGAGATGCGCAGGCCCGTTGCGGCCAGTAAGCCGAGAAGTGTCGGGAGCGTGGCCGGGCCAGCGCCGAACAGAGGCGGCATAGTGCGCGCGGCTGTGATGAGCGCGTTCACCTCGGCCGGCGTGAAGATATGTGGTGGAATCCGGCGCTTCGCGCGCCCGAATGGTGCGCCCTGCGGGAAGTCGGTCCCTGACTCTGCGTCGGCCAGATGACGCGCGAAGGGTCGGAGTACGTTGAGGCGCTGCGCCCACGTGAAGGGATCGGCATATACCGCTTGCTCCTTTACCCAGCGTAGCACTATGGCCGAGGCGATCGGGCCGTCGTGGCCGTTTGCATCGGCAAAGCGAGCGAACGCCAGCGTGAGACTGCCGGAGCGGTCCAGAGCGAATCCGAGCCGGCGACGCTCGGCGAGATAGGCCTCAGCGCGCGCTAGCATTGTGGCCGGGGCGTTCATGCGATTACTCCCGGCCATGGCAATGCGACCGACGACAGCCGTGCAATGTCGACTCGCGCATATGTGGCCGAGGTGACGATGCTGCGATGGCGCAATATGTCAGCGATCCGCTTCATCGGTACGCCGGAGTTGACTAGTCGGCTTGCCAACGTGTGCCTGAGGATGTGCACACGGCTTCGGTCCCAACCGAGCCGAGCGTAAGCGGCATGCAGCGTCCTTTGCACGACACGCCTTCCAACCGGCTCGCCGAGCGGCGCAACATGGCGAACGAACACCTCACGTCGGTCTGTCGCTGGCCGCTCGTTGAGGATGTAATCGACGATCGCTTCGCCGGTTACCGGCGAGAGCGGAAGGACGTCCGAACGCCGGCCTTTCCCGGCGGCCACTTTCACGACGCCTTCCGTCCAATTGATATCATCGAGTGTGAGCCGAATGACCTCGCTCGAACGCAATCCGAGATCGGCCAGACAACGTACGATGGCGTAACCTCGCCGGCGCGACGGACAAGGCTTGTCGAACGCACAGAGCAATTGCTCGACCTCTGCAGAGGACAGGGCCTCCGGCAGTTCTGCATCTCGCGAGAAGGCGGGGCGCGGGACCGCTTTACGGAGACGAGAGACATCGTCGCCGATCAGCGCGCGATAACGGAGATAGCAGCGGACCGCACCACCCATGACACGGATCGTGCTGGTGCTTCGGTCAGCATCGCCCAGCACGAAAGACCGAACGCCGCTGGCGCTAATGGCGCCGAGCTCAATCGGGCCCGTACCAAGCTGTTCTCGGAGAAGACGTCGGATGATGCGGCGGCGATGATCTCGCGTACCTTGCTTGAGCCCCCAGACATCGCCCATCTTGGAATCAAACCGGGCAAGCTCCTGTTCGATCGTGTCAGGCGCAGGAGTCACGACGATGTTGTGCCCGCGCAGGACGCGGAGAAGGTTGTTGAGCGCCGCCCTATTGAGGATGAAGCCGTGCGGGGTCGGATGGCCGCATGAACAGGTGGGCAAGTGACCCGAGAGGAAACGGCCTATTTGGGTCTCATCGATATCGTCCGGTCCAGCGCCCTGATCGCGCAGCCAAACGCCGAAGTGGAGGGCTGAGGCGGTATATCGGCGACTGCGCTTAGCTCCGTAACGACTACGCACGAGATAGTCGCGGTAGAAGCCCATGATGGGCCAGAGAACATTGTCGGGATCTTCGATCCTGAGCTGAAGGCGTAGGGGTGTTGGCATGCTCAATCTCCGTTGTTGGGATTTCGAGCAGGACTCCGGATTATGCGCAGTTCAACGACAGCTTGAACCAGGCCATCCGTTCCTAAGCATCTCGATGGCCAGCTTGCATTACGTCCATATGTCGAGTAATCTCGAGGTATGGACGCAGATCAAGCTAGCCTCGCCTTCTCGGCGCTTGCCCAGCCGACCCGTCTTGAGGTGTTCCGGCTCCTGATGAAGCACGAACCCAATGGGTTGCCGGCCGGCGAGATCGCGCGCCGCACGAGCGTGCCGCACAACACCATGTCAACGCATTTGGCGATCCTGACCCGGGCCGGGCTGATCGAGGCCGAGCGGGAGAGCCGGTCGATCGTCTACCGCGCTCGGCTCGAGGCGGTGCGAGGTCTGACCGGCTTCCTCGTCAAGGATTGCTGCGGCGGCCGACCAGAGCTGTGCGCGCCGCTCATCGCTGACCTCTCGCCCTGCTGCTCACCACAAGCGCCGCTAAAGGAGGTCGCCCATGACTGACCGCATCTACAATGTGCTGTTCCTCTGCACCGGCAATTCCGCTCGGTCCATTCTGGCCGAGAGCATCCTGCGCAAGGACGGCGCGGGCCATTTTCGCGCCTTCTCGGCCGGCAGCCACCCGAAGGGGCGGGTCAATCCCTTCGCGCTGAAGGTGCTCGACAGCTTCGACTATCCGACCGATGGCTTCCGCTCGAAGAGCTGGGAGGAGTTCGCGGAGCCAGGCGCGCCTGTCATGGATTTCGTGTTCACGGTCTGCGACAACGCCGCCGGCGAGACCTGTCCCGTCTTGCCTGGGCAGCCGATGACGGCGCATTGGGGCATCGAGGACCCCGCCGCGGTCGAGGGTTCCGACATCCAGAAGGAAGCCGCCTTCGTCACCGCGTTTCGCTATCTGAAGACCCGCATCGGTGTGTTCACGGCGTTGCCGCTGAAAAGCCTCGACAAGATAGCACTCGGCATGAAGCTGCGTGAGATCGGCCATAGCGAAGGCGCTACGTCGCCACGCCCGAGCGCAGCGTGAGGCCAGCCATGGACGTCATCATCTACCACAATCCCGACTGCGGGACCTCGCGCAACACGCTGGCGATGATCCGCAATGCCGGCGTCGAGCCGCATGTCATCGAATATCTGAAGACACCGCCTTCTCGGATCATGCTCAAGCAGCTCATTGCGCGCATGGGCATCTCCGTTCGCGCGCTGTTTCGCGAGAAGGGCACGCCCTATGCGGAGCTTGGCCTTGGCGATCCGAGCCTGACCGATGACCAGCTTCTCGACGCCATGCAGGCCCATCCGATCCTGATGAATCGGCCAATAGTCGTGACGCCCTAGGGCGTTCGGCTTTGCCGTCCTTCCGAGGAAGTGCTCGATCTATTGCCGCCGCAGCGCGGCGAGTTCGTCAAGGAAGACGGTGAGCGCGTGGTGGACGAACACGGCCGCCGCGTGGCGACAGCATAAGGCAGCCCCATGTCCACCTTTGAACGTTACCTCACCCTCTGGGTCGCACTCTGCATCGTGGCCGGCGTCGCGCTCGGTCATTTCATGCCGGGCGTTTTCCATGCGATCGGCGTCGCCGAGATTGCCAAGGTCAATCTGCCGGTCGCGGCATTGATCTGGCTGATGATCGTGCCGATGCTGATCAAGATCGACTTCGCCGCGCTCGGCCAAGTGAAAGAGCATTGGCGCGGCATCGGCGTCACGCTATTCGTCAACTGGGCCGTGAAGCCGTTCTCGATGGCGGCGCTCGGCTGGCTCTTTGTCGGGTATCTGTTCCGGCCGTATCTGCCGGCAGCTCAGATCGACAGCTACATCGCGGGCCTCATCATCCTCGCCGCTGCACCCTGCACGGCAATGGTGTTCGTCTGGTCGAACCTCACCAAGGGCGAGCCGCATTTCACGCTGAGCCAGGTCGCGCTCAACGACTCCATCATGGTGTTCGCCTTCGCGCCGATCGTCGGCTTGCTGCTCGGCCTCTCGGCCATCACGGTGCCCTGGAACACACTCGTCCTGTCGGTCGCCCTCTACATCATTGTGCCGGTGATCGCCGCACAACTCCTGCGCCAGCGTCTCCTCGCAAGAGGCGGGGAGCCGAGGCTGAAAGCCTTCCTCGATCGGCTCCAGCCCGTCTCGCTCATGGCCCTGCTGGCGACACTGGTGCTGCTGTTCGGCTTCCAGGGTGAGCAAATCCTGGCGCAGCCGCTCGTCATCGCGCTGCTCGCGGTGCCGATCCTGATCCAGGTCTATTTCAATGCCGGCCTCGCCTATCTGCTGAACCGGATTTCCGGCGAGCAACACTGCGTCGCCGGCCCCTCCGCCCTGATCGGCGCCTCCAACTTCTTCGAACTGGCGGTCGCCGCCGCCATCAGCCTGTTCGGCTTCCAGTCGGGCGCGGCGCTGGCAACCGTGGTCGGCGTGCTGATCGAGGTGCCGGTCATGCTGACTGTCGTCTGGATCGTGAACCGCTCGAAGGGCTGGTACGAGCGCGGCCAGACCGCGCCGCGCGTCGTCAAAGAGGCGCGCTGATGCAGGCGCCCGAATTTGAGGATTTACCGAACATCGATGCCGATGCGTTCGAACGTCCGACGACGGCTGCGCTGATCCCAAAGCCGCCGATGCACCCGCCGCGCATCCTGCTGCTGTACGGCTCGCTGCGCGAGCGATCGTTCAGCCGGTTCCAGGCCCAGGAAGCCGCTCGTCTTCTCGAAGCCTTCGGCGCCGAGACCCGTATCTTCAACCCCAGCGGCCTGCCGCTTCCGGATGATGCACCCGCCGATCATCCCAAGGTCGAGGAGCTGCGCGAGCTATCGGCCTGGTCGGAGGGACAGGTCTGGTGCAGCCCGGAGCGCCATGGCGCCATGACGGGCATCATGAAGGCGCAGATCGATTGGATTCCCCTATCTATCGGGGCAGTCCGGCCGACGCAGGGGAAGACGCTCGCCGTCATGCAGGTGAGCGGCGGATCGCAGTCCTTCAATGCCGTGAACCAGATGCGGGTCCTCGGCCGTTGGATGCGCATGATCACGATCCCGAACCAATCTTCGGTCGCCAAGGCCTACGAGCAATTCGATGAGGACGGCAGGATGAAGCCGTCTCCCTATTACGATCGCGTCGTCGACGTCGTGGAAGAGTTGGTGAAGTTCACCCTTCTGACGCGCGGCCCCTCCGCCTACCTCACCAACCGCTATAGCGAGCGCAAGGAGGCGGCGGAGAAGCTCGGCGCGCGGGTCAAGCTGACCGCGATCTGATTCTCGCGAAGATCGCGAAGGACACGCGGGTGTTCCATGTCGCGGTCATATGGGCCAAAGGTCCTGCGCTTCGGCGTGTAACAGTCGCGCTCGACCGCAGCGAGGCAGCGCGATACTCGCAGCGGCTCTTTCAGGAACCCCCAAGAGTATCGGCGCGAAGCGCAACAGGCGAAGCGCGTTCGCGGTCACGAGCACCGTCGCCCCAGTGTCGGCAAGGATTGCCATCCAGAGAGAAGTCACACCGAACAGCGTCGTCGCAAGAAGGATGCCCTTGAGGCCGAGCGCCAGCGCGATGTTCTGCCAGATATTGGCAAGCGTCGCCCTCGAGAGCGCGATGAGCTCCACGATCCCGACGACCCGATTCTTGAGCAACGCCACGTCGGCGGTTTCCAAGGCGACATCAGTGCCGCCGCCCATCGCGATGCCGACGGAGGCGGCCGCGAGCGCGGGCGCGTCGTTGATACCGTCGCCGACCATCGCTACGGGGCTATGCTGCTTCAGCGCAGCGATTTCGGACAGCTTGGCGTCCGGCAGCAGCTCCGTCTTGGCCTCGAGACCGAGGCCATCGGCAATAACGTTTCCCGTCCGTGCATTATCACCGGTCAGCATCAGCGTACGAATGCCGAGCCTCTTGAGCCGCACCACGGCTTCGGCGGCATCAGGACGCGGTTCGTCCCTGAGCGCGATCACGCCTGCGACGCGGTTCGCGCCGATCACCACGACAACAGTCTTACCCTCCGCCTCCAGAGCGTCGATTCGGCTGGCGATCGTTTCAGATACAGAACTCGCTTCGACAGCATACCGAGGCGAGCCGACTGACACGAAGCCGGTCCTCAGACGCGCAGTCGCCGCCTTGCCCGGGATAGCCATGCTGCTGCCAAAGGTTGGCGGAATCGAAAGCCCTCGTGCTTCGGCTGCGGCCACGATGGCTAGTCCAAGCGGGTGACCCGAGCCTCGCTCAACGGCAGCGGCCTTCGCGAAGATTTCCGCCTCGTCGCCTTCGACCGCGATCACATCGGTCACCTCGGGCCGGCCGACCGTCAAAGTCCCGGTCTTGTCGAAGGCGATCGTCTTGACCTTTCCGAGGGTTTCGAGCGCGGCTCCGCCCTTGATCAGTAGGCCACGCCTGGCGCCTGCCGCGAGACCAGAGGCGATTGCCGCCGGCGTCGAGATGACGAGAGCACAGGGACACGCGATGAGCAGGATCGCCAGCCCTCGATAGATCCAGGTCGCCCAGTCACCCTCGAACAGAAGCGGCGGAGCCACGATGACGAGCGCCGAGACCGCCATGGCGGCAGGCGTGTAATAGGCTGCAAAGCGATCGATGAACCGTGCCGTGGGAGCTTTCGAAGCTTGTGCTTCTTCGACCAAGTGGATGATGCGGGCAATCGTGTTGTCGGCGGCCGTTTTGGTTATGCGGATGCGCAGGCTGCCGCTGGCGTTGATGCTGCCGGCGAACACCAAGTCGCCAGCAGCCTTCGCGACCGGCACCGATTCTCCGGTGACGGGCGCCTCGTCGATCTCGGAACCTCCTTCAATGATTTGGCCGTCGGAGGGAATGCGGTCGCCAGGACGAACCAGGACGATGTCGCCGACGGTCAGTTCGTCGGCGGCGATCTCGCTCGTCTCGCTGTCTCGCTCGACCAGCGCCGTGCGCGGCACCAGATTCATGAGCCCCTTGATACCGGCTCGGGCACGACCTGCGGCCACATTCTCGAGGAGCTCACCAACGGCGAACAGGAACACGACGACCGCCGCCTCTTCGGCGGCACTGATCGCTATGGCGCCCACGCCCGCCACCGTCATCAGGGTCTCAATGCTGAAGGGCGTGCCGGACAATGCTCCGGCGAACGCTCTGCGCATCACAGGCACCAGCCCGACGATCGCCGCACAAAGATAGGCCCAATAATGAGCGCCAGGTGCGACGGCGCTGATCGCATATGCGACCGCGAGAAGCGCTCCGGTGAAGAGGACGAGCAGGCCTTTGCGCGTCCGCCACCACGGTAAATCTCCGGTCCTATGGTCCTCCGCTTCCGCGCCCGCGCTCTCGTCCGAACGAAGCACCAAGGCGCCATCGAGTGCCCTCGGCGTGTATTCCGAGGATCAGGTCGGTCGGCTCAGTTTTGTGCGCCGGGCCAGGGACCTGGGCTTCACGATCGATGAGGTCCGAGAACTCCTGAGCCTTTCGGATCAGAAGGACCGCTCCTGCGAGGCCGTGGACGCCATCGCCCGCCAGCATCTCGCCGACGTGGATCGGAAGATCTCCGATCTTAGGGCGCTACGGCGGGAACTCGATAACATCATCGGCCAATGCGGCTGTGGCACGATCGCCGACTGCCGGATCATCGAGGCGCTGTCGCCAGTCTGATCCCGTTCCTGGACGTTCACAAGTGAGGTTCGTCATGCGCGTGACGAAAACGGCGGCCGAAAAAACCGCCGTGATTATGCGCAGCCCGATCTCGGCCGGGCTACGCGAATCCGGACGTCCTCAGCCCGAGCTGCTCATAATCTCCCACGGATCATAATCGTGG
>CAYMHF010000066.1:0-9398 GCA_964390215.1 uncultured Dokdonella sp. | reverse complement strand
AGCCGGCAACTATATGATTATCAAGACGTATTTGTGGGGAAACCTCAGGCTTCAGTCGTCCCGAAAGGGGACTTCCTTCGGTTGCGATGCTGTTCGTCACCTGACGGCTTTCAACAGCCGAACGGCTGGTCAAGGCATCAGGCCTGAAGGCCTCTCCTACGAAGAGCGGCCGAATCGGGCGGCGGCATTCGGTGAGCCTTCCGGTCTCACCGCTCACCCGTACCGAACCGCTCACCGCATTCACCAAACCCCCGTATTCGGCATCGACAGCCACGGTTCACAAGGCTGCAGGGGTTCGCCCTTCTGCAGAAGTTCGATCGAGATCAGGTCGGGCGAGCGGACAAAAGCCATGTGCCCGTCACGTGGTGGACGGTTGATGATCACACCGGCATCCATCAGGCGCTGGCAGGTCGCGTGGATGTCATCGACGGCGAAGGCGAGGTGGCCGAAGTTGCGCGCACTGCCATAGTCCTCAGCATCCCAGTTCCAGGTCAGCTCGATCTGACCACGTGCTTCATCACCTGGAGCGGCGAGAAAGACCAGGGTGAAGCGCCCCTTCTCATGCTCGCGCCGCGAGATCTCTACAAGGCCAAGCTGGGCGCAGTAGAACTCGAGCGAAACCTCAAGGTCGCGGACGCGGACCATGCTGTGCAGGAATTTCATTGGCTACTCCGTGATGGCTGGCAACGCCGATTCGATCCGCTCACGCCCATTCGGTCAGCCCCTCGACCGCATAGACCCGCTGCCACGAAGGTCGCGCCTTGACGCGGCGAGCGAGCACATCGATCGATCGCCAGCGATCGGCCGGCTTCGGCATGTTGCGCGACCAGCGCATCAGCATCGTTGTATAAAGGTCGAGCAAGCTGAAATGTTCACCCAGCATGTACGGCCCGTGCGCGGCAAGGTGCGCATCGACTCGATCCCAGGCCGCTTCAACCCGGCATCTGGCGAAATCGCGCATCGCCTCGGCCTGCTCGTCCGGGCCGAAATCGGTCGGATAGAACCATTGGCGAAATGCCGGTTGCACGGTGTTGGCCAGATGCACCACCCATTGCAGATAGAGGCCGCGATTGGCCGCACCCGGAGCAGGCGCGAGTCCCTTGTCGGCATGCCGCTCACCGAGCAGCAGAAACAGGGCCGCGCATTCGTAGACCGGCTCACCATTGATGATCAGGGTTGGCACGACACCATTCGGATTCAGGCGCAGGTATTCCGGATCCTTCTGTGCATTCGAATCGAAATCAACCCGACGCAGTTCATGCGGCAGATCGAGCTCGATCAAGGCCAGATGGACGACCATGCTGGCTGAACCGGGTGAGTAGTAGAGGGTGAGCATGCGGGATCCTTGTGGCTGAAAGTGGGGCGGCGATGTTGCGCCTGATCTGATCGCAGCGTGCAAAAGCGCGTCGGGCCGTTTCTGGCTTTGATCACTTGCCTCGCGTTACTGCTTCGTTGTTGGCTTGATGCTCACCGCGCGGAACAGGGCGTCGGCGTCGTACAGGCGATCACCACGAATCGTTGTGTGTACCTTGCGGATATCGGCCATGTTGATGGTCGGATCGCCATCGACGAGGATCAGGTCGGCGACAAAGCCCGGAGCAACGCGGCCATAGTCATCCTCGCGTTTCATCACCTGGGCACTGCCACTGGTCGCGATGCGCAGCACCTCGATCGGCGGAATACCGGCCTCGACATACAGCTCCAGCTCGCGTGGAAGCGTCATGCCGGCCAGGTTGTCGGTGCCGGCCACAATGGGCACGCCGCTGCGATATAGCACACCGACCATGTTGACCATGTTCTGGTAGGAGTCGCGAAACAGCGATTGCTGACCCTGCTTCATCTCGAGGCCACCCGCACCGGATCGGATCTGGCGCTGCCAGGTCGTCGGAAAGCGGTCGACGATCGCGGCGAAGCCCGGCCCCGGCGCGCCGGGTCGGCCGAGAAACATGTCCTCGAACGTGCCGACCGTTGGGTCGACGACGATCTGCCGATCCTTGAGCAACTGGATGAAATCACGCACCGGCCGCGAACTGAGATCGAGTGCCGCGCCATGTTCGGCAACCATGGTGAATCGCGCCGGCGTGCGCGTGTCCTGCACCTTGTCGAACATGAAGTTGAGGAACAGCATGTTGATGTGCTGGATCTCGTCGGCACCGTTCTCGACGAACTGGCGCGCGGTCATGTAGGCCGGCACATGGCCACTGACGCGCATGCCCTGTGCGTGCGCGGCCCTGGCGATGATCGGCATCAGTTCGGGCTTGACCGAACTGTAAATCTTGATCTGCTCGTGTCCGGTGTCCTTGTACATCCTGACTGCATCCAGTGCTTCCTGCTCGGTATCGACCAGCACCTTGGTCGGTCCGGCGAACGGCCCCTTTCCATCGATGATGCCGGCACGGATGATGCGCGGGCCGATGTCCTTGCCCGCCTCGATGCCATCGATCAGGGCTTTCAGGGTATCGACCTGGTTGGCCATGTCGCGCACCGTGGTCACGCCCGAGGCGAGATCGAGCAGACCATCGGCGCCGCCACCGAAATGCACGTGCATGTCCCACAAGCCCGGCATCAGGAATCGACCGCGACCATCGAGCTCCTCGATACCCTCAAGGGAAGCCACATCGGCTGCCCCGATCGAGACGATCCTGCCCCCATCGATCAGCACCGCGCGGGCATCGACGACTTCGCCAGCTGGCGGATCAAACACACGCACATTGCGGATCAGCAGCGGCGCGCTCAGGTTGCGGGTCAGTTCGCTGGCGCGTGATTCGGCAAGCCGCCTTTCCTCCTGCTCCTGTCGATCGCCAATGGTCTTGATCGCATCCTCGTAGCCTTCGCGGATCAGCGTGCTCCAGCCCGAGTAGCTGGCGAAAAAGCGCTGATCCTGATCGAGCCAGACGAACTCGGGCAGCAGACCGAGGCCCTTGATCGCATACAGATCGACCGTTTTTGCTTCGACCTTGCCCTTGATTTCGGTGCTGGCAAGTTTGCGAATGCTGGCCTCGCCGGCCGGAATCAGGCTGAGTTTGCGACCCGGCGCCTTGAGCAGGGCGCGCGTGAGCAGGATCGTATCCTCGGGCACCTGATTGAGGCCGAGAAAGAATGCCGCTCCCGCAGCCGTTCGCTTGTCATCCTCGGCAGCGTTTTTCCATACCACGCTATCGTCGGTGCGCGAATAGGTTTCTGCGACCGGCGCCTTGAGATAGTCAACGCCCTTCAGCTCGATCTGCGTGGGCAAGCCATGGGCATCGAGTGAATAAGTGGCATCGAGCTTCGATCCGCGCCCGCGATCATTGAACTCGAAATGCACGGCCAGCTTGCCGTCATCGCCGTAGCGCGCCTCCTGCAATCCGGCATTCGCACCGGCCAGCACCAGCACGCTTTTCTCGATGCGTTCGACGGCATGTGTTGAACCTGCGAAAACCAGCAATGTCAGAACAATCCAGGATACTGTCTTCATCGGAATTTCCCTGTCTGCGAACTGACCCATTATCGCGCCATCAGCGGGCGGATTCCCGCCTCGGCAGTGGCGAGCACGCCGGGACAGTACCGGCATGACCTTCCGCACTTGGCGAATTCGGCGATTCGGGACTATTGTGCGGGCTCATTTGCCGCCGGGAATCCTCCATGATCCGATCTGCCCTTGCCGTCGCACTCGCTGTCGCGCTGGCTGCCTGCTCGCCTCCTTCCACGGAAACCGCGCCGCCGCAGGCCGCTGCACCCGCCGCAACGCCCGAGGTCGCCGCCCCCGTGAACGCCCTGCTGACCGCCAGTCCGCTGCCCATGCAGGCACCGCCCTTCGACAAGATCAATGATGCCGACTATCAGCCGGCCATCGAGGAAGGCATGCGCCAGCAACTCGACGAGATCGAGAAGATCGCCAACAACGCCGATGCGCCGACCTTCGCCAACACCTTCGAAGCGATGGAGCGCAGCGGCGAACTGCTCAATCGCGCCGCACGTGTTTTCTTCAGCCTCGCCCAGGCCAATACCAATGACACCCTGCAGGCCGCCCAGGTCGCCCTCGCACCGAAGATGGCCGAGCATGCCGACGCGATCCATCTGAACGCAAACCTGTTCAAGCGCGTCAAGGCGATCTACGACGCCCGTGAAAGCAGCGGGTTTGATCCGTTGCAGATGCGCGTGGTCGAAAAAACCTACAACGATTTTGTCCGCGCCGGCGCCCAGCTCAGCGATGCGGATCAGACCAAGCTGCGTGCGTTGAACAAGGAAGAGTCGACACTCTCGACCGAGTTCCAGAACAAGCTGCTTGCCGCAACCAATGCCGGCGCGGTCGAGGTCGATGACAAGGCCCAGCTTGATGGCCTCGGCGACGGCGGCATCGCCGCTGCGGCCGATGCCGCCAAGGAACGCAAGCTCGCCGATGGCAAGTATCTGCTGTCCCTGCAGAACACCACCCAACAGCCGGTGCTCGGATCACTGACCAACCGCGACCTGCGCCTGAAAGTGCTTGAGGCCTCGGAAACCCGCGCCAGTCACAATGACGCCAACGATACCCGCACGATCATTCCGCGCCTGGCCCAACTGCGTGCCGAACGCGCCAAGCTACTCGGCTATCCGAACTTCGCCGCCTACAGTCTGGCCGACCAGATGGCCGAAAAGCCGGAGCACGCGGTCAAGCTGATGACCGACATGGTTCCGGCCGCCACCGCCCGCGCGCGCAGCGAAGCGGCCAAGATCCAGAAGGTGATCGATGCGCAGAAGGGTGGCTTCAAGCTCACCGCCGCCGACTGGGATCTGTATGCAGATCAGGTGCGCAAGGTCGAGTTTGATCTCGACGAAGCCGCGATCAAGCCCTACTTCGAACTCAATCGCGTACTCAATGACGGCGTCTTCTTCGCCGCCAACCGGCTCTACGGCCTGACCTTCAAGGAGCGCCACGATCTTCCGGTCTACCAGCCCGACGTGCGCGTGTTCGACGTATTCGATGCCGATGGCCAGCAGCTCGCGCTGTTCTATGCCGATTACTACAAGCGCCCGAGCAAGAGTGGTGGCGCATGGATGGATGTATTCGTTGAACAAAACGGCCTGACCGGCACCAAGCCGGTCGTCTTCAACGTCTGCAATTTCACCAAACCGGCCGAAGGCCAGCCGGCCCTGCTCAGCTTCGATGACGTGACCACCATGTTCCACGAGTTCGGACACGCCCTGCACGGCATGTTCTCGAACGTGAAGTACCCGAGCATCGCCGGCACCAACACTTCACGCGATTTCGTCGAGTTCCCCTCACAGTTCAACGAGAACTGGGCGCTCGAACCGACTGTGTTCGCCAACTACGCCAAGCACAACCAAACCGGCGAGCCGATGCCGCAGGCGCTTGTCAACAAGATCATCAAGGCACGCGCCTTCAACCAGGGCTACGCAACCGTCGAATACCTCGGCGCGGCACTGCTCGATCAGGCCTGGCACCAGTTGCCGGCCGATGCACCGCTGCAGGATGTCGATCAGTTCGAAGCCGCTGCCCTCAAGCGCTACAAGATCGACATGGCGCAGGTGCCGCCGCGCTACAAGACCCCATACTTCGCCCACATCTGGGGCGGCGGCTACTCGGCTGGCTACTACGCCTACCTGTGGAGCGAAGTGCTCGACCACGACGCCTTCCAGTGGTTCAAGGAACACGGCGGCATGACCCGCGAAAACGGCCAGACCTTCCGTGATCAGGTTCTCTCGCGCGGCAACTCCGAGGAACTCGCCAAAATGTACAAAGCCTTCCGCGGCAAGGATCCGAGCGTCGAGCCCCTGCTTGAGTTCCGCGGTTTGAAATAGGCGCGGCACTTATGTGCGGAATCGCGACGTCGCAAACAAACAAGGGCCGGCCTTCGCCGGCCCTTGGTAAGCGGCTGCCCTCGTCATCTTGCTGCCGTATCGCCGGAAGCCTGCCGCACTAACTGTGTCATGTCGGCACCCAAGGTGTCGTGGGCAGGCGCCTACCTTGACGCGGCTCTCGCAACCAATTCAAATCACCAAATATCGCGCATTGACTTATTCTACGGCTTCAACGTTTGAGGTAACCGGCATGACCCGGCTTACCGGGGCATGTCCGGTTGATTGAGTAAAAAGAGACTTCCCACATCTTTCGGCCTCAAGGATTCCGAAGGACCCAGGTGCCATGATGGTAGCTCTACACAATCGTCAACAGAAGGGGAAGTCTCCATGAATACTATATCCGCAGCGGCAGGCCTCGTGGGCATTGATCTGGCCAAGAACGTGTTTTCGATTTGCGAGGTGGATGGACGCGGTCGGGTGCTGCGTCGTCAGGATCTTCGTCGCGAGGCGTTTCGAGGCATTTGAGCTCTGGCTCTCGCAGCTTGCGGCCGGAACGGTGGTGGCCATGCAAGCGTGCAGCGGCGCGCATCATTGGGCGCGGCGTTGCTAGACGTCTGACCTGCAGCCGCTCATCATGGCGGCCCAATTCGTCACGCCGTTTCGGAAAGGACGCAAGACCAAGAACGACAAGGCCGATGCCGAGGCGATTGCCACCGCGGCGCGCCAAGGCAACATGCGCTTTGTGCCGGTGAAGGATGTCGATCAGCAGGTTCGCCTGTCCTGGCATCGGGTGCGCGAAGGGTACAAGACCGAGTCGCTGGCCATCGGCAACCGCATTCGTGGCCTGTTGGCCGAGTTCGGCGTAATCGTGGCGCAGAGTGACGTCGCGCTCCGTCGATTGCTGGCGGATCTGGATACGCAACGCGGATTGCCCGCCGAGTTCAAGGAATTGTTGCGCGATCTGGCGGACCACTGGAAGCAGTTGCGCGTGCACCACGACACCTGCGATGCACGCATCGAGGCTCACGCGCGAGCCGATAGCCGATGTGTGCGGTTGCGAGGCATCGTGGGTATCGGCCCCATTACCGCCGACGCGGTGGTGGCGACGGTCGGCAACGCCCGCGAGTTCACGCAGGGTCGGCAAATGTCAGCGTGGTTGGGCTTGGTTCCCATCCAGCAGTCCAGCGGCGGGCATGCGCGGTTGGGCGGAATCAGTTGCCGGGGTGATGCCTACCTGCGCACGCTATTGATCCAGGGCGCACGCAGCAGTCTGCAGCGTGCCAAGGCTGTGGCGACCGAGAAGGCCACGCCGGAACAGATGTGGATACGCTCCCTCGATGGGCGCATGCCCTTCGGCAAGGTGATCGTGGCTATCGCCAACAAACACGCCCGGCAGATCTGGGCGATGCTGGCGCACGACGTGGACTACGACCCGCACGCGTGTCTGAACCATCCGATGCACCAACAGACCCAGGCGGTGCAAGCCGCTTGGAAAGCGTTTCGATTCAACGTCAGCGCGACACGGTAGACAACGGGTCAGACCACCCCGGAGAGAACCTGACCAACTAGATGGACGTCCACGCGGTGTTTCGGTTGATCCCCGAGCGCCGGACAGTCCGATGAATGAATGAGGTCTTCGGGTGCGGTTTATACCCTGGTCCGAGTCGGCACTATCGATTCAACAAGACCGATTGTGACCTAAGGAAATCCCTTTTCGGGAAGGAAATGCAGTCTGACAACCGTTTTGTCACCCGTCTCGCAACGACAACGCAGTATGCAACAAAGGAACAATTCAATGACCAGCAAACGCCCGAAAGCTCAGGGCAACGACATCACTTGCCCGGGCTTGACGGGAAGTCTCTTGAGGAATAGTTGGGCAGCATGTCAGAAGCCATGGTGAACCGCACTGACCTCTGATGGCGTGAACCCACGCTCATTTGCTTCCTTGATACTGTTTGCCTCAGCGCTCCAATCAAGGACGCGCAAGATGAGTGAAGGACGTGACTCACCTAACCAACGACGAGCCAAGGATCGGGCTTGCGAATAGATGGGCTCGGACGAATATGGACGCTCGGAGAACTGGCCATTTGAGCCGACAAAGAAATGCTCCGGGAACTTGATACCTTGCGGCTCAAAGTGTTCGCGCGCAAAGGCACTTGGGATAAGCATGACGAGTTTGAGCGCAGTAGGCGCAGGAACCCCAGAGTTCACTAGCGATTCCTCGATTTCGTCCAGGCTGTGAAGGTGGACCAATTCCAAGGCCGCCTTCTCAACCCATAGGTCCGTATCAACGGAGCTGTTTTTCATGCTGCCCAACGCTTGAGTTAAGCGGCGCCGGTACGGCGTCCGCTTGGATGAATTGTTGGACGAAGCCGCTACGCGGCAAAAAAGGCGCAGCTTCGCGGGAATATAAAATGTAGCCTCACACCCCCGTTTCCGGGGGCCATTCGACCAAGAATTGATGAGGCTACCTGAGTATGAAAACAGCACACGCACCAGACTTCAAGCAGCAGTATGCAACCCATCTCAAGCGTCTGCGATTGCAAGGCCTGCAGGCCAAGACCATTGAGGCTTATTCGCTGGCGGTCCGGCACGTGGGTGCGTATTTCGACGAGCGCATCGATGAGCTTACCGAGGCGCAGCTGACGGACTACTTCAGTGATCTGATTGCCTCCCATTCGTGGAGCACGGTGAGGCATCGGCTGTATGGGCTGAAGTTCTATTACACCCATGTGCTGCACAAGCCGTGTCCGGCACCGAACCTGGTCAAGATTCCATGCACGGTGCGGAGCTTGCCCAATGTGGTGACGGTGGCTGAGGCCGGCCGGTTGTTTGCGGCCACGCGGGTCGTGAGCTACCGGGTGCTGTACTTCACGCTCTACAGCTTGGGTCTGCGTCTGGGTGAGGGCTTGCGCCTGCAGGTGGGCGACATCGACGCCGCGCGGCAGCGCGTGCATATCCGCAATGCCAAGGGCAACAAGGATCGACTGGTGCCCTTGCCGATGACGACGCTGGCGCTGTTGCGTCGGTTTTGGCCACTGCACCGCAACCCACGGTTGTTGTTTCCCAGCCGACAAGGCGGCGTGGTTGCAGCGGCACGCGCCACCACGTCGCTTGATCGCGGCGGTGTGCAGCTCACCTTGCGCAAGGTCGCGGCCGAGTGCGGTCTAAAAAAAACATCACCCCACACACGCTTCGTCACAGCTACGCCACGCATCTGATTGAAGCGGGCGTCGATCTGCTGCAGGTCCAGCACTGCCTCGGTCATCAGTCGATCCTGACCACGGCCAAGTACACCCATCTGACCGAGCGCAGCGGCCAACGTGCGATTGAGCGTATCGACGCGTTGATGGCCGGCTTTGAGATCACCTGGGGAGCGCTCCGATGATCCCGATGGCCTCGATCATCCGCAGCTTCGAGTCGGACCTGCTGGCCCGCCACGGCCATGCGTTGCTGCCCAGCCAACACCGTGCGCTGCACGCGATGCAGCATTGTCGTACTGCACGCAGCCCGCGCATGCAGGTGCAGTGCGAAGGGTGCCAGGAGCAACACTTCGTGCCGCACTCGTGCGGCCATCGTGCCTGTCCGCATTGCCAGCATCACGAAAGTGAGCA
>CAYMHF010000065.1:0-10599 GCA_964390215.1 uncultured Dokdonella sp. | reverse complement strand
TCGTGCCGACGTTTACGTGCGGCTTCTTGCGCTCGAATTTCTCTTTGGCCATGACAGTATTCTTCTCGGGAGATCGTTTGGGGTAAATGGAAAACTGGTGCTCACGAATGGAATCGAACCATCGACCTCTTCCTTACCAAGGAAGTGCTCTACCGACTGAGCTACGTGAGCGTGTACTTCAGCCGACTTCCTGTCGGCGAACTACAGACCAGCATCCGTACTGGACTTTTCAACTAAGAGCTTGATCTCTACTACTTCAACGCCGCCGTGGCACCTTGGCGCTTTGGAGCGGGAGAAGGGAATCGAACCCTCGTAATCAGTTTGGAAAACTGATGTTCTACCATTGAACTACTCCCGCCTGGAGCGGGGATTCGGGAGTTGGGCCTCGGCATTCGTCAAAGCTCAGACTGGCTTTTTCGAATCCCGAATCCCGAATCTCAAATCCCTTTATATCTGGTGACGCTTGTAACTGGTGGAGGGAGGTGGATTCGAACCACCGAAGGCGTAAGCCAGCAGATTTACAGTCTGCCCCCGTTGGCCGCTTGGGTATCCCTCCAGACACGGAGCCGCGCATTTTCACGGAGAGCGCCGCGGGTGTCAACAGCAAGAGTTGTGCCGGCAGGGGCATCGGCTTACAAATTTGGGCGGCCTTGATCACCTTGGGGAGTTCCTGAACGGCTTTGTCAGCCCGGACGAAAGGCCGCCGCCTCCTCCTTTATCCGGCGCCCGACCTCCATCACCTTCAGGGCATATTGGCCAAGGGCGACATCCTCCCGGGTCAACGGGATCCACGCCGGCACCGGACTCGGCCTTCCATCCGGCGCGTCCAGCGCCACAAAGGTCATCACGCAGTGCGTTGCCAGCCGCTCCTCGGTCTGTTTCAGGTCACGCGCGATGACATCGACGGTGATCTGCATGCTGGAGGTACCCGTATGCACAAGTTTGCAGCGAACCTGAACGAGATCGCCGATCAGGATCGGGGCGACAAACTCGATACCGCCGACGGCTGCGGTCACGCAGTACTTGCCGCTCCAGGCCACCGCACAGGCATAGCCGGCCTGATCGATCCAGCGCAGAACCGCACCACCGTGCATCTTGCCGCCGAAATTGACATCGGTCGGCTCGGCCAGAAACTGGAATTCGAGTTCACGCTGCTGGCCTGGCATGGCTTGCTCCAATCAGTCAGACATTGAAACGGAAATGCAGGATTTCGCCTTCCTTGACGATGTACTCCTTGCCTTCAAGGCGCAAGCGGCCTGCCTCCTTGGCACCGGACTCGCCCCGATACTTGATGAAATCATCATAAGCGATCGTTTCGGCACGGATGAAACCACGCTCGAAGTCGGTGTGGATGACGGCCGCCGCCTGCGGCGCCGTCGCCCCGACCTTGACCTGCCAGGCGCGCACTTCCTTTACCCCGGCGGTGAAATAGGTCTGCAAGCCGAGCAGTTTGTAACCGGCACGGATCACGCGATTGAGTCCGGGCTCGTCGAATCCCATGTCGACCAGGAACGCATGGCGATCCTCGTCCTCAAGCTGGGACAACTCTTCCTCGATCGCCGCACAGACCGGCACAACCTCGGCACCCTCGATTTCAGCCCGTTGCCGAACCTGTTCAAGCAGAGGGTTGTCGTTGAACCCGTCTTCAAGAACATTTGCGATGTACATCAGCGGCTTGAGGGTAAGCAGGAAGAGCTCGCGCACAAGCGCCAACTCATCCTCGTCCAGAGCGACCGCACGCGCGGGCTTGCCCTCGTTCAGCGCGGCCGCAAGCTTCTGCAGCACCGGTCGCTTGGCCAGTGCTTCCTTGTCATTGGCCTTGGCCGCGCGCTCGGCCTTGTTCAGGGCCTTTTCCACCGACTCCAGATCAGCCAGGGCCAGTTCGGTATCGATCGTCTCGATATCGGAGATCGGATCGATCCTGTTGGCGACGTGGACGATGTCCGGATGCTCGAAGCAGCGCACGACATGGGCGATCGCGTCGACCTCACGGATATGCGCGAGAAACTTGTTGCCGAGGCCTTCGCCCTTCGACGCGCCAGCAACCAGCCCGGCGATATCGACAAACTCCATCGAGGTCGGGATGGTCTTCTGCGGCTTGACAATTTCCGCAAGCGCGCCGAGACGCGGATCCGGCACCGGCACCACGCCGACGTTTGGATCGATCGTGCAGAACGGAAAATTCGCCGCCGCAATTCCCGCCTTGGTCAGCGCGTTGAAAAGAGTCGATTTGCCGACATTGGGCAGACCGACGATGCCGCATTTGATACCCATGCTTTTTAACCGTGATTCGGGATTCGGGATTCGGGATTCGAAAAAAACAACTGCGTGCGATACGCCGCTCTACGAATCCCGAATCCCCAATCTCTAATCCCTGTCCGTATGCAACCTCTTCATCGCCTCATTGAAATCTCCGCGGACGGCGAGCGGGAGCACGTCAATGGCGGCACCGATCGCGCCGAGGATGGCCTGCTCGTCATTCGCACCAGCTCGGCCGAGCACCCAGGAAGTCACCCGATCCTTGTGCCCCGGATGGCCGATGCCAATGCGCAGGCGATGAAACCCGCCGTGACCGAGATGGGCAAAAATATCGCGCAAACCGTTCTGTCCGCCATGCCCGCCATCGAACTTGAGTCGGGCGACCCCCGGCGCAAGATCGAGGTCATCGTGAACGACGAGCATCTGCTCAGGCGGGATCTTGTAGTAGCGCAACGCCGCGACCACGGCGATGCCACTCTTGTTCATGAATGTGATCGGCTTCTGCAGCCACAGCGGATCGCCTTCAAGCAGGCACTTGGCGGTCTCGGCATGCAACCTTGACTCGATGCCGAATCGTGCCCGTTCGCGATCGGCCAGGGCATCGACGAACCAGAACCCGACGTTGTGCCGGGTTCTGAGATGTTCGGCCCCGGGGTTACCGAGGCCGACAATCAAGCGCAGACAGCTCATCGGGATCCGTTTGCTCCCTGCGTTGGACAATCAGAAGACAAGCGGCTTACTTGTCGCCCTCTTCCTTCTTGTCGCTGGTGTCGACCTCGCCTTCGGCATCTTCGGTCGGCTCGACTTCCACGCGGGTCAGCTTGGCGATGACGACGGCGATGTCATGCTCCTTGCCAAGCTTGAGTTCGGAAATCTCGGTGCCTTTCGGCAGTTTCAGCGCCGACAGGTGGATGATGTCGTCCACCTCAAGGTTGGCCAGATCGACTTCGATGTACTCGGGCAAATCCTTCGGCAGACAGGAAATCTCCACCTCGGTGATCTCGTGCATGATGATCACGCCACCCGTCTTGCCGGCTGGCGAGGTTTCCTGGTTCAGGAAGTGCAGCGGAACGCGCACGCGGATCGCCTCGTTCTCGTTGATGCGCAGAAAATCCAGATGCAGGATCTGCTGCTTGAACGGATGACGCTGCATGTCACGCAGAAGCACCTTCTGGATGTCGCCGTTGAGGCTCAGATCGAGAATCGAGGAGTAAAACCATTCGTTCTGTGAAGCCAGGTAAACATCGTTGTGTGCCATCTGGATGCTGACCGGACCAAGTTCTCCGCCACCGTAGACGATGGCCGGTACGGTGCCCGCACGACGCAGGCGGCGGCTCGCACCCTTCCCCTCGTCGTTGCGCAGCGCTACCGAAATTTCATGTGTCTTTGCCATTTGTGTTGCCTTTTCTCGTGTTGATTCGCCTCGCGGCGATTAAGTAACTCCCCCGCGACCAGGAGAGTTGTTGGAACCGGGATTCGGGATTCGGGATTCGGGATTGGAGATTCGAACATGCGACTCTGCGCTGTTGCGAATCTCAAATCCCGAATCTCCAATCCCCGCTCTCAATCCACATACAACGAACTCACCGACTCGCCGAAGGCGATGCGACGGATCGTTTCCGCCAGCAGCTCGGCGACCGAGAGCTGACGGATGTTCTTGCAGGTCTGCGCCGCCTCGGACAACGGAATCGAGTCAGTGACGACCAGCTCATCAAGCTGGGATCCTTCCAGATTCCGGATCGCCGGCCCGGACAATACCGCGTGCGTGCAGTAGGCGACGACCTTGCGCGCACCCTGGCGCTTGAGGGCGGCGGCGGCGGCACACAGGGTGCCTGCGGTATCGACGATGTCATCGACCAGCACGCAGACCTTGTCCTTGACTTCGCCGATGATGTTCATCACGGTCGCCTCGTTCGGGCGTGGCCGGCGCTTGTCGATGATGGCCAGATCGGCATCATCAAGGCGCTTGGCGATCGCACGTGCGCGCACCACGCCACCGACATCGGGACTGACGACAATCAGGTCTTCCCTGGCGTAGTAGCGCCAGATGTCGGCCAGCAACACCGGCGAGGCATACACGTTGTCGAGCGGCATGTCGAAAAAACCCTGGATCTGATCGGCATGCAAGTCAACCGTGAGCACTCGATCCGTGCCGACCGCACCAATCATCTTGGCCGCCACCTTGGCCGTGATCGCCACCCGCGCCGAACGCGGGCGCCGGTCCTGACGGGCGTAGCCGAAGTAGGGCAGAACCGCGGTGACACTGGCCGCCGATGCGCGCTTGAGCGCGTCGATCAGAACCAGCAGCTCCATGAAATTGTCGGCCGTCGGCGCGCAGGTCGGCTGCACGACGAAAACCTCCTGGCGGCGCACGTTTTCCTCGATTTCGACCTGAACCTCGCCGTCGCTGAAGCGACCGACCTGGGCCTTGCCGAGCGGCACACCGAGTTCGGTACAAATCGCCTGGCTAAGCGGACGATTCGCGTTGCCACTGAACACCAGGATGCTTGATGAATTCGCCGCCGTGTTCACTGCGCCACTCCGTGCAACTGACTGTGGCTGCCTGCTGGGCAGCGTGGATCGAATGCCGAACCCGGAAATCCGGGAGTGGCTGGGGCGGCAGGATTCGAACCTGCGTATGCCAGGATCAAAACCTGGTGCCTTACCGCTTGGCGACGCCCCACCAACAAAACCGCAAATCTGCCGAGCAACCCGCGAGAACAGACACGGATCCGTTTGATGCCTGTCAACCGAAGCTGTCGCAGTGCTGCGCCAGCAAGGGTGAAACATTGATACCGCGCACAATCCAGGCGCTCATTGCATTCGGACAAGCATCTGCAATTGCCTTCGCCTCGTGCGCACCTGCCGCGACGAAAACCACCCCCCCGGTACCGGTCAACCGCGCATCACCAAACTTGGAAAGCCAATCCAGCGCGCTGGCGACGGCCGCGTAGCGCGTCCGAACAACCGGTTCGAACACGTTTTCGGTCTTCGACCCGGAAAGGAAGCCCGCAATTGTCAAGGGTGCGCTATCGCGTGTCAATTCGGCGGCTTGAAAAAGCGCCTGCGTCGACACGCCAACACCGGGATCGATGATGACGTAGCTGCGCTCGGGAAGCTCGACCGCAACAAGATCGTCGCCGACGCCCTCGGCAAACGCGCTACGTCCGTGAATGAAGACCGGCACGTCGGCCCCGATCTCACGGCCCAGACGGGCGAGTGTCGCAAGGCTCAGTCCACATCCCCACAGCCGATTGAGTGCGACCAGGGTGGATGCCGCATCGGAACTGCCGCCACCCATGCCGCCGCCGACCGGAATCCTCTTGTCTACGCGCAGATCCGCGCCACCTGACGCACCAGTTGCCGATTTCAGCAGATGGGCGGCTCGCACGACCAGGTCATCCGCCTCGGCAACAGCCGAGTGTTCGCCGAACCTGCGTATCACTGCATCGGTGCGAACGCGGCAATGCACGGTGTCGCCCCAGTCGAGCAACTGAAAAACCGTCTGCAGGTTGTGGTAGCCATCGGGCCGTCGGCCGGTGATGTGCAGGAACAGATTCAGTTTCGCCGGGGCCGGCCAGGCGCTCCAACCCGCCTGATCCGCCACATCGTTCACGGCACACCCCAGTGCTGGATGACCAGACGCAGCTTGTACTCGCCATTGCTGGCGAAGATCCGGCGCGGCAGAACGGGATTGCTGGCGCTTTCATACTCGCGAAACTCGATCGTCCAGCCGGCCTGACGAAGTTCGACCAGCAAGCCATCGTCCCCGAAAACCATCTCGGCCTTGCCCGGCGCTCGAATTCCGCGCACCCAATACGCCAATTCCGATACCGGCACCTTCCAGCCGAGCTCGCGGCCGAGAACCTCGGCGGCACTCGTGCCGAACACCGCTTGTGCACGCAAGCCGGTCAATTGGGCGTGTTCCAGGTCGCCGCTCAAGGTCCAGGTCTTGCCGCTGACCGGTGCGCTCAGCGCGAACCGGAATGCATCGCCTTCCTGGATCCAGTCGAGCGAACCGCTACCCGAATCACCGGGCCCGGAAATAGCCATGCGTCCCTGCAATGCCCAGTCCCGATCAACCAGCAGGATGCGCTCACGTTGCTCCAATGCGCTCATGCGCTCGGCGTCAGGACGCAAGCGTGGCGCGGCACACGCAGCCAGCAGCACACTAATCAGGGCAAACGATGCTGCGCGGATCAGCGCGCCGTTGCGAGCTGATCCATTCACGACGCCAGGCGCTTCATGGTCTCGATCAGCACCTTGTTGTCGGCATCCTTCTTGCGGCCCTGCTCCCAGATCTGGCGAGCCTCATCACGATCACCGCTGACCCAGAGCACCTCACCGAGATGCGCCGCGACCTCGCTGTCAGGCTGTTTTGCGTAGGCCTTGCGCAACAGTTCAACCGCTTCCTTGATATTGCCGAGCCGATACTGGGCCCAACCGTAACTGTCGATGATGGCGGCCTCGTCGGGCTTGATCCTGATCGCCTTTTCGATCAGTTCGACGGCCTCGCTCAGCCGGTTCGTCCGATCGGCCAGGGTGTAACCGAGCGCATTCAGGGCATCGGCGCTGTCTGGATTGGTTGCAAGGACTCTGCGCAGGTCACGCTCACCCGCAGCCAGATCCTCCATTTCGATCAACAACATCGCCCGTGCATACAGCAGGCGTGGCTCGTCGGGTGCCCGATCGAGTCCACCCGAATAGACTGCGAGCGCCGCCGCCTTGTTCGCCTTGGCAATCAGCAACTCGGCCTCGAGCAGGGTCAAATCCACCGTTTCACCGGATTGGGGCACGGCGGCAAGGCGCAGTTCCTCAAGCTTGCTTGCAACAAGTCCTGCATCGCCATTCCTGTCGCTGAGCACGACCACGCGCATGCCCGCAGCAAACCAATGCTCATCGCTCTCGGGCACTTGCCGATACCAGTCGATGGCCTGAGAATTCTTCTTGATCAATTCGGCAAGCTGGCCGAGCAGGTAGATGCGCTTTCCACTGCGCTTGCTCTTGTCGGCCTCGATCTCGCGATACAGCGCGGCCAGCAGGGCCTTGTCGTCGCTGCGCGCCAGGTAGGCTGCGCGTGCGCCGTAGACCACGTCGGTCTGCTTGCCCTCGGCGAGCGCGCGTGCCGCGGCCGCATTGTCGCCACTTTCGGCAAGCAGGGCGGCATAGCCGGTGCGCAAGCGCAGACTGTCCGGCTCGCGCTTGAGCGCCTGCGCAAAACGCTGGCGTGCGGCGACATTGTCCTTGCGATCAAGCGCAAGCTGGGCGCTCCAGGCCAATGCGTCACCAGAGTCGAATCGCTTCAAGGATTCTGCCGAAAGGCGCTCGGCAAGAGCTTTGTCATCCAGCTTGAAGGCGAGCTGGCTCATCGCGACCCAATCCTGATCGCTGTCGCCAAGCCGTGGTGCCGTTGCCAGCCGCGCGAGCAGGGCGGCGGCGACCTGTTTGTCCTTCGCTGCGATCAGGGTCTGGGCAATGGGTCGCCAGCGATTCTCGCCACCGCGCGCCGCGAGCTCGGCCAGCGCTGCGAAAGCGCCTTCCACATCGTCTTCGGCCAGGGCAATCCAGGCTTGCGATTGCAGGATCCCGACGGCTTTCGGATCAAGCCTCTGCCAGCGTTGCAAG
Organism: uncultured Dokdonella sp.; assembly: GCA_964390215.1. GTDB lineage: Bacteria > Pseudomonadota > Gammaproteobacteria > Xanthomonadales > Rhodanobacteraceae > Dokdonella. The sequence continues at coordinate 2,715 of CAYMHF010000065.1, read as the reverse complement.
GTGCCGCGCGCAATTTGCCATTGCTTGCTGGCCAGGGCGAGCCGGGTCGCCTGCTCGGCGATTGCCGAATCCATGCTCAAGGCCGAGGCCTCCGCGTAGCCTCTTGCGGCCGTCACAAGATCGCCGCGCTGCAAGGCAAACTCGGCAGCAATCAGCTTGAGCGGCAGATCGCCGGCTTCATCGACCGCGTGGACGCTTTGCTCGATCGGAGTCTTGCGCGTCATTTCGCGCACTGGCGCTGCACACGCACCGAGCAGCAGTCCGATCGCCACGAGCACGACGGTCAACCCGCGCCTGCCCGCTGGCAACCAGAATCCAACCTTGATGGCTTGCTTTGGCACGCGTCGAAATCCTCACGAATCAAGTAATTGCTTGAACTTGCACGGTGTCGCCCGCACAATCCAGACACCATTTGGCACTGATCGGATCCTTCAGAAACGGTCCGAAACATCATGATTCAGACCGATCAGCACATCGTTTCGTTCAGCGTCGAACCATTCTTGCTGGAACGCAATTCTACGCAGTCGGCCATGCGCCTGCTTGTGACCCGACGAATTGATCGGCCCCGAACCGGATTGTTGCACGCATGGCCCTGATCACTCTCGGACTCAACCATCTGTGTGCGCCGGTCGCGCTGCGCGAACGCGCGGCATTCACTGCGGACGCCACCAGCGGAGCCGTGCTCGACCTGATTGCCCAACCCGGAGTGCGCGAAGCGGCGATCCTGTCGACCTGCAATCGCACCGAGCTGTACTGCCATGTCGAAGCCGGTGCCGAGGCTTCTCCGTTTGAATGGCTGCATCGTCATCAGCAACTGCACGGGGCGAACATCGAGGAGTTCCTCTACCGCCATCATGATGCTGATGCGGTGCGTCACCTGTTCCGAGTCGCCACCGGGCTCGAATCGATGATACTCGGCGAGCCGCAGATTCTTGGCCAGGTCAAGGATGCCTATTCGATCGCGCGCGACGCACGCGCCCTCGACGCACCGCTGGAGCGCCTGTTCCAGAACACGTTTTCGGTAGCCAAACGGGTGCGCTCGGATACGCGCATCGGTGCCAGCACGGTTTCGGTCGCCTTTACGGCGGTGCGCCTGGCCGAGACGGTGTTCACCGATCTTGCCGATGCCTGCGTGCTGCTGATCGGTGCCGGCGAAACCATCGAACTGACCGCACGACACCTGACCGAAGCCAGGGTGCGCCGGCTGATCGTCGCCAATCGCACGCTCGACAACGCGCAAGCGCTGGCCGGCCGTTTCGGCGGCTACGCGATCGCATTGAGCGATCTCGAAAAACACCTGGCCGAAGCGGATATCGTGATTTCCTCGACTGCGGCCCGCGAGCCGATCCTGACCAGGGCCATGGTCGAACGGGCTATTGCCGCACGTCGACGTCGGCCCATGTTTCTCGTCGACATCGCCGTGCCGCGCGACATCGAGGCAGATGTCGCGAAGCTTTCCGATGTGTTCCTGTACACGATCGATGATCTGCGCGAAGTGATCGACGAAAACCTGCGCTCGCGCCAGCAAGCGGCGCGCGAAGCCGAAGCGATGATCGAACTATCGGTCGAGCACTTCATGGGCTGGTGGCGCTCACTCGAATTGCGCAATCCGATTGCCAGCATGCGCGGTGCGGCCGAAGCGAACCGCGACGAGATCCTGCTCAAGGCACGCACCATGCTTGCCCGCGGCAGGAGTCCCGAGGAAGCCCTGGACTTCCTCGCCCACACCCTGACCAACAAGTTGCTGCACGCACCCAGCGCCAACCTGCGCGCGGCTGCCCTGCGCGGCGACAGTGAGCTGCTGCAGGCCGCCGAACGGCTTTTCGATGCCGCACTTCCCGCAGCGACAGTTCGCATCGGACGCAACGACGCCAAAGACAACGATTGACACCCGCTGCACGCAACCGACGCGACGATTCAAGCCGGATCGCCATCACGTATCATGCGCGCCGCCGCCATTCGATCGTGCGGCCCCAGGAAACCCATGACGCCATCGATCCGGCGCAAGCTCGAACAGCTTGCCGAACGCCATAAGGAGCTCGAACACCTGCTCGCCAGTGCGGAGGTGCTCGGCGATGCGAAACGCCTGCGTGACATCTCACGCGAGCACGCCCAGCTTGCGCCACTGAGCGAGTCGCTGGCCGCCTACGATGCCAACCTCAAGGCGCTGACTGCGGCACGGGCGATGCTGGGTGATGCCGAGATGGCCGAACTCGCGGCCGAGGAAATCGCCGCGCTGGAAGCCCGCGAGATCGAACTTGACGAGCAACTGAACCTGTTGCTGCTGCCCAGCGATCCGCGTGACGAAGGCAATCTGTTCCTTGAGATCCGTGCTGGCACCGGCGGCGATGAAGCGGCGATTTTCGCTGGCGACCTGCTGCGCATGTACCTGCGCTATGCAGAACAGCGTCGTTGGCAGGTCGAGATCCTGAGCGAAAGCGATGGCGAACACGGCGGCTACAAGGAAGTCATTGCCCGCATCGAAGGCAAGGGAGCGTATTCGAAGCTCAAATTCGAATCGGGCACCCACCGCGTCCAGCGCGTTCCCGAAACCGAATCCCAGGGGCGCATCCACACCTCGGCGGCGACCGTGGCGATCCTGCCCGAGCTCAGCGAAATCGATGACGTCGAAATCAATCCGGCCGATCTCAAGACCGATACCTTCCGCGCCTCGGGCGCCGGCGGCCAGCACGTCAACAAGACCGATTCGGCGAT
>CAYMHF010000064.1:0-10656 GCA_964390215.1 uncultured Dokdonella sp. | reverse complement strand
TGGCCTTCTCTTTGCCTACTTTCTCTTGGCCACTCAAGAGAAAGTAGGGCGCTCGTCGGGAGGCGAGTGAAACTCCGGCAGGGATGCCGCGCGACGAAGGAGCGTGCGTTAGTCGAGCAACGGAACTGGATGACACGCTGCATCCGCAGCTTGCCCTTCGGGTCGTTCGCAATGCGAATGTTCGCTCCGGCATCCTGCCTCCGCAGTCCTGCCTGCGCAGGGATGACGATGGAATATCTTGCGGGGTACTCGCAACAAGGCCACACACAAAGTCCAATCGCCCGCCGCGCAGGCCAGCCGAGATGAACCTGTCCGGCCCCTTCATTCGCCGCCCCATCGGCACCATCCTGCTCGCCCTCGGCCTCTTCGTCGGTGGCGTGATCGCCTATTTCCAGCTCGGTGTGGCGTCGCTGCCAAATTTGGAATTCCCGGTGATCTTTGTTGTCGCCAACCAGCCCGGCGCGAGTGCGGAGAACATGGCAACCACGGTGGCTGCTCCACTTGAGCGGCACATGGGCCAGATCGCCGGGGTCGATTCAATGGGATCGCACAGCAAGGAAGGGCGTTCCTCGGTGATCCTGTTCTTCAAGTTTGACCAGAACATCGACAGCGTCGCCCGTGATGTGCAGGCGGCGATCAATGCGGCGATGCCGGATCTGCCGAGCGGCTTGCGCACGGCGCCGATGTACTTCAAGGCCAATCCGAACAACGATCCGGTGCTGATGCTGTCGCTGACTTCGCCGTCGCACACGGCGGCCGAACTCTACAACATGGCTGATTCACTGCTGTCGCCGCGCGTGCGCCAGTTGTCCGGTGTCGCCGATGTCACCCTGGCCGGTGGCGCGACGCCGGCGGTGCGTGTCGATGTCAATCTTGGCAAGCTGACCTCGATGGGCATTTCGGCCGATCAGGTGCGCAATGCAATTGCTGCGGCAAATGTGACTTCACCGCAGGGCTTCCTCGGTGACGGTCAGCGCACGATGACGATTGCCGCAAATGGCGCGTTGACTGACGGCAGCCAGTTCGCCAACCTGATCGTGGCAGTGAAGAACGGTGTGCCGATCCGACTCGGCGATATCGCAAAGGTGGGCGATGGTGCCGAGAGCAAGGATCAGGCGGCCTGGTTCAACGGCGATCGGTCGATCCTGATGACGATCACCAAGCAGTCGACGGCGAATGTGATCGATACGGTCGACAGCATCTATGCGCAACTTCCGCTGATGCGCAGCTGGCTGCCGAATGGCGTCACCCTGACCCCGTTCAATGATCGCACGGCGACGATCCGGTCGTCGATCCATGAGGTGCAGATCACCTTGCTGATCAGCATGGCCCTGGTGATCCTGACCATGTTGCTGTTCCTGCGCAGGGTTGCGCCCACGGTGATCGCCGGCCTGTCGGTGCCGCTGTCGCTGTCGAGCGCGTTCATCGTCATGTACATCTTTGATTTCACCCTCGACAACCTGACCCTGATGGCCCTGGTGATTTCGATTGGCTTTGTCGTCGATGATGCGATCGTCGTCATCGAGAACGTTGTGCGCCATCTCGACATGGGCAAGTCGCGCCTGCAGGCGGCGCTTGATGGTGCGCGTGAAATCGGTTTCACCATCGTCTCGATCACCGCCTCGCTGGTCGCGGTGTTCCTGCCGCTGCTGTTCATGGGCGGCTTCATGGGCATGATGCTGCATTCGTTCGCGGTCACCATCGCTGCAGCAATCGTGATGTCGGCCGTGGTCTCGCTGACCCTGACCGCCTCGCTGTGCGGCAGCTATCTGCAGGCGCACCAGGAGGAGAAGCCGTCACGTATCATCGAGCGCATCGATGTTATGCACGCGTGGATGCTCAGCAACTACGCGCGCGCACTCGACTGGTCGTTGCGTCATCCGCGCACGATGAGCCTGCAGCCGCTGGTACTGGTACTGATGACGATATGGCTGAGCACGATGCTCAAGTTCGGCTTCGTGCCCGAGCAGGACACCGGCATGATCCAGGGCACGACAGTGGCCAGCGCCTCGATTTCCTACGATTCGATGGTCGAGTTGCAGCGCAAGGTGGCCGATATTGTCGCCGCCGACCCGGCGGTCGCCAGCCTTGGCTCCTCGCTGGGTGGTGGTGGCTTCCGCTCCGGCAGCAATCGCGGCAGCCTGTATATCAATCTCAAGCCGCTCGGCGAGGGTCGTGATGTGGCGACCTCGAAAGTCATGCAGCGCATCGCCGACAAAACTGCCAACCTGCCCGGAATCCAGTTGCGCCTGCGTCCGGTGCAGGATATTGGCGGCGGCGGTCCACGTGGCGGTGATTCTTCCTATAGCTACTCGCTCAAGGGCAGCAACTACGACGAGTTGGTCGCCTGGGGGCCGAAGCTCGCGGCGGAGCTGCGTAAATTGCCACAATTCACCAATGTCAGCACCGAGCTTGATGAGGGTGGTGTCGCGCAGAATCTGGTCATCGATCGCGATACCGCATCGCGCCTCGGCGTCTCAATCGGCGCCATCGACAGCACCTTGTACAATGCCTTCGGCGAACGCCAGATTTCGACCATCTATTCCGACATGAACCAGTACAAGGTCGTGCTGAATGCGGTCGCCGGCGCCAATCCCGGGCTCGACACGCTGAACGCCTTGCACGTGCGCGCAAGCAACGGAGCGATGATTCCGCTGTCGGCGTTGACCCGCATTGAAGCCGGCGTGGCACCGCTGTCGGTGCAGCACGATTTCCAGTTCCCGGTATTCGACATCAGCTTCAATCTGGCCGAAGGCGTGAGCATGGGAGAGGCGGCGCCACTGATCAAGCAGACCGTCTTCAACATGCGCATGCCGGGCGGCATCACCGCCGAAGGCGGCGGCAATTTCCGCCGCTTCGAGCAGCAGCAATCCGGCCAGAACCTGTTGATCCTGTTCGCAATCATCGCCGTCTATCTGGTGCTTGGCATTCTTTACGAGAGCCTGATCCATCCGGTGACGATCCTGTCGACCCTGCCGGCGGCCGGCGTCGGTGCCTTGCTCGCGATGCTCGTGACGGACACCGAATTGTCGGTGGTTTCGGTGATCGCGATTGTCCTGCTGATCGGCATCGTCAAGAAAAACGCGATCATGATGATCGATTTCGCCCTGCACGCCGAGCGCGACGGCGGCATGACGCCGATCGAGGCGATTCGAGAAGCCTGCCTGGTGCGCTTCCGGCCGATCATGATGACCTCGATGGTCGCCATCCTCGGCGCGTTTCCGCTCGCCATCGGCTTCGGTGTCGGATCGGAAATGCGCCAGCCACTCGGCATTGCGATGATCGGCGGTCTGCTCGTCTCGCAAAGCCTGACCCTGTTCTCGACGCCCGCGCTGTATCTGGTTTTCGCACGGATCTCGCAGCGTCGCCGTGAACGCAAGATGGCGCGCCGCGCGGCCGGTCAAGGCGCAATATCGCCTGCCGCCGGCGCACCATCCTGATTCAGCGATTCCGGGTCAATTCGATACGCCGAGCATCGGCGGTTCTGTTGCGGCGATCTGGGCCGGCGCCGGTGCACAAAGTCTTTGAGTGGCTTCAGCCTGCGCGACTACGCGAAGCACAGGCAGACGTGTTGAGACGACAGCAGTCGCATCCGGTGTCACCGTCAGGGTAGGCATCAGTGTCACCGGAATCGGTCGGCCCGGAGCGATACTCCAGCGCACTTCTGCCGACGGATTCGAGATGCTGGCGCTCACCCTGAGACTGGGCAGCAGGGTTGCCGGCAAGGGCGCGCGTGCATCAAGCGTCAGCTCCGATTCGGCAACTGCGTTGAACGAAAGGGTAGCGAGCAGTGCGCCAGCAAGAAAAGTATTTAGCACATTGCGATTGTTGGATTTACGAGCATTCATGGGGATTCTCCTGCAAGCGGGTCTTGCAAGCTGCACAGAGCAAGCACCATGCCACTCGTGAAGCCGCGATCGCCTGCAGGGAATGAGATGCAGAATCAATGACTTCGGTTGCTGGGCCACAAGTCATGCTTGCGCAAACGGACGCCCAGGCGGACGTCGCTGCCCGTCCGTGGACAGTCGGCAGGAGGAGTCAACGGTACCGATAGAGCGCCATCTGGCGTTGAATCGGCGACCGTCAATTGAATGCAGGCGAGTTACTGGAAGCCGTTGGCGAAGATCACATCCCAGGTCTGGTTTTCATAGGCGCCGGGGTCGAGGGCGCCGAATCGCGTGCGCAAGGATCCGCGGAGATCGTAGCCGAGATAGCCATAGACCGGAATTGTGCCGAGTCCGCGATTGATGAAGGGCGAGTCGTCGCGCAGGCGAAAGTCCTGGTTGACGGCATCGACGAAGCGTGGATCGCCGACCAGCGTGTTGGTCTGGGACAAGGCGATGTTTCCCGAAGTTGTGCCTATCCTGCTGTAGTCGGCAAACGCGACGCCGTTGCCGAATCCGGCGATGGCTGCGCCTTCGATATTGACGTCGGATACGGGATTGTTGAAGAAGAGCGTATTGATAATGTCCACGCGCATGCCGGCGCCAACCGTGGCGCCGATGCCGCAGCCGCGCCCACCGCTGCCGGGGCAGGAGCCATTGGCGAACGTGCTGTTGGCGATGAGTACGCCGTTCGGCCCATCGCCGGTGAGCGACACGGCGGAGAAGTGGCCCAGGGCCGTTGTCGGTGACGAGTTGTTGGTAAACAGGCTGTTGACGACGCGGATCAGGCCGCGCCTCACATAGAGGTCGGCGCCGCCGCCAAAATAGCCGCTGTTGTTGGCGACGATGACATTGTCGAGCCACAGTTCGGCCTGGATGTCGGCGTACGAAGCCATGGCCACGCCACCGCCGCGCCGAAACGTTGCGGAATCGCCATAGCCATCGCGGATGCTCAGGTTTTGTACGCCATAGCGCGGACCCATTGACACGCTTCCGGGCGGACTAAAGGTCATCGCCAGCACCTGATGCACGCCGGAGCCAGTCAAGATCGTATTGGCGGCGACCTGATTCTGCTGCGCGCAATTGTTTTGGTCGACCTGGAACCAGCCGCCGGTAATGAATGCCCAGCCGGGATTCGTACTGTTGTAGACGAGTTGCTGGTTTGCCGCATAGATGCCTTGTCGCACCTTGATTTCGTCATCTGCGGGCGAAGCCGCTGCATCGGTCAGTGCCGCCTGCAGTTCGCTGACATTGGTCACGCAATAGGTCGCCGCCTGGCTGGTCGAAGCGGCCAGGCCGACGAGCACGGCGATGCCCAGTCGTATCAAACGCGAAGGGGGACTTTGCACGACAATCTCCGGGTGAGTGAACTCCCCACCTATTACGAGATTTCGCCCGTGATCCCCTAATCCAACTCCGACAATGGCAAGTGCAGCCTAATCCGCCAGGGTCAGCAACGAGGCATTGCCGCCTGCCGCGGTGGTGTTGATGGTGACCGTGCGTTCAGTCGCGAAGCGCAACAGGTAATGGGGGCCACCCGCCTTCGGGCCGGTACCAGAAAGGTTCTCGCCACCAAACGGCTGCACGCCGACGACCGCGCCGACCTGATTGCGGTTGACGTAACAGTTGCCGACCTTGGAGCGTTTGACGATGTGGTCGATGGTGTCGTCAATGCGGCTGTGGATGCCGAGGGTGAGGCCGTAATTGGTCGCGTTGATTGCGTCGATGACCTTGTCGAGCTCGTCGGCCTTCCAGCGCAGCACGTGCAGGATCGGCCCGAAGACTTCCTTGTGCAGGATGTCCAGGCGTGGAATCTCGTAGGCGCGCGGGGCGAAAAAGGTGCCATGTGCCGCGGCTTCGCCCCGATTGACTTCGGCGATCAGGGTGGCTTCGCGATCCATGCGTGCGGCATGCTCGCTGAGCACCTTGTGCGAGGCCTCGTCGATGACCGGGCCGACGTCAGTTGACAGCAATCCCGGATCGCCCATGACCAGCTCGGCCATCGCGCCCTTGAGCATGGTGATGACCTTGTCGGCGATATCGTCCTGGACAAACAGCACGCGCGCGGCCGAGCAGCGCTGGCCGGCCGAATCGAATGCCGAGGTGCACAGGTCCTTGACCAATTGCTCGGGCAGGGCCGAGGAGTCGGCGATCATTGCGTTCTGGCCGCCGGTTTCGGCGATCAGGGCGGCGATCGAGGAATCGCGCGCGGCCAGGGTGCGGTTGATTGTCCAGGCGGTTTCGGTCGAACCGGTGAAGCAGACGCCAGCCACCTCGGCGCGGGTCAGCAGCGAGTTGCCGAGCACCGAGCCCTTGCATGGGGCGAATTGCAGTACATCGGTCGGCACGCCGGCCTCGTGCAGCAGCTTGACGGCGGCATATCCGATCAAGGTGGTCTGGTCAGCCGGCTTGGCGATCACGCTGTTGCCGGCGGCGAGCGCGGCAGCGACCTGGCCCATGAAAATCGCCAGCGGGAAATTCCACGGGCTGATGCAGACGAAGACGCCGCGACCGTGCAGATAGAGTTCGTTCGATTCGCCGGTCGGACCGGGCATAACCTCAGGCTGGGCAAACAGCTTGCGCGCCATCGCACCGTAGTAGCGCAGAAAATCTGCTGCTTCGCGGACTTCGGCAATCGCCGCCGACATGGTCTTGCCCGCTTCGCGCACGCACAAGGCGATGAACTCACCACGGCGGGTTTCGAGCAGATCGGCGGTGTGTTCGAGGATCTTGGCACGGCTGACCGCAGGCAGGGCATTCCAGCCATCGTGGGCCGCGACGGCATTGCCAAGCGCCATTTCGAGTACGCCGACATCGGCGCCGCGCGTGTGTCCGATGACGCGGCGACGATCGGCCGGGTCGGTGACTTCACGGGTCTCGCCGGTCGGTTTGCTGCCCGGCACCAGCGGTTCGGCCAGCCACGGCTTGCGCGCGGCGTTGACGCTTTCGGCGAGAGCCTTCAATTCGTTGTCGTTGGCAAGATTGACGCCCATGGAATTCTTCCGTTGTTCGCCGAACAGTGCGATCGGCTGGGGGATGCGGGGATGGGGTTTGGAGTCGAGCTGGCGAACAAGTTCGCAGGGATCGGCGACGAGTTCGCGGATCGGCACACCCTCATCGACGACGCGATTGACGAAGCTCGTGTTGGCACCATTCTCGAGCAGGCGCCGAACCAGGTACGGCAGCAGATCCTCGTGGCTGCCGACTGGCGCGTAGACGCGGCAGGGCACGTTGAGGTTGTGCTTGCCGATCACTTCCGCGTACAGATCGCCGCCCATGCCGTGCAGACGCTGGTATTCGTAGGGGCGGCTGCGGGCGAAATGATGGATGGCGGCAATCGTGTGCGCGTTATGCGTGGCGAACTGCGGATAGATCAGCTCCGCGCCGGCCTCGAACATCTGCTTGGCGCAAGCCAGGTAGGAGACATCGGTACTCGGCTTGCGCGTGAACACCGGATAGCCGGCCAGGCCAAGCTCCTGGGCGCGCTTGATCTCGGAATCCCAGTAGGCGCCCTTGACCAGGCGCACGCACCAGCGTCGCCCGGTCTTGCGTGCGACATCGGCAAGCCAGTCGATCACGAACGGCGCACGCTTCTGGTAGGCCTGCACGGCAAGGCCGAAGCCATTCCAGCCTTGCAATGACGGATGGGCAAACACCTCGCCCAGCACATCCAGCGAGAGTTCAAGACGATCCGCTTCCTCGGCATCGACGGTCATGCCGATCCCTTGGGCCATCGCCAATTGTGCGAGTTCAAGCACGCGCGGCGTCAGTTCGGTATGCACGCGGGCGCGGTTGGCGACGTCGTAGCGCGGATGGATCGCCGACAGCTTGACCGAGATCGACGGTGCGTCGAGAACATCCTTCCACGGCCCGCGCTTGCCCAGCGCGGTGATCGCATCGCGATAGGCCTGCATGTATCGCTCGGCGTCGCCCTTGGTCAGCGCGGCTTCGCCGAGCATGTCGTAGGAATAGCGATAAGCTGCGTTGGCCTTCTGCGCCGAACGCTCCTGCGCCTCCTTGATCGTGCGGCCCATGACGAACTGGTGGCCCATGATGCGCATGGCCTGGCGCACGGCCAGGCGGATCACCGGTTCGCCGGCGCGGCCAACCAGGCGGCGCAGCGCGCCGACAAAATTGGAGCGGGTTTCCTCGGCAAGCTGAACCAGTTCGCCGGTCAGCATCAGGCCCCAGGTCGAGGCGTTGACGAACAGCGATTCACTGGCGCCGACGTGTTTCTTCCAGTTGGCCTCACCAAGCTTGTCGCGGATCAGCTTGTCGGCGGTTTCCGCATCCGGAATGCGCAGCAGAGCCTCGGCCACGCACATCAGCAAGACACCCTCTTCACTGGAAAGGTCGTACTGGCGCATGAACGATTCGACCGCAGTCTGATCGTCGGCCTTGGCACGGATGCGGGCGACCAGATCACCGGCCGCTGCGAGCACCTGTTCGCGTTCTGCCGGCGCCAGGCTGGCCTCGACTAGCAGTTCATTGACGGCCTCGGTTTCGTCTTTCGACCAGGCCGCAGTGATGCGCGCACGAGTCGCATCCGCACTGTCGGGGAGTTCGGGGGAAAGGATTTCGCTCACGCTGTGTGGGCTCTCGGTGGTGCCGTGTGGCTGTTGCTGGCCGTTGCGGCAGGGTTGGCGACCGCCAAGTGTAGTCAGTGAGTGGCGTCCGGCCAAGCATTGCAATCGGGCTGCTTGCGGCTCATTGACGCAGCTTTTCCTTGCCGCTGGCGCCGGGGCTCCTCTATCATCCTGGATTCCCCGCATGTCGTTGCGCACTGCGAGATGTGATCGGGCTGGTTTGCGGCCCTTTTCCGGGTTGGGATATCCGCCTCGGCATGCGTTGCAGCCAGGTGCGGATCGATGGTTCACGTATTCAAGGTGATGGCAATGATGTCAGTTGGGATCTCGCGAATGCGCCGTGTGCTTGCCGCACCGGCTGTTGTCGTCCTCGGCCTGCTTGCCAGCGCGGCGGCGAGCGCAAACCCACAGCCGTGGCAGCTCAATATGGCCCCGGGGGCCTCGCAGACGTCACGCGAGGTTTACGACATCCACATGCTCGTGCTGTGGATCTGCGTTGCCATTGGCGTCGCCGTGTTTGCGGTGATGTTTGTCGCCATGTTCCGTTTCCGCAAGTCCAAGGGCGCGGTGCCGGCCACCTGGAGCCACAGCACCAGGCTCGAAGCGATCTGGACGATCATCCCGATCCTGATCCTGATCGCCTGCGCCTGGCCGGCGACAAACCTGCTGATCCGGATGGCGGACACGTCCGGATCGGAAATGACGATCAAGATCACCGGCTACCAGTGGAAGTGGCGCTACGAATATGTCGACTACTTCGGCAAGCAGCCGGGCATCAATTTTGTCTCCAGCCTCGAGTCGCAGGCCAATCGCACGCGCCAGCTCGGTTCCGGCATGGATCCGAGGGACATCAAGGTGGATGGACAGTCGACCTATCTGCTGGATGTCGACAAACCGCTGGTGCTGCCGGTGGGTGTGAAGGTGCGTTTCATCGTTACCGCCGACGATGTCATCCATTCCTGGTGGGTGCCGTCACTGGGCTGGAAGCAGGATGCGATCCCCGGAATCATCAATTCAGCCTGGACCCGGATCGACGAGCCCGGCAGCTATCGCGGCCAGTGCGCCGAGCTTTGCGGTCGCGATCACGGCTTCATGCCGATCGTGGTCAAGGCCTTGCCAAAGGCCGAATTCGAGCAGTGGATGACGGCGCAGGCGCCCGCGCCTGCGATCGAAGCCGCTGCAACCACCATCGCCCCGACGACAGCCCCGCAAGGCTGATTCCGTTCCAGACTTCTTGAGGTAGAGGCCATGGCCCACGCTGCCGTCCACGACACCCACGACACCCACGATCACAAGCCGCAGGGCTTCCTGCATCGCTGGCTGTTCACGACCAACCACAAGGACATCGGTACCCTGTACCTGGTGTTTGCCCTGGTCATGTTCTTTACCGGCGGCTCGATGGCGATGATCATCCGTGCCGAGTTGTTCGAGCCCGGCATGCAGCTCGTGCAGCCGGAATTCTTCAACCAGATGACCACGATCCATGCACTGGTCATGATCTTCGGTGCAGTCATGCCGGCCTTTGTCGGCCTCGGCAACTGGATGATTCCGATGCAGATCGGCGCCCCGGACATGGCCCTGCCGCGCATGAACAACTGGTCGTTCTGGATCCTGCCGTTCGCCTTCATGCTCCTGCTCTCGACCCTGTTCATGCCGGGTGCCGGCCCGCAAGGTGGCTGGACCCTCTACCCGCCGTTGTCGCTGCAGGGTGGCAACAGCATCGCTTTCGTCATCCTCGCCATCCACATGATGGGCATCAGCTCGATCATGGGTGCGATCAACATCATCGCAACGATTCTCAACATGCGTGCGCCGGGCATGGATCTGCTGAAAATGCCGATCTTCACCTGGACATGGCTGATCACGGCCTTCCTGCTGATCGCGGTGATGCCCGTGCTGGCCGGCTCGGTGACCATGTTGCTGACCGACAAGTACTTCGGCACGAGCTTCTTCAATGCCGCCGGTGGCGGCGATCCGGTCATGTTCCAGCACATTTTCTGGTTCTTTGGCCATCCCGAGGTTTACATCATGATCCTGCCGGCGTTCGGCATTGTCAGCGAGATCATTCCGACCTTCTCGCGCAAGCCGTTGTTCGGTTACCAGGCGATGATCTACGCAGTCGCCTCGATCGCCTTCCTGTCGTTCATCGTCTGGGCCCACCACATGTTCACCGTGGGCATGCCGCT
>CAYMHF010000063.1:0-10903 GCA_964390215.1 uncultured Dokdonella sp. | reverse complement strand
GCCATCGGCGACAAAGACCTTGACGTCCTTGACAACCGTGATGCTTGAGAGCGTGTGCGTGCGCTGATCAACCGGCAACAGATATTTCTCGAGCAGCTTGCCGGTCGACAACTTGAACTTGAACAGGCCGGTCTTGTTGAGGTCTGCCTCGCGAAAGCCCTTGAAGTACAGCGACGAGGATGAAGTCACGTAGAGCAGGTCGTGGGCCGCATCGACATCCATGGCATACACGCTCCACAGGCCGCTGCCATCGGCCGGGGCGATGAAATCCTTGAGCTTGCCGTGCATGTCGGCGATGTAGATCTTGCCCTCGCGCACACTGCCGACGAGGAACTTCTGGCGTTTCGGATCCCATGCGATCGATTCGAACAGGGTGTCGCCCTTGGGTAATTCGAACGCGACCTTGCCCTCGCCAAACGGGTTCAGGTTCATCTTCAGGTTCTCGACCACATAGTTCCAGGCTTCGGTGCCGGTGACCTTCTCGAAACGTGGGTCGTCGCTGAGGTCGACCCCATAACCCTGCTCCTTCATCTTCAGCAGCAGGTCGTAGGTCTTGCTCTTGTCACCCTGCTTGGCGTAGGTCAGGGCGAGCATCATGCGCAGATCGCCCGAATCCGGATTGAGTGCGCTCAGGCGAGCGAGCGTCCACCCCAGGCGCTGCTGGTCATCCAGCCTGCCGTAGCCGGCAACCATGCGGTTGAGCACGTCGGATGAAGTGATCTCGTTGATCTGCTGTTCGGTGAAGGTCGTGGCGTCACGCTGCACCGGGCTCTTGGCGGCCGGAGTGTCGGCAATAACCAATGGCGCTGCCAGCAGCAGAGCGAGACAACAGAGCAAGCGCTTGATATTCATCAGTACAACCTTGGATGCTAGCGGGATTGGAGGCGGCAAAGACCACGCCGAGCCCACAAAAGTTTCTGGGAGCCGATTACGATGACCGAAACAGTCACGCTTTGCAATGGAACCTGGCTGCGCCTGAAGCGGCGCGGGCGCTGGGAATATGCCGAACGCACCAATCCGGGTGGCGGCGTGATGATCATCGCGGTGACCCCCGAGGACAAGTTGCTGTTCGTCGAGCAGTATCGACCTGCGCTGGAATGCATGACCATCGAAATGCCGGCCGGGCTGGTTGGCGACATGCCGGAGAGTTCAGCCGAAAGCGCGATCGAGGCGGCCCACCGTGAATTGATCGAGGAAACCGGTTATGCCGCAGGACGTATCGAGTTCATCATGGCTGGGCCGACTTCGGCCGGCATGAGCAACGAGATCCTGGCCTTCGTGCACGCCCGCGATCTGCGCCGCATCGACCAGGGCGGCGGCGACCCGACCGAGGACATCATCGTGCACGAGGTGGCTTGTTCGCAGGCGGCGCGGTGGCTGGTGCGCAAGATCGCGGACGGCTTCTCGGTCGATCCGAAGATGTTTGCCGGATTGTATTTTCTCGAACACGACAAGCTGATGCGTGAATTTCGAGCCGGATCCTGAAGCGGGGCGCAAGTTCTTCGACTGCGAGCTACGCCGCAGTCAGGATCAGTGCCTGCCACAGCAGCAGGGTGGCCATGCCGAGCATGCTCAGCAAGGTCAGCAACATGCCGATGAAGCGCGCCGGACTTGAGCCGGCCGAGCGCGACAATCCAATCGCATGCAACACACGGCCCGTCACCAGGGCAATGCCGAAGCCATGCACGACCATCGGCAGGGTCTGGTTCCATTCGACCAGCAACAGCAGCAGCAAGGCCAGCGGCAGATATTCAATCGCGTTGGCGTGCACCCGGATGCAGCGGGCCAGGTGGTGATTGCCGCCGTCGCCGATACCGGTTCGGGTCGACAGGCGCAGGCGGATCACGCGTGACGAAAGCAAGACGATCAGCAGGGCCGAGATGGCGGCATAGATTCCAGTGATGTGCATGGTGTGACTCTCAGGGTTCTTGCGCGTGTGCAGGTTCGACGAGTCGCGACAATTGCTGGATGCCGGTCACGCGAACCTCGCCGCCAGCGACGATCCGATAGCGGATGCGAAGATCGCCGATGACTGGATGGTCGGGGTCATTGCCTGAAATCAGGGTGCCTGCCGAAACACTGAAACTTGCCGCCAGATTGGCCGGGAGTTCGGCCAGCGAGACTGACCGCGGCGTCAGCCCGGTGCTGGAAACCAGCAGATCAGCATCCGGAAGGAATGCCCCAAGTCGAATCCCCTGGCCGACGAAGCGACCCGATGCGATCGGGAAACGATCCGGATTTCGCGGCTTGGCGGATTCGCCAAAATTCGTTGAATCGATCAACTCGGGTGACCATGTCTTCTGCAGGACGCAGGAGCCGGCGCTGCATGATTGCTGCCACTGGAACATCTCGACTTCGCGAACCAGCACGATCGCGTCCGCTGCCCGCAGTCCCAGATCCGGATCCTCGGGTGGCTGGTCGGCCGACAACCGCCCATGCACATTGACCAGCCGACCCTCGTGACCCGCATCGACGGCGTCCGCGATGACCGTAATCGCTGCACTGGGCACTTGCGGGCCAGCAAATCGCCAGCCTGTCCTCATGCCAAACGCGACGATCAACACCACGAGCACGCCGACCAGCAGCAGGATGACGCCTCGATTGCGCGTGCGCTGGCTCACCGGATCATCGGCGTGGCGTTGCCGAAATCCGCGCTCAGACCGAGTCGGGGATGACGATGGACAGCGCGTCGATCTGCAGTTCCGCGTTCTGCGGCGTGCTTGCACCTTCCTTCTTCAGATGCTCGATTTCCTCGGCGCTCGGCGCCTTCCTGCTGATCGTGCCGTAGACGATGGCCGGGCCGCTGGCATTCTTGGGGACGCCGAATGCATGCTCGTGCATGTTCACGCGCACGATCTTGCCCTGCTCGCTGGTCAGCACGACCCAGCAACCCATCTTCTGACAGACCTCGGTAATCCGACCGCTGAATGCAGCAGGCTTGCCGGCATGATCGTCAAGATGCGCGGCAACGCTATCGAGATCGATCGCCGCCGGCATCGATGCAGGCAGGCGCGCTCCATAGACCGCACCAGCCTCGGTCGTCTCGATCGGAGTCGCGGCGATGAATTTCTTTTCGTGATGATCGGCTTGCTTGGCAGCAAACGCGGTGCCGCAAAGCAGCAGTGAAAACAGGATGGCGATACGCATGATGGATTGCTCCGGATCGGGTTTTGGAAAAGTTTGCAGTTCGCTCAATCAGCCAGCGACCATGCAGTCAATGAAGGCAACTCGTCGGTTGGGCTGTAGCGGCCCCTGTCGTCACATTGTACCGAGGCCATCGCGCATTCGCTGTCATGGGTGAAGAACAATCTGACGTTGCGCGCCAGCTTGTCGGCAAGAAATGCACGTTTCTCGTCGATCAGCAACTCCGGGAAACGATCGTAGCCCATCGTGATCGGCAGATGCACCCAGGGCCGGCCCGGAATCAGATCGGCACAGAACACCACGCCGCCAGCGGGCGAGACGATTTCGGCCAGCATCAGGCCCGGTGTGTGGCCGTTGGAAATTTCGAAGCGCACCGCATCGCCCAGTGCCCTGGAGTGCCTGCCTTCGACGATCTCGAGGCGCCCGCTGTCGATCAGCAGCTGCGGCAATTCGGCGATGAACGAGGCACGGTCGCGCGAGTGTGGATGGAGCGCACGCTGCCAGTGTTCGGCGCCGACCACGAAGCTCGCGTTGGGGAACAGCAACTCGGGTTCGCGGCCTTCCCGCCAAGCCGCGAGCAACCCGCCAGCGTGATCGAAATGCAGGTGTGAAAGCACGATGACGTCAATATCGGTGTGCTCGAATCCCGCTGCCGCGAGCGATTGGAGGAGAACATGATGTGCCTCCTTGATGCCGAAGCGCGCACGCAGTTTCGGCTCGAAGAACGCGCCGATGCCGGTTTCGAACAGCACGGTTCTGCCGGCCAGACCCTCGGCCAGCAGGCAACGACAGGCCAGCGGGATTGCGTTGTTGTCGTCGGCGGCAATCCACTGCTGCCAGACCGCCTTTGGCGCATTGCCGAACATTGCGCCGCCGTCGAGGCGTTGCGAATTGCCGAGTAGCGACCAGAGCTTCATCGGATCATTGCACCTTGCCGCTGCTCATTTCCTCGCGCGGGTCGGAACCGGCATGCAAGGTGTTGGATTTGCGATCCCAACTGACCATGTTCATAAGACCCCATGTACGTTCGGCGTCATTGACCACATGCCCCATCGCCTGCAGGGCTTTGGTTTCCTCGCCCGTGAACGCGTTCGGTTCGGCGGAGACGACATCGGGCAGGTACTGGTGGTGATAGCGCGGATTGGCGACGATCTGCTGCGGCAGCTCACCATCGATGAAGGCGAGGATGCCCTCGAAAACCATCGTGATGATGCGGCTGCCGCCGGGCGTGCCGATCACGCCGACGCGATCCTTGCCAATGACGAAACTCGGCGTCATCGACGACAGCGGCCGGTGCCCCGGTTTCGGCGCATTGGCATCGCCACCGACCAGGCCGAACGCATTCGGCTGGCCCGGCAGCAGGGCGAAATCGTCCATCTCGTTGTTGAGCACGAAACCGGTGCCTGCAACGACAAAGCCCGAGCCGAGAGTCAGGTTGACCGTCTTGGTCACCGCAGCCATGTTGCCGTCGGCGTCGATGATCGAGTAATGCGTGGTGTGCTCGGGTTCGGTCGGTGGCATGTAGCCGGGCAGCATGTCGCTCGGTGTCGCCTTGTCCGGATGGATGGAAGCGCGCAGCCCGGCCGCATACAGCGGACTGAGCAGCTCGGCGATCGGCATTTTCACGTAATCGGGATCGCCCAGGTATTCGGCGCGGTCACGATAGGCGCGGCGCATTGCCTCGATATTGAAATGGATGCGATGCACGCGATCGTACTTGCCGAGGTCGTAGCCGGCGAGAATATTGAACATCTCGCCGAGGGCGATGCCTCCCGAGGACACCGGCGGCGCAGTGACGATGCGCCAGCCGCGATAATCGAGGGTAATCGGATCGCGCTCCCTGACGCCGTAGCCGGCAAGATCATCGCGGCTCCAGATGCCGCCCGCCGCGCGCACGGCGTCGACCATGCGAGCGGCGAATTCGCCCTTGTAGAAGCCATCGTTGCCCTGACTCGCGATTCGTTCAAGGCTGTCGGCGATGTCCGGATTCTTCCACAAGACTCCGGTTGCCGGTGCGCTGCCATCGATCAGATAGAGCCTGGCCGAGGCTGGCCAGCGGGTCAGCACGGGCTTGCGCCGCTCGATCGATTGCTGCAAGCGCGGATAGACCGGGAAGCCTTCGCGGGCGATGCGGATGGCCGGTGCCAGCGACTTACTCAAGGGCAGCTTGCCGTAATGTGCGGCCAGCCAGACATAGGCGGCAGGTTCACCCGGAATGCCGGCCGACAGCGGGCCATTGACCGATTTGTCCTTGTCCAGCTTGCCATCGGCATCGGCCCAGAGTTCGCCGCGGCTTTCCGCCGGTGCGCGTTCGCGCGCATCCAGGAACACATCCTTGCCGTTGTCGGCGCGATGCAGCAGAAAGAACCCGCCGCCACCTATTCCGGAGCTTTGCGGCTCGATGACGGCAAGGGTCGCACCGACCGCGATGGCCGCGTCAAACGCATTGCCGCCCTTGGCCAGCACTTCGAGGCCGGCATCGGTGGCGAGCCGGTGGGAGCTGGCGATGGCAGCCTTGCCGGGCCGCGTAGCCTGTGTCGGCGTGCTGGCATCGGCGCTGGCCGCGGGTTGCGCCGCCATGCACGGGGTCGCCAGCAGGGCAGCGACAAGCAACAGGCCGTGGCGATTCATGTGTTTTCCTCGCGGGTCAATGCGGCGTATTTCGCCTGCAGTTGTGCGTGTGATTCGGCATATGCCGGATCGAGAACGATGCATTCGACCGGACAGACTTCGACGCACTGCGGCACGTCGAAATGTCCCACGCACTCGGTGCAACTGGATGACGCGATCTCGTAGATCTCACGCCCCGGGGTTATCGCGGCATTCGGGCAGACTGGTTCGCATACATCGCAATTGATGCATTGATCGGTGATCTTGAGTGCCATTGTGCGGCTTCGGCGCGCCGCAGGGGCGGCGCGCCGGACGGCCTTACTTCATTTCGGCGAAACGATAGGTTGCACCCGAATTGGTCAGTGCTTCCTTGACCCGATCCGAGTCGACCTGCGCGCCGACAAACAGCACGGTCACATCCTTGAAGGTGCCGGTGCCGGCCTCCTTGAACGAGTCGATGATCAGATCGGCGGTTATGGCCGAATCGGGGCCGCCGAACGCAAGCATGTTGCCCGGCAGGACGCCGCGGGAAACCGCGACGCTGACGTTGTCAAGCTGGTTGCTGCGGTCGATCACCGCCTTGCCGTCGTCACCGCCAGGGACAAAATACATGTATGGACGATTGCTCTTGACGCCCTGCATGTTCTGCATGACCACGGCAGCGAGGTACTTCTTCCACTCGGCAGGTGCGGCGGTTTTTGCCGGCAGGGCGACGACTTCAGCCGCCTGCTCGGTTGGGGCGGCCGCTTCTTCCTTCTTGTCGCAAGCTGACAAGGCCAGGGTCATCGCGCAAGCGGCGAACACGAGGGAAATGGATTTCTTCAACATCACTGCGACTCCTTACGGGAAATGGATCAATCAGACCAGCGTTGCGCGAGCGCGCGCTGGACGACCGGATGGACAAATCCGGAAACATCGCCACCGAGCCGCGCGATCTCGCGCACCAGTGACGAGGAAATGAAGCTGTATTGCTCGGCCGGCGTGAGGAACATCGTCTCGGCTTCCGGGATCAAGTGCCGGTTCATGCTGGCCAACTGGAACTCGTACTCGAAATCCGACACCGCACGCAGTCCGCGCAGGATCACCCCGGCCTCGATCTCGTTGACGAAACTGGCGAGCAGGGTGGAAAACCCGCGCACCTCGACATTGTCGATCCCGGCCAGCGCCTTGTTCGCCATGTCGAGCCTGGCATCCAGGGTGAAACAAGGACCCTTGTTCTGGCTGTCGGCGATCGCCACAACCAGCCGATCGAACAGCGGCGCCGCCCGCAGCACCAGGTCGATGTGACCATTGGTGATCGGGTCGAAGGTGCCGGGATAGACAGCGACACGTGCGCGCGAATGAGGGACGGACATCAACCCACCTGGATTGCGGCTGGAATCCGCCCTAGCTTAGCGGAATCGCCGGAGTACGACGATAGAGCGCAAAATGCACGGCGCCAGCCTGTGCTTCGCGATGCAGCCGCCAGTTCGGTGGCGCCGCGAACACGCTGCCAAGCGGCGCCTCGACATGGATGTGGGCCTCCGGCGCGAGCCAGCCGTTGGCTTCGAGTCGGGCAACGGCTTCATTCCACAGATCGTTGGCGAATGGCGGATCGAGAAAGACCAGATCGAACGCATGCGCCGGCTGGCTCAGCCAGCGTATGGCATCGGCATTGACCACGCGCGCATTGTCGACCTTGAGTCTCGCCAGGGTGGCTTGCAACTGACGGGCCAGCTCCGGATCACGCTCGATGAAGGTGCATTCTGCGGCGCCGCGTGAAAGCGCTTCGATGCCGAGTGCGCCGGTGCCGGCGAACAGGTCGAGGCAGCGGGAGCCCGCGATCATCGGCGCGAGCCAGTTGAACAACGTCTCGCGCACGCGATCGCTGGTTGGCCGCAAGCCATCGCGATCGATCACGTCGATGCGGCTGCCGCGCAAGGTTCCGGCGACGATGCGCAGTCTGCCGGCATGGGCGGGTGCTGAACGCTTCAAGGGGCAGTCCGTTCGGGAGGGCGAGGAGGGAGTGATAGCATGCCGCGCATCCAACCGTACAACCAAGCACGCAATGCTCAAGTTCTGGAAGAAGAAGCCCGCGATCGAGTCCGAACACACGCCGGATCCGCTCGCAACGGCCAGTGCAGACGCGCATCCGGCAAGTAACGTGACCGCGGCCGATCCGGTGCCGGGCGCCGCTGTGCCTATCGATCTCGACCTTGCCGGGGAAATTCCACTTCAAACCGCTGATCACGAGTCCGGCATTGAGCCGGGCGTGGCCAGCGAAGCCGGGCGCCCGGCACGGCGCAGCTGGCGCGAACGCCTTTCCGGCAGCGGGTTCGCCAAGGGCCTCGGCGGCCTGTTCGCGCGCAATCCGAAGCTCGATGACGACCTGCTCGACGAGCTCGAAACCTGCCTGATCACCGCCGATGTCGGAGTCGGCGCATCGACCGAAATCGTCGATGCCTTGCGCAAGCGGGTGGCCCGGCGCGAGTTCGCCGATGCCGACGCCTTGCTCGCCGCGCTGCGCGCTGATCTGGTCGATTTGCTCAAGCCGGTCGAGAATCCGCTTGATGTCAGCGGACACAAACCGTTGGTGATTCTCATGGTCGGCGTCAACGGTGTCGGCAAGACCACGACGATCGGCAAGCTTGCGCATCGTTTCCTCGCCGAAAGACGCAGCCTCATGCTTGCCGCTGGCGACACGTTCCGTGCCGCGGCGGTCGAGCAGTTGCAGGCATGGGGCCAGCGCAATGGGGTGCCGGTGATTGCGCAGACCTCGGGTGCCGATTCGGCCAGCGTGATCTTCGATGCCCTGCAGGCCGCGCGTTCGCGCGGCGTGGACGTGCTCATTGCCGACACCGCCGGGCGCCTGCATACCCAGGCCGGACTGATGGACGAGCTTTCCAAGGTTCGCCGTGTGCTGGCCAGGATTGATGCCGCTGCTCCGCACGAGGTGCTCATGGTCATCGACGGCACCACCGGCCAGAACGCGATCAACCAGGTCAAGCATTTCCGTCAGGCAATCGGGGTCAGCGGTCTGGTAGTGACCAAGCTCGACGGCACGGCCAAGGGTGGCGTCGTTTTTGCGCTCGCTCGCGAGTTCGGCTTGCCGATCCGCTATGTCGGCCTTGGCGAAGGCGTCGATGATCTGCGTGTTTTCGATGCCCAGGCGTTTGTCGACGGTCTGTTGCCGGCATCGCTTGCGGGAATCGGCAACAGCGCCTGAGCGCGGCCACGATGCCCGACATGGACGCGTTCGCGAAACGCCTGCTTGGCTGGTTCGACCAGCATGGGCGGCGCAACCTGCCTTGGCAGCATCCGCGCACGCCCTATCGGGTCTGGCTCAGTGAAGTCATGCTGCAGCAGACCCAGGTGCGCACGGTGATTCCCTATTTCGAGCGCTTCGTGAGTTCGCTGCCGAGTCTGGGCGAGCTTGCCGCCGGTTCCGAGGATCGCGTGCTCGCGCTGTGGTCAGGGCTCGGTTACTACAGCCGTGCACGCAATCTTCACCGCTGCGCCAGGTTGTGTGTCGAGCAACATGCCGGAGAATTGCCCGACGCGATTGAATTGCTTGCGGCCTTGCCCGGCATTGGTCGTTCGACCGCCGCTGCCATCCTTGCCCAGGCACATGGACAGTCGCATGCCATCCTCGACGGCAATGTGCGTCGGGTGCTTGCGCGCTTCCACGCTGTGCACGGTTGGCCTGGTGCCGGCGCGGTGCAGAAGCAGTTGTGGCAACTGGCCGAAGCGCATACGCCGGTTGCGCGCGTCGCCGACTACACCCAGGCGATCATGGATCTTGGCGCGACGCTGTGCACGCGCAGCAAGCCGCGTTGCGCAGAATGTCCGCTGCGTGACGAATGCATCGCCTTGCGCGACGGATTGACGACAAGCTTGCCGCAATCGAAACCGACGAAAAAGATACCGGTGCGCACCACCACGATGCTGATCGCACGCGATGCCGAGGGTCGCGTACTACTCGAACGTCGGCCGCCCAGCGGCGTCTGGGCACGCCTGTGGAGCTTCCCCGAAGGAACCGACGTCGAGCAGGCCACGCTCGGCATGGCCGCGCTCAAGGACAACGCGCCAGCGACGATTCGCGTGCTGCCCGAGCTGGCCCACACCTTCAGCCATTTCCAGTTGCGCATCACGCCCGTTCTGTTTGATGGCGTTTGCCAGGCGACACATGTTGGTGACGATCCGGATCACGACTGGTTCAAGCCGGAAGATCTCGTTGAACTTGGCCTGCCCGCGCCAGTGCGTAAACTGTTGGCCAATCTTGGAGAGGAAATCGAGCCATGCGAACCGTCCACTGCGTAAGACTGGGCTTTGAAGCCGAAGGCCTCGCCTTCGCACCCTGGCCAGGTGAACTCGGCAAGCGCATCTACGAGAATGTATCGAAACAAGCCTGGGCCGAGTGGATGGTGCACCAGACCATGCTGATCAACGAGAATCGCCTGAATCCTCTCGATGCCTCGACGCGCAGCCTACTCAGCGCGGAAATGGAAAAGTATTTCTTTGGCGAAGGTTCGCAGGCGCCACCCGGATTCATCGCGCCGGCATCCTGAGCCCGTGATGCTCGTGGATGTTTTTTTTCCCGTTGCAGGAGATGCCTTCGAGCACGATGTTCTCTGTGGCCAGGAGTGCTACGAAAAAATCTCGCCTGAAGCCGCTTGTTGCAGGAGAGGGCTTCATGCCCGATGCTTTCCGTCACGTGACGAAGAGCATCGCGGCTGACGCCGCTTCCTACGACGAAGCGGCAACGCGTTCAACATCAACGATTCCCGCGCCACAGCGCGCCCGCTCTGCGTAGGAAGGGCATTCATGCCCGATGCGTTCCGTCACGTGACGAAGAGCATCGCGGCTGACGCCGCTTCCTGCGACGAAGCGGCAACGCCTTCAACATCAACGAATCCGCGCCACAGCGCGCCCGCTCTTCGTAGGAAGGGCATTCATGCCCGATGCTTTCCGTCACGTGACGAAGAGCATCGCGGCTGAAGCCGCTTCCTACGACAAAGCGGCAACGCCTTCAACATCAACGAATCCGCACCACAGCGCGCCCGCTCTTCGTAGGAAGGGCATTCATGCCCGATGCTTTCCGTCACGTGACGAAGAGCATCGCGGCTGAAGCCTGAGGTTTCCCCACAAATACGTCTTGATAATCATATAG
>CAYMHF010000062.1:0-11027 GCA_964390215.1 uncultured Dokdonella sp. | reverse complement strand
CCTTCCTGTCGTTCATCGTCTGGGCCCACCACATGTTCACCGTGGGCATGCCGCTCGGTGGCGAAATCTACTTCATGTACGCGACCATGCTGATCGCCATCCCGACCGGGGTGAAGGTGTTCAACTGGGTGACCACGATGTGGGAGGGCTCATTGACCTTCGAGACACCGATGCTGTTCGCGATCGCCTTCGTCATCCTGTTCACGATCGGTGGTTTCTCGGGACTCATGCTGGCCATCGTGCCGGCCGATTTCCAGTACCAGGACACCTATTTTGTCGTCGCCCATTTCCACTACGTGCTGGTTACCGGCGCCGTCTTTGCGATCATGGCGGCTGCCTATTACTGGCTGCCGAAATGGTCGGGCAACATGTACAGCGAGCGCTGGGGCAAGATCCATTTCTGGATGAGCGTGATCTCGGTCAACGTCCTGTTCTTCCCGCAGCACTTCCTGGGCCTGGCCGGCATGCCGCGGCGCATCCCCGATTACAACATCGCCTTCGCCGACTTCAACATGATCAGCTCGATTGGCGGATTCTGGTTCGGCGCCAGCCAGTTGTTGTTTGTCGGCGTCATCGTGCATGCCGTGTACTTTTCGAAGAACCGCGCGACGATGCGGGTCTGGGAGGGCGCAAAGGGTCTGGAATGGACGGTGCCTTCTCCGGCCCCCTACCACACCTTCAGCGTGCCGCCGGTGATTGATGACTCCATGCTCGCGCATGGAGATGTTACGCATTAGTTTGTGCGTTCATCCTTGAACGTGGAGCGGAGAGAAGCAGCGCCATCCGTGGCCGCACTTTTTGA
The DNA here is from genome assembly GCA_964390215.1 of uncultured Dokdonella sp. GTDB lineage: Bacteria > Pseudomonadota > Gammaproteobacteria > Xanthomonadales > Rhodanobacteraceae > Dokdonella. The sequence goes on along the minus strand of CAYMHF010000062.1, from coordinate 10,225 downwards.
GAGAAGCTTCGCCTTGTTTGGGTTTTTGGCCAGATTGTTCAAGCAAGGCCAAATTGGTTTGGGTGATCCGCCATTGTTGAGTCCATGACTGCAGAAACTACAACGCCTGACCCAGGAAAACCTGCGAAGCATGATGCGCGTGGCATTGCGCGGACGGCGTTTGCAGTGGTTGCGGCTTCGTTCCTGTTCGGTTTTGCGATGGTGCCGATCTACCGGATCGCCTGCGAGCATGTGCTGGGTATCAAGTTGTCGGGCGAGGCGGCCGATGCGACCCAGGTCGCGCTGATGACGGTCGATGAATCGCGCACGGTGGCGGTCGAGTTCGTGACCAGTGTCAACAGCAAGCTGCCGTGGGATTTCAAGGCCGAGAAGGTGCGCGTCAACGTACATCCGGGCGCTTTGACCGAAGTCTGGTTCGATGCGACCAACCAGTCGAGTGCGGCGATCGTCGGCAATGCCGTGCCAAGCGTAGCGCCCAGCGAGGCATCGCCGTATTTCAACAAGACCGAATGCTTTTGTTTCACCGAGCAGACGCTGCAGGCCGGCGAATCGCGGCGCATGCCGGTTCGCTTTGTGGTTGATCCGCAGTTGCCAAGGGCGACCACCACCTTGACACTTTCCTACACGTTCTATGCGAACGAGCTGGCAACCAGGCAATTGAGCCTGATGCCCGCTCCGCTTTCCGGCATCGCGAAGAACTGACCTACACCTTTGAGTCCGGGGTTCCAAGATCATGGCGCAAACACACGATGCGTATTTCCTTCCACACGGCAGCCATTGGCCGATTGTCGGATCCATCGGTTTGTTCAGCACGGCCATCGGTGCCGCCAACTGGATGAATGGCGGCTCGGGATTGGCCACTTCGCCCCTGTTCTTCCTCGGCCTGGCAATCATCGCCTTCATGATGTTCGGCTGGTTCGGCACGGTCATTCGCGAATCGGTTGCCGGAAACTACAACAAGCAGGTCGATGTTTCGTTCCGCATGGGCATGATGTGGTTCATCTTCTCCGAAATCATGTTTTTCGGCGCGTTCTTCGGTGCCTTGTTCTATGCACGCATGTACTCGGTGCCGTGGATCGGTGGCGAAGGTCATGGAGCGTTGACCAACTATTTCCTCTGGCAGGATTACACGCCGAGCTGGCCGACCAACGGCCCCGGCAACATCGGTGGCAGCTTCGAAACGATTCCGGCCTGGCATCTGCCGCTGGTCAATACCCTGCTCCTGCTCAGCTCGGGTGTGACAATCACCTTTGCCCATCATGCCCTGCGTGCCGGCTACCGCCGTGCCCTGCTGGTCTGGCTGGCGGCCACGATCGCGCTTGGTGCGAGCTTCCTGTACTTCCAGGCCACCGAGTACATGGAAGCCTACCAGCATCTCAACCTTACCCTCGGCAGTGGCATCTACGGCTCGACATTCTTCATGCTGACCGGTTTCCACGGCGCGCATGTCACGCTTGGCGCCATCATGCTGACCGTGATGTGGTTCCGCTGCGCCAAGGGCCATTTCACCAGGGACAACCACTTCGGTTTCGAAGCGGTTGCCTGGTACTGGCACTTCGTCGACGTGGTCTGGCTCGGCCTGTTCGTGTTTGTGTATGTGCTCTAAAGACCGGGAATGGAGAATAGGGAATGGAGAATGGGAAAGGCAGTGAGCGGCGACACGTGCGCTTTACCGACTCCCCACTCCCGATTCCCAGCTTTCAAGGGCCGGGAATTGAGAATTGGGAATAGAGAATGGGAAAGGCGGTGAGTGGAGAGCAGCGCGCTTTACCTACTCCCCACTCCCTACTCCCCATTCCCGGCTTTCAAAGGCCGTGCGGCTGGATATAGCCGGTCAGCATGCCGACGATGATCAGCACGATCAACAGTACCGATAGCGCGATGCGCTTGGTCAGGGCCTTGACGGTGCGGTCGCTGCCGCCTTTGTCGGTCATCATGTAGTACATGCCGGCACCGAGGTTCCAGACGATGGCAATCAGGAAAACGACGATCAGGATCTTGCTGGTCATACCGAAATCCCATGGCGAGCCGGAAAGCCCGCGAAGCGGTCGATTATAGTGTCAGTGGGGCAGGGACGACGCTGGCATCGCCCGAGTCTGCTGGCCATGGTTTCAGCCTGCCTCGGCGCCTGCCTGTTCACCTGGCTGGGTCTCTGGCAACTGCATCGAGCGGCCGAGAAGAAGGCCCTGCTGGCTGCCTACGCCGGGGCCGCAAGGGCTGCGCCAATCATGCTGTCGCAGGCACGCCGGCTTCCGCCTGGCGAGCTCTACCCGCATGTGCGAGTGCGCGGCCGTTTTGAGTTGCAACGCGATTATGTGCTTGATGACCAGGTGCGTGACGGACGTCAGGGAGTCATCGTCCTCAGCCCATTCAAGCCCGATGATGGCGCACTTGCCTTGCTGATCAATCGCGGCTTCATCGCCAAGGACGAACACGCCCAGGTACCCCTCATTCCCGATCTGCCCAGCGCGGAAGTCGAATTGAGCGGGCTGTATGCGCCAACACCCGGTAGCGGGTTGCGTCTTGGTGGAAACGCGTTGCCGGGACAGGCGCATTGGCCGAAACTGACGATCCATATCGATACGACCGAGATCGCTGAGGATCTCGGCTACCGGATCGATTCGCGCGTGGTCCTGCTCGACGCCGATCCGGCTTCCGGATTCAAGCGCGAATGGACGCCGCAGATCATTCCGCCGGAGCGCCACCTCGGCTATGCGGTGCAGTGGTTCGGCTTCCTTGTCACCACGATCGTCATCTTCATCGTGCTGCATTGGCGGCGCGAAAAAACAGGTTCGCAATGATGCAATCAAGAAACAGCAAACGCGTGCAGCTGGTCATGATCGCGGCCATGTTCGCATTGCCGGTCATGCTGGCCGCCGCGCTCGCCATCAGTGGTTGGACGCCGGGTACGCGAAGCTTCGGTCAGGGCATCGTTCCGCAACGATCGGTCGAGAATGTTGCAATCGCGCTCGCCGACGGCTCGCGCCTTGACTGGCATGATCCCGACTGGCGCTGGAGCGTCGTCGCGATTCCGGGCAAGCAATGCGGGCCGGCGTGCATGGCTCAGCTCGATCTCATGCATCGTGCACGCATTTCACTCAACCAGAATTCCAGTCGTGTGCGCCTGCTCTATCTTGGCACGCCGCCGCCAGGTGCCGAGGCCGCCGAGGTCATGTCGATGTGGCAAGTCGGCACCGACGTCAACCACGGCTTTGCCGATTGGGTGCCGGCCGTTGATGACGGCGTGGCGGCCGTGCTGGTCAAGCCGGATGGAACCGCCTTGACCTACTATGCCGATGGATTCGATGCGAGCGGTTTTCGCAAGGATCTGTACAAGGTGACCAAGTAATCCGATCGAGAGCACGTTTCCTCCGGCGCGCCCGCTTTGCCGCGTGACCTTGGGCGAACTTGCCGCTACCTTGATTCCGTAAACCTTTCCGTGAACCGCCCTGACGCATGTCCTCGATCGCCCGCCAGTATCTTGAGCTGACCAAACCCCGCGTGGTTGCCCTGATCGTGTTCACTGCGATCATCGGCATGTTCCTCGCGGTGCCCGGATGGCCGCCCCTGCGCCAGTCGGTTGCCGGATTCCTCGGTATCTGGATGGCCGCCGCATCGGCGGCGGCGATCAACCATCTGATCGACCAGCGCATCGACCGCCTGATGGCGCGCACGGCCCATCGGCCGTTGCCCACCGGGGCGTTGACGCCGCTGCAGGTTCTGATCTTCGCGATCGTGCTCGGCACTTTGTCGATGGCGATCCTGGCCCTTCTCGTCAACACGCTGACAGCCTTGCTGACGTTTGCCTCGTTGATCGGCTACGCGATCATCTATACGGCCTTTCTGAAGCGGGCGACCTCGCAGAACATCGTCATCGGTGGCGCGGCGGGCGCGGCACCTCCGCTGCTCGGATGGGTCGCGGTGACCGGTCATGTGCATCCGTATGCGCTGCTCCTGTTCCTGATCATCTTCATCTGGACACCGCCGCATTTCTGGGCCCTGGCGATCTTTCGCGTCGCCGACTACTCGCGTGCCCAGGTGCCGATGCTGCCGGTCACCCACGGTGTCACTTACACGCGCTGGCATGTGCTGGCTTACACGATCCTGTTGCTGATCGTGACGATCCTGCCGTATCTGACCGGCATGAGCGGCGTGTTCTATCTTGGTGGTGCGCTCGTGCTCGGCGCAGGCTTTCTCTACTACGCGATCCGCCTGCTCAACCCGCCGGATGACTTTTTCGCAATGAAGGTGTTCAACTATTCGATCATCTACCTGATGGCCTTGTTCGCCTTCTTGCTGATCGATCACTATCTGCCGCGGTGAGCGGTGAGCGGGAAAGGCGTTGCGCTGTCGTGCCAGCCATTGAGCCCGAGTAGGTTGGGGTAAGCGTTGGCGCACCCCAATGGTTGTCCACCCATGCTGCGCTGAGTCGGTGTCTAGTCGCCGGCGTTGGGGTTCGCATTCGCTCACCACCAACGAAATTGCCGCTGATCGTGATGACCACGACCTGGTTTCGACGGCGCGCTTGAGGGCACCGTCAGCGGTGAGTGGTGAGCGGAAAGAGCGTTGCGCTTGTTGCGCGCCAAACTGTAAAGCCGGTTGCTGCCAATACCGGAGATAGCCGAATGTCCGCGCTCTTCCCGCCAACGGCTTACCGCTGTCCGCTTACCGCGTATCGTTGGGCAAGCACGGCGCAAGCCATCAACTGGATCTGGTGATAGAGCAGCACCGGCAGGACGATCATGCCGAGCGCGGGATTGCCGGCGAACAGGATCTTGGCGATCGGCACGCCGCTGGCCAGGCTCTTTTTCGAGGCGCAGAAGACAATGGCGATTTCATCCTCGCGCTTGAAGCCGAGATGCCGGCTGAGCCAGGTCGTGCCGCCCAGCGCAATCGTCAGCATGATCGCGGTGACCGCGAGCAAGACGGCCAAAGCCGCTGTCGGCACCCGCTGCCAGAGCCCTTCGACGACCGATGCGCTGAACGCGATGTAGACCACGAGCAAGACCGTGCCGCGATCGGTGGCGGCGAGCAGGTGGCGACGACGCAAGACCCATGTGCCGATCAGCGGCCGGGCGAGATGGCCGGCGACAAACGGCAGGAACAGTTCGAGCACGATCTTGGCGATCGCGGCGAGGTTCAACTGTATTGTGCCCTGCCTTGCGAGCATGGCTGACACCAGCAGTGGGGTCAGGAATACGCCGAGCAGGTTCGACATCGAGGCACTGCAAACCGCAGCGGCAACGTTTCCGCGCGCAATCGAAGTGAAGGCGATCGATGACTGCACGGTTGAGGGCAGGGCACACAGGAACAGGATGCCGATCATCAGTTCAGGCGTCAGCAGCGAGGTCGGTGTCAACCACTCGATGCCGAGGCCAAGTAACGGGAATAGGACAAACGTGCAGGTCAGTACCAGCAGATGCAGACGCCAGTGGGTCAAGCCGGCGATGATCGCCTCACGTGGCAGGCGCGCACCGTGCAGAAAGAACAGCAAGGCGATGGCGGCGACCGAGAAAACGTCGAATGCGCGTGCAACATCGCCTCGGCATGGGACGAGGATGGCCAGGCCGACAGTGGCAATCAGGCTCAAGGTCGTGCGATCGAACAGGATGGAAAGACGTTGCATGGGCAGGGGCAGGATGGGGCGCTGGAAACGCGTGCGCAAACAGGCATTCTGCCCGGATCAGACGCGATGTGCTGGGCAGACATCGGCGCGGTCTGCCCGGCTCTGCCATTCGGTGATATATGTCGACTTTCGACCCGCCGGATTGTTGGCCCCATGAACGGATCTGCAGAACGCAGCCTGAGTCGTCGCGATCTTCGCACCCTGATGCTTGCCGCCCTCGGTGGCGCATTGGAGTTCTACGACTTCATCATCTTCGTGTTCTTCACGGCGGTTATCGCCAAACTGTTCTTTCCGCCCGACATGCCGGAATGGCTGCGTCAACTGCAGACCTTCGGTATTTTCGCCGCCGGTTACCTGGCGCGACCGCTTGGCGGCATCGTCATGGCGCATTTCGGCGATCGCGTTGGGCGCAAGCGCATGTTCATGCTGAGTGTCCTGCTCATGGCCGTGCCAACCCTGCTGATGGGTCTGTTGCCGACATTCGCCACGATCGGCATCGTCGCGCCGATCCTGTTGCTGCTCTTGCGCGTTTTGCAGGGCGCAGCGGTAGGCGGTGAGGTGCCGGGTGCCTGGGTGTTCGTCTCCGAGCATGTACCGGAATCACGTATCGGCTTTGCCTGCGGCACGCTGACCTCGGGCCTCACCTTCGGCATCTTGCTGGGCTCTCTCGTCGCCAGCTGGATCAATTCAAGCTGGACCAGCGAAGAGATACTCGACTGGGCCTGGCGCCTGCCGTTCATCCTCGGCGGCTTGTTCGGCATGCTGGCCGTCTGGTTGCGCCGTTATCTTGAAGAGACGCCGGTGTTCGAGGAGATGCGTCGCCGACGCGAACTGGTCAAGGGCCTGCCGCTGAAGGTCGTGCTGCAGGGGCACTGGGGTGCGGTCATCCGCTCCATGCTGATCACCTGGATGCTGACCGCCGGAATCGTCGTGGTCATCCTGATGACGCCGACCCTGGTGCAGAGTCTGTTTTCGATCGCGCCTGCAGTTGCGGCGAAAGCGAGTTCGCTGGCAACCTTCGCGCTTTGCATTGGATGCGTTCTCTACGGAATCGCAGTCGACCGCTTCGGTGTCGAGCGCGTGCTTGTTGTTGGTGCAGTCGGCCTTGCCGTGGCCACGGCGGGGCTGTATCGGACGCTCGCTTTCGCGCCTGAATATTTCACCCTTGCGTACACGATCAGCGGACTGTTCGTCGGTGTCACCGGCGCTATTCCGAGTCTGATGGTTCGCGCGTTTCCGTCGGCCATCCGCTTCTCCGGCATCTCATTCGCCTACAACGTGGCCTATGCCATTCTCGGTGGATTGACTCCGCTGGTCGTCAGCTTCTGGATTGGCATGGGTGAGGCCTACGCGCCGGTTTATTACGTGGCGACCGCCTGCGTCGGCGGTGCGCTTGCCGCGCTCTGGGCTGCGCATCGCACGGTGCCGAACATGATGGTCAGGTGACGGCGGTCTGCGCAGCCGGGTTTGTACCCGTGTCGCATCGGTACCCATCCAGGCGGCGGGCTAAGCGGGTGCGCCGGGTCACGATACCTCGCGGGCGATTGCTGTCGAATTGCGCCGAAGCGCGCACCGAATGTCTCGACCGCAACGTGTTTCCGTTGCGCAAACACCCGCAACAGTCCATGGTGGTTGATCTATCCGACACGACAGGATTTGCCGATGGCCCATGTGCATGCTCCGGGGCTGGTATTGCGCATGGATCCCGATGAACTGATCCGCGAAGGGGCGCGGTCGAGTTGCGCCGAGCACGAGGCGGTTCACGCCCAGCATTATTTCCTGTGCATCGAGGCGAACGCGCGCGACGGCCTCTGGGTGCCCTTGTTCACCGGGCCGCGGATGGGCACCAAGGAGTTGCCGAAAGCCGCGCGCAGTGGCGATCCGCGCTGGCTGGGCAGTCCGACACACTACGATTCCGAGCAGGTCTGGCGCGCAACCCACAAGGCGGTGCAACGCGCAGCGGCGGCGGCGCATGATTCCTCTTCGGGCAAATTGCCGAACCGCATCAGCATCGAAGCAGTGCCTGCGTTATCGGAATTCGCCATCATCGCGCAAGCAACGCATCGCTCCTGAGCGACCGACTGCCGGATGGAGCCCTTGCCGGGTACCTGCGACAGGATATGGTTCTTCACGGCTTCCGTTCCGCGCGCAGAACAAGCGGGCATGGCTGCAGCGCAATGCGACCACGTTGCCTTTGGGGCGGTGACGGCGCGAGGTGGTTCTGGCTGACCATATAATCGAGCCCTTCAAGCCGGCCGCACGCTGACGGCCTCGGAACCTGACTCGATGATCGCTGAGCCTGTATTGGATCTTTACCAGAACTGGGCAGCCAATATGGCCGTTGTTCTGGCGACGTTCGCGGCGGTCGCTGTGGTGGTGCTGCTCCACTATGAGGGCCTGGTTCTTCTGTCCAATCGATTGGCCCGGCGCAGCGGCCAACGTCGGCGCAAGGTGCTGTATGCGATCGCCGCCATCTTGATTCTGCATATCATCGAGATCTGGATATTTGGCTTTACCTGCTGGCTGCTGCTGATGTGGCCTGCGTGTGGCCATATCGTCGGCTCAGCGAATCTGCATCTGTTCGATGCCGTTTATCTCTCGGCGGTAACCTATTCCACGGTCGGCTTTGGCGATCTCGCGCCGGTTGGTGCCGTGCGCTTTCTGATCGGAACCGAATCACTGGCCGGGTTTGTGCTGATCACCTGGTCGGCTTCGTTCACGTATCTGGAGATGGCCCATTTCTGGGATCGGCTCGGCAGCGACAATCGTCGTTGATGCGCGCCCGAAGTCGCTGTCGGTCGGGATGCGAGCCGAGATGGAGTTCTGTCCGATGCCGATGACCTCGGCCCAGCGCCTGCGCTCGATTTTCAGTGGTTCGATCGGCAACCTGGTCGAATGGTATGACTGGTATGTCTATGCAGCCTTCTCGCTGTATTTTGCCAAGGTGTTTTTTCCACAGGGCGATCGCACCGCGCAATTGCTCAATAGTGCGGCCGTGTTTGCGGTCGGCTTCCTGATGCGACCGATTGGCGGCTGGCTGATGGGCTTGTGGGCGGATCGGAAAGGACGCAAATCGGCGCTGATGTTGTCGGTAACCCTGATGTGCGCGGGCTCATTGATGATCGCGTTGACGCCCGGCTATGCGTCGATCGGCGTCGCCGCACCGATCCTGCTGGTGCTTGCACGATTGCTGCAAGGCCTCAGCGTCGGCGGCGAATACGGCACCTCGGCCACCTACCTGAGCGAGATGGCGGCGCCCGAGCATCGGGGCTTCTGGTCAAGTTTCCAGTAAGTCACCCTGATCCTCGGCCAGTTGCTTGCGCTGGCCGTGCTGATCCTGCTGCAGCAGGTATTTCTCGATGCCGACCAGATCGATGCCTGGGGCTGGCGCATTCCGTTCGTGATCGGTGCCTTGTGTGCCGTCACCGCGCTTTATCTGCGACGCAACATGGCTGAGACCGAGTCGTTCGAGAAATCGACTCGCAGTTCAAGGCCGAACAGTTCGCTGCGTGCCTTGCTGCGTCATCCGCGTGCCATATTGACCGTTGTCGGATTGACCCTGGGCGGCACGGTCGCCTTCTATACCTACACGACCTACATGCTCAAGTTCCTGGTCAACAGTGTCGGCATGGATCGGCAGACCGCGACCCTGGTTTCGGCATCGACCCTGATCGTGTACATGCTGCTGCAACCGCTGGTCGGCGCGCTGTCCGATCGGATCGGCAGGCGTCCGATCCTGATCGGCTTCGGCGTACTTGGAAGCTTGCTGACCGTGCCCATCCTCAGCGCACTGGCGGGGGTCGGCAACGCATTCGAGGCATTCGCCCTGATCATGCTGGCCTTGTTGATCGTCTCCGGATATACCGCGATCAATGCCGTCGTGAAGGCGGAGCTTTTTCCGGTTGAAATCCGGGCGCTGGGGGTCGGTCTGCCTTATGCACTGACGGTATCGATTTTTGGCGGCACAGCCGAATATATCGCCCTGTGGTTCAGGAGCATCGGGCAAGAGACAGGGTTCTACTGGTATGTGACGGCGTGCATTGCGGTGTCCTTGCTGGTCTACGTGTTGATGCCGGACACCCGGCAGACCTCGCTGATCGATGCCGTTTGACGCACGCCAACGTGTCACAGCGTGCGGCCGGTCGCAGCCAACACGATTGTTGCCGGTGTAAGATGCCCGCAAAACCGGGTTGACCCGGTGCAGGGAGATGCTCATGAGCAGCGTTGATTTCACCTCGTTCCTGAAGCTGATGGTGCACAAGAAAGCCTCCGACCTTTTCATCACGGCCGGCGTCGCGCCATCGATGAAGGTCCACGGCCGAATTTCGCCGATCACGCAGAATGCGCTGACGCCGCAGCAGGCGCGCGACATGGTGCTCAACGTGATGACGCCCTCGCAGCGCGAGGAGTTCGAAAAGACACACGAGTGCCAGTTCGCCATCGCCGTCACCGGCGTTGGTCGATTCCGTGTCTCGTGCTTCTACCAGCGCAACTGCGTCGGCATGGTTCTGCGCCGAATCGAAACACGCATCCCGACCGTCGATGAGCTGAACCTGCCGCCGATCATCAAGACCCTGGCGATGACCAAGCGCGGCATCA
>CAYMHF010000061.1:0-12968 GCA_964390215.1 uncultured Dokdonella sp. | reverse complement strand
GTAAATCTGGTGGAGCCAGGCGGGATCGAACCGCCGACCTCTACAATGCCATTGTAGCGCTCTCCCAGCTGAGCTATGGCCCCGGGAGGCGCGAGAGAATAAGGAGTGTGGAGGTGATCGTCAACACTTATTCCGCACTGCGGATGAAATCGGTTGGATATTTTCATGCGAGCGGCAAGACCGCAGTGAGTGTCGGGCGACCGTTTCAATCATCTTTGGCGACTTCTCCCGCCAGCGGCGGCAGATGAAGGACAACATCGTCGAAATTCCGGCCTGATCTGTAGCTGACCCATTCATCACGTCGATGGCATGATGGAGTGTGTTTCCCGCCCGTGAAGGAGTAATCCGATGTCTCTTGCAAAGCTGCTGCTATGTGCATTCGTGCTGGCCGGCGCCAGCGTGTTCATGTTTCCGGCTGCTGCCGACAACGGCAAGGCGGCGAATCTGCCGCGCACAACAGCACCAACCGGTGTCGAGCTCTATTTCATCTCGCCCAGGGATGGCGAGGTGGTCTCGAAGGAGTTCATTGTGCGCTTTGGTTTGCGTGGCATGGGTGTATCGCCGGCAGGCACGATGAATCAGGGTACCGGTCATCATCATCTGCTGATCGATGTCGATGCATTGCCGCCCCTCGATCAGCCGATTCCGGCCGACGACCATCACGTCCATTTTGGTGGCGGCCAGACCGAGACGACGATCAAGCTTGCGCCAGGCAAGCACACCTTGCAGCTCGATCTGGCTGACGCCCTGCACATGCAGTTCGATCCGCCGATCGTGTCGAGCAGAATCACCGTGACGGTGAAGTAGCGAGTTCGTTCAAAACGCTGCCGCCGAGCAGACCGGGAATCCGCAGATCTTGCGAGAAATCGGTTCAGGCCTGTGGCGGCGACTCCCGCTGCAGCCTGCGGTCGGCCATTGATCTGTCAGTGTGGCGAATTCCGCTTGCGCTGCCATCCGAGTCCTGCCGCGATGGCCAGCAGTCCGGCCAGGATCAGGGATGCCGCCTTGCCGAGTCCGTTCAGAGGCAGGTTGCGTGTGGCGATGCCCTGGTTTTCGAATGCGCCGATGTCGGCGCGCCCGTTGTATTCGCGCAGGTAATTGCCGCCGCGCTGGTCGGTTGAACGGAGGTCCGGGTTGTCGCCGTTGTCGATGGCCGGACTGTCGGCGGGCAGGGCGCGGGTCAGGGTCGGGCCACCATTGTCGGCCAGTGGCAACAGCAACGGATTGCCATCGAGGGTGTTTGCGGGCAACTGCGGGTTGGCGCCGGAATGCATGATGAGGTTGTGCGATCCGGAAACCGGCAGGGGCATCGTGCTGTAGACATCATCGGCACCGGATGGCGAACTGTTGTCGGCGACAATCGTGCTGATCAGGGTTGATGGCAAGGCGTTGTCGATGAACGAGATGCCGCCGCCGTTCGATCCGGCATGGTTGCCGGCAATGGTCGAGTTGATCACCCGAATGGATGTGCCCTGGCGAACGCGCAGGCCGCCGCCATCATCCTGCGCGGTCGAGTTGCCGCTGATCGTCGAATTGCGCAGTTCGAGCTCGCCTTCCTGGGTCAGGCCGCCGGCGAAGCGGATCGCGAAGTTGTCGCTGATCGTCGATCGCTCAATGCTGCCGCCATTGCGGGCGATGAACAGACCACCGCCGATCTCCCAGTGCGATAGCGGAGCGTTGTCGGTGCCGATGGCCAAATTCCCGGAAATGGTGCTGTCGAGGATGTTGACCCCGTAGGCAAACACCCCGCCGCCATAGGCCGCCGTGCCATTGGTCGGATGATCGCCGAAGGCGGTGCTGCCCGAGACCGTGCTGTTGCTCATGGTCAGGTATCCGGACAGCACGGCGCCGCCATAGGAGCCGACGCCGACGGCAAGGCAATCGCGGATGACACTGTGGCGCAGGACGAGATCAGCACCCGTGGCGACACAGCCGCCAAAGCCGATGTCGTTGTCGACCGCATCGAAGCGACCGTGGGCGAGGGTCAGGCCCTCGATCGTCAGGGTGCCCGAGCCCGGATGCAGCAGGATGCGGTCGCGATTCCCGCCATCGAGGATTAGGCGATCGGCGCCGGGGCCGACCAGGGCCAGATCATTCAGTTCAAGCTTGAGCGCGCCCTGGCTCAGGCTGATCGTGCTGCAGGTCAGCCCGGACAAGTCGATGGTGTCGCCGCTGTGGGCCAACTCGAGTTCGCTGCGCAGGCTGCCGGCGGAATCGTCGTCGTTGCAATTGGTGACGGGCAGCACGCGCGGTTGGGTTCCTGCTGGCGCAGGTCGCGAGATGCGCATGGCATCGAGGCGCGCACGCAGCGGGGTGATCTGCGCACTGCGCTCATGCGCCAGCGGCCATTGCAGCGGAATATCGGCGGGCAGGGCATCGGCGGCGGCAACCGGATCAGAGAGTGCCGCAAGCAGGCTAAGGGCGAGCACGCGGCGCGCGAGTCGGCGTTGCGGATGGTCGATCAATGCGCCGTTGTGCATGGGTGCTCGCGCCGAGTGGCCGACCGCGATGGTCAGTCGGATCCGGAAAGATCGATTGTATAGCTCGACATGCCATCGCTGTCGCGGCTGACTTCACGAACACCACTGATGCCGAGCCTGCGTGCCTGGTCGAGTTTTCCGCTGGCGGTGTGGAACACGATTGCGCCGCTGGTTCGCAGCGCAACGAAGCGCCAGGGGCGGTCGGCGCCATCCTGATCGAGGCTGAGCTGACGACGTTGCCTGACCCAGTCAATCAGGATCTGCCGGTTCATGTCCGGTGCGTTGAGAACGACATGCGCGCCACCCGTACCCGGGAAGTCGCCGCCGCCGCTGGCTCGATAATTGTTTGTCGCCACGATGAATGCCTGTTGCGGATCGATCGGGCGCCCATTGAAGCGCAGGTCGACGATGCGCTCGCCAAACGGCTGGCTGAGGTCGATTGCATAGCGGATTTGGCCCTGAATCACATCGAAGTTGTAGCTGGGTGTCTTGCGATTGACCAACTCCTGCGGCGTCGCAAGTTGTGGATCGATGCGGTTGAAATAGCCCGCTGATTTTTCCAGCCAGGCCTTGATCCCGGCACCATCGACTCTCACGGCCGACAGCGTGTTCGGATACAGATAGAGGTCGGCCGCGTTGCGGATAGCCAGCGGGCCGGCGGCGATGTCGGTGAAATCGGTGGCACCACCAAACCCGGCCTTGAATGGAGCCGCTGCGGAAAGCACCGGAATATCCTTCAGCTCCGGCATGTTTTCGGCGATGTAATGTTGAACGTAGGCACGCTGCGCGCTGTTGACCGGCTGGATCGCACTGACATCGCCGATCGCGGTGAAATACGTCGTCATCGGGAAATCGCTCGCGCCGATGGGTGCCGAGACATAGGCAATCGTGGCCTCATGCTCGGCACTGACGGCGGCGCCGATGGCTGGATCCGCCGCGACCGCGACGCCATCGGTGTCGCGGATATTGCGCACTTCTGCATGGGTGGCCGCTGGATCGATCCGCCAGCGCCCATCGCGGCGAACGAGGCCGAGTTCGATCAGTCCGAGGCTCTTGCCCCACATGTTGCCCATGACGGCCGGCTTGCCGTGGATGAAACCGCGCTCGTTGTCGACATCGGGCAGCTCGTTGTAGCGCGACTTCTTGTTGCCGGGATCGGGAAATGCCTGGTGCGAATGGCCCATCAACAGCACATCGATCTCCGGCACCTCGGCCAGATACCAGTTCGCATTCTCCATCTGCTCGGTGTAGTCGCGCGTGTCGATGCCGCCATGCGAGATTGCGACGATGATGTCGGCGCCCTCGGCGCGAAGCGCGGGAGCATAGCGGCGGGCCGCTTCGACCACGCCGATCGTGGTCACCTTGCCTTCCAGGTTGTTGCGATCCCAGAGCAGGATCGGCGGTGGCGTAAAACCGATGATGCCGATCCGGATTGGCACGTCGATGGCCTTGCCATTCGGGTCGATCGCCTTGAACGTGCGCTTGAGCAAGGCGCTGGGTGGATACAGTGGTTTGCCATCACCCGCATTGAAAACATTGGCCAGCACTAATGGAAAATTCGGGCCCCTGCAATGCCTTGTCGCGACTCCATCGATGATTGTCGGCTGGTTGGTCACCTGAGCCAGGAACGGCAAGCCGTAGTTGAACTCGTGGTTGCCGAGCGTGCCGCCATCGTAGCCGAGCACATCCATGGCCTTGTACATGGCCAGTTCCCGATCACAGGCCAGCGGCTTGCCGCGCGCCTGCCAGTCGGCCAGAGCGGTGCCCTGGATGGTGTCGCCGGCATCGAACAGCAGCGTATTGGTGTACTGCTTGCGCGCCTCGGCGACGAGACTCGCCATGCGCTCGAATCCGAGTGAATCGTCCTCGGCCAGCTTGTAGTAGTCATAGCTGAGAACGTTCGAGTGGATATCGGTCGATTCCAGAATGGCCAGGGTGGCGCGAGTGCCGGTCGCCAAGCCGGGCGGTCGCGGCGGAGAGGGCGCACATGCCGCCGTTGCAAGCAGCGATATTGCGATACACGCGGCAGTGAGGGTTCGGGAAATCATTGCGGGCCGTTTGCATTTTCGGGTTCGGTGACCCGATTCTGCCGCTTCCTGCGCATTGACACCATGAAGGCCGAGCCATCGCCGCTGGATCACATCGACGCGGTGATCCAAACGGCCCACAAATCGATCGTGTCGCGTTCATGCGCTCGCATCGCCAGTCAGAGCGTCCGGGAGCGTTTTGCCCAATGCAACCGAAAGGCAAGCAGGCAGCGATTGCTGCCGAATCGGTACTGGCGACTCAGGGTCGGCCCGGGCCATGCCGCTCCGTGATCGTCAGCCGGAACCGAAGGCAGTTCAATCTACATCGGTTCCGAATCAACATCCTCGCCCACCTTGCTGCCGAACCGGGAAGTCGGGATTCTGGCACGGCACCTTGCCTGCCATCGCGTCGCCCGATGCATCGGGATCGATTCCGGTGTTGCCCCCTGATCCTGCATGAAGCGGGCCTCAGTCCTGGCTAGTGTTCCAAAACGGTACTATCTACAGAATAGTTATGTTTTTCGACCGTTCTGGTACATCTTCAATACGCATCATCGGCTGGACGATCGTGCCGGGTGGCCGGATGTTGGGGAACGGATCCATCGAAATCGCATGCGGGGGAGAGCTGGCCACAAGGAAGTGGCCGGATCTTCCGGTGGGCCTGGCGGCAGGCAGCAAAGCCCCGATCTGCTACGCTTTCTGGTCTTTCTGTCCGACTGAAACCTGCAATGACTGTACGAACCCGTTTTGCCCCCAGCCCGACCGGCTTCCTGCATATCGGCGGCGCGCGCACGGCGCTTTTCTGCTGGCTGGAAGCGCGCCATCGTGGCGGTGAATTCATCCTGCGCATCGAGGATACCGATCGCGAACGTTCAACCCAGGCGGCCGTGCAGGCCATTCTCGATGGCATGAGCTGGCTTGGCCTCGATCACGATGAGGGGCCGTTCTACCAGACCCTGCGCATGGATCGCTATCGCCAGGTGGTTGAAGACCTGCTCAAGGCCGGCAAGGCCTACTACGCCTACGAATCGAAGGAGGAAATCGAGGCGATGCGCGCCGAGGCGATGGAGAAGGGCCTCAAGCCGCGTTACAACGGCTATTACCGGGATCGCAACGAAGGCTTTCGCGAGGATCCGAACCGGGTGATCCGGTTCAAGAATCCGACTTCGGGAAGCGTGGTCTTCGATGACAAGGTCAAGGGCCGCATTGAATGGAGCAACGAGGAGCTCGATGACTTCGTCTTGTTCCGTTCCGATGGCTTTCCCACATATAACTTCGCCGTCGTTGTCGATGACATCGACATGCGCATCAGTGAGGTCATCCGCGGCGACGACCACGTCAACAACACGCCACGCCAGATCAATGTCTACCACGCCCTTGACGCTGTGGTGCCGACCTTTGCGCATCTGCCGATGATCCTTGGCCCGGACGGGCAGAAGCTCAGCAAACGGCACGGTGCGGTCGGCGTCATGCAATATCGTGATGACGGTTTTCTGCCACATGCGGTGCTCAACTATCTGGTGCGCCTGGGCTGGTCACATGGTGACCAGGAGCTTTTCTCGCGCGAGCAGATGATCGAGATGTTCGATATCGGCAACGCCAACCGCGCGCCCTCGCGCTTCGATGTCGAGAAGCTTTCCTGGCTCAACCAGCAATACATCAAGAACGACGATCCGCTCGAGCTCGTGCCGCATTTCACCTGGCAGCTTCGTGCGATTGGCATCGATCCGGAGCAGGGGCCCGAGCCGGTCGATGTGATTGTGGCCTTGCGCGAGCGTGCGCAAACGCTCAAGGAAATGGCCGAGAAGGCACGCGTCTGGTACGCGCCGCTGGAGCACTACGACGATGCCGCAGTGGCCAAGCATCTGAATTCGGCCACCGCATTGCCTGCACTGCAGGCCGTGCATGCGCAGCTGGCCGCAACCTCGGACTGGAACCTCGAGAACGTCCATGCGGCCATTGCCGACGCCGCCACAGCCATCAGCGAGGGCATGGGCAAGGTCGCCCAGCCGCTGCGCGTCGCGATTACCGGAACCCAGGTGTCACCGTCGATCGACCACACCGTGTTCCTGACCGGTCGCGACGAAGCTCTGCGCCGTATCGAGTCCGCGATCAAGCTGGCCGGCGGCTGACGACATGGATCCCCTCGAGTGCAGTCTGGCCGCGTTGTCGAAGCTCGACAGTTCGGATATCGATGCGGTGATGCGCATGAACCAGGCCTGCCTCAAGGTGTTGCTTGATCCCGCGTTGTGGGCGTGGGCGACGGCATTCACCGTGATCAGCATCGCCGGCGGCGCGTTGATCGGGCTATCCAGGGGACGCATGACGGCCGGCATCATCTGGGCCGCTGTGCTTGGCCCGATCGGCTGGATCGTCGTCGCCCTGGCTCGGTCGAAACGGCTCGCGTGCCCCGAATGCGCGAAGCCGAACCAGCCCGATGCGATCGCCTGCCGCCAATGCGGGGCCAATCTCAGGCAAGCGATGCAACGCACGGCGCGCTCGCGCCTCAAGGCCGGCGACAGCAGCGTTCCGCCATGATTGCGTGGCGGGTCGAGACGGCGATGCTATGATTTTGCTGGTTCAGCCCGGTTGCTTTCATCATGACCCCCACTTCGCGCAAATCGCAAAAGCAGCACGCGCATTGCCACGATGCCGATGCGTTCGTGCGCGACGTATCCAGGGTGTGCGACGAACGCGGTCTTCGCCTCACCGCGATCCGCCTGCGCGTGCTTGAGCTGGTCGCCGAAGCGACGATTCCGGTCAAGGCCTACGACCTGCTCGACCGGCTCAAGGATGGTCCCGGCGTGGCCGCGCCGCCGACGGTCTATCGCGCGCTCGATTTTCTGCTTGAGCACGGTTTCATCCACAAGCTCGAATCGATCAACTCGTTTGTCGGTTGCCATCATCCCGGCGAAGCACACCAGGTTCCGTTCCTGATTTGCGATCGCTGTTCGAGTGCGATCGAAATCTGTGATGAACGGGTTGCCGTGCTGCTCACCACCCAGGCCCGGGAACGCGGCTTCAAGCCGGCCAGCCAGACCCTTGAGGTTCACGGCATTTGCGCGGGTTGCGCAAACCAGCCGGCTTCCTGAACGGAGCCGCGTTGAATCAGCACGGTTCGAGCGCGTAGCGGCATGTCGGCTTTGAGTATGTTATAAGGTAACATTCATTTCTGCCTGGTTGCCGATCCGTGCTCGACCCGATGAATCCGGTTCTTCCGACTGCCATGGAAAATGTCCGCAGCAAGCGTTTGCCCGGAAAGGGCCTGGACAGTCGCGTGGATCGCGTCGGCGCGCTCGCCTCGATGCTCTGCGCGATCCATTGCGCCTTGCTGCCGCTGATTTTTGGAATCCTGCCGGCGCTCGGTCTGGGTTTTCTGGCCGGACATGCGTTCGAGCAGGTGTTCGTGAGCTTCGCCATCGTGCTGGCTTCAATCAGCCTGCTGTTCGGGCTGCGCAGACATGGGCGCTATCGTGCCTTCCTGTTTCTGATGCCGGGAATCCTGCTGCTCGTGGTCGGTGTGCTGGTCGGATCGGATCACGCCAATCCCTGGCATGCAGCGGTGGTCAGCATCGGCGGCACGATGATTGCCGTTTCGCACCTCATCAACATGCGCCTGACCCATGTGCACAGCCCTGCCTGTCGGCACTGATGCTGCGATTTCTGCTGGCGTGATTGTGTAACCACGGCCTGGCTGTCTAGGATCGCCGTGGTTCCCGCCTCGACTGCCCGGCATGCGCTCGCATCATCATTCCCATGACCACGAAGACCCTGCGCATCACGCCCGTGTCCGGGGCCCCACTGCGCACGATGGCCGTCGCGAGCGGCGCCTGCTGATCGCATTCGGACTCACCGCCATCACCCTCGTGGTCGAGGCGGTTGGCGGCTGGATTTCGGGTTCGCTGGCCCTGCTTGCCGATGCCGGGCACATGCTGGTTGATGCTGTCGCCCTGCTGTTTGCCTGGCTCGGCGCCTGGTTTGCGCGTCGACCCGCCGATTCGCTGCGCAGCTTCGGATATGCGCGACTCGAGGTGCTGGTCGGTTATACCAATGCGCTGACCCAGATCCTGCTCGTCGCCTGGATCGTCTACGAAGCGGCTTTCCGCTTCCTGCAACCTGCGCCGATCCTGTCCGGCATGATGCTGGTGGTCGCGCTGGCCGGCCTGCTGGTCAATCTGTTTGTCCTGCGCGTGCTCCGTGACCATGACCATGACGACCTCAACACGGCAGCCGCACGCCTGCATGTGATCGGGGATTTGCTCGGATCGCTCGGTGCGGTGGCCGCTGCCCTGGTCGTGCGCTATTTCGACTGGCTGTGGGCCGATCCGCTGATTTCGATTCTTGTTTCCCTGCTGATCCTCAACAGCGCCTGGCGCCTGTTGCGACGAAGTGCGCATATCCTGCTCGAAGGCGTACCTGAGGGCGTCGATGTCGATGAACTGCGACGCCAGATCGAAGAGGGCGTGGACGGCGTACGTGAAGTCCATCATGTGCATGTCTGGCAGCTGAGTGGCGGTCAGCGCATGGCCACCCTGCATGCTCGTCTGCATGCCCAGCTCAGTTCCGATCAAGCGATTCAAGCAATCCAGGAATTGCTGGAATCCCGTTTTGCGGTCAGCCATGCGACGGTTCAGATTGATGGTGGCGACGGCGAGAAGATGGCGTGCGCCGGTGCCCGGTGCTCCCCGAAATCCTGAATCGACTTGCGCTTTGCCGCTGCGCTGCTATCCTTTCCGCCCTTTGTTTGCCGAATTGATCTAGAGGATTTCCGATGGGCCGTGGTGACCGCAAGACCCGCAAGGGCAAAATCGCTATTCGCAGCTATGGCAATGTGCGTCCGCACGCCGACGGAAGCGTCGTAGCCGACAAGCCGAATTCGGCCTCTGCTGCGGCCAAATCCGCCGCCAAGCCTGCAGCCAAGCCAGCGGCGAAGAAGGCAGCACCGGCAAAGAAGGCCGCGGCCAAGAAAATCGCTTGACCCTGGCGCGCTCGAATGCATGAACAAAAACCCCCGCGCTGCGGGGGTTTTTGTTTCTGGAGTTTTGCCGCCGGTTCGGTTCCGGGCATCGGTCAAATCGAAGCTTCTCACTCCAGGGTGATGCGGGTGATTGCCTTGTGTGCTCCCGACAGGGGAACCTGACCCACCACCAACCTGCAGGAAGCCGCGAGCGGAGCATGGAACGCAGGTCGGCGGTTGGAACGCAGGTTGGCGATGCGCGCAGGCGAACCCCAACGATACTTGAGTTTCGGCAGATCCCGTTGTGGCCATGGACTCCGCCATTGGGGTTCGCAAGCTCACCACCGATTATTCCGACCTGGCGGGCCATTCGGCCAGGCTCGCGCCTGGAGGCCTATACTTCGTCATCCCTTGGAGGGTGGAGCCAT
This sequence comes from uncultured Dokdonella sp., assembly GCA_964390215.1. Classification (GTDB taxonomy): domain Bacteria; phylum Pseudomonadota; class Gammaproteobacteria; order Xanthomonadales; family Rhodanobacteraceae; genus Dokdonella. The sequence continues at coordinate 3,076 of CAYMHF010000061.1, read as the reverse complement.
GAAAAGCTTTCTGGTCACGATGGCGACTTGGGCAATCCTGTTCGCTGTCCTCTGGTACGGTGCGCACGAGCTCTTCTATCCTCCGGGGGACTGGATCGGCGCACTGATCGGATCCTTCGCCATCGCGCTGGGCATCGGCGGGCTGCGCAAGGCTCGGCTCGAGCGTCGCGACGCGGCAATCATCGCCCGGCCGGAAGGGCCGCTGCGCGACGGCGAACGCGTGGCGATCGCGGGCACCATCGAACCCGTCGGTGCAGTGCTGAAGGCCCCGCTCAGCGGCGAAGAGTGCGTCCTCTACGACTACGAGATCAGCCACATCCCGGAGCTCCCCGCGTTCATTGGCAAGGCAAGAAACCGAAACTCGCAGCCTGCCCCGGTAATCGACCGCAGCGGCGTGGCGATGGCCGCCGTGGTGATTCGCTCCGGGTTGCGCGAAGTGCGCCTGCTCGCTTTTCCCGGGATTGAAGGATTCTCAAGGAGCAAACTCGGCAAGGGCACCGTCGAGCGCGCGCGGGACTACATCGCGGCGACCAGGTTCGAGGATCAGTCGATCCTTGACATACCGAAGCAGCTTGCGCGGGTGATGGATGATCGCAGCGGATGTCTGCGCGTGGACTGGAAGGGCAGTTCGTACGACCAGCTGGAGAACTCGAATTTCGAGGAGCGACGGGTATCGCCCGGCGCGAAGGCCTGTGTGATCGGCCTGTATTCGGCGAAGGACAACGCGATCATTCCCCAGGACAACGTCGGCGGGACGCGGCTGATCCATGGCACGCGTCAAGCCACCCTGTCGTTCATGCGCAGGAAGAGTACCCGCTCAATTGTCGCAGCGGCGCTCTTCATCGCGGTGCCGGCGCCGGCCACCTACGGCGTGCTCACGATCCGCGAACGATACTTCGAAGCGCATGACGAGCCGTCGGTACGCGGGGATCGCATGGAGGCCTTCTTTGCCGCCGTGGACAGGGGCGATGCCGCGGCAGTACGCGCGGGGGTCAAACACGGCGCGGATGTCGATGCGCGCAACGAGAACGGTATGCCTGCCCTCGCCCTCGCTGCGAATGCGGCGACCGCCTCCGCGTTGCTTGAGGCAGGGGCGAAGGTCGATGCGCGCGACAAGGATGGCTACACGCCGATCATGTTGGCGGCGCGCGACGGCCGGATCGAGGTTGTTCAGGTGCTGATCGCACACCACGCCGACATCGACGCGAAGGATACTTCGACGCAAAGAACCGCACTCGACATCGCGGTCGCCAATGGCCAGGAGGACATCGCGAGCATCCTTCACATGGCCGCGAAGGATCTTTCGCATCGTTAGGCGGCTACGCAGATTGCCGGAGTTTTTCGTTCATGGGTTCAGGCTTGCAGAATCGGCGAGCGGCAAGTCTGACCCCGGAAACGCGAACGGCGCGGTCGTCAACCATGCTCGACGTGGCGGCTGAGATCCCGCGACCAGCCGTCATTCAGGATGGAAACCATTGGCAGCGCGCAGCGTCAGGCTGCGCTCGTAGAGACTGAGATCTTCGTTGATCGGCCCATTGCTGGCGATATCGATGCAATCGCCATTGGTCGAACCATCGATGCAGGCCTGCACGATGCCGTTGCAGGGCGCGCGTCCCTGCCCGGTGCGCGTAGTGGCCATCGCGGGCAGGCTCAGGCCGGCTAGAAGCACAGCAAAAAGACGGATCCTATTGGCAGTTTTCATCACCGACTCCATGCGCCATGTCGCCCGATGCATGCGGCCTCACGATCAATGGCGCAAACCAGCACGGCTGCAGGACAGCAGCCGAGCTGACCCACTCCAAGGCACGGCGGGCAACCGTATCCATCATCGGAAATTCTGTCGACACCGGAATATACCCCTGATCAAATGGATTTCAGAGTCGAACAGCATTTGCTTGGCGTCGATGTACACGTTTTGTCATTCTCGTGTGGACTTGGATCCAGTGATTGCGCCACCACCAATGTGCATAATTTGCACCAGCTCAGTTGTCCGGACGGTTGCCCAGGCCGTTGGCAAAGATGATGTCGTTTTGCTCCACAGCGCCCAAGTCGAAGTTGTATGGGGGAGACAAGGTCCAGCGTGCTGCAACACCCGGAACGTCATACACCGCGTTCCAGTAGGCATCTTTGGGTGGACTGCCGGGACTGTAGCCATAGCTGTCGCAATGATCGATGGCCGGCGAGCTGCCGCGCGGCGCAAAACGCGCATCCAGTTGTGGTTCGTATCCCGACCAGATGCTCGGGGAGAGAGGGATATCCGCAGTACCGTCGTCGCTGGCACGCACCAGCAGGCAGCCGGCATGGATCATGTTGGCACCACCAGAAGAAAACCAGACGAAATGGAACGGATGCGTGCGATCGACCGTACCCCACAAAATGCTGCCGGTCACGTTGAGCGTGCCACCATCGATATTGAACATGCGCGTCGAGGTGTTGCTGTCGAGCACGGTGTTGTAGCGAAAGTCGACATCCTTGCCGGTGTGACTGTAAATCAGCGCCGAGGCTCCCGTACCGGCGCTGTTGTCGGTGAAGATGTTGCGGTTGAAAACAAACTCGCTGGCCCCGTCGACTGCGGCCACGGCAGCCAGGCCCTGGGCGTCGCTGTTGCTCGTGAACCAGGTTCCCGAAAAACGCACGATGCCACGGGAATATCCGTCCGTTCGGGTATTGGTGAGATAGATGGCGCCGCCACGGGCAATGCTGCCGGCTCCGTCACCACCAAGGACACCGGCTTTGTTCAAGAGCATCAGCGAACAGGGCGAAGGATGCGGGACAAGGATGAGCAAAGCCGTGCACTCTCCACCGGCAGCGTAAATCTGCCAGTCGACCGCATTGGATGAATAGAGGGCGCCGCCGTGTGCCCGACTGCTGTTCAGGGCGAAGTAGGTGTCAGCCATCCGGATCGGTGTGTATCGACCACCGGCGCCCTCTGACCGTCCTTTGGCATAGATCCCGCCACCACGATTGGCACGGTTGCCGATAACGTGGGACTGAAACGCCGGGCCGCCCAGATGGGGCTTGAACCTGAGGTTTCCCCACAAATACGTCTTGATAATCATATAGTTGCCGGCTATTG
>CAYMHF010000060.1:0-12970 GCA_964390215.1 uncultured Dokdonella sp. | reverse complement strand
CGGGGTGGGGGGGGGTTGTTGGCGTTCTGGGTCCCGCCCCGGTTTGCGCGTGGGCTTGTGGCGGCGGTGGCGGGGCGCGCGACCCGCCGCCATCGATGTGCCGGCCGCGCCACCGCCACCGGCTGCCTGATGGCAACCATTCGCGAACTGCTGGCCGCCATGGATCCGGCGGGCGATGTTGAAATGCGGCACGAGGCCGAGATCCTGCTCGGTCACGTGCTGCAACGCGAGCGCGCGTGGCTGTTCACGCATGCTGACTTCGTTCCGGATTCGGCACAAGTGGACAAGTTCCTTGGGTTGGTCGACGCGCGCAAGCGCGGCGAGCCAGTCGCCTACCTGATTGGCCATCGCGGTTTCTGGACGCTCGATCTGCTGGTCACGCCCGCCGTGCTGATTCCGCGACCCGAAACGGAATTGCTGGTCGAACTGGCCCTTGCCCGAATTCCGCTGGGTGTCGAATTCCCGGTTGTCGATCTCGGCACCGGCTCCGGCGCAATCGCACTCGCCGTCGCCAGCGAACGCCCACACGCCCATGTGCTCGCCACGGATGCCAGCGCCGCCGCGCTCGCCGTCGCCAAAGCCAACGCACAGCGGTTCAGTATCAACAATGTCGAATTCGCCGAAGGCGACTGGTGTGCGCCGCTGGGCGGGCGGGTTTTCGACATGATGGTCTCGAACCCGCCGTATATCGCCGCCGATGATACGCATCTGGCCCAGGGTGACCTGCGTTTCGAGCCAGGTTACGCGCTTGCCTCCGGAGCCGATGGCCTCGATGCCATCCGTCAGATCATCGATGCAGCGCCCCGCCATCTCGCCAGCGGTGGCTGGCTGCTGCTTGAACACGGCTTCGATCAAGGCGAGTCGGTGCGTGGTTTGCTCGACCAAGGTGGATTGATCGAGGTGCAGACCTGGCAGGACATCGCCGATCACGATCGCATCAGCGGCGGACGCCAGCCCTGACCCGCACGAGATAGTCCGAAGTCTGCGCGCAGCCGATTGATCCGACCGCAAGACGAATCAACCCAGTTGCTTGTTCCGCCAGCGGGAGAGAGAGAAAAATCTTTCGTTGATTTCATGCTGGCAACGGGCTGAATCAACAGGCTGGCATCGTTATCCGCGAGTGACGCGCGTGCCCGAATCGATCAGGTGCGATGTACGCCCATCACGGCTACGCGACGCTCGGCACAGCTGCGCTCGATCGCCGAAAGCAGGTTCTGGTATTCACTTTCCTCGCGGCAGGAGATTTGCATCGCCACGCTGTGCCAGACCGGGCCAGTGGCGATGGTGGACTCCGCATCCTCGCGGATCCGGGCGAGCACATCGTCGACGACGGCCCGCGCACGCCGCGCAATCTGGTCCACCGAGGATTTCTTTTCTCGATCACCAAACAGGATCGTCATGTTCATCGGCAATCTCCGCATTCATCAACCCGGCCCCGAGTGTCCCTGACACATGATGAACGAACCAGGTACCGCGTCGCCTGCCAGCGTGAATGCACTGAACCCCCAATCCATCTGCAGCAGCCCCGAGCGCGGCAAAATCGCAGCGAGCGGCGCAAGGATTCACCCTGGCAAACGCCGGCATCGGCAGTCCGCAGCTCGAAAACCGGCTGTGCCCTGCATGAGTCCGTCTACGGACAACGCCCTTCCCCGCGCTCTTTGCAGGAAGGGCATTCATGCCCGATGCTCTCCCTCAACGCCACGGTATCCGTCGGCTGTGCCCGCGTTGCGCCCTCGCTCCACCGTAGGAAGGGCATTTATGCCCGATACTCTTTTCTCCACGTCGCGACATTCTTCCGCCCTTCGAATGAAAGGCATCGAGCCCGAAGGCCTCTCCTGCGAAAAACCACGCGCCCCATGCGCGGGATTCGATGGCTTTTCCCGCGCTACCGCTTCGGTGTTGGTTTCGGCTTCCTCGCTGCACGGTCATCGGCACGCACTTCCTTGCGCTCCTTTTTGCCCAGGCTGCCCGAGCCTTCCTTGAAGCGCTGCTTGCGCGCGGCCTTGTCCTCGGCTTGCCGCGCTGCCGCCCTGTCCAACTCGATCCGCTCGGCCGCGATCATGTCGGGCGTTTCCAGGGTGATACGGCCAATGATTCCGCTGCGAAACTCCTTGACCAGCAGCTCGCTGATCTTGTGCCGGTTGAACTTGCCACCAGAACCGATCGCGCCACGCTTGACGGCGGCGGCTTGCAGAAACGCTTCCTCGTCGCGGGGCAGGGCATCGAGCTTGAAACGCTCCATGAGCAATTCGGGATAGTGGCGCAGCAGAAATTCGGCGGCGAAGTGGCCGACGTCGTCGTACTCCATCGCGGTATCGCGGATCGCGCCGGTCACCGCCAGCCGGTAACTGCTATCCGGGCTTTCGACCTTCGGCCACAGGATGCCCGGCGTATCGAACAGGATGATGCCGTTGCCGAGGTCGATGCGCTGCTGCGACTTGGTCACCGCCGGCTCGTCGCCGGTCTTGGCGATCTTGCGCCCGGCAAGAATATTGATCAGGGTCGATTTGCCGACATTCGGTATACCAACCACCATGGCGTGAATCGAGTTCCTGTTTGCCTCGCGCTGCGGAACCATCTCCCGACACAAACCCACCAGCGCCTTGATGCCCGCCGGCTGATCGCTGCGCGTCGGAAACGTCTTGACGTTGCGCTGCTCCTCGAACCGCGCCTGCCACAGCGCCGTCACCGCAGGGTCGGCCAGATCGGACTTGCTCAACACCTTGATGCAAGGCGTGTCGCCGCGCAGCCGCGCAATCGCCGGATTTTCACTTGAATACGGAATGCGCGCATCCAGAATCTCGATCAACAGATCAACCTGCGGCAGCAGCTCGATCATGTCCTTCTGGGCCTTGTGCATATGCCCGGGGTACCAGTGAATCGTCATTACTTGAATCCTTGAAGCGATATTTGTGCGGGCCACGCGCGCGCAGTGTGAAGCCGGGTTTGCACGCGATGGATCCAGCCCTTTGGACAGTATGAAGCCAATGCAGTCAATCCATCTCCCGCCAGGCTCTTCGCAGGAGCCCTCTTCAGGGGTCCCGAAAAGGGATTTCCTTCGGTCGCGATGCTCTTCGTCACGATTCCGACGAGCCCAATCACAACGGCAAAATGGGTTTACCCTTCGGCCAGCTCAGAGCCGGATGGCACTGAACTTGAAGCTCGTCATTCCAGCGCAGGCTGGGATGACAAAACGTAAAGTTGGGCGTCAAGTCAGCGACATTCAGCTAAGCGCCTGCCACGGATCCCGAACCGAGGGCTACGTCGTTGCGGTAGAATCCGTGCAGCTACCTTCACGGGAAATGCCATGTCTACCCAGCTCGCCAAACTCGAAGCCGAAGCCTTGAAACTCTCTCCGGAAGACCGTGTTTTGCTCGCTGATCATGTGCTCGCAAGCTTGCGAGCAAAAAACGAGGTGGAGGAAGCGTGGGGCGTTGAGATCGATCGACACTTGGCCGAAATTGAAGGCAGCGATGTCAGGCTTATTCCAGTGGAGCAAGCGATCCAGCGTGCGCGCCAGTCGCTCGCGTGAAGGTTTCCCTGGCCACCAGAACCCGCCAAACCGCAAAAGCTCTTTGTAGGAGCCCGTTTACGGGCGATGCTCTTCGTCACGATTCCGGTTCAGCCCCGATTCTGTGGACAAGTTCACCAGGGCCAAGCTGCGACATTGGATGCAACATCAATAGGCAATCAGACGCTACTAAAATAGGCAGGTAGCCGCAAGCATGCGCCCTCCATATCGACTCTGCGCCGCTATGCCAATGCCGTGGGCTGCGATCTCCGAATTGTGTTGGCACCAAAATCCGCCCCCGCGAAAAAGTCGGCACCTCGAAAGAGAGCAAACGGCTGAAGGTTTTCCGCGCCCAACAAATAGCCGCAGCCCTTAAGCTCTTCGTAGGAGCAGGCTTCAGCCGCGATGCTCTTCCCAGCAACTTGCGACGAAACGATCCAATACACTCAAAATTTCGGATCGCGCATACGGCGCCGACTAGCACGCGTCCATGTTGTTTGTATCGGCAGAATGGCGTAAGCCAAAGGCATCGTCCTAAGGATGTCTCCCACAACTCGCGTAAGATAATTCGGAATCTTGCGTGTCCCGCTTCTCGCGGTCCCACTCAGCGTGAATTTTGACTACTGACAACCATGCCCACCTCCTCCGACAAGCCCTACCCGGAAAAACGGAAATCCAAGCACCTCGTGCTCAACGAGCAAGGCATCGAATACGGCTTCATCGGCAAGCTTCAGGACCTCAAATACGAGTATCGCTCCGACATCACGGATCGCGCCGCGCTCGAAGCCAACTTTCGCGAGAAGTTCGAAGCCCTGAACCGCGTTCGGCTCACCGATGCGGAATTTTCCCGCCTGCTCGACGAGATCGTCACTCCTGATGTCTTCACCGCCTCAAAGACCCTGCGCGGCATCAATGCATTCATCCGCGACGACGGAACGCCGCTGAACTACAGCCTGGTCAACCTCAAGGACTGGTGCAAGAACCACTTCGAGGTCATCAACCAGCTCCGCATCAACACCGATAACAGCCACCACCGTTACGATGTCCTCCTGCTGATCAACGGCGTGCCCTGCGTGCAGATCGAGCTGAAGACTCTCGGTGTCAATCCACGCCGGGCCATGGAGCAGATCGTCGAGTACAAGAACGATCCCGGCAATGGTTACTCCAGGACGCTGCTCTGCTTCCTGCAGCTGTTCATCGTCAGCAATCGCGACCGCACCTACTACTTCGCCAACAACAACGCCCGCCACTTCGCCTTCAACGCCGATGAGCGCTTCCTGCCCATTTACGAGTTCGCAGACGAAGACAACCGCAAGATCACCCACCTTGATGAGTTCGTCGAGCGCTTCCTGAAAAAATGCGACCTTGGCCGGATCATCAGCCGCTACATGGTGCTGCTCGCCGGTGAGCAAAAGCTCATGATCATGCGGCCCTATCAGGTCTATGCCGTGCAGCACATGGTGAAGTGCATCGCCGAAGATGACGGCAATGGCTTCATCTGGCACACCACCGGCAGCGGCAAGACGCTCACTTCGTTCAAGGCCTCCACCCTGCTGAAGGAAAGCGACCGCATCCATAAATGCGTCTTCGTCGTCGACCGCAAGGATCTCGACCGCCAGACGCGGGAGGAATTCAACAAGTTTCAGGAAGGTTGCGTCGAGGAAAATACCAACACCGCCGCCCTTGTGCGCCGCCTGCTTTCCGAGGACTACGCCGACAAGGTGATCGTCACCACCATCCAGAAGCTCGGCCTTGCGCTGGATGAAAACAGCAAGCGCAACAAGCAGCGCACCAGGAACGGTCAGACCACCTACAAGGAGCAGCTGGTCCCCCTCTCCGAGAAACGCATCGTCTTCATCTTCGACGAGTGCCATCGCTCGCAATTCGGCGAGAACCACAAGGCCATCAAGGCGTTCTTCCCCAGGTCACAACTCTTTGGCTTCACCGGCACGCCCATCTTCGAGGCCAACGCCTCCCTGCGGAAGATCGAGGACACGCAGGCGTCAATGCGCACCACGGAGGATCTTTTCCAGAAGCAGCTCCACGCCTACACCATCACCCACGCCATCGAAGACGGCAACGTATTGCGCTTCCATGTGGACTACTTCAAGCCGAAGGAAGAAAACGGCAAGAAGCCGCCGAAACCGGGCGAGGCGATCGCCAAGCGCGCTGTCATCGACGCCATTCTTTCCAAGCACGATGCCGCCACCGGCGGGCGCCGCTTCAATGCCATCCTTGCCACCGCGTCCATCAATGACGCCATCGAGTACCACGCGCTGTTCAAGACCATGCAGGCCGAGAAGCAGGCCGCCGATCCCGACTTCAAGCCGCTGAATATCGCCTGCGTCTTTTCCCCGCCCGCGCAGCTTGCCGAGAATGCGGAGGCCAAGAAGGACATCGAGCAGCTGGCCGCAGATCTGCAGCAAGAGCAGGAAGACAACAAGGTCGATCCGGAAGCGAAGAAGAAGGCGCTGGAAGCCATCCTCGCCGACTACAACACCCGCTACGGCACCAATCACCGCCTCAGCGAATTCGATGGCTACTATCAGGATGTGCAAAAGCGCATCAAGGATCAGCAGTGGCCGAATGCCGATTGCTCCCCGGCGCAGAAGATCGATATCACCATCGTCGTGGACATGCTGCTCACCGGATTCGATTCGAAGTTCCTGAACACGCTCTACGTGGACAAGAACCTCAAGCACCACGGCTTGATCCAGGCCTTCTCCCGCACCAACCGCGTGCTCAACGGCACCAAGCCCTACGGCAACATCCTCGACTTTCGCCAGCAACAAGATTCAGTCGATGCCGCCATCGCCCTGTTCTCGGGGGAGAAAGCCGGGGAGCAGGCGCGCGAAATCTGGCTGGTGGACAAGGCCCCTGTGGTCATCCAGAAGCTGGAGACTGCCGTGCAGAAACTCGGCGACTTCATGAAGTCCCAGGGCCTGGATTGCACGCCCTCGGCCGTGGCCAATCTGAAGGGCGACGAGGCCCGCGCCGCCTTCATCTCCCAGTTCAAGGAAGTCCAGCGGCTCAAGACCCAGCTCGACCAATACACCGATCTCACCGAGGAAAACAGGAACACCATCGAGAAGGTGCTGCCCGAGGAAAACCTGCGCGGGTTCAAGGGCCAGTATCTGGAAACCGCCAGGAAGCTCAGGGAGCAGCAGGGCAAGGGCGGCGACAAAGGCGAATCCGGCGACGACCCGGTGGACCAGCTCGACTTCGAGTTCGTCCTGTTCGCCTCCGCCGTCATCGATTACGACTACATCATGGGCCTCATCGCCAAGTTCTCGGAGAAAGGCGCGGGCAAGTCGAAGATGACCCGCGAGCAGCTCATCGGCCTCATCAGCGCCGATGCCAAGTTCATGAACGAGCGTGACGACATCGCCGAATACATCGGCACGCTCAAGGCGGGCGAGGGCCTCTCCGAGGCCACCATCCGCGAGGGCTACACCCGCTTCAAGGCGGCGAAAAACGCCGCCGAACTCGCCGCCATCGCCGCGAAACACGGCCTCGCTACTGCCGCCCTGCAAACCTTTGTGGACGGCATCCTCGACCGCATGATTTTCGATGGCGAGCAGCTCAGCGACCTCATGGCGCCACGGGAATTAGGCTGGAAAGCCCGCACCCAAGCCGAACTCGCCCTCATGGAAGACCTGCATCCCCTGCTCACCAAACGCGCCGGTGGTCGCGACATTTCAGGGCTCAGCGCGTATGAGTAGTAAGACGAAAACAACCGCCACGACGGTAGATGTGACGTCCGTGCTGGTGCCGAAGCTGCGGTTTCTTGAGTTTAGGGAGGCGCAGGGATGGGCTCCCGAGCCGATGGGCGAAGTTTATTCGTTCAAAGGCAACAACTCACTCTCACGCGACAAGCTGAACTATGTGGCTGGTTCAGTGAAGAACATCCATTACGGTGACATTCACACCAAGTTCTCGACCCACTTCGACATCACGAAGGAGCTTGTTCCATTCATCAATGAATCCGAGGAAGGCATCGTTCGCGATGAAAACCTGTGCGCCGAGGGCGACATGATTTTTGCAGACGCTTCCGAGGATTTGGCAGATATCGGCAAGAGCATCGAGATTGTCCGCCTGAACGGGGAGCGTGTGGTTTCGGGACTGCACACGATTCTCGCCCGGCGGATAGGAGAACGAATCGCTTTGGGGTTTGGCGGACACCTCTTCAAATCGGGATGGGTTCGCACTCAGATTCAGAAGGAGGCTCAAGGGGCGAAGGTCTTGGGCATTTCTCCGACGCGTCTGCGGAACCTGCGCTTGCCGCTGCCACACGACAAAGCCGAACAACAAAAAATCGCCGAGTGCCTGAGTTCGGTGGACGAGCTGATGGCCGCGCAGGCGCGGAAAGTGGACGCGCTCAAGACCCATAAAAAAGGGCTGATGCAGCAGCTTTTCCCCCGCGAAGGCGAAACCCAACCCCGCCTCCGCTTCTCCGAATTCCAAAACGCTGGGGCGTGGGAGAAAGTGCCTTTGGGAGAAATCGCCGAGATTAAGCTTGGCAAGATGCTCGATAAGCAAAAGCACACGACAGGTCATCTCCTTCCATACCTCAACAATTTGGCGGTGCGCTGGAATGAGGTGAGCACGTCAGACTTGCCGAAGATGTATTTCAATAGCCGCGAACTGGATCGTTTCGGACTGAGGGCTGGCGACGTCGTTGTCTGCGAAGGCGGAGAACCTGGACGTGCAGCCGTCTGGGACGGCAGCTTGCCTGACCTCAAGTTTCAGAAGGCGATTCACCGGGTCCGTTTCAATGTGCCGTTCGAGCCAAAGCTTTTGGTTCTTCATCTCGAGAATATCGCGGGCACGACTGCGTTCGAAATGCTCTTCACTGGCGGCGGCATCAAACATCTAACCGGTGAGACATTCTCGCGGCTCAAGATTCCCCTGATTCCACATGCCGAACAACAACACATCGCCTCGTTCCTCAGCAGCCTCGACACCCTGATCGCCGCCGAATCCCGAAAGCTCGAAGCTCTCAAGACCCACAAAAAAGGGCTGATGCAGCAACTTTTCCCATCCCCGGAGGAGGCGGCGGCATGAATGACCTGATTCTTTACACGACGGAAGATGGACGCAGCCAGATCAAGCTCCGGGCCAAGGACCAAACCGTCTGGCTGTCCCAGCGAGAAGTAGCCGAACTGTTTGACGTAAGCGCCGACAACGTGGGGCTGCACCTCAAGAATCTCTACGAGGATGGCGAACTAAGCCGGGAGGCAACTACCGAGGAATCCTCGGTAGTTCAAACCGAAGGCAGCCGCGACGTGAAGCGCACGCTCACGCTGTACAACCTCGACGCCATCCTTGCCGTTGGCTACCGCGTGCGCTCGCCGCGCGGGGTGCAGTTCCGCCGCTGGGCCTCAACCATCCTGAAGGAGTACCTGGCCAAGGGCTTCGTGATCGACGACGAGCGCCTGAAGAATCCGGATGGTCGCCCGGATTACTTTGATGAAATGCTGGCGCGCATCCGGGATATCCGGTCCTCGGAGAAGCGCTTCTACCAGAAGGTGCGCGACCTCTTTGCCCTCTCCAGCGATTACGACAAGACCGACAAGGCCACGCAGGTCTTCTTCGCCACTGTGCAGAACCTGCTGATCTTTGCCGTGACGCGGCAGACCGCCGCCGAACTCATCACCGCCCGCGCCAATCCTGCCGATCCGCATTTCGGCCTGCTTGCCTGGAAGGGCGACAAGGTGCGCAAGGCAGACATCATCGTGGCCAAGAACTACCTGACCGAGGATGAGATCGACACGCTGAACCGGCTGGTGGTCATCTTCCTGGAAACCGCCGAACTGCGGGCCAAGGGCAAGCAGGAGACGCGCATGGCCTTCTGGAAGCAGAACGTGGATCAGATCATCACATCCAACGGCTTTCCGTTGCTCTCCCACGCCGGCGCCATCAGCCATGAGCAGATGGAAGCGCGCACGGATGAGCTTTACCTCAAGTTCGATCAGGACCGTAAAAAACAGGAAGCCATGCAAGCCGACCAGCAGGACGAGGCCGACCTCAAAGCGCTGGAAACCAGAATCAAACGACGCCCCAAACAATGAACGACACCAACCAGAAGCAACTGGGCAATACCCTCTGGAGCATCGCCGACCAGCTGCGCGGCGCGATGGATGCGGACGACTTCCGCGACTACATGCTGTCCTTTCTCTTCCTGCGCTACCTCTCCGACAATTACGAGACGGCGGCGAAGAAGGAACTGGGGCGGGACTACCCGAATGTGGGTGGAGACACGCGCAAGGTGCCGCTGGCGTTGTGGTATGCGAACAACGTGGACGACATCCCGGCCTTCGAGAAACAGATGCGGCGCAAGGTGCATTACGTCATCCAGCCCGCGCACCTGTGGAACAGCATCGCCAACCTGGCCCGCACCCAGAACACGGACCTGCTGAACACACTGCAGGCCGGCTTCAAGTACATCGAGACCGAATCCTTCGAGAGCACTTTCCAGGGTTTGTTTTCCGAGATTGATCTCGGCTCGCCCAAGCTGGGCAAGAAGTACGAGGACCGCAACGCCAAGCTCTGCACCATCATCCAGAAGATCGCCGAAGGGCTGGCGGAGTTTTCCACCGACATCGACGCGCTGGGCGATGCCTATGAATACCTGATCGGCCAGTTCGCCGCCGGATCAGGCAAGAAGGCAGGCGAGTTCTACACGCCGCAGCAGATTTCCGACATCCTTTCCGCCATCGTCACGCTGGACAGCCAGGAACCAAAGACCGGACCGAAAAAGCGTCTGGAGAGCGTGCTGGACTTCGCCTGCGGCTCCGGCTCCCTGCTTCTCAACGTGCGAAAAAAGGTCAACAAGGCCGGTGGCACCATCGGCAAGATCTTCGGCCAGGAAAAGAACATCACCACCTACAACCTCGCCCGCATGAACATGCTGCTGCACGGAGTGAAGGACACCGAGTTCGAAATCTTCCACGGCGACTCTCTGCTCAACGAATGGGACATGATGCGTGAGCAGAACCCGGCCAGGAAGCCGAGCTTCGACGCCATCGTGGCCAATCCGCCCTTCAGCTACCGCTGGGACCCCACCGACGCGCTGGCCGACGATGTGCGCTTCAAGAGCCACGGCCTCGCGCCCAAGTCCGCCGCAGACTTCGCCTTCCTGCTGCATGGCTTCCACTACCTCAAAGACGAAGGCGTGATGGCCATCATCCTGCCCCACGGCGTGCTTTTCCGAGGCGGAGCCGAAGAGCGCATCCGCACCAAGCTGCTGAAGGACGGCCACATCGATACCGTCATCGGCCTGCCGGCGAACCTGTTCTACTCCACCGGCATCCCCGTCTGCATCCTCGTGCTCAAGAAGTGCAAGAAACCGGACAACGTGCTCTTCATCAACGCCGCCGAGCACTTCGAGAAAGGCAAGCGCCAGAACCAGCTCAAGCCCGAGCACATCGCCAGGATCATCGAAACCTACCAATTCCGAAAGGAAGAGCCCCGCTACGCCCGCCGGGTGGAGATGGACGAGATCGAAAAGAACGACTTCAACCTGAATATCTCCCGCTACATCAGCACGGCGATAGCCGAAGACGAGATCGACCTTGGCGCAACTCATCAGGCGCTGGTGGAGATAGACAAGTCGGTTAGAGCGGCAACCTCCAGGCACAACAAGTTCTTGAAGGAACTGGGCCTGCCCGAGTTGCCATAGGTTCGGATGTTGGAGAGAGACGCTTTCGCCTGGGACATGACGCACGGCATCAACTGGGACAAGAGTCTAGTTGGACAGGTTCTGAACCTCGAATTGGCGACGTGGTCAGTGCTCTCCGCTCCACCGATGCGAACCTCCTCGCCGCCACCGTCGCCAAACTGAAAGCGAGCTCGTATATGACCGACATGACTACCCAGCTGTTGTTCGACAAATGTGCTGAGACTGTCAAGGCGTATCCGAGTGATATGTGCGCTTTGTCAATTGGAAATCCAGTCGCCGGCCGTGGCTTCTTTCCGGTCGCCACTGGCTCATCTCAAGATGGCCGCACCGACATTCCCCTCACTCCGCGAAAGTTGATGTTCGTCGGCCAGGATTGGGGAGCACATGACAGCTTCAAGTCCCTGAAAGAAAACCTTGACGCGGATATGTACTCCGGTACTGCAGCGAGACTTGCCAGTTTGCTGAAGGAAGCTGGCATTCCGATTGAGGAATGCTTCTTTACCAACGCACTGTTCGGCGTGCGCGAAGGCAAAACCAACACAGGCCGTTCACCCGGATGGAAAGACGAGGCATTCGTCACTGCGTCTGCAGAAGCGCTGAAGCTGCAGATCAAAGCAATTCAGCCCAAGGCGATGATTTGCCTGGGCCGGGATGCGCCGTGTCTACTGGCATTGTTGATTCCTGAGCGCAAGGCGTGGAGTCCCTTCATCACGTTCAAGGCCATCGACGAAGGCAATCATGGCGTCTTGTCGCTCGCATCGAATAGCGGCCCAATGGACGCCGCAATCCTGACTCATTTATCCTATCGACACATCAATGCCAGACAGCGCTACTTTCGTGGCTTACGCGGACACGCTGCGGAAGTTCAATTACTCAAGTCGGTATGCTCGAGAACACATTCGCTGGGCGATTAAACACGACGACATAAATAACGCAGCATGATGTTATGCTTCGCTCGTAATTCTCTCTGGGAGAAGGACGATGCGAAAGCTACAGATTGCAGATGCCGAGGTGATGCGGATAGCGATTCAGCAGGAGATCGGGCGTAACGAGGAATCACGTTACGATCACCGGCTGCACGGGTTGTTGCTGATAACCGCAGGACATTCATGTCGAGAGGTCGGCGAGTTGTTTGGCGAGAATGGAACGACTGTGCAGCGCTGGGTGAACCGTTTCGAGGAGGGCGGCTTTGACGCCTTGCGTGACGGCGAGCGATCAGGACGACCACGAACCCTTGATTCGAAGGATTGGCGGCGATTGCAGAGTGATCTGCGAAAGACTCCGCGTGATTTCGATTTGGCCGCCACCCTGTGGGATGGCCCTGTCTTGTCAGAGCATTTGCGCCGCCGATACGGTGTAGATCTTGGAGTGCGTCAATGCCAACGGCTGTTCCGGCAACTTGGTTTTCGGCTACGCAAGCCACGTCCCCAGGTGGCTCAATCTGATCCTTTGAAAGTCGCGGCAGTAAAAAAAACTCCGCCGATTGGCTCGCCGCAGCGACGTTGAGCTGTGGAGTCTGGATGAATGCCACTTCCAACAACATGGCTCGCGCTGCCGCATGTGGATTCCGCCGGAAATCAAGGATCCCATCTTGCGGCATGCACCGACCCGAGAATCCGTGGCCTGTTTCGGTGCCGTCAGTTTGAGTACCGGACAGTTCGTGCGCATGATGTGCCCGGTCTTCAACGCTGCAACTTTCTTGAGCTTTCTCAAGCGCCTTCTGCGTAAGCGTCCGCCCACCTCACCTACTCACCTGAACCGATAGCTGCTGCGATCCG
>CAYMHF010000059.1:0-13375 GCA_964390215.1 uncultured Dokdonella sp. | reverse complement strand
CCTCCCATCGAGGAGCGAAAATAAGTGGGGAAACCTCAGGCTTCAGCCGCGATGCCCTTTCTCGGATTCCGCAACAGCATCGCGCCTGAAGGCGCCTCCTACCACGAGCGGAAGCGGCGAAATGGGTTCATGACTTCGATGACTCCTGCTCCGCTAATGCTTCGTTGTTCGTAAAACTTCGCAACATTGCTGCACTGGCAGGATCATCTGGATAGAGTGCCGAGGCGGCAATCGCAGTCGCCACCACTATTCGACCCAGAAGGATTCCACCATGAGCATGATGTCCGAGTTCAAGGCTTTCGCAATGCGCGGCAATGTCATCGACCTGGCGGTTGGTGTCGTCATCGGTGCCGCGTTTGGCAAGATCGTCACCTCGCTGGTCAATGACGTGGTCATGCCGCCCATCGGCAACCTCATCGGCGGCATCGATTTTTCCGCATACAAATACGTGCTGACCCCGGCCGGTGCCGACGGCGCGGGCGAAGTCGCGATCCAGTACGGTGCCTTCATCAACACGATGATCCAGTTCACCATCATCGCCTTCGCGATCTTCCTCGTCGTCAAGGCGATCAATCGCGTCAGCAAGAAGGCGGAAGAAGAAGCACCCGCCGCGCCGCCAGCCGATGTCGTCCTGCTGACCGAAATCCGCGACTTGCTCAAACAGGGCAAGTAGGTCGCACGGTGACTCCTGCCGCTAAGCCGATCCTGACCAAATCGGGATCGGCGTATCCAATCACACCGGACGGATGACCTTCGCCACGGTTGTCGGTTGCCCTGCTCTGGCAAGATGCCGCTTCTGCCCCAACGCTGAGTCCGACAATGTCCCGTCTCGCCTCGATTGCCGTTGCCTTGTTGCTCGTCCACTCGTGCGTACAAGCGGCGGATTCGCCCTCCGAAACCACGATTTCGCAAGCGGCAATCATGATAGCCGGCGAGTTGCGCGAACGGGCGCTCAAGGATGATGTGGCCTATGCGATCGTTGAGGATCTGACCACCGAGCTCGGTCCGCGACTGGCCGGCAGCGCGAACGATCAGAAGGCACGCGACTGGATGGTCGCCCGATTCAAGGCGCTCGGTTTCGACAAGGTCTGGACCGAGCCGGCCAGTTTTCCGAAATGGGTTCGGCGCAGTGAAAGTGCTGCGATCACCGCGCCCTTCCCGCAACCTGTGGCGGTAACCGCCCTCGGCGGATCGGCCGGTACCAAGGCAGGTGGACTCGATGCCGAGGTGATCGCCTTCGATTCGCTCGATGCAATGAAGGCGGCAGCGGACTATCAGGTGAAGGGCAAGATCGTCTATCTCGGTATCCCGCGCATGCATGCGCTGGTCGATGGCCACGATTACGGAAGCGGTTCCGCAGTTCGCGTGCTCGGCCCGGAGCTGGCCGCAAAAAAGGGAGCAGTCGCCTTTTTGTTGCGCTCGGTCGGTTCCGATTTCAACCGTCTCGCGCATACCGGCATGACCCGCTTTTCCGATCCGGCCAAGGCGATTCCGGCTGCGGCGCTGTCGAATCCCGATGCCGACCTGCTCGACAACATGCTCAAGCGCGACAATCCTGTGAAACTTCATCTCGCCCTCGACTGCGGCACCGAGGGCAGCTACATCGGCGCCAACGTAATTGCCGAAATCACCGGCAGCACGCGCCCGAACGAATATTTCCTGACCGGCGGACACCTTGACTCCTGGGATCTCGGTACCGGTGCGATCGATGATGGGGCCGGCATCGCCATCACCACGGCCGCTGCGCATCTGATCGGGCAACTCTCTGAGCGTCCGGCGCGCAGCATCCGCGTGGTCGCTTTCGCCAACGAGGAGTCCGGCCTGTTTGGTGGCAAGGCCTATGCCGCCGAACACCACCTGC
Source organism: uncultured Dokdonella sp. (assembly GCA_964390215.1). Classification (GTDB taxonomy): domain Bacteria; phylum Pseudomonadota; class Gammaproteobacteria; order Xanthomonadales; family Rhodanobacteraceae; genus Dokdonella. The sequence goes on along the minus strand of CAYMHF010000059.1, from coordinate 11,514 downwards.
AGATCGGCAAGGCCCTCCTCGGCGCGGAATCCGACGCTGGCGCCGATCGTATCGTCAAGGTCACCGCGACGGTCAAACCTGAAGCGCGCGGCGCGATCGACCAGATCGCGGCAGCCCTGGCGCCGCTCGGCATCGAATACGACGCCAAGGCCGGCGGCAGCGGCGGCTCGGATCTTTCCGCCGTGCACGCGGTCGGCATGGCGGGGCTTTCCCTGCACCAGGACACCACCCGCTATTTCGATTGGCACCATACCGCCAACGACACCCTCGACAAGGTCGATCCCGAGCAGTTGCGCCAGAATGTCGCCGCCTATGCCGTGGCCATGTATCTGGCGGCCTCGGCCGAGGGCGATTTCGGCTCGGCGCCTGAAGCGTTCGCCGATGACACGGGTGAACACTGAGCGAACGACCGTTTGGAATCCGGTTCGCTGTTTGCATTCGGCTGGGGTTGCGCGACCTGCTGCGTTACCCTTCGATCATGCCCATGAAGCCCGAGTTCAGATTCCGCATTCGCCTCGCCAGTATCTTGCTGCCGCTGGCTGTTTTTTGTGGTGTTGCCGGTGCGGCACCTGATCCAGCGCGCGCAGCGGAAGTGCAGCGCACGCCCCTGCTGGTCGGCATCAAGCTGGCGCCGCCGTTCGTCATGGAGAAGGATGGCCTTTACAGCGGCCTGGCCATCGATCTCTGGCAGCAGGCCGCACGCGAGCAGGGCTGGAAGTTCGAGTATCGACAGTTTGATCTGGAGCCGCTGCTCGATGCGGTGAGCCATGCCCAGGTCGATGTTGGGCTCGGCGCAATCACGGCGACAGCGGAGCGCGAACAGCGCCTGGATTTCGCGCATACGATCATCAGCTCGGGGCTTGGCGTGGCGGTGCGCAGCGACCAGCATTCGGGTTGGCTGGCTGTGGCGCGGGCGCTCGTATCGCCGGCATTTCTCAAGATCCTCGGCGTACTCATCGTGCTCCTGTTCGCGGTCGGCTTCAGCATCTGGCTGCTCGAACGCAAGCAGAATGCGGAGCAGTTCGGCGGCCATCACCACCAGGGCATCTTCGCCGGATTCTGGTGGGCGATGGTGACCATGACCACGGTCGGCTACGGCGATCTCGCTCCACGCTCGGTCGGCGGCAGAATCCTCGGCATGGTCTGGATGCTTGCCGCCCTGCTGATCGTGTCATTTTTCACCGCCTCGATCACCAGCGCGCTTACCGTCGGCCAGCTCAGCCAGCAGATCCGCAACAGCGAAGATCTGGCCAGCGCGCGCGTTGCCAGCGTCGCCGCGACAACCAGCTCCGAGTGGCTAGATCGGCAAAATATCAACTACCAGACCGACCCGGATCTCGATTCCGCGCTGACCCAGTTGAGTGCCGGCAAGGTCGATGCGGTTGTCTTCGATGCACCGTTGTTGCGCTGGGAAATCCGCCAGCACTATCGGCAATCGCTGCAGATCCTGCCGCTGCTGCTGGAACGCCAGGACTATGCATTCGCCCTGCCAGACGCAAGCCCGCTGCGTGAAGCGATCGATGCCTCGCTGCTGCATGCGATCAACTCGCCCGACTGGCAGGCAAGAGTCGCCGAATATCTGGGCGACGGCGAATAGGCTTCAGGCACCGGCCAGTCGGCCCTCAGTGGCTTTGCCGCCAGTATTCGCCAAGCACCACAGCTGCACTGACCGAAATGTTGAGGCTGTCTACGCTACCGCTGCCCGGTATCGAAACCTTGTGGTCGGCCGCGTCGACCAGGGTCTTGCTCATGCCCTCGCCCTCCGCGCCGAAGACGAGCACTTTGCGCGGTTCCAGTCGGGTCGCATAGAGATCCTCGCCACCGCGTGGAAGCGTCGCGGTGATCCGATAGCCTCCTGTGCGCAGGCTCGACAAGGCAGCGATTTCGTCCTCCACGCGAACCAGCGGGACGATCTCCGCGCCGCCCTCGGCGACACGCGCTGCCGCGCCGGACAGATCAAGCGTTGAAGACGCCGGCACGATCACGCCAGCCACGCCGAAATGCGCGGCACTGCGCAACAGCGCGCCAAGATTGTGCGGATTGCCGACCCCGTCGAGCCAGATCAGCAGGGACGGCGCCGGCGCTTTCGGCAGGGTGGCAAGCAGATCGTCCAGCGAGAGCGCGGGAGGACGCAACATCTCGAAACAGATACCTTCGTGATGGCGCGAGCCGGTCAGCTTGTCGAGATCACTGTTCTCGACCACCCGGTAGCCCAGCTTGTGGCCGGCGCACCACGACAGCACCGGCTTGAACTCGGCAATGCGTGACTCGAGCAGATAGACCTTGCGCAGCTGTTGCGGGCGTCGCGCGAATGCGGCAAGGCAGGCATTTATTCCATACAGGCGCATCTCTCCGCTTGGGCGCACCGGTCTTGGCTCCGGTTCGATGATTTCTGCGCCTGATTGCGTGGACACCGCAGGACGCGCGGGTTCGCCGGACTTCTTCTTCCACGGCGAGGCAATTGCCGGCTTGCTACTTTTCCACTTGTTTTCAGTCATGACTTGCGTTCTGATTCAAATTCGATGGCTCGGGCCGCAGCATCGCATACATGTGCAAGTCGAGGATGGCGCCGTGCTTGATCACGGCGCGACGCAGGATGCCCTCGCGCTGGAAACCGCACTTCTCGAGCACGCGCGCCGAAGCCGGGTTGTTCGAGAAAACAGTTGCTTGCAGGCGTTCGAATCCGTGCTCGACGAAAAGGTACCGGCACCAATGCGTCACGATGCGGCTCATGTTGCCGCGCCGCCAGTAGGGCCGGGCCAGCCAGTAGCCGATTTCCGCACCGATGCACAACTCGGCCACACCTGGGCGCACGTCGATGCCGCCGACAGCCGCCCCATCGATTTCGATCGCGAGAACAATGTCGGGAAGCTTGCCCGGTTGACGCAGAAACACCTCGGCGTCGCTCGTCGTGTACGGAAACGGAAAACGGTCCGAAACCGTGCGTGAGACTTGTTCGTCGTTCGCATGCAACACCAGCGATTCGAGATCCTGCGCCCGCCACGCACGCAACACGAAACCGTCACCCTCGAGGCGCGGCAGCGCGGCCGTCATGCATGGCCACCCACTGCCGGGGTTTCCGCATCGAGCTTGTCGATCTTGCGCGCCAGCGCCTCCGGCGAGCGCGTGAACGGCGCCAGCAGGGAATAGAACGAAGGCACCACGAACAACGACAGCAGGGTCGAAAAAGCCACGCCAAAGATGACGACGACACCAATCGCCGCGCGACTGGCCGAGCCTGGGCCGCCGGCCACCACCAGCGGCACTGCACCGGCAATAGTCGCCACCGAGGTCATCAGGATTGGGCGCAAACGCACCGAAGCCGATTCGGCGATCGCCTCGGCGACACTCATGCCCTCATCGCGCAACTGGTTGGCGAATTCAACGATCAGGATGCCGTTCTTGGCCGCCAGTCCGATCAGCATGACGATACCGATCTGGCTGAACAGGTTGAGGCTGTTGCCGGTCAGCCACAGCCCGATCAGGGCACCGAGTACGGCCAGCGGCACGGTCAGCATGATGATGAAGGGATGCATGAAGCTTTCGAATTGGGCGGCGAGGACGAGATAGACAACCAGCAGGGCCAGGGCAAAGGTCAGGATCACTGCACCACCAGCCTTGAGGTACTCGCGCGAATCGCCCTTGTAATCGAGCTGTGCAGTCGGCGGCAGTTCCTCATCGACGGTCTTCCGAACCCAGTCCAGCGCCTCACCCAGGGTATAGCCCGGCCCAAGTCCGGCCGAAATGGTGATGCCACGCAGGCGATTGAAGCGGTTCAGACGCCCGGGCTCGGCGAGCTCGCGGAGGCTGACCAGGTTGGCCAGCGGGATCAGTTCGCCGCTGCGCGCCGAGCGCACGTAGAGGTTGTCCAGATCGGCCGGCGCGGCGCGATCGCTGCGCTGAGCCTGCATGATGACATCGTATTCCTCGCCACCATCAACATAGGTCGTCACCCGCCGTCCGCCCATCATCGTCTCCAGCGTACGTCCGATCTCCTGTGCCGACACGCCGAGATCGGCCGCGCGCGCGTGATCGATCTCGACACGCATCTGCGGCTGGGTTTCCTTGTAGTCGGAATCGGCTCCGTACAGGCCCGGGTTGGCTTCCATGCGAGCGAGGATGCGATCTCGCCAGAGCGCCAGCTCGGCGTAATCGGGCCCGCCAAGAACGATACTCAACGGTTGGCCGCCGCCACGAACCAGGCCGGTTCGGTAGGAAGGCACCGCACGCACACCGGGCAGGCTGGCCAGATCCTTGCGCAGCATCTCGGTTACCTCGGGCGTCGATTCCTTGCGCTTTGTCCAATCCTTGAGAAATACCGTGATGCGTCCGGTGTGCATCTCCTGACTGGAACCATAGCTTCCGGGAACGCGCGAATTGAAGCGCTCGATCGGCCCGCCCTCGCCAATCAGGCCGAAGAACTTTTCCTCGACTTGTTGCATCTGGCCAACCGTGTAGTCAAAGCCGGCGCCCTCCGGACCGCTTACCGAAACATGCAATACCCCGCGATCCTCGGTTGGCGCAAGTTCGGCCGGAACGAGATGCAACAGCACTGCACTGAAGCCCAGCGCGGCAAGCAGGATCACCCCGAAGATGACCGGCTTGCCGCTGCTGCGCACGACCGCGCGTCGATACAGCGCGGTAAGTCGATTGAGCCGATCATGCACGAACGCGCTGAAGCCCTTCTTCTCGACATGCGGGCGCACCAGCTTGGACGCCAGCATCGGGGTCAGGGTCAGGGCGACAAAGGCTGACAGGGCGACCGCACTGGCCAGGGTCACCGAGAGCTCGCGAAACAGGCGCCCGGTATTGCCTTCCATGAAACCGATCGGCAGGAACACCGAGACGAGGACGGCGGTCGTCGCAATCACCGCGAAGGCGACCTGGCGCGTGCCACGCTTGGCCGCGATTAATGGCGGCTCACCAAGATCGACGCGGCGCTGAATGTTTTCCAGAACAACAATCGCGTCGTCAACCACCAGACCAATGCTCAGCACGAGGGCGAGCAGGGTCAGCAGGTTGATCGAGTAATCAAAGGCGTACAGGCCAATGAAGGCGGCAATCAGGCAAACCGGCACCGTCACCGCCGGAATCAGCGCCGAACGCGCGCTGCCGAGGAACAGGAAGATGACCAGCACCACCAGCGCGCCACCTTCGATCAGGGTCGCATAGACGCGCTCGACTGCCGATTCGATGAACAAGGTCGAGTCGTAGGCGACAAAGATCTCGGTGCCGGCCGGCAGCGTCTGCTGCACACGCGCCGCCTCGGCGCGCGCGGCACGAGCGACATCGAGGCTGTTCGCCGTTGAGGTCTTGACGATACCGAGGCCAACGTTCGGTTGGCCGTTGCTGCGCAGGTAGGATCGCCGCTCCTCGGCGGCGCGCTCGACCTTGGCCACATCGCCGAGATGCACGACATAGCCATCGCTGCCCTTGGCCAGCGCGAGCCTGGCGAAATCCTCGGCCTTGCGGTAGTTGCGCTGCACGCGCAAGGTGAAATCACGGTTCTCCGATTCGATGCGCCCGGCCGGCAACTCGACGTTTTCCCGGCGCAGCGCGGCTTCGACGTCGGATACCGCCAGGCCGCGCGCGGCCAGAGCCTCGCGATCGAGCCAGATGCGCATCGCGTAGCGCTGGCCACCGCCGACGAACACCCGCGCAACGCCTTCGATCGCCGACAGTCGATCCTTGACGTAACGCTCGGCGTAATCGCTCAGCTCCAGCGAATCCATGCGATCCGAACGCATGTTCAGCCAGACGATCGCATCGGAATCGCTTTCGACCTTGGAGATCTCGGGCGGGTCGGCTTCCTCGGGCAGACGATCCTGCACGCGACTGACGGCATCACGCACATCGTTGGTGGCCGCTTCAATATCTCGGCTGAGCTTGAATTCCATCGATACGTCGGCGCTGCCGTTGCGGCTGCTCGATTCGACGGTTTCGACGCCTTCGATGCCGGCGAGCGCATCCTCAAGCACCTGGGTGATGCGCGTTTCGACGACCGCCGCCGAGGCTCCCGGATAATTCACTTCGACCGACACGATCGGTGGATCGATCGCCGGCAGCTCGCGCAGGGTCAGGCGCGAAAAAGACATGACTCCGAGCACGACCAGCAGCAAGCTGACCACGGCGGCGAACACCGGACGCCGGATCGAGATATCGGAAAGATTCATTGCGCTGCGGCCTGGGCCGGAGTGGCATCGCTGATCGCCGAGCCGTCGCGCAGCTTGACCGTGCCGTCGACAACGATGCGCGTGCCGGCCTCGATGCCACGGGTGACTTCGACCTTGCCTTCCTGACGCGCACCGAGTTCGACCGCGACGCGCTCGACCTTCATGTCCGGCTTGACCCGATACACAAACGAACCGGATCCAACCTGCTCGATGGCGATTTCCGGCAAGGCCAGCACCTCGCGCCCGGCCTGCAGGACATTGACCGTCATCAGCATGCCGGCACGCAAGGCATGATCGGGATTCGGCAGCTCGGCGCGCACCAGGATCGCGCGCGTAACCGGATCGACGCGCGAATCGACCGAACTGATGCGGCCACTGAATTTGCGGCCCGGATAGGCCACGCTGGTCGCGGTCAGTTCCAGGCCGGGCCGCAAACGCGCGAGATAGCGCTCGGCAAGGGCAAAATCGAGCTTGATCGTGTCAATGTCATCGAGCGTCGTGATCACCGTACCGGGCGTGACCAGCGCGCCGACACTGACCTGGCGCAGACCCAACACACCCGAGAACGGTGCCGTGACCACGCGATCGGCGAGCTGCGCGCGCAGCAGGGCGACACGCGCCTGACTCGAATCATGGGTCGCGCGCGCCGTGTCGGCGACCTGCTTGGACACCGTGCCCTGACGCACCAGGTCGTCGTTGCGTTTCATCAGGCGCTCGGCATCCTTGTAGGTCGCCTGCGCTTCGGCCAAAGCAGCGACCTGCTGACCCGAAGTCATCTCGACCAGCACATCGCCGGCATCGACGCGCTGCCCATCGCTGAAGTTCACCTTGCGCACCGTCTCGGTGATCTTCGCGGTCAGGGTCACCGACTCATGCGCCTTGGTCGTGCCAACCGCCTCGATCGTATCGACCCAGGTCGACGGCTCGATGACCGTTGTGGTCACCGGAATCGCCGGGCTGGCCGATGGCTGCCCTGACGGCTCCTTCGACGAGCAGGCAGCAAGCCCGAGCAGGCTGATGACGAGGAAACTGGCGGTGGAAATATTCGGCATGTCGTTGGCAGGTTGGCCTAAGCAGTGGATCGCGGTTGTGCAACTGCGATTGGATCAGGATTGGGGCTTGCGTGCAGGAAGTCGAGTCCTCTCTGCCAAACAAATGCACGCGTGGTGCATCAGTGCCCGCCCGCCGACACCGGAGCGGTAGCAACTGGCACTTTGCGGCGCGGCACGCGGAACAGAAGCAGGAAGGGTAGCGCAAACAGGGTCATCCACATCATCAGCCAGAAGTCATTGATGTAGGCGATCGCGGCGGCCTGGCGGGTCACTTCGGCATTCAACATGGCCAGACCCTGTGCCGAATGGATGTCGAGCGCAGCGCTCGGCAGGTTGAGCGAGTAAGGCGTGATGCGCGAGGCGATTTCCGCGTGATTGAGCTGGGTATTGCGGGCGACGAGGGTGAACATGATCGAAATACCGACACTCGATCCGATATTGCGCGCGAGGCTGAAGATGCCGGCCGCCTCGGTTCGCGCCGAACCCGGCAGGGTCGCATAGGCAAGCGTGGACACCGGCACAAACACCAGGCCGAGTCCCAGTCCCTGCAGGATGCCGACATTGATGATCGGCCAGATCGGCACGTCCGGGCCGAACTTCGCGCTCAATCCAAGCGACAGCGCAATCAGCAGGATACCGATCGCCATCGGCTTGCGTGGATCGATACCACTCTGCAAAAGACGCCCGACGATGGTCATCGCCACCAGCGTGCCGACGCCTCGCGGGGCCAGCAACAAGCCGGTCGTCACCACCGGATAGTTCATCAGGTTCTGCAGATACGGCGGCATCAAGGCCATCGTCGCGAACAGCAAGACTCCGACGATGAAAATGAACAGGGTCGCCGTGCCGAAATTGCGATCCTTCAACAGCGACAGATTGACAAAGGTCCTTGCGCTGCTGCGCCAATGCACCCAGTAAAGATAAAAACCAAGAAAGGCAAGAGCAAGATCAATCTGGATTTCGACTGCGGAAAACCAGTCCTTCTCGTTGCCGCGATCGAGCATGAGCTGCAGCGCGGCGATGCCGATGGCAAGAAAGGCGAAGCCGCGCCAGTCGAACCGGGTCGAACGGGTTTCGTCCTTCGGCACGCTGGCCATCACGCCGAGCAGGGCGACAATACCGATTGGTACATTGATCAGGAATACCCAATGCCAACTGTAGTTTTCAGTCAGCCAGCCGCCCAGCGGTGGTCCGACAATCGGCCCTACCATCACGCCCATGCCCCACAAGGCCATTGCCGCACCATGTTTTTCGGGCGGAAACGCATCCAGCAGGGAGGATTGCGAAATCGGCACGAGGGCGGCGCCAAACAGTCCCTGCAGGACCCGAAAAGCGACCATCTCGGTGATGCTGGTGGCCATGCCGCAAAGCACCGAGGCCACGGTGAAACCGGCAATCGCGACGATCAACAACTGGCGCCGGCCGAATTGCGCGGCGAGCCAGCCGGTCGCCGGTGTCGCGATCGCTGCGGCGACGATATACGAGGTGAGGATCCACGCGGCCTGGTCCTGGGTCGCCGACAGCGAACCCTGCATGTCCGGCAAGGCGACATTGGCAATCGTCGAATCGATAACCTGCATCAGCGTCGCCAGCATGATCGATACGACCAGCAGAGGCAGATTCGGAACCTCGCGATGCGAGGCGGTCGTGGTCATGGTTGTTCCTGATGTCACTTCTGGCTGCGCAAGAACCGGCCTTCAGCCAACCTGCGAGCGGATTCAAGTATCGCCAGCATTTCAGCCGCAGAGGGGAAATCAGCGGCTCAACGCCACCTTTGGTTCCCGCGCCGCGCCGCTCGTGAAGCGACCGAGCAGCGAATTCTGCTTGCCGGTGTCAATCTCGACATCGGCGCTCATGCCGGCGCGCAGGATCATGCCGTCGCGATCGACCGCCTCAATCGAAAGGCGCACCGGAATGCGCTGCACGATCTTGACCCAGTTGCCGGTCGCGTTCTGTGCCGGCAGGATCGAGAACTGCGAACCCGAGGCCGGACTGATCGAAGTCACCGTGGCCTTCCATTTCCGGCCCGGATAGGTATCGACTTCGATCTCGGCCGGCTGGCCGACGCGGACATGGGTCAGGTCGGTTTCCTTGAAATTGCCTTCGACCCACAAGGTGTTGGAAACCAGCGGCATTGCCGCCTGGCCGACATTGAGATAGTCGCCGGGTTGCAGGTGCATCTTGCCGATCGTGCCATCGATCGGTGCGCGCACTTGCGCGTGCGAAAGATCCAGCCTTGCCTTGGCCAGTTGCGCCATCGCGACCTTGTAACCGGACAACTCGGTCAGCGGCGTGTCGACCGCGCCACCAAGCATGGTTCTGGATTTGGCCAGCGTAGCCGCATTGCTGTCGCGCGTGCCGCGTGCCGTGGTCACGTCGTTGATCGCATCATCAAGCGCTTTCTGCGCGACCAGACCCTTGGCACGCAGTTCACGGATGCGCTTGAGCTGCGCCTCGTGGTTGCGCAAGGTCGCCTCGGATGAACGCAGGTCGGCACTGGCCGAACGATAGGTGTCGCGCGATGCGTCGAGATAGTCACCCGCCGCCTCGATTTGCGCTTGCATCTGCTGCACGGCGATCTCGAGCGGCTCCGGATCAATGCGAAACAGCAGTTCACCCTTGCGCACGGACTGGTTCTCGTGCACGGCCACTTCGACCACGCGGCCACCTATCTGCGGTGCGATCGTGACCTGATCGGCCTGCACATAGGCATTGTCGGTCGAGGTGTAGCGTCCCGCGGTGATGTAGAACCAGCCAGCGACGACCGCGACCACAAGCGGGCCGGCAATCCAGAGGATGCGGTTGCCGCGCTTGCGCTTGCGCTCGATGGGCTCGGCCTCGGTGAGCACTTCCGGGTTGTGTTTGCTGGTCATGGCGGATCTGCTGTCAGGAATCGGTGGATTCGTTGCTGGATTCAATCGCGGCCAGATTGGCGCGGATCTTGGTGAGGACGCGTTCGAACGCGTCGAAGTCGGTCTGGCTGACACCGGCCAGCGCCTCGTGACGCAATTCGGTGGCGAGAACCTCCATGTCATCGGTGACGTCGTGCGCCCTGGCGGTCAGATGCAAGCACCAGCGACGCCGATCATTCGGATCGGCACGACGCTCGACAAAACCGGCCGCGGCCAGCCGATCAAGTACGCGCCCGACCGCAATCGGCTCCATTTCAAGGAATTCGGCCAGTTCGGTCTGGCTGAGCCCCTCGCGCCGACGGATCGACTTGAGCGCGCGCCATTGCGCACGGGTCAGGCCGAATCGGATCGCACGACGGTCGAAATGCTTGCGAAACAGGCAAGTGACATCGTGCAAGGTGTAGGCGAAGGAATTGTCTGGAGTCTTCATTACAGCCGAGGATATTATGTCCTAGGCAGGTAAATTACAACACCCAAGGGTTCATTTATTTCCGGCGCCACGAAGAACCAGCGTGAAATCAATGGCTTCATTCCAGATTAAACTGGGCTTCTGGGCAATGCCACGGGGCGATCCGGCCGATGATCCGGTTGCTTGATACCGATATCACCGATTTGCGCGTCGACGCCATTGTCAACGCCGCCAACGAGAGCCTGCTCGGCGGCGGCGGTGTCGACGGAGCGATCCATCGCGGCGCCGGTCCGGGCCTGCTGAATGCCTGTCGCGCCCTGCCCCTCGTGCATCCCGGTGTGCGCTGCCCGACCGGCGAGGCGCGCTTGACCGAGGGTTTCGCCCTGCCCGCGCGATTCATTATCCATACCGTGGGGCCGGTCTGGGAAGGTGGCGACGATGGCGAACCCGCCTTGCTCGCGGCCTGCTATCGCAATGTGCTGGCCATCGCCGAGGCGCAGTCACTGAATTCGATCGCCTTCCCGGCGATCAGTTGCGGAGTTTTCGGCTATCCGCCAGAGCTGGCCGCGCTGGTTGCGCTCGGCGAGCTCGGCAAACCCGCCCATGCCAGGCTCGTGCTGACTGTCTGCTGCCGCGGCGAGCGTATCCTGCAAAGTTACCGCGCAGCCGCCGCCAGGCTCGCAATCGAAATCCAGAGCTAACGGTCTGTCGGACTTTACTCGGCCGGGCGGCGAATCCGTCTGTGCGGCCCGTATCGCGGGGGTGATTTCAGTCGCCCCGAAAGAGGGATTTCCATCGGTCGCGATACTTTTCTGCTCCCCGACCCGGAGCATCGGGCATGAATGCCCTTCCTACGAAGAGCGGGCGCGCTGTGGCGCGGATTCGTTGATGTTGAACGCGTTGCCGCTTTGTCGCAGGAAGCGGCTTCAGCCTGAGGTTTCCCCACTTATTTTCGCTCCTCGATGGGA
>CAYMHF010000058.1:0-13603 GCA_964390215.1 uncultured Dokdonella sp. | reverse complement strand
CCTCGCACAGCCGAATTCTCGCCTCAACCGGCAAAGTCCGACAGGCTGCTAGGCAAACTCGCTTGGTCTTCGGCCCCGATCCTGCGTTGCTCGTCGTCACCATAGCCCCACTATGCCTCTTCCTCGCGCCTTGTCTCGGGACCGAATCCGCGGCGCGATTCCGCCCAGTTATTTGTGGGACACCACACTAGCTGGCAAGCGCCAGATATTTTCCGTGCAACATTTCGACCGCATCATCCAGCGTGCGCAGGTCGCCGCGGTTGTCGATGACGTCGTCGGCCACGGCGAGACGCTGTTCACGCGTGGCCTGGGCGTCGAGCATCGCCTCGGCCAGTTCCCGGCCAATGCCATCGCGCCTCAACAGGCGGGCGATCTGAATTTCGCGCGGCACGTCGACGACGAGGACGCGATCGACCCAGCCATATTCGCCGGACTCCACGAACAGCGGAATCACCAGCATGGCGTAGGCGCTCTGCACTTCGCCTGCGCGCTGCATCATCGAACGGCGCACGAGCGGGTGGACAATGGCTTCGAGGCGATGTCGCGAGGCGGCGTCGGCGAAGACGCGCTGGCGCATTGCCTGCCGATCCAGTGAGCCATCGGCGGCGAGCACGCCGATGCCGAATGCATCGACGATCGCAGCAAGACCGGGGGTGCCGATTGCTACCACTTCCCGCGCAACCTGGTCGGCATCGATGATTTCGATGCCGCGCGCAGCGAAGCGCTGCTCGACGGCCGACTTGCCTGAAGCGATCCCGCCAGTCAGTGCTACCGTGAACATGGCGGCAGCCTAAGCCGGGTTCGTGTTGCGATGGCGATTGATCTCGTCGCGCAGGGCGAGGGTGGCCTCGCGCGCCGCATTGGCGAAATCGTCGTCGTTGCCAGCGTAGAGGATGGCGCGCGAGGAACTGATCAGCAGCCCGGTGCCATCGGCCGATTGCCCGTTGCGCAGCACGGCTTCGACATCGCCGCCCTGCGCACCGATGCCCGGTACAAGCAGCGGCAGGTCACCGACGATTTTCCTGACTTCGGCAAGTTCGCCTGGATAGGTCGCGCCCGTCACCAGCAAACAGTTTCCGTTGACGTTCCATTCCCTGGCGACCATGGCGGCAACCTGCTGATAAAGCGGCCGGCCGCCGACATCGAGATCCTGCAGATCGCCCGCACCGGCATTCGAGGTACGACAGAGGATGACCACGCCCTTGTCCGCCCAATCGAGGAAGGGTTGCACGGAATCACGACCGAGATATGGATTGACCGTGACCGCATCGGCCGCGTAGCGAACAAAAGCTTCGCTGGCGTAATGCTGTGCGGTCGATCCGATATCGCCGCGCTTGGCATCGAGAATGACCGGCACGCCGGGCTGGTGCGCATGGATATGCGCGATCAGCCTTTGCAACGCATGCTCGGCCCCGATCGCGGCGAAATGCGCGATCTGCGGCTTGAAGCAGCAAACCAGATCGGCCGTCGCATCGACGATGTCACGGCAGAAATGAAAGACCGCATCCTCATCATCGGCAAACCGCGCCGGAAACCGCGAGGGCTCCGGATCAAGACCAACGCAGACCAGCGAGTTGTTGTGCTGCCAGGCGTGGCGCAGTGAATCGATGAAGGTCATTGGCGCGACTCCGTCGCTGTGGAGCGGGAGTGGGGAGTGGGGAGTAGGGAGTGGGAAAGCAGAAGAGCGCGGTGCATTCTCAACGACCGCCGTAAGCCTGCTTGTTGCTTTGCTCTGCCCATTTCCTACTCCCCATTCCCCCCTCCCTTTTTTCTCAAACCAACTTCTTGTAACGCAAACGATGCGGGGTGGAAGCCTCATCGCCGAGCCGGCGCTTCTTGTCTTCTTCGTACTCGCGATAGTTGCCGGCGAAGAACTCGACATGCGAATCGCCTTCGAAAGCGAGGATATGCGTGGCAATGCGGTCGAGGAACCAGCGGTCATGCGAGATCACGAACACGTTGCCGGGAAATTCGAGCAGGGCGTCCTCGAGCGCACGCAGGGTTTCGATATCGAGATCGTTCGAAGGCTCGTCGAGCAGGAGCACGTTGCCGCCCTGGAGCAGGGTCTTGGCCAAGTGCAGGCGTCCGCGCTCACCGCCCGAGAGCGTGCCAACCAGTTTCTGCTGGTCCTGACCCTTGAAGTTGAAGCGACCCAGATAGGCGCGCGACTGGATTTCGATGCCGTTGATATTGAGGATATCGGCACCACCGGAAATTTCCTGGAACACGTTGTGGTCGCCCTCGAGTTTCTCGCGGCTCTGGTCAACATAGGCGACCTTGACGGTCTGCCCACGCGTGATTTCGCCCTTGTCCGGCTTTTCCAGACCCATGATCATCTTGAACAGGGTCGACTTGCCGGCGCCGTTTGGACCGATGATGCCGATGATCGCGCCGTGCGGTACGACAAAGCTCAGATCCTCGATCAGCAGGCGGTCGCCGAATGACTTGGTGACATTCTTGAATTCCATGATCGAGCTGCCGAGACGCTCGCCGGGTGGGATGAAGATCTCGTTGGTTTCGTTGCGACGCTGGTAATCGACCGCCTGCAGTTCCTCGATCCTGGACAGTCGCGCCTTGCCCTTGCTGCGGCCGCCCTTGGCGTTGCTGCGTGCCCATTCAAGCTCGCGCTGGATCGCCTTCTGGCGCGCTTTCTCGCTCGATTCTTCCTGCTTCAGGCGCTCGCCTTTCTGTTCAAGCCAGGACGAGTAATTGCCCTTCCAGGGAATGCCGCGGCCGCGGTCGAGTTCAAGAATCCATTCAGCTGCATTATCCAGGAAGTATCGATCATGGGTGACCGCGACGACGGTGCCCGGAAAGTCGGCAAGAAAGTTCTCCAGCCACTCGACCGATTCGGCATCGAGATGGTTGGTCGGCTCATCAAGCAGCAGCATGTCGGGCTTTGAAAGCAGCAGACGGCACAGCGCGACGCGGCGCTTCTCGCCGCCCGACAGCTTGCCGACATTGGCCTCCCAGGGCGGCAGGCGCAGGGCATCAGCGGCCACTTCCAGCTGGCGTTCCAGTGCATGCGCATCAGTCACCGCAAGCAGGCTTTCAAGGCGCTGTTGTTCGGCCGCGAGTTTGTCGAAATCGGCACCTTCCTCGGCATAGGCGGCATATACCTCATCGAGGCGCTGCTGTGCATTGATGATCTCGGCGACGCCTTCCTCGACGACTTCGCGCACGGTCTTGGTCGGGTCGAGATTCGGCTCCTGTTCGAGATAGCCAACCTTGGTGCCGGGATTGGCGCGCGCCTCGCCCTGATAGTCGGTGTCGACGCCGGCCATGATGCGCAGCACCGTCGACTTGCCTGCACCATTGAGGCCGAGCAGACCGATCTTGGCGCCGGGGAAGAATGAGAGCGAAATATCCTTGATGATCTGGCGCTTGGGTGGAACGATCTTGCTGACGCCATTCATCGTGTAGATGTATTGCATGCCGACTCCGGGTATGGGGCGATGCCGACGCGGCCAATCAGGCCAAAGCAGTCGGTCGGGGAAAAGGGGGGTGTGGATTATCGCCGATCCCGGGGTGGGGCGCATGGTGGGGCGAAAAGCCGCCCCGGGAAACGGGAAACGGGAATAGGGAATGGTTGAGAAGCCAGTTTCGCGCCGTGCGGAGCGCTTCTGCTTCATCTATTCCCCATTCTCCATTCTCCATTCTCGGCTCCAACAATCAGAGCCTCTCCAGTTGCTCGCGCAGTCCCGCCATGGTCGCACTGAAATCGGCAAGGCGCTGGCGTTCCTGATCGACCACGGCGGGCGGTGCGTTGGCGACAAAGGTCGCGTTGCCGAGCTTGCCGTTGCACTTGGCGATCTCGCCGTCGATGCGCTTGATCTCCTTGCTCAGGCGCGCCTTCTCGGCATCCACGTCGATCAGTCCGGCCAGTGGAATCAGTACGCGCAGATCGCCGACGATGGCCGAGGCTGAAGCGGGTTCATCGTCGCCATCGCTCAACCAGCGTTGGGATTCGGTGCGGGCGAGGAAGGTGATCTGGCTGGCGAAGCGCTTGATTCGCTCATGATCGGCAGCGCTGCCCTTGGCGAACAACAGCGGGATCTGCTTTGCCGGTGAAATGTTCATCTCGCTGCGGATTCGGCGAATCTCGCCGAGAACGGACTTCAGCCATTCGATATCGCCGACCGCACCGGCATCGATGCCCGTGGTGAATTCGTCGCGGCGCGGATAGGGTCGTGCTGAAACCGAGTCACCGGAGATGCCGAGCTTCGGCGCAACGCTCTGCCAGATCTCCTCGGTGATGAACGGGGTGATCGGATGCAGGGCGCGCAGGATCGCTTCGAGCACGCGAAGCAGGGTATGCCGGGTCGAGGCAATAGCTTCGGCGTCGTCGCCGTGAAGTGCGGGCTTGCTCAACTCGAGGAACCAGTCGCAATAATCGTTCCAGACGAACTCGTAGAGCGCCTGCGCCACGAGATCGAAACGATAGGTCATGAAATGCGCTTCGACTGTTTCGAGCGTCGCTGTCAGTCGCGAAAGAATCCATTGCTCGGCTGCCGTGACCGGAAGCGTGGTGCCCGGAGTGGTCGACTCGACGTTCATCAGCACGAAACGCGCGCCATTCCACAGCTTGTTGCAGAAGTTCTTGTAGCCTTCGGCGCGCTTGAGATCGAAATTGATCGTGCGTCCATAGGTCGCCAGCGCTGCAAACGTGAAGCGCACCGCATCGGTGCCGACGGCGGCAATGCCTTCCGGGTAGTCCTTGCGGATGCGCTTCTCGACCTTTTCGCGCACTTGCGGAATCAGCAGCGATGCCGTCGATTTCCTGACCAGCGATTCGAGATCGATGCCGTCGATCAGATCGAGCGGGTCGATCGTGTTGCCCTTCGATTTCGACATCTTCTGGCCTTCCGCATCGCGCACGATGGCATTGATGTAGACCTCGCGGAACGGCACCTTGCCAGTGAAATACTGGGTCGCCATGACCATGCGCGCAACCCAGAAGAAGATGATGTCGAAACCGGTGACGAGCACGGCACTTGGAATGAAAGCCTGATCCTTCGACCAGTCGGCGATGTTCTCGCCGTTCTCGGTCACCGGGCCGGGACCGGGCCAGCCCATGGTCGAGAATGGCCACAATGCCGAGGAGAACCAGGTATCGAGGACGTCTTCGTCCTGACGCAATGCGCCGACGGGTTTGATTGAAGAGTGGGCGAGCGCATCGGCTTCGTCCTCGCCGACAAAGATGTTGCCAGCCTCGTCGTACCAGGCCGGAATCTGGTGGCCCCACCAGAGCTGGCGGCTGACACACCAGTCCTGGATGTTTTCGAGCCACTGGTTGTAGGTGGTCGACCAGTTTTCGGGAACGAAACGGATTTCGCCATCGCGCACGGCGGCCAGTGCCGGTTCGGTGATGGCCTTGCGCCCGCCGGGGCCGGGCTGGCCATCGACACGTGTGTCGCTGGTCAGATCGAGGAACCACTGATCGGTCAGCATCGGCTCGATGACGGCATCGGTGCGCTGGCTGATAGGCACCTGCAGCTTGTGCTTCTTTGTTTCGACCAGAAGCCCGAGCGCTTCGAGATCGGCGAGGATCTGTTTGCGTGCAACGAACCGATCTAAGCCATGATATTTTGCGGGAATCCAATCTGCAGGACGCTTTCCTCCCACAGCATCATCTACTACAAACTTTGAGTGTGGGCCGCTAGCACGCAAGTGATCGGCATCAGTTGCCGGGCCGATGATCTTGCCATCAAGTGTAAGAATTACGATTGGTGCAAGCTTGTGGCGTGCGCCGATCTGCGCATCGTTGAAATCATGCGCCGGGGTGATCTTGACGCAGCCGGTGCCGAACTCGCGCTCGACATAGGTATCGGCGATGACCGGGATCTCGCGGTCGGGCAGCGGCAGCTTCAGCTTCTTGCCGATCAGATGCTGGTAGCGCTGGTCATCCGGATGCACGGCCACGGCCACGTCGCCGAGCATCGTTTCCGGACGCGTCGTGGCGACAACCAGGCCTTCGCCGCCATCGCTGGCCGGGTAACGGATCGACCACAGCGAACCGTCCTTTTCCTCGCTGTTGACCTCGAGATCCGAGACCGCCGTCATCAGCACCGGATCCCAGTTGACCAGGCGACGGCCGCGATAGAGCAGGCCATCGCGATACCACTGCACGAATACGCGGCGTACCGCAGCGGACAAGCCTTCGTCCATGGTGAAGCGTTCGCGCGACCAGTCGACCGAGGCGCCGATACGGCGCATCTGGTTGCTGATCGTCGAGCCGGATACTTCTTTCCATTCCCAGACGCGCTTGATGAAGTCCACGCGACCGAGATCGTGGCGTGTCTTGCCCTCGGCGGCGAGCTGGTTTTCGACGATCTTCTGCGTGGCGATGCCGGCATGATCGCTGCCGCCCTGCCACAAGGTGCGCGAGCCACGCATGCGCTGGTAGCGGCACAGCGCATCCATGATCGTCTGCTGGAAGGCATGGCCCATGTGCAGGGTGCCGGTCACATTCGGCGGCGGCAGCAGGATGCAATACGGATCGCCATGGCCTTGCGGCTTGAACGCGCCAGCAGCTTCCCACTGCGCATACCATTTCGGTTCAATCTGGCCAGGTTCGAAACTCTTGTCCATGGGCACGATGTTTCGCGTCCGCACTTGCGCGCGGCGCACTTCAGATGACGGGAGCCGGGCATTGTAGGGGAGGACAGGCCTGCGCCCAAACGGCTATTGTTGCGAACCGCAATGGAGGATTGGCAATGACGACAGGTGTGGAGGTGATCGGACACCCGCTGGTGCAGCACAAGCTGACCCTGCTGAGGAAGAAAACGACCAGTACGGTGGATTTTCGCCGGCTGCTCGGCGAGCTGTCGGCCTTGATGGCCTACGAGGTCACCCGCGATCTGCCGCTGCACGCGGTGGCCATCGAAACTCCGGTCGGGCCGATGACCGGGCATCTCATCGATGGCAAGAAGGTCGTCTTCGTGGCCATCCTGCGCGCCGGCATCGGCATTCTCGATGGCATGCTCAGCGTGGTGCCGGGCGCCCGCGTCGGCCATGTCGGCTTGTATCGCGATGCGGCGACCCTGCGTGCGGTCGAGTACTACTTCCGCATGCCGCGCGACATGTCATCGCGCGATGCCATCGTCGTCGATCCGATGCTGGCCACCGGCAATTCCGCCGTCGCCGCGCTCGATCGGCTCAAACAAACCAAACCGCGCTCGATCCGCTACGTCTGCCTGGTCGGCTGTCCGGAAGGCGTCGCCAACCTGCGTGAAAAGCATCCCGATGTGCCGATCTTCGCCGCGGCGATCGATCAGGGTCTCAACGAGCACGGCTACATTGTGCCGGGCCTGGGTGACGCCGGCGACCGCTATTTTGGGACGAAGTGAGGACGGGAATCGAGAATCGGGAATCGAGAATGGACTAAAGCCGACAGCTACACGCTCGCGCTTCCCGTCCTTTTCATTCCCTATTCTCCATTCTCTATTCCCGGCCCCTCACATATCGTGCTTGGTCAGCTCGTAGCCGCGGCGCTTGTATTCGCTCCAGCGTGCGCGTGAGCCTTCGCGTTCGGCCGGATCGGCGGCGACCACTTCGAGCACGCGCTGGTGCTTGCCGAGTGCGCAGTCGTCGCGCAGGTTGATGGCCAGCGGGCGATCCTCGACATCGATGCCCAGCGGCACGATCAGCACCGCGGTGATCGCGTCGTCTTCATCGCCGGCAATCTGGTGCGGGATAAAGGCGTCGTCGGAAAACTCCCACAGCTGTGCGTCGATGGCCTCGGCCTGATCTTGCGAGCGCGCGAAAATCACGGTCGGCTGCTCGGCGACAAATGCCTTGCGCGCCAGTTCGCAGACCAGCAATAGCGGATCCTCGCGGAAGCGCGGTTTGTCGATCAGGTAGAAGTCGGCGCGCGGCATCGGCTCAGAAACCCGCAGGCGGTGCGCTGCCGGGTTGCAGCATTGCCACCACGGTTGTGCCAATGATCGATGCGAACGCACAGGCGAAGATCAAGCTGAAGAAACGCAGCATTGGCGCAAGGCGTTTTCCCTCGGGGCGAGTCTTGTAGAAATAGTACGGCACGAAAACCGCAGCGAGCAGGATGATGCCGACATTGAGCCAGACCGGGCGTCGGATATCGAGTTGCGCGCTGTCGGCCTGCAACCAGCGGAAACCGAGCACGAACAACATGACGTTGGCACCTAGCTGGATGCCCAGCGGCATTCCGGTTTCCGCGGCATTCGGCGCCACCGCCGCAACGACGATACCGGTCGCCAGCGAGACGCCCAGCATCGCCGCAATCGAGGTCGCTTTCTGTCGCTGCCAGCGGTCGGGTGCCTCGCTCATGCGCAGCGGTCGATCAGGTACTGGGTGAGCAACGGTACCGGACGGCCGGTGGCGAGACCCTTGCGGCCTTCGTTCCACGCGGTGCCGGCAATATCCAGGTGGGCCCAGCGATAGCCGGTGGTAAAGCGCGAAAGGAAACAGCCGGCGGTGATTGCGCCGGCGTACTTGCCACCGAGGTTGGCGACATCGGCAAAGACAGAATCGAGCGCACTCTGGTAATCATCCCAGAGTGGCAAACGCCAGGCGCGATCGAGCGTCTGGTTGCCGGCCGCGAGCAGTTCATCGGCCAATTCGTCATCCTGACTCATCAAGCCGCTGGCATGCTTGCCGAGCGCAACCACGCAGGCGCCGGTCAGAGTCGCCGCGTCGATGATCACCTGGGGCTCGAACTTCTGCGCATAGGTCAGCGCATCGCAGAGGATCAGGCGACCTTCGGCATCGGTGTTGAGTACCTCGATGGTTTGTCCGGACATGCTGGTCAGCACATCGCTGGGACGGTAGGAGTTGCCGTCCGGCATGTTCTCGACCGCGGCGACGATGCAGACGATGTTCAGCGGCAAGGCCAGCTCGACCGCTGCGACAAAGGTTCCGAGCATGCCAGCCGCGCCGCACATGTCGAATTTCATCTCCTCCATGCCGGCACCCGGCTTGAGCGAGATGCCGCCTGAGTCGAAGGTGATGCCCTTGCCGACCAGGGCATAGGGCTTGGCCTCGCCACCGCCGTTCCAGCGCAGCACGACGAGCTTGGGCGGATTCGCCGAGCCGCGGGCGACACCGAGCAGCGAGCCCATGCCGAGCTTTTCCATGTCCTCGCGCTCGAGAATCTCGCAACTCACGCCAGCATGTGCAGCGGCAAAAGTCGTCGCTTGCGCTGCGATGTGTGCCGGGTTGCAGATATTTGGTGGCAGGTTGCCGAGCTCGCGGGCGAAGCGCACGCCTTCGGCCATGGCTGACGCTTCAGCCAGCGCGCGCGCATCGCCGTTGCCCGAAAAGGCCAGCGATTCAAGTTGTGCGGTTTTCGATTTTTCCTTGGGCTTGAACGTCGCCGTGTAGCGATAGGCGTGCAAGTCTGCAGCGAGCGCTGCAGTGCGCAGTTTCCAGGCGCTGTCACGCCCGGGCACATCGAGCTCGGTCAACCATGAAGCTGCACTGGCGATCGGCAAGGCCTTCAGTGCGCGGCCGGCCTCGAGCGCTGCCTTGTTGAAGGCGGCGCCATCGAACTTGTCCCTCGATCCAAGTCCGACAACCAGGACGCGTTCGGCCTTGATTCCGGGCAGGGCGAACAGCAGCGAGCTGCTGCCGGCCTTGGCCGTAATGTCAGTGCTGTCGAGCAGGCGCTTGATCGCTCCCGAGGTGGCCTTGTCGATGCGGGCGGCGGCTTCACTCATGTCGCCGTCGGCAAACGCGCCGACGATCACGCAAGGGCTGGTCGAGGTCTCGGGCTGGTCGGGGGTCTGGCTGAACTTCAGGGTCATCGAAGGTTCCGTATTCGCTACAAAGAATGCCGCAGGGCACGCGCCGCGGCGTGCAGGTCGGTAGACTTGCCACCCTGCGCGCGGCCTGAACGTGGCGCGGAACCCATCATTCTAAGGCATAGACTCCAGTTGCTGCGCATCATTGACCGCTACCTGTTTCGCGAACTCGCCTTGAGCTTTCTCGGCGTGACCGCGGTTCTGCTCCTGATCAGCATTGGCGAAACCCTGATCGCCGTGCTCAATCAGGTTGCGCGCGGACGCGTTCCGGCCGATCTTCTGGTCGCGATGATCAGCTTGCGCGCGATCGACAGTCTCAATGTGTTGCTGCCATTGGCGGTTTTTCTGGGCGTGCTGCTTGCTTACGGACGACTGTATCGGGACAGCGAGATGGCCGTGCTCAGCGCATCCGGCCTCAGCGTCGGTGGTCTTGCGCGTCCGCTGGCCCTGCTGGTCGTGCCGATCGCCGCGATGCTTGTCCTCGTCGCATTCTGGATTGCCCCCGCAGCGATACGCTTTTCCCAGCATCTCGTCGATGAGGCCAATCGCTCGCTGTTGATCGCGGGGCTGGAGCCTGGGCGCTTCGTTTCACTACCGGGTCGCGAAGGCATCATCTACGTTGGCGACATGTCGCCGGAGGGCTCGAAGTTCACGCGCATGTTTGTCGAGAGCGAGCAACTGGAGGCCGATGGCTCGTCACGGATCAACATCATCACCGCGCGTAGCGGGGAGTTGTACCGGGATACCTCGGGGGGCGACCGTTTCCTGGCGTTGAAGAACGGGTTTCGGGTTGAAGGTCGTCCCGGCAAGGATGATTTTCGCCTGCTGCGCTTCGAGCGCAATGACATCCGGCTCGCCGACAACGATTCGGTCGACAACTCCGAAGCGGTCAAGCGGGCTGCCCCGACCAGTGAACTGTGGGCCAGTGACGAACCTCTGCAGCGGGCCGAATTGCACTGGCGTCTGGCACCGGTCGTTTCAGTTCTGGTGCTGGCCCTGATCGCACTGCCGCTGTCGCGTACGAATCCTCGCCAGCCGCGCTATGCGAGCCTGATTCTTGCTGTCCTTGCATACATGGTCTACGCCAATTTCCTCGCCCTCGGCCGGGTCTGGATGGTGCACGGCAAGATGCCCCTGGCGGCGGGGCTGTGGTGGATCTACGTGCCATCGATCCTGATTGCGTTGTGGTTGATCCGCAACAGCCAGCGCCTGCGTCAGCGCAAGAGCACCGGCGCATGAGCCAGCCGATGTTCAAGCAGGTCGACCGCCTGGTCGCGATGTCGGTTCTTGCCGCTGTCGGCCTGGCCTGGCTGGTGCTGGTCGGCTTTGATGCATTCAAGATCTTCGTCGGCGAACTCAACGATGTCGGTCATGGCGGTTACACCCTGGCCAAGGCGGCGAGCTACACCTTGCTGACCGTGCCGCGGCGGATGTACGAGATGTTCGGTTATGCCGCACTGATCGGCGGCTTGCTCGGGCTTGGCGGTCTTGCCGGAACCGGCGAACTGACCGCATTGCGCGCCGCGGGCATGTCGAAGCTGCGCATTTGCGCTTCGGTTGTGCTGAGCCTGTCCGTGCTGACCGGCCTGGTCGTGGTCATGGGTGAGACCCTTGCACCGTGGGGCGATCAAAGCGCCAAGGCCTTGTCGCTGGCGGCGAAATCGAAGGACATCACCCTCGCCAAGGGTGGCAGCATCTGGGCCCGAGATGGCGATACGGTGGTCAATGCCGGCAATGGCCGCACACGCCAGGCCGGGCAAGGTGCTGCGGTTGATCTGAACCGGGTACGCATCTTCGAATTCGACAAGGAGGGCCGCCTCGCGACCTTGTCGGTCGCCGCGCGCGCCGAACACGTGCAGGGTCACTGGACCCTGTTCGATGTGCGTCGCACGGTTTTCGGCGAGGCGTCGGCAACGAGCACCCAAGCGAGCGAACTGCAGTGGCCCTCGGGCCTCGATCCCGATGTGCTGGCCCTGAGCATCGTCAATCTCGACTATCTCAACCTGCGCGAGTTGTCGCGCAACATCGCCTATCTTGAGCGCAACGGTCAGGATTCGCGCGGATTCCGCGAGGCCTGGTGGATGCGGATCTTCTATCCCGTGAACGTACTGGTGCTGGCCTTCTGCGCCTTGCCGTTTGCCTTCGGTGCACTGCGTAGCGGCGGCATGGCCAAGCGCCTGTTCCTCGGTATCGTGTTGTCGATCGGCTTCTATTTCCTGCAACGCGCCGTAGTCAGCATGGGCAGCGTATACGGCCTGGCGCCGGCACTTGCCAACGCGATTCCACCGCTGCTGCTGATCGCGATGGCCGCGGCCTGGTTTCGACGGCACGCTTGAGGGAACCGTGAGCGCTGAGCGGTGATCCTTCTCGCCTATGGTTAGGCCGTTGCGAATAGGGGCCTAGCCAGGAACGACCTTAAAAACCTGGCTTGTCCCGCTGACCGCTATCCACTCACCATGCGCGTCTTCGCCATCACATCGTGCCAGGCGCGGCCTTCGCGATCGAACAGGCACCAGATGAAGCCGAAACCGGCGATCAGCGAAACCAGGGCGAGGGCAAAGCGCAACATCGATCGCCGCACGCTCGGCGAACGTCCGTTGCCATCGACAAGGCGCACACGCCACGCGCGCATGCCGATGGTCTGCCCGCCGCGCGACCATGAAATCACCAAGTACAGCGCACTCAGGGTCAGCAGGACGCTCTGCAACACCCAGCGATAGAGCGCCGGTTGATGGGCGACATCGACCTCGCCATGGAAGGCCAGCAGAACAAGTGCTGCGGCGAACATCCAGATCGCGACGAGAACGAGCAGGTCGTAGAAGAGGGCGGCGAGACGGCGCCAGAAAGGTGCGCCAGAGTCAGTGGACATGGACGTGTGTCGGATTGGATTTCGCGTTAGCCTCCCGGTTTGCGTGGATCCACGCAAGATCGATGAGCGATCCCGGTGGCAGGCAGCAAACCAGAAAACCGCGAAGTTCGCGCTGACGACCGCATCCTGATCGATGCGTTTCTCCAACGCGCCTGGTCCGAACTGGGCCTTGCCGACAATACCTTGTCCGGATATCGACGCGATCTCGATGCATTCGCGCGCTGGCTGGCGACTCCGCCGCAAGCATCGAATCTGCTCGATTGCCGGCGTGACCGGCTCTACGCCTATCTCGCCATGCGCGCCGAAAACGGAGGCAAGAGTGGACGCGGCTACAGCCCGCGTTCGAATGCACGCCTGCTGTCGGCACTCCGGCACTTCTACCGGTTGCTGCAGCGCGACGGCCGAATCCACGAGGATCCGACCCTGCTGGTCGATGCGCCGAAACTGCCGCGCAGCCTGCCCAGGGCGCTGGCCGAGGGCGAGGTCGAAGCGCTGCTGCGTGCGCCGCCGGAAACGCCGTTGGGCCTGCGTGATCGAGCCATGCTCGAGCTGATGTACGCGACCGGTCTGCGCGTCAGCGAACTGGTCGGTCTGCGCGCCGACCAGGTCAACCTGCGCCAGGGTGTGCTGCGGGTGACCGGCAAGGGTGGCAAGGAGCGTCTCGTGCCGATCGGCGCGGAAGCCCAGCATTGGCTGGTGCGCTACATCGGCGAATCACGCGTGGATCTGCTCAAGGGCGTGCGCGTCGATGCGCTGTTCGTGACCGCTCGTCGTTCAGGCATGACCCGGCAGATGTTCTGGGTGCTGGTCAAGAACCATGCGCAGCGCGCCGGAATCGCGAGCCGTCGCATCTCGCCACATGTCTTGCGCCATTCGTTTGCCACTCATCTGCTCAATCATGGCGCCGATCTGCGCGCATTGCGGCTGCAAGGTCATCGGTCACGGCATTGAGGCA
>CAYMHF010000057.1:0-14570 GCA_964390215.1 uncultured Dokdonella sp. | reverse complement strand
GCCTTCGGAGGGCGGTACTCTATCCAGCTGAGCTACGGGCGCGTATTGGCAAGGCGGGTGACGGTGGCAGGATCCGCAAAGGCACGATCTGCAAAGGCCGCGGCGGATTATAACCCACTGGCATGCGCATCTCGCCAATCACCGGGCTCAGAAAAACCCGGTTCATTGCTGGCACGACCAAACCCGCGTTTTCGCCCTGCAGCCCTGGCACAGCCTGTCGTGCGGGAAATGCGCGTCCGCAATCCACCGATGACGCTCGCCGGGGCCACCCCAGGTGCGTGCGCCGGTGTGGGTTGCCCGCCTTGTCCTGCATGGTCGCGGCCCTGGCAAGCGCAACGCCGGGTGGATCGATCCGGGCTTGGTGGCGCTTGAGCCGAATTCTTCAGTCGTGTTTGAGGCCGCAGGAAATGCTCGGCTTAACAAATCCCTGAGAATGCAGACAGGCGCGGTGAACGTTGCCGGGATCATAAAGCGGCCATCCTTCCCGTGGCCAACCTGTCATGCGCCCGCTTGCCCTCGTGCCCGGTCTGTTCGCCTTGCTTGCCTGCATTTCCGCGCCGGTTCATGCCGGCGGGCCATTCGGCATCGACCATCGGGTTGCCTACGACAACTCGGGCATCTGGAAGCGCACGTATCAGAAGGATCTCGCAATCGGCATGGCGCTGACTACGGTCGGTGGCGCCTTGTTCACCGACAACGACAGCCGCCTCGGACGCACCTTCGACCAGTCGCTCGATGCGATGCTGTTCACGGCGGCGGCAACCACGCTTGGAAAATACACGTTCTCGCGCAAGCGACCGAACCAGACCGACGATCCGAACAGCTTCTTCTCGGGGCATGGCAACCAGAGCTTCCCGAGCGGCGAGGTGGGTGAAATCAGTGCGATCGTGACCCCGTTCATTGCCGAATACGGCCATGATCACCCGGCCGTCTGGTTGCTCGCCGCCTTGCCCGCCTACGATGCCGTGGCCCGCGTGAAGACACGGGGGCATTGGCAGAGTGACGTCCTTGTCGGTGCCGGTATTGGCGTCGGTCTCGGCATCCTTGCGCATCGGCGCGAATCGCCGTTCTTCGCCGGCTATCTGCCCGGCGGCGGGGCGATGGTCGGTTACAAGACGAAATTTTGACGCGACGCACGACAGACTGAGGACTCAATCAAGATCCCGGGCTGCCGACGTCCCCATGTCAGAACATCGACCCATCTCATCCACCTTGCGTCCATCGGCTGGCGCAGCCAGCTGGGCGAACGGTTCGCTGAGGATCCTCATCATCGAGGACGAGCGCGACATCGCCGCGAATATCTGGGATTTCCTCGAACGACGCGGCTATGTGGTCGATCATGTGGCCGATGGCGTCCACGGCTTGATGCGCGCGATGGAGGGCTGCTTCGATGTCATCATCCTCGATCTCGGCCTGCCCGGGCTCGATGGCCTCGACCTGTGCCGGCGCCTGCGCGATGCCGGCCAGGGCGTGCCCGTGCTGATGCTGACCGCGCGCGATACCCTGGCCGACTGCCTGCGCGGCTTCGAGCACGGCGCCGACGATTACCTGGTCAAGCCGTTCGCGATGCGCGAGCTCGAAGTTCGCATCCGTGCCCTTCATCGTCGACGCCTACCCTTGCAGGATGCGAGCCTGCATGTCGGTGACTTGAGCTATTCCCCGCGCTCGATGCTGGCCGAGCGTGGCGGCCAATCGATAGCGTTGACCGTCGCCCAGGGTCGCATCCTCGCGGTGCTGATGCGCGAATCGCCAAACGTGATCCGCCGCGAGGAGCTCGCCTTTCTTCTCTGGGGTGAGGAAGGCGGCAGTTTCGCGGCATTGCATACCCATATCTGCGCCTTGCGCGCACTGGTCGACCGCCCGTTCGACGACGAAATTCTGCAAACCGTGCACGGTATCGGCTATCGATTGATCGCGAATCGATGAAGCGCTCGGCAACCTCGTTGCGTCGGCGCGTCAGCCTGGCCTATGGCCTGCTCGGTGCGCTGCTCTGCCTGATGTTTGCCGGCGCCACCACCCTGATCACGGAACACTACGAGCAGGTTCTCCTCGATGGCATCCTGCGCGACCTTGCCGCGGATCTGCAGGCGCGCCATGAAGCCCTGCCGGAGCAGGCCTTGTCGCTCCCGCACACGCACATGCTGCGCGGCTACCTGCGCGGCGCCGATGGCGGGGGTACGGTTCCCGCCTTACTGGCAGACTTGCCGCCGGGCATTCACGAGCGCGAAATCGGCGAGCATCTGAGCCTGCGCGTGAGCGTGTTCGATGTCGGGCGCGAACGTGTCTACCTTGTCATCAATCTTGCCGATATCGAGAATCTCGAAACCCATCTCGAGCAGATCCTGGCCGTCATCCTGATTGCTGGAACCCTGATCGCCGCCTGGTTGGGCTGGTTGTTTGCAGGCAGGACGATCGCACCGGTGCGGCGTCTGGCCGAGGCAGTCGAAGCCCTGCCCGATCATG
Source organism: uncultured Dokdonella sp. (assembly GCA_964390215.1). GTDB lineage: Bacteria > Pseudomonadota > Gammaproteobacteria > Xanthomonadales > Rhodanobacteraceae > Dokdonella. Next base: position 12,107 of record CAYMHF010000057.1, on the reverse strand, counting down.
CCAAGGCAACCCAGTTGACGCTGCTCACGGCCAACGACGAACTGGGTCGTCTGGCAGCGGCAATCGATGGCTACCAGGCGCGGCTGCTCGACGCCGAATCCCGGGAACGCGCGTTCTTCGCCGATGCCAGCCACGAACTGCGCACGCCACTCGCCGTGGTTCTCGGCACGACGGAATTGCTGCTCGACGATGACCGCTTCGATGGCATCCTGCGGCATCGACTGCAACGGCTCGATCGTGGCGCACAAACCCTGGCCGACCTGCTTGAGGTTCTGCTCGGCCTTGCACGCGGCAAGTTCGGCGAGATCGAAACCGTGGAGACGGAATCTTGGCTCAGGCAGACCCTTGGCGATATTGTCAAAGCAGACGCCCTGCACCTGCGCATCGACGCGAATGCCCAATCGCTGCCATTGCCACCACGCGAGGCCGCTCTGGTCATCCGCGACATCGTGCGTCGCCTGCTGCGCAGCTCATGCGCCAACGGACTCGAGATCACGATCGATTGCCAGACAATCCTGCTCCACCGCAGCGCGGATGCCTCGTCCGAATCCGCAGCGGACGCATTCGATGCTTCCGGTGATCGTGGTCTGGGTGCGACACTGAGCGGAAGACTGGCGACACGCATGGCGTGGACGGTCGATGAGGGCCGACTGGGATTGGGCGAGGTTTGCATCCGCCTGCCTTAGCAGCATGATGTGAACAGCGTCACCGGTTCGCCCATGTTTCACCGAGGCCCAATTTGGTTCGGATCTCCTGCATGCGCTCCACTTTCGTGCCCACTCTTGTGCAGACCTGCATCGTCGTCGTCCTGCTCGCGTTCGCCTTCCTCGGCACGCGGGCGATCTGGGATCCCGATGAGGGGCGCTACACGAATGTCGCCCTGAACATGCTCGAAAGCGGCGACTGGGTGCACCCGATGCGCAACGAGCATGTCGGCCACTGGACCAAGCCGCCGCTGACCTACTGGATGATCGCCGCAAGTGTTGCGAGCTTCGGCTACAACACCTGGGCCGCACGGATTCCGTACGGGTTGGCGTTTCTGTTTTGCGCATGGATGGTCTGGTTCATCGCGCGGCGCCTGATCCCGGGTTGCCAGAACAGGGCCGCAATCATCTACGCGACCATGCTGCTGCCGTTCGGCGCGGCGCAGCTGATCACCACCGACTATCTGCTTGCAGCGGCACTCAGTGGCGCGATGGCCGCCTGGATCGAATCGCGGCATGTCGAAACGGCCCATTCGCGGCACTGGATCATGCTCATGTGGCTCGGTTTCGGGCTCGGTTTTCTGACCAAGGGTCCTCCGGCCCTGCTGCCCCTGCTGGCCATCATCGCGAGCGTGCATTGGCTGCCGGACGAGCGTGCGGCTTCGGTATTCCATTGGCGCGGTTTGCTCGTGTTCGCCGCCGTCGCCCTGCCCTGGTTTGCCATCGTGATCAGCGACACACCGGGACTGCTCGATTATTTCCTCCACCACGAAGTGGTCAAACGGATTGCCTCGGATGATTTCGGTCGCCACGGAGAATGGTATGCGTGGCTGGAGATCTACCTGCCAACCCTGCTCGTCGGCAGCTTGCCATGGACGTGGCTGTTGTGGCGCTGGTTGCGCAAGCTGCCATCGGCGATACGCGACTGGCGGGATTGCGCAATCCGCCTGCAGGATTCGACCGGCCTGATCCTGTTTCTCTGGATTGCGCTGCCGCTGATCGTTTTCTGTTTTTCGCGTTCACGCCTGCCGCTTTACCTGTTGCCGATGTTTACCCCGCTGGCCCTGGTGGTAGCGCGTCAGATACGCATTGATGGGCGTGGCTTTCCGCGCCCGGCCGTGCTCGGCCTGTGGCTGCTCTGCTTGCTCGCACTGCGACTGGCCAGCGCGTACTGGCCTACGCACAAGAATGCCGGGGAATGGGCCGAGGCGATCCGCGTGCGTGTTCCGCACAAGATCCACGAAGTCGCCTTTGTCGAAGACATGGCACGTTACGGTATCCACCTGCACCTGGGTGTCGCGGTCGACAAGCTCTCGATCAAACCGCTGCTCGACCACTCCTTCGATCCCGAGTACGACACCGACCTCGACAGCGAACTGGCCGACGACAAGGACGGCGGCACGATCTACATCAGCAAGGAGAAGTCCTGGCCGAGGGTACGCGAGGCGGTCGAGGCTCGAGGTCGTCAGGTCATCGTCTACGGCCCGGCGTACCAGGAACGGGTGATCTTCGGTGTGAAACCCGGCCCGTGAGCGGGGGAGCGGTTAGCGGGAGATGTGCTTGAGGCAAATGTATTGAGCAGCGAAAAATGTACGCGCGCCGACCGCCTGCCGAAAGGCGCAACGCTCTTTCCGCTCACCGCTCACCGCTCACCGCTCACCGCTCACCGCTCACCGCTCACCGCTCACCTTGCCACTCGCGTTATCCTTGCCGACCTTGCCAGCCGGGGAGAATGCGCTTGAAATCACTGCTGCCCAGCCGCTACTGGATCTTCAGCGGATGCCTGCTTGCCTTTGTTGGCGGCGCGCTGCTTTGGCAGCACGGTGGCATCTGGCCATGGATCTGTGTCGTTGCCGGCGCCCTGAGCCTGGTCGGCATCTGGGATCTTTCGCAGACCCGGCAAACCCTGCGCCGCAACTTTCCGGTCTCGGCCCATGGTCGCTATCTGATGGAATCGGTACGCCCGATGCTGCGCCAGTACGTCGTCGAAGGTGACAACGACGAGGTGCCGTTTTCGCATGACCAGCGTTCGATCGTCTACCAACGGGCCAAGCAGCAACAGGAGACCCGGCCGTTCGGCAGCGAACTCGCGTTCTATGGCGACACGTACGAGTGGATCAACCATTCGATGCTGCCAAGTCGGATCGATGACCATGATTTCCGCGTGCCGGTCGGCGGTTCGCAATGCACAATCCCGTACTCGGCCAGCGTCTTCAACATCTCGGCGATGAGTTTCGGCTCGCTTTCGCCGAATGCCATCCTCGCGCTCAACAAGGGTGCGCGGCTGGGCAACTTCTACCACGACACCGGCGAAGGATCGCTGTCGAAGTACCACCGTGAAAATGGCGGCGATGTCGTCTGGGAACTTGGCACCGGCTATTTCGGGGCCTGCGATCGCGCCGGCGTGTTCAACGCGGAGAAGTTCAGGCAGCGCGCCCTGCTCGATCAGGTCAGGATGATCGAGATCAAGCTCTCACAAGGCGCCAAACCCGGCCATGGTGGAATCCTGCCGGGGGCCAAGGTCTCCGCCGAGATCGCCGCAACACGCGGTGTTGCCGAAGGCGAGGATTGCATTTCGCCAGCCCGACATTCCGAATTCGATACGCCGGAGGGCCTGCTTCGATTCGTCGCCCGTCTGCGCGAGCTTTCAGGCGGCAAGCCGACCGGTTTCAAGCTCGCCATCGGCCATCCGTGGGAATGGTTCGGCGTGGCCAAGGCGATGCTGAGCACCGGCATCCGCCCGGACTTCATTGTTGTCGATGGCGGCGAGGGCGGGACCGGTGCGGCACCGATGGAATTCATCGATCACGTCGGCGTGCCGATGCGCGAGGGTCTGATGCTCGTGCACAACACCCTGGTCGGTCTCAACCTGCGCAGCGAGATCCGCATTGGCGCGGCCGGCAAGATCATCACCGCCTTCGATATCGCGCGCACGATGGCGCTCGGTGCCGACTGGTGCAATGCCGCGCGCGGCTTCATGTTCGCCCTTGGCTGCATCCAGTCGCAGATCTGCCACACGGATCGCTGTCCGACCGGTGTGACGACCCAGGATCCGCGCCGCTGGCGCGCCCTGGATGTTCCAGACAAGGCCGAGCGGGTGAAGAATTTCCACGAGCACACCTTGCGCGCGCTCATGGAGATGATCGCCGCCGCCGGCCTCACCCATCCAGGCCAGCTTGGCCCCGAGCACATCATCCGCCGCGTCGCGGGCAAGGAAATCCGTTCGCTCGGCTCGCTGTATGCCTTCGTCAAGCCGGGCGAACTGCTCGGCGGCATGCCGCATCATGCCGTGTTCCAGCAGTTCTGGGCCGACGCGCGCGCGGACAGTTTTGCGCCGCCGCGCGGTATCGCCGAGATGCGCTGGAGCAAGCTGGTCTGAGGCTACTGGATCAGATCAGCCTGCTTGGCCGAGGTGTACCAGAGCAGTCCGTAGTGGCCCCAGGTGTAGGTGACCGTCGCGTTTTCTCCAGCCATTGACGAGGAGTGCACGCCAGCGACCGTGCAGTTGCCGGTCGAACAGACGATCTCGTCGAAATAGGATTTGATCGAAGTCATGCGCGTGCCGAAACGATGGCCACTGATGCCGTTGAGGAACGGACTGTTGACCGACAACCCCCAACTGCCGCAAGTGCTGGTCCAGACATTGAACGGATAGGTTCCGCAACTGCGCAAGCCGCGGAATGCGCCGGCGATGCCGACGAAACTGTCAACGTAGTTCTTGAGGCCGACCCGGTCGATCACGCGCGCGGCCAGCGTGGCGCCCATCGAGTGGCCGATCACGTCGATGCGGCCGGTGCATGACGAGGCGATCGCATCAATCATCGCGTTCTCGACCGGGGTCTCCTCGCTGCCTTTGTGATCGTTGCAGGCCGCGCAGGAGCTGCCCCAACTCGGCCGGAAGATCTGTGAACTGGCATAGCCGCGTCCGAGCAGGGTGTTGGTGGTGTTGACGAAATCCGACGGACTGCCGGTATTGCCGTGCACGAGCACGACGTTGTCGACGCAGATGGCTTGTGCACCACTACCGATGATTGCCAGTGACAGCGCGACCAGGAGACGAATGACAGATTGCATGATGCGACCATCCCACAAGGGGCTCCCCAGCCCGGAACGCGCAGCCTATGCCGATCAAGCGCGCTGTGCTCTTGTACCAAAGTACCAGCCAGGGCCGATTCGCAACCGCTTGACGCCGATTCCTGCTTGTCGCCATGGCGGCGAACGCCCCAGGTGTCCTGCAACCGCCGAACCGCTGGCCATCCGTATTCGCAATGAGCAAGATCAGGATGGTTTCCGACGATGGCCGGGCAGGCATCCGGCGACACACCGAAGCCAGGCCGCGACGCCATTGTCCTAAAGGCCGCATTGAACCAATCGTGGCCAAGTACTAGTCTGGTCGCCCTCACCTGAGGTCGGCCCCGGTTCGCGCCTCGCTGCGGCCTTGCCACCCCCATCGCCCAAGGATCCGAACGTGAAGAAAGTCCATGCATCCGCCGCGGCCGCGCTTGAAGGCTTGCTGTTCGACAACATGACCATCGCAGCCGGTGGTTTCGGTCTCTGCGGTATTCCGGAAAACCTGATCCAGGGGCTGCTCGATGCCGGTACCAAGGGTCTGACCATCGTCGGCAACAATGCCGGAGTCGATGATTTCGGCATGGGTCCGCTGCTCAAGACGCATCAGGTGAAAAAGGTGATCGCCTCGTATGTCGGCGAGAACAAGGAGTTCGAGCGCCAGGTTCTTGCCGGCGAACTCGAACTCGAACTGGTGCCGCAGGGCACTTTGGCCGAACGCCTGCGCGCCGGCGGCGCCGGCATTCCGGGTTTCTACACGCGCACCGCGTTCGGCACGAAACTGGCTGAAGGCAAGGAGACGAAATCCTTCGATGGCATCGAGTACGTGCTCGAATCGGCGATCAAGGCCGATGTCGCCATCGTCAAGGCCTGGAAGGGCGACCACTTCGGCAACCTGATTTTTCGCAAGACCGCGCGCAACTTCAACCCGATGATCGCCACCTGCGGCAAGATCACGGTTGCCGAGGTCGAGGAACTGGTCGAGACCGGTTCGCTCGATCCCGACCAGATCCACACTCCCGGCATCTTCGTCGACCGCATCATTCAGGGCCCCCGCTACGAGAAGCGCATCGAATTCCGCACACTTTCGGGCGCCGCGCCGAGCGGCAAGGAGAACCCGGTACGTGAATTGATGGCCCAGCTTGCGGCGCGCGAATTGCGCGACGGTTACTGCGTCAACCTTGGCATCGGCATTCCGACCCTGGTCGCCAACTACATTCCCGATGGCGTCAATGTCACCCTGCAGTCGGAGAACGGCCTGCTCGGCATCGGTCCGTTCCCGACCGAGGCCACCGTCGATGCTGACCTGATCAATGCCGGCAAGCAGACGATCACGACAATTCCGGGCAGCAGCTTCTTCTCCAGCGCCGATTCCTTCGCGATGATCCGCGGCGGACACATCGACCTGTCGATCCTCGGCGGACTCGAAGTTTCCGAAAACGGCGATCTGGCCAACTGGATGGTACCCGGCAAGATGGTCAAGGGCCCGGGCGGCGCGATGGATCTGGTCGCCGGGGTCAGGCGCGTGGTCGTGCTGATGGAACACACGGCCAAGGACGGATCGCCGAAGATCCTCAAGGCCTGCGCTCTGCCGCTGACCGGCAAGGCCTGCGTCGACAAGATCATCACCAATCTGTGCGTGTTCGAGGTAGCCGAAGGCGGCGGCCTGACCCTCACCGAATTGCATCCGGGAGTCGGCCTCGACGAGGTCAGGGCGAAAACCGGTTGCGATTTCAAGGTCGAGATCGAAGCCGCCTGAGCGCATCGGCTGGCATTCTTGCAGGAGAGATCAGGCCCGATGCCGTTCGACACGTTGCCATGAAATGCATCGCGGCTGCATGCAGCCAACCCTGCATAACAGACGACCGCAAGCCGTGATGCAGCTTTTTCTGGCAGCGCCCTCAAGCGCCACCCTCGAAGCCGCCTTGTCGCCAGGCTTCGTAGGCAATGACCGCGACCGCATTGGACAGATTGAGGCTGCGATTATTGGGCCGCATCGGCAAACGCAGGCGCTGCGTCGCCGGTATCGATTCAAACACTTCACCGGGCAATCCACTCGTCTCCGAACCGAACATCAGCGCATCGCCGGGGCGATACCGGATTGTGTCGTAACGCACGCTACCGCGGGTGGAAAGCGCAAACAGCCGTTGCGGCTGCACCGCCGCTATGAACGCCGCCAGATTCGCATGCAAGCTCAGGTGTGCGTACTCGTGATAGTCCAGACCGGCCCGCTTCAGACGCGCGTCATCGAGTTCAAAACCGAGCGGCCCGATCAGATGCAAGCGCGCGCCGGTGTTCGCGCACAAGCGGATCACGTTGCCGGTATTCGGCGGAATCTCGGGACGATGCAGAACAATATCGAGCATGCGCGTATTGTCGACGAATTCACCGTGTCCCGGGCTATCCATTCAGGCGAGCACCATGCCTGTTGGGCTTGATGCCGGCGACAAATCGATGACATTCGGGCAGTCCGGACGCAACAAGGAAATCACCACTCTCATGCAGAACAGCATCCTTCGATTCTGGTTTCACGAGATTACGCCGGCGCAGTGGTGGGCGGTTGACCCGGCACTCGACCGCCTGATCGCCGAGCGCTTCGCCGAAGTGCATGCGCAGGCGAACCGCTGCGAGCTGTTCGACTGGCGCGATGAACCCGCAGGACGTCTGGCCGAGATCATTGTGCTCGACCAGTTCTCGCGAAACATTTATCGCGGCACGCCAGCCGCATTCGCCAGCGACGCGGTGGCTCTCGCCCTCGCCCAGCAAGCCGTTGCAATCGGGGCCGACATGGCTCTGCCGCTGCCGCAGCGCAGTTTTTTTTACCTGCCCTACATGCACAGCGAATCGAGGAAGATCCATGCGGTTGCCGAAGCCCTGTTCAACAATCGGGCATCCGCGGACAGCCACGATTTCGAGCTGCGCCACAAGGCCATCATCGATCGGTTCGACCGCTACCCGCATCGCAATGCGATCCTCGGTCGCGAATCGACCGAACAGGAACTGGCATTCCTGAAGCAGCCTGATTCGGCGTTCTGAGTTGATTCAAGCTGCGCTGCCCCGCGCATCGGGCTTTGGCGCATCTTTCGCATCACGGTCGCACGCGGTTGACGGTTTTCAACGGGTCGAGGAAGCAGGTTCATGATCTGTTTCAAGCATTCGCAGATCCCGGCAGTCGGTATCTGCAAGGTTTGTGGCAAGGGGATTTGCGAGGCATGCGCCATCCAGCGCGATTTTGCGATCTGCTGCTCGGAAACCTGCGCAGCCGAGGCGATCGAGCTGCGCGAAATGACACAACGCGGGAAACGCGTCTATGCCGTTGGCGGACGCGGCCAGCGCGTGGCGACGCAGTCGATCGTCATCGCAATCGCGGGCTTGTTCTTCCTGATTGCGGGCGCCGCGTTCAGTTGGATCTCGGCACCGCTGGCCTGGTTCATGTGCGCTGCGGGCACGGTTTTTTTCCGCCCGAAGTCTGTAATCTGAACTGTGCAACTGCTCTGCAGGCAACAATGCAGCCTGAGCTGCGCGGAGCACGCCATGGCGATGAAGGGTTCGTCGGCTTTGCATCAGGGCTGTATCGCCGGCCCCACCACCGCAGCGAACGTCACATCGTAGCTGTACGGCACATCATCCACCGACTTCTGCGTCGCCGTCGTATGGGCGCGCCCGACAACGCTCTTGGCGTCGCCTGCCTTCAGCTCAAGGACGTGCTCGCTGTCGTCGCCGCTGGGCTCCATCAAGTAGCCGAAACGTTGATGCTGCGCCACGTAGTGAACCTGCTTGCCCGCCACGATCAAGAGCTCAAGGTAGTGCAGGGCACCCGTGCGCGCGAGCTTCTTGCGAGCATAGCGGTCTTGCACAGTCGCTGGCGGCACTGCGGCATCAGAGAGCAGGATGACCACTGAATCTTTGGTCTCATTGAAGGTCTTGTATGCGTAGGCGTACTTGAGTTCGACGGGTTTACCGTCGACCACGAACTTTCCGGTGGCGCTGTCCGCCGCCAACGCTGCAGGCACCCACAGCCCGGATGCGGCCAGGCACAGACACAGACACAGCACAACACACTTCGAAAGGATCAGCTTCATCGCATTACCTGCAGGATTATGGGTTGTAGAACGCTTTTATCTGTCGTGCCAACATGGCACCGTTCACGACGCGGATACCAAGGGTCTGGGAACCTATCCGTTTGAAACGATAATGTTCCCTGACCGCTGTGAACGCCGGAATTCATGGCGACTCGAAACCATTCGCGTAAATCAGGTCCGGCAAGGCTGTGCAGTGCTGATACCACGGCGCCTCGCCAGTGGCTGCGTTCCAGGCGGCGTTCGGGGTCGGGTTGAGGAAGTTCGGGCAGAGTGATGAATTTCCATCGAGCAGACTGCTGGGATTGGGCACAGCGGGAATATCGCCGCTCAACTGGTTGTGGTCGATGTGGAAGGTCTGAAGATGCGTCAGACCCGCCAGCGACGGGATCGGGCCGCTCAACTGGTTGACGGAGACGTCGAAGGCGTGAAGATTCGTCAGACCCGCCACGGGTATTCGGTCCGCCAGTGCAATGGGTTGCCTATGCCGGACGCTTGCCAGAGACGGGCAAACGTCGCTACCGGCTTGATGGCACTGATGTGATATCCGAGGAAAACTTCCTTGTCGGACCGGCTGACTATGCCCAGGTTGACTATCGGTTGCGACACCGCTGTCGCTGTTGCGAATGCGTCACGCTGCAGTCTTGGCTTGCCACGACACTGTTTGCACGTTGCCGGCACGGTCGGGCATGCAGGTCGCGATTGCGCCGGTCGGATAGGGATACCGAGGGATTGCAATACCCGGGGTTCGATACCAGGCCGATACGCTGCTGCCGGGCCGTGGCGTGTAGTGTGATGGTCGTCTGGCAGCCTGTCGGACTTGAGCTCCGAGCAGACGTTGCTGATCTCAGAGGAATTCAAAATGCGCTTTGGGGGTGCATGAAATCGGATTTTCGCGGCACTTTTCGTCAACTCGAGCGCGTTTTCCCGTTTTTTCAGACCAATGGGACGGGTTCTTGACGCAATTCGGCCATCCGAATGAGGTTCCACGCCAGGCACGCCAGCAGCGCAAGCGTCCGCTCGCCGCACCTTGTGCGAGAGCAGGTGACTGAAGCAACGGCAGCAAGGTGTCGGTGTCGAGATCAACGGCGTCGACATGCTTCGCTGGAACGACGAAGGAAGCATCGTTGAGTTCAAGGTCATGCTGCGATCACTCAAGGCCGTGAACCTGATCGACGCGAAGATGGGACAGAGGCCGCAGGTATCGAGGCCGGCATGAATTCCTGTTGTGCCATGGCGGCTCGGCACCCTGACATCCGCGCCGATCTGCGCAACGTGGGGCGTGGATCAGAAAGATTGAAGCCGCGCAAATCCGGGGCAACCGCGAAACTGCGCCCTTCATGCTTGCCAGAACTGTGGAATCCACGCCAGGTTCGGCGCTCCGCCGGGGTGATTGCCAGCACAATCCTGTGCGATGATTGGCCGATGCCAACCCCTGCCAATCTGTTCGCCCTGATCGTCTTCAGCGTGACCGGTTTCGCCGTGTTCAGATGGGCGGCCAAACAGGCGTACTGGCGCTCCGCCGGAATCGGGGTCGCCTTGATGGTCTATCCGTATTTCGTCGAGCGCACCTGGTTGCTCTATGTGATCGGACTGGGCCTGTGCGCCCTGCTCTGGATATTCAGGGAATGATTGGTTCGGCGCGGCTGGTGATGCGGCGCCATGCAGGTTTAGGCCGATGGTGTTCCCGTCCGACTCAACGGCCTGATTCGCACTCGCTGCAGCATCGCGTTCGCGCAGGCGGCAACTCGCGGGTTGCGCCTATTCGAGGGGTGCCGTCAATCGCACTTCGGCGCAGCCATCGCCTGGCCTGAAAATGCCTGCGTGAGGATTTCCTTTTCAAGCTTGCGATAGATGTTGGCGTGGCGAAGTCTGGCGTGATGCGCGTAAACCCAGTGCAGGTTGGGCAAGGGATTGCGGCAGAGCGCATCGGCGAAATGGGCATTCGCGTTGCCGCTGTCGCCGGCCGAAGCAAGCAACAATCGAGCACGGATGTCGAGTGCGCCATTCAATCTTGTTCCGGCTTCGCGCCACCATTGCTCGGCGTTCCACCACAGACTTGGATCGAGCGCGATATAGGTATCGAAAAGATCCGGCTGGACAAACAGGGTTTCGACGACAAACAAGCCAGCCATCGATTCACCGATGAGCGCCGCGTCATCGCTGACGTTGTAGAAAGCGCGGATCTGTGGCATCAGTTCGTGATCGATGAAGCCGCGAAAGGCCGCCGATCCACCAACCACCGGAGCAATCTCGCGATCACTTTCAACCGTGGTCGGCCCGGTCATGTCCCGACGACGTTCGGTGTTCTCGATGCCGACCAGCAGCATCGGTGGAATCGTGTTCGCCTTGATCAGGGCGTCGAGCGTGTTCGCCAGATGCGGAAAATCTTCCTTTTCGCCACCATCGAGCATGTACAGAACCGGGTAACGCGTTTCCGCCCTGCCTTTGTAACCGGGTGGAACATAGACGTTGACCACGCGCGTTTCGGCCAGCAATTTCGAGGGGATGCGCAAGGTCAGATGTGCCGGCATCCCTTCATCGGCGGCAATCACCCACGCTGCGCAAAAAAGCAGGCTGGCGGCGACGGTCGATCTGGCAACGATGGAACGGATGAAGTAGCGCATCGATTGAACCGGCGATGGGGATCTGCGCCCCACTCTAACGCGAATTCCAATGGCGGATCGGGATCGAACCAATTGAATTCGCCGAGGGTGCGTGGTCTTGGCACTTGTCCCGGTTCACTCGGGCACGCCGCGCAGACATCACCCGATACATGCGTGCCAGGTGACCGGATGCTTCGAACCGGCTTCGACTCAGGGCGATTCAAGTGCCTTGGCAGCTCGCTCGCGTTCCCTCGGGTGAGCGACAAACTCGACGATATTGTCTTTGCCGATACCCTGGAACTTCATGCGGATTCCGTTCGGATCCTGGCTCAGGGTAATGACTTCACCCTCGGAGAAAAGGCAGCGTCCCGGACGCATACCGTCGCGCATGACCTCGAGGCAATCCTCAACCTCGAAATCCTTGGCGAGAATCTTGACGATCTGGGTATCGCCATAGGCGGTGATGCGAGCACCGTCGCCGGCACGCTCAACCAGCACCATGTTGTTCGGGCCAAAGCGCGATGCCGAGAGTGCCGCGGCAGCGATGAAAACGGTTGAAATGAACATGTTTGATCCCCCTGATCCTGAATTCGTGGCTAGCAGCCTGTCGGACTTTACTCGGCCGGGCTGCGAATCCGTCTGTGCGGTTC
>CAYMHF010000056.1:0-15604 GCA_964390215.1 uncultured Dokdonella sp. | reverse complement strand
GCTCGCCGAGGACAAGATCGCTCAGGCCGAAAGCCAGGCGATCCAGGAGGTGCGTTCGCTCTCCGCCGACGTCGCCATCTCGGCCGCCGAGCGCCTGCTCTCGTCGAAGGTCAAGGGCGCCGCGGGCAGTGCCCTGGTCGCGAAGTCGATCTCGGACGTGAAGACGCGCCTCAACTGATCGTCAGGAAGATTTGTCGAAATGGCCGGCCTCGCGCCGGCCATTTTGCTTTGTGCGTCAGGCCGCGTCGGCTTCCGGCAGGGTGAAAAGGTCGGTCTCCGGCGGCGGCTCGAGTCCGAGCGCGACGCGGATCGGCGCGAAGCTCCGCCGGTGATGCGGGCAGGGCCCGTGAACTTCGAGGGCGGCGAAATGGGCCGCGGTCGAATAGCCCATGTGCTGTTCGAATCCGTAGCCGGGGAAGGCGCGCCCGACATGGCCCATCATGCGGTCGCGCGTGACCTTGGCGACGATCGAAGCGGCGGCGATGGATATCGAGAGCGCATCGCCGGAGACGATCGCCTCCGCCTGGCAGGGAAGCCCGGGCGGCAGCATGTTGCCGGCGACGAGCACATGGTCCGGTCGGCAGGCGAGACCGGCAACGGCGCGCGTCATGCCCCACAGCGACGCCCGGAGGATGTTCATCCGGTCGACGCGCGCCCGGCTCGCCACCACCACGGAGACATGCGCCTTCTCGACGATCTCCTCGTACAGCCGCTCCCGCTCCGCCATGGCGAGCTTCTTCGAATCGTCGAGCCCGGCCGGCACCCGCCGCGGATTGAGGACGACCGCCGCCACCACGACCGGCCCGGCCAGCGGGCCGCTGCCCGCTTCGTCGACACCGGCAACCCAGCCAGCATCGAGGTGATCCGGACCGGTGGCGAACAGATCAGTCCTCATCACGCACATCCTTGAGCGTGTTGAAGATGTAATCGTGATAGGAGCCGAGCAGGTTGCGATCCTTACAAGTCAGGTAGCGTCCCTTGCAGCGATCGCGCAGCAGGCTGTTGGCCTGATAGAAGGCATCCTTGGGCACGCCGGCGGCATCCAGCAGCATCGAGCCGAGGTAGGTGATATCGAGTGCCTCCCAGGCCTTCATCGGTTTCATCGGGAAGCTGCTGAGCAAACGATAGTAGGTGACCCGGCTGTCGTTCTGGCCGGCCGCTTTCGGCGCCGTCTTCGGAATCGCGTGCATGGCGCCATCGAACGAGGGTTGGTGATCGCCGAAGTGCATCAGCACGGTCGGGCGACCACTGCTCCAGAGCAACTGGCGCATCGACTCGATCATCTGGCTGGACAAGGCGGCGCGTTGCAGGTAGTTGCCGAGATTGAGGTTGAGCCAGTCATCCAGCGCAGGCGGTTTGAACCTGCCGTGAAACAGGGGCTTGTCGAACGGAGCCGGCAACTGTTCCAGCGGGATCATGTGCGGGCCATGCTGGTGCAGGGTCAGGGTGAAGATGAAAAGCGGCTGATCCGGATGCGCTTCGGTTTCCTCCGCATAGATCCGGCGGAAGACATCGAGCAGGTCGGCATCGGTGCTCTTCCAGCCAAGACCGAAATCGGTGCCATCGTAGAACTTGTCGAAACCATAATTCGCATAGGCATTGCGCGCATTGAGGAACTCGCCGCTGTGCGAATAGACCGCGATCACGCGATAGCCTGCCGCCTTGAACGCGCGCGGCAAGCTGTGTTCGACACGCGGCGCCAGGCTGTAGGGCGCATACAGTCCGGCATTGCCGAACAGGACGTCGGCGAGGCCGGTTTCGAGGGCGAACTCGCTGGTCCAGGTACCGCCACCGAAGGTATGCACGATCAGCGGACTGCCGGCCCGCGTGTACGGCCCGGTCTTGAACATGTCGAGATCGCATTGCGGCACCGTGCAGGCATCGAGCAGATGCGGGTCGAACGTGCTCTCTTCGAGAACCGCGACCACATCGGGTTTGTGCCGGGGCAGATTCACCGGCGTGTCGATCGTCCACTTGATCGAACGATCGACATGCGCGGGCGTCGGCGGCACGCGTGCCTCGGTATCGCTGAACGAGGTCATGAAGGCAGTCACATAGCTGCGATCGGTGATCGTCGCCCACATCGGCTTGTTGAAAGCCGGCGCGAACGGCCCGCTCGGGATCAGGCAGGCGACCAGCATCGCCAGCGCGGCAAGCAGGCCGGTCGTGCGCAGGATGCGGGCGGGCCAAAGGCGCGCTTGAAAATGCTCTGGAACCGCATCCCAGCGCCAGGCCGGAATCAGCAGCAACGGAACCAGCACGACGACGAGCACGCTGAAGCCGAGCAGGATCGGGTAGCGACTGATGACCTCAATGGTCTGCCAGTTGAAGTAGTACTTGAGATCCGGTGCCAAAGCCGGCGTCATCAGGAACTCGAGCTTGAGCCTGCTCGCCGTCGCCAGCGCGGCAAACAGGAGGCTCGGAACCAGCAGCGAGAAAGCCAGGCGTGCCGTGGCAAACAACAAGGCCAGGGTCACGCTGCCGACGATGGCCAGGGCAAAGGCTTTCTCGATGGCGAGTTTTTCCGCCAACGGAACACCGATCAGCATCGCGATGAAAGCGGTCAGCGCAAATCCACGCAGCGCGCCCAGGCGCAGACGGATCCTGGCGCGTGTGGGGCGCTCGCTGGCAAGCTCAGTCAAGTCGGCAGGCTCGAGGCGGCCACGGCGGATCGGGTCGTTGCATGGACGCGCATTATGCAGCCACCAGGGGATTCACGGGTTGAGCACGCCGATAGCAGCGTTGCGGTCGCCGTCACCGCGCAGCAGTTGATGCAGCCGGATGTATTCGCCCAGCAGTGCTGGATCCATGCGGCGCTCAAGCAGCGGCTTGCGCAAGGCCTGGGCCAGCGCCAGTGGCGTGCAGCGATCCTGCATCAGCTCGGGCACGATTTCGCGCCCGGCCAGATGATTCGGCAGCGAATAGCGTTCGACCTTGAGCAGACCGAAGCCCTTGACGATGCGATAGGTCAGCGCCGCCAGTCGGTAGGCCACGACCATCGGCCGCTTGGCCAGCATCGCCTCCAGTGCAGCCGTGCCCGAGGCCAGCAGCACCGCATCGGCGGCGATCATGGCTACATGGGAGTGGCCATCGAGGACGAGAATGGGTAGACGGGAATCGGGAATGGGTTGAGCGGGTGCGAACGCCGCTTCGCTTTTACCGATTCCCGATTCTCCATTCCCGATTCCCGCTTTCGCCAGCTCGCTCGCGAAAGCAGCCCGACAAGCCGGGTTCGCCATCGGCGCGATGACATGGAGATTCGGGATTTCCTTGGCGAGCAGGATCGCGGCGGCGATGAAATCGGCACCGAGCCGACGGATCTCGCCGAGGCGGCTGCCCGGAAGCAGGGCCAGCAGCGGGACATCGAGCGGAATGCCCAGGGCTTCGCGAGCCGCACCCTGATCGGGTTCAAGAGCGAACGCGTCGGCCAGTGGATGGCCGACGAAACGCGCATCGACACCGTGCTTTGCGTAGACCGCCGGCTCCATCGGGAACAGGCAGAGCACGCGGTCGGCGCTTTGGCCGATCTTCATCGCGCGCTTCTCGCGCCAGGCCCAGATCGAGGGGCTGACGTAGTGGATCGTGCGGATTCCCGCCTGCTTGAGTTTGCGTTCGAGGGCCAGATTGAAGTCCGGTGCGTCGATGCCGATGAAGGCCTGCGGGCGCAGCGCCAGCGTGCGCCGCCGTACTTCACGACGAATCCGCAACAAACCTGGAAGATGGCGCAGCACTTCAGCCAAACCCATCACCGCCAGGCGTTCGGCCGGATACCACGCATCGAGTCCCGCCGCGATCATGCGCGGCCCACCAATGCCTGCGAAACGCGCATCTGGATGGAGTTCGCGCAACGCTTCGATCAGACCCGCCCCGAGCATATCCCCGGAAGCCTCGCCAGCGACGAGAACGAAGTGCGGGGAGTGGGGCGTAGGGAGTGCGGGCTGGGCTTTAGGCACGTCGGCGGTTGGCAGTGAGCTGCAAATGGCGGGGATCGTAGGAGGCGGCTAAAGCCGCGATGCGTCTGCCTTGTTCGGTCAAACAGCATCGCGGCTGAAGCCGCTTCCTACGCAAGCCGTGAATCGGCGAGTCGCGCACTGTTCCCGGCTCCCCACTCCCGGCTCTCAGCGCACGAGAGAGCGCTGCGAGCGCTCGATAAAATCGATCAACAGCTTCACGTCTGGTGCGGTTTCGGCGGCGCGGGCGAGTTCGGAGCGCGCTTCCGACAGCGGCAGCCCGGAGTTGTACAGCGTTCGATAGGCGCGCTTGATCGACATGATGCGCTCCTGCGAATAGCCGCGGCGGCGCAGGCCTTCGGAATTGATGCCCTTGGGCTCGGCAAAGCTGCCGGCCACGGTCACATAAGGCGGAACATCGCGGTTGATGATCGCGCCCATCGCGGTGAAGGCATGCGCGCCGACCTGACAGAACTGATGGACGAGGGTGAAACCACCGAGGATGACCCAGTCGTCGACCGTGACATGGCCGGCCAGCGACGAGGCGTTGGAGAAGATAGTGTTGTTGCCGACCACGCAGTCGTGCGCGATATGCACATAGGCCATCAACCAGTTGTCGTTGCCGATGCGGGTTACGCCGCCACCGTCTGCTGTGCCGCGATTGAACGAGACAAACTCGCGGATCACGTTGCGGTCGCCGATTTCCAGGCGCGAGGACTCGCCATGGAACTTCTTGTCCTGCGGCGCGGCACCGAGCGAGGCGAATTGCCAGATCCGGTTGTCCTTGCCGATCCGGGTGTTGCTCTCGATGATGACGTGCGGCCCGATCGTCGTGCCGTCTCCGATTTCGACATCGGGGCCGATGATGCTGTAGGCACCGACACTGACGTTTTCGCCGATCCGCGCGCCCGGATCGATCAGGGCGGTTGGGTGGATCATTCTTCTCTCCGCTCAGCGCAAAGCAGTTCGGCTTCGGCGACGACTTCGCCATCGACCTTGGCCTGGCCCCAGAACAGGCCCATGCGACGCAGCATGCGTTTCTGCTCGACTTCGAGCACGAGCTGGTCGCCGGGCACGACCACGCGGCTGAAGCGGGCCTTGTCGATCTTGACCAGATAAAACAACGCCGGCTGGCTGGGATCCTTGGTCACCGACAATTGCACGAGCGTACCCGAGGCCTGCGCCAACGCTTCGATTACCAGCACGCCGGGCATCACCGGGTTGCCCGGAAAATGGCCCTGGAAGAACGGCTCGTTGTAGGTCACGTTCTTGATTGCGGTCAGGCGCTTGCCGGGTTCCCAGGCGATGACACGGTCGATCAGCAGGAACGGAAAGCGGTGAGGCAGCAACTGGGTGATGCGCCGGACGTCGATCGGAGCTTGCTCGGGCGACGGATTCGGGTCATTCATGCGGGGTTCCCTTGTGTGTGTCTGCAACCTGTCTGGCCAGTTCGTCCAGATGCTTGAAGCGCGCTGCATTGCGCCGCCACAGTCGGCTTTCCTGGATCGGTGTGCCTGACGAGTACTCGCCGGATTCGCGGATCGAGTGGGTGACCAGGCTCATGGCCGTGATCGTCACCCTGTCCGCGATCGTCAAATGACCAATTATGCCAGCCCCGCCACCGATCAGGCAGTATTTGCCGATGCGCGTGCTGCCGGCCACGGCGGCACAGCCGGCAATCGCGGTATGTGCGCCGATGACGACGTTGTGGGCGATCTGGATCTGATTGTCGAGGCGGA
Source organism: uncultured Dokdonella sp. (assembly GCA_964390215.1). Classification (GTDB taxonomy): domain Bacteria; phylum Pseudomonadota; class Gammaproteobacteria; order Xanthomonadales; family Rhodanobacteraceae; genus Dokdonella. The sequence goes on along the minus strand of CAYMHF010000056.1, from coordinate 9,915 downwards.
CATCGGCTTCGAGTTCGGTGTCATCGAGTGCGCCGCGATCGATCGTGGTGTTGGCACCGATCTCGCAATCGTCGCCGATGCGCACGCCGCCGAGCTGGGGCACCTTGATCCAATGATCCTGATCGAAGGCGAGTCCGAATCCATCGGCACCCAGCACCGCGCCGGAATGGATCAACACGCGCTGGCCGAGACGAACCCGGCAAACGAGGGTAACCCGTGCGGCCAGACGGGAGCCGGCACCGAGGACACAATCCGGGCCGACGTATCCATGGGCGCCAAGCACGACCGCATCCTCGATCACCGAATGGGCTCCGATCACGCAATGCGGGCCGATCGAGGCGGTCTCGGCGACGCGTGCGGTCGGCTCGACGACGGCACTCGGATGGATGCCGGGTCGCGTCTCCGCATGCTGCTCAAACAACGCGGCAATCTGCGCAAAGGCCACGTAGGGATCGCTTGCAACGAGCAGGTTGGGACCTTTGGTCGCAGTGGCATCGAGATCCGCGCCACGAACGACCACGGCTGCGGCCCGGGTTGTCGCCAGTTGTCCGCGATAGCGCGGATTGGCGAGAAAGCCGAGCTGGCCGGGGCCGGCATGCGCGAGGGTGCCGACGCCGTCGACCATGCGCGTTCCATCACCGCGCAGTTCGAGGCCGAAGCGCGTGGCAATTTCGCCGAGTGCGATGGCCAGCGTCAAGGGTTGTCCGCCGGCTTGCCAAGCTTGCTCTTCAGGCGTTCGAGCACCTGATCGGTGACATCGATGCGCTGGCTCGCGTAGACCACCGGACTCGGCACGATCAGGTCGATGTTCTGCTCGCGGGCGAACTCGACGACGGCGTTGTTGATTTCGCGCCAGCTTCGATCGAGCTCCTGGTCGCTGCGTGATTTCAGTTCGCTGCGTAGGTTTTCGCGCTTGCGCTTGATCGAGCGGTCCAGCGCGTCGATTTCGCGGCGCAGGTTCTCAGCGTCGGCACGATCCATGTTCATGTTGTCGCGCTCGTAGCGCGAGCGCATCGTCGCCAGTTGCGTTTCCTGGGCGCTCAGCTCGCTGTCGCGCGGGGCGAATTCGCGCTCCAGCTTCTGGCGCCCGGCGATCACCTGCGGGGCGTTGTCGAGCAGGCGCTTCATGTCGACATAACCGATGCGCATCGCCGCCGGTTGGGCTGTCAGCGAAAAGGATGACGTCAGCAGCAACGCGCCCAGCAACGTGCGCGAGACGGCAATCCTGATTGCATGATTGGCCTGTTTCACCGGTTCGACCCGTTCAGCGTCCCGCCCTTCGGAAACCAGTCGAAACGATCGGTGAGCGACCTGCATGCGAATCCGGAGCGCTCTGCCCCGGCCGCAGCTCGTGCTGGTTCCCGATCGTTCTCGTCTGGCCCTGAATGGGCAGGATAGGATGAAGCAGTCCACCGGCCAAGCCCGTTCTCCCGATATTCGTCTGATCCGACTCGTGTCGCAGGCCAACCTTTGCCGTCTAGAACTGTGGTCCGAACGAGAACTGGATCGACTCGGTATCGTCACCATCCTGTTTGCGCAGTGGCTTGGAGATGCTGATGACGATCGGTCCGATCGGCGCTCGCCACTGGAACGACAGGCCGGTGGATGCGCGCAATTCCCTGGCGCTCCAGGAGTTGTAGTCCTTGAACACGTTGCCGACATCGACAAACCAGGACAGGCGCGTCGTATTGTCGTTTTCCTTGACGAACGGTGTCGGGAATATGACCTCGGCCGTGGCCACGGTCTTGAACGCGCCGCCGAGTGGCTGGCGGAAGCCGCCGGAGGTGTCGTACGGGCCCAGGGTGTTGTCGCGGAAGCCGCGGATATCGGAGCTGCCGCCGGCAAAGAAATTCTCGAAGAACGGCAGGCCACGCGCGCCATACTCGCTGACCACCGGCGGATCCTGGCCATAATCGACCGCCGTGCGGTAAACGCCGTTGTAGCTGCCGCCATAGCCGAGTGAGGCGCTGCCGAACAAGGTCAGTTTCTCAGTCAGCGGAATGTACTTGGAATACAGGTAACGGAACTTGAAATACTCGACAGTCGAGCCGGGCAGGGTGGTCTCGAACGAAGCGGTCTGCAACGAGCCCCGGGTCGGGTTGTAGAACTTGTTGCGCGTGTCATGCGCCCAGGACAGCTCAAGGCTGCCGGTATGGAAGGTCTTGTGGTTGAGCGCGAACAGGTAGTCGATGAACTGCTGCGGTGTGGAACCGAAGGTCTGGATCGTCGTCCGGCTCAGCCCGATGCGCGTGTTCAGGGTATCGCTCTCGGTCAGCGGCAGGCCGATATAGGTGCTGAAATTATCCGAGTTGGTCAGGTAGTTGGCGATGTTGGCCTGGCCAGAATCCAGTTCGCGATGGCTGATGTCATAGCCAAGGCCGATACCGGAATCGGTCAGGTAGGGTTCGAAATAGGAAATACTGTAGGTCTTCAGGTACGAGCTGCGCTGCAGAGTCAGGCCGACGCGGTCGCCGGTACCAAAGAAATTGTTCTGCTGCAGGGCGATGCTCGTGATCAGACCTTGCACCTGCGAATAGCCGATGCCGAAGGTGAAGCTGCCGGACGGCTGCTCCTCGACGGTCACATCGATATTGACCTGGTCTTCCTGGCCCGGCACGCGCGGCGTTTCGATCGTGACGGTCTTGAAATAGCCGAGGCGTTGCAGGCGGATCTTCGAGCGATCGATCGCGGCCTGTGAATACCAGGCGCCTTCGAGCTGGCGCATCTCGCGGCGCATGACCTGATCCTCGGTATGCAGGTTGCCCTTGAACTTGATCCGCTGCACATAGACGCGCTTGCCGGGATTGATCTGGAAATTGAGTCCGACTTCGCGCTTTTCGCGATTGATCTCGGGAGCCGGATTGACCTCGGCGAAGGCGTAGCCGATGTTTGCCAGGGCCGCACTGATGGCATCCGAGGATTGCTCGACCTTGCGCCGCGAGAAGATCTCGCCGGACTTGATCGAAAGCAGCTTGCGCAGGTCTTCATCCTTCAGGATCAGGTCGCCGGTGAGCTTGATGTCGGTGACGGTGTAGACCTCGCCTTCCTTGATGTTGGCGACGACATACATCTTGCGCTTGTCAGGGCTCATCGAGACCTGGGTCGAGTCGACCGCAAAATCCACATAGCCGCGATCAAGATAGAACGAGGACAGGCGCTCGAGGTCGCCGGACATCTTCTCGCGCGAGTACTGATCGTCCTTCGAGTACCACGAAGTCCAGTTGCTGGTGTCGGACTGGAAGTCGTCGCGGATCTTCTTGGCCTTGAACGACTCGTTGCCGACGATATTCAGATGCTTGATCCTGGCCGGCTTGCCCTCGACGATATTGATCGCCACTTCGACGCGGTTGCGGTCGAGGTTGACCACGGCGGTCTTCACCGAGACGTTGTACTTGCCCCGGTTGTAGTACTGACGGGTCAGCTCCTGCTGCACCGAATCGAGTTTGAGGCGGTCGAAGGTCTCGCCCTCGGCCAGGCCGATGCCCTTGAGGCCCTTGCGCAGATCCTCTTCCTTGAGATCCTTGTTGCCGCGCAGCGACACCTTGGAAATCGAGGGCCGCTCGACCAGGCTGACGACCAGGATGTCGCCCTGGCGCTCGAGGGTCACGTCGTTGAAAAACCCGGTCTTGTACAGCGCACGGATGGCCTGCTCGGCACTTTCCGGGGTGAGCACATCACCCTTTTCGATCGGCAGGTAGGTGAACACCGTACCCGGCGCAATGCGCGACAGGCCGTCGATGCGGATATCCGACACTTTGAAGCTGTCGAAGGCGAAGGCATTCTGGGTGCTGAGCCAGGCGAGCAAGAGCAGGGCGGCGATACGCTTCATCGTCACTTCCATTGAGGCAGGGGCGGCTGGCGGCGAGGGCACACCGCTTCCGTTGTTGTTGGGCAGAACCGGCTCAGTGGATGAGCCGAAGAATATCGTTGTAGAACGCCAGCCCCATCAGGGCCACAAGCATCATCAGGCCGACATATTGGCCCGCGATCTGGCTGCGCTCACTCACCGGACTGCCTTTGATCAGTTCGATAAGGTAATACAGCAGGTGCCCGCCGTCCAAGATCGGGATTGGTAAAAGGTTGATAATCGCCAACGACAGCGAGATCAAGGCAAGGAAACCGAGAAACCAGGCGAAGCCCAACTGGGCCGAGCCATTGGCGAAGCGCGCGATCGTGATCGGGCCGGACAGATTGTCGAGGCTGGCCCGGCCAACCACGAGCATCTTGAGCATGCCGAGCGAGCTTTTCGTGGTATCCCAGGTTTCGATGAAAGCCTGCGGAATCGCGTCGAGCGGCCCGTACTTGAGGGTGGCGTCGTGGCTGTCGGTGCTGGTGATGCCGATCACATAGCGCGACTTTCCGTCAGCGGCGGTGATCTGCCTGGCCTTGAGCTTGATATCGATCTGCTCGTCGCCGCGCTTGACGACGAGGTCGAGTGCAGGATCCTGGGCAGCCTGCGCCGGCACCAGCGACTCGATATCCGCAAACGATGTCACGTCGTGGCCATTGATGCGCAGGATGCGGTCGCCTGACATGAGCCCGGCGGCGGCGGCGGGCATGTCGTCGCTGACCCGGCCGATGGTTGCGTCCTGCTTGCGGGGTTGCAGGCTCAGGCCGATGCGATCGAACAGTTCGGTTTCGGCAATCGTCGCGGGCAGCTTGCTGAAGGCCAGTACCCGGGTGGCTTCGGCGCCGCCAGCGGTGCGCACCTCAACCGGGGTATCGTAGCGGCCGACCGCGTTCTCGCCGAGCTTCTGGATTGCCTTGCTCCACGAATCGATGGCCGCGCCGTTGATCGTGATGATGCGGTCGCCGGCTTCGATGCCGGCCTCGGCCGCAACACCGGTGGGTGCCGCCACGATCGGCAGGAAATCGGGCTTGCCGACCACGAACATCAGCCAGAACGCGAACACGGTGAAGATCAGGTTGAAGGCGGGGCCGGCGGCGGCGATCGCCATGCGCTGGCCTACCGGCTTGCGGTTATGCGCCTGGTCGAGGTCTTCCGGGGCGACCTCGCCTTCGCGCTCATCAAGCATCTTGACGTAGCCGCCGAGCGGAATCGCCGCAATCGCAAACTCGGTGCCATGACGGTCAACGCGCATCCACAGCGGCTTGCCGAAGCCGACCGAGAAGCGCAGCACCTTGACCCCGCACAGGCGGGCGACGATGAAGTGGCCGAACTCGTGAAAGGTGACCAGCAGGCCGAGGGTGACCAGCAGCCACCACACGGATCCGAAAAACTCGTTCATTCCAAAATCTCGATAATCATGCCGCCAGACGGGCAATGATACGTTGTGCTTCGCGTCGCGCGGTTAAATCACTGTCAAGCAGGCCCGGCAAATCGTTGACCGTGCCCAGCGGCACGCGTTCCAGGCAGGCTTCGATGACCGTCTCGATGCCGAGAAACGGCAGCCTGCCTTCGAGAAAGGCCGCCACCGCTTCCTCGTTGGCCGCATTCAGCGTCGTCGGTGCGCTGCCGCCGCTGGCGAGTGCCTGATAGGCCAGATCGAGACAGCGGAAGGTGGCCCGATCGGCGGCTTCGAAGCCAAGCTGGGCGATCCGGACCAGATCGAGCGTCGCCACGCCGGCATCGATGCGATGTGGCCAGGCCAGCGCATAGGCGATTGCGGTGCGCATGTCCGGGTTGCCAAGCTGGGCCAGCACCGAACCATCGCGATATTCGACCATCGAATGGACAATGCTTTGCGGGTGCACGACGACATCGATGTCGGCCGCCGCCGCATCGAACAGGAAATGTGCCTCGATGACCTCGAGGCCCTTGTTCATCAAGGTGGCTGAATCCACCGAAATCTTGCGGCCCATGCTCCAGTTTGGATGCGCACAGGCCATGTCCGGCGTTACCGACGCGAGTTCGCTGCGCGAGCGCCCGCGAAACGGCCCGCCCGAGGCGGTCAGCAGGATCCGGCGTACACCGCATTCGGCGAGATCGCGGCGCTCGTGCGGCAGGCATTGAAAGACGGCGTTGTGTTCCGAATCGAGCGGCAACAGCAAACCGCCGCCCTGATCGAGCGCGGCGCGCAGCAAGCTGCCGGCCATCACCACCGATTCCTTGTTGGCCAGCAGCAGGCGCTTGCCGGCGCGTGCAGCGGCCAGAGTCGATTCAAGGCCTGCCGCGCCGACGATCGCGGCGACGACGCAGTCGGCATGAGCGCCCTTGGCCGCTTCGATAAGGCCCTGCGAGCCCGATATCACGCGGGCATCGACAGCGGCGGACTTGAGGCGCTCGACCAGCTCGCGCTCAAGCGCAGGATCGGCAATCACGGCGATTTCGGGGCGCCATTGCCGGCACAGCGCAACCAGCGCATCGACATTGCGGTGCGCCGCCAGCGCAGTGATGCGAAACCGCTGCGGATGGCGCTGGACGACATCCAGCGTGCTCGCGCCGATCGAGCCGGTCGCGCCAAGGAGGGCGATGCGCATCATGCCGGGAAGAACAGGTCGATCAGGAGTTTGCCGAGGGCGAACACCGGCATCGCGGCGAAGACGCCATCGAGGCGATCGAGCAGGCCACCATGACCCGGAAACAGCGCACCCGAATCCTTCACATTGGCCTGGCGCTTCATCAGGCTCTCGAACAGGTCGCCGAGGATCGACCAGACCACGCAGAGCAGGCCGAGCACGACCAGCAGGGCCAGCGGCACGCCGCGTGCGCCAATCCACCAGCCGCCGATCAGGGCAATCAGGCCGCTGCCGACCAGGGCACCCCAGACACCTTCGAGGGTCTTGCCGGGGCTGATCCGCGGGGCCAGCTTGTTGCGGCCCCAGCGGCTGCCGACGAAATACGCAAACGTATCGGCGGCCCAGACCACGAACAGGGCGTACAAGGCCCAGGCCCCGCCGAAGCCGGGCTCGTCGTGGATCTGCACGAGAGCCGTCCAGCTCGGAATCAGCACAAGCCACCCGGCAACCAGCTTGATGGCGACATTGCGCCTGTTCGGCGACGCCGCAAACGAGTATCCGCGCATCCAGCCCAGCGCAATCAACCACCACACCACGCCGACGCCGATGCACAACCACCACGCGGCCTGGCCGCGAAGCAGCCACAGACCGACCATGAGCAGGATGGTCAGCCCCACGGCGAGCGCGCGCGCCAGATGCCGCTGCATGCCAATCAGGCGCGTCCATTCCCACATCGCCGCCGCCCAGGCCACGACCAGCAGGCCGGCGAACAGCGGCGTCGAGGACAGCAGGATGAAGGCGATCGTGATCGGCGCCAGGATCAGGCTGGTGATGATTCGCTGTTTCATGCAACTCCCTGACCGGAATCGGTGACTACCTGGGCGGAAGTCTGGCCGAAGCGGCGTTCACGACGCGAGAATTCGTTGACGCAGTGATCAAGCACAGCGGCGTCGACATCAGGCCATAGCGTATCGATGAAAACCAGCTCCGCATAGGCAATCTGCCAGAGCAGGAAATTGCTGATGCGCAACTCCCCGCCGGTGCGGATGAAAAGATCGACCGGCGGCTGCCCGGCGAGGGTAAACCAGCGCGCGAGCGTGTTCTCGTTGATCGCCGCCGCTTCGATTTCACCGCGGGCGACCGCTTCGGCGGCCAGGCGCGCGGCATTGGCGATATCCCAGCGGCCACCATAATTGACCGCGACATTCGCCAGCAAGGCCGTATTCGCCCGCGTCTTCTCCATCGCCTTGAGCATGCGCGCGTGCAATTCGGGCGAGAACGCCGTCAGATCACCGATGAACTCGATGCGCACGCCATGGCCGTGCAGCTCGTCAACCTCGCGATCCAGCGCCTTGAGAAACAGACTCATCAAGGCGCCCACCTCATCTTCCGGCCGCTTCCAGTTCTCGCTCGAAAACGCGAACAGGGTCAATGCCTTGATGCCCCGGCGCAGGCAGTACTCGACCGTCGAACGCAATGCCTTCTGGCCCTCGCGATGACCAAAGCTGCGCGGGCGGTGGCGGCTCTCGGCCCAGCGCCCGTTGCCATCCATGACAATGGCAAGGTGCTGCGGCGCGCGCACGGTGTCTGCGCTCGCGGGGCCGGTACTCATGCTGTGGCGGCGGACGGATCGACGGCTCAGATCGCCATCAACTCGTCTTCCTTGTTCTTGACCACGCCATCGACATCCTTGACGAACCTGTCGGTCAACTTCTGCACCTCGTCCTCGGCACGACGCTCCTCATCCTCACTGATCTGCTTGTCCTTGAGCAGTTCCTTGATCTGATGGATGGCATCGCGGCGGATGTTGCGGATGGCAACCTTGGCATTCTCGCCCTCGCCGGCGACCTGCTTGGACAGTTCCTTGCGGCGCTGCTCGGTCAGGGCCGGCAGGTTGATGCGGATGACCTGGCCGACCGTGGTCGGGGTCAGGCCGAGATTGGAGCCGAGGATGGCCTTCTCGACGATCGCCACCATCGGTTTCTCGAACGGGGTGATGGTCAGCGAGCGCGCATCGGCCACCGCGATATTGGCCACCTGGGTCAACGGCACGTCGGAACCGTAATAGGGAACGATCAACTGATCGACAAGGGCGACGCTGGCGCGCCCGGTGCGCAGGTGGGTGAGGTCCTGGCGCAGTGATTCGACGCTCTTGGTCATGCGCGTCTGCGCATCCTTCTTGATGTCTTCCAGCATGGTTCGGTCACCCGTGGTGCAATGCGAATGGCCGCGAAGTATAGCAGCGGCACCAGCAACGAAGCAGAACCGCCGGGACAGCCATCGAAGCCCGCGCATGGAATCGGCTTGTCGTGGGAGAGGCATTCAAGCCCGATGCTCCTGGCTTGCTGTTGGGGGGAGAGCCCACGGGCCCAATGCCCTCGCCCAGCCTCACCAATTCGTCATCCCACCAAAACGCATCGCGGCTGGCACCGACAATCAGGGTCTAGCAGCTCAACCCGCCTCGCTGACCAAAGTGCCGATCTGTTCGCCATGCATGATGCGCATCAGATCGCCCTCGCGCGACATGTTGTAGATGCGCAGCGGGATCTTGTGGTCGCGGCACAGCGCAATCGCGCTGGTATCCATGACCTGCAGGTTGCGCTGGATCACCTCTTCGTAGCTCAGATGCGCGTAGCGAGTCGCGTTGGGATTGCGCGTCGGATCCGCCGTGTACACCCCATCGACCTTGGTCGCCTTGAGAAGCAAATCGGCACCGATCTCGATCGCGCGCAAGGCCGCCGCCGAATCGGTCGTGAAAAACGGGTTGCCGGTGCCCGCCGCAAACAGCACCACGCGATTCTTCTCAAGATGCCGGATCGCGCGGCGACGGATGAAATCCTCGCAGACCTCGTTGATCTTGATCGCACTCATCGTCCGCGCCGAGCCGCCTGCTCGCTCGATGGCATCCTGCATGGCCAATGCGTTGATCACGGTTGCCAGCATGCCCATGTGGTCGCCCGTGACCCGATCCATGCCCGAGGCGGCCAGACCGGCCCCGCGGAAGATGTTGCCACCGCCGATGACCACGCCCACCTGCACCCCGGCATTGCGCACTTCGAGGATCTCGCGCGCCAGTCGGCCGATCACCTTTGGATCGATCCCGTAATCGGATTCCCCCATCAGGGCCTCACCGGACAGCTTCAAGAGGATGCGATGATGCTTGATCTCTGACATGGGGCGCTCCGGAGGATGGCAAAACGGACTCATTGTAAGGGAGTCGGTGCGATCTGCCACGCGTTGCGACGTTTGGTCGTCGGCGCCTGGAGGCGCTGCCGTTGGTTCCCGCAGCAGGCAGAAACCGTGGAACCGCAAGTCGCCGCGAATAGATGACGCGGCAGACTTCGCTTATCAAATGAGAAGAGGGATCCGCGATTGTCCGCCCGACTAAGTCCACTGCGAGTCGACGACATTCGCTCACGACGGCGAGTTGCTGCCTCGCCTATAGATACGGCCCATAAATAGTATGAACTTTCGTGCATCGAAGTGGTCAAAGGT
>CAYMHF010000055.1:0-15778 GCA_964390215.1 uncultured Dokdonella sp. | reverse complement strand
AAGGCCTGCGATTTGCGATCCGCGAAGGCGGCCGCACCGTCGGCGCCGGTGTGGTTGCCAAGATTCTCGAGTAAATGGACGCAAGGATTCGAGATTAGGGATTAGGGATTCGACAAGGCATCAAGCAAAAGCGGATCCCCGCTTCGATCGAATCCCCAATCTCGAATCACGAATCTCGCGCCCCAAACATACGCCAGTAGCTCAATTGGCAGAGCAGCGGTCTCCAAAACCGCAGGTTGGGGGTTCAAGTCCCTCCTGGCGTGCCAGCTAATCGAAGGTGCTGGTTCGCTTCCAGCACACAACGGCAGGACGAATGAACGCAAAGCTTGAACAATCCGAAAGCAACAGCGGCCTGGACATCGTCAAGTTGAGTCTGGCGGTGTTGCTCATCGTCGGTGGGCTGTTCGGTTTCTACTATTTTGTCGGGCAGTGGAACATGGCAACGCGTGTGGTCGGTCTTATCGGCGCATTTGTCCTGGCCGGGCTGGTCGGTGCGACCACCCACAGCGGTCGCAACCTGCGCGTCTTCGTTGCCGAATCGCAATTCGAATTGCGCAAGGTCGTGTGGCCGACGCGCGATGAAACCATTCGTACCACGGGTGTGATCATCGTGGTGGTTATCATTATCAGCCTCATCCTGGGCCTGATCGACCTGATTCTGAAATGGGTCGTCATGGACTGGCTCCTGACGCTCGGGCACTGAGGAAGACATGGCAAAGCGCTGGTACGTCGTTCACGCCTATTCGGGATTCGAGAATCAGGTCTCGCGCGCGCTCCGTGAGCGCATCGCACGCGCTTCGATGGAAGACAAGTTTGGCGACATCCTGGTTCCGACCGAGGAAGTCATCGAAATGCGTGGCGGTCAGAAGCGTCGCAGCGAACGGAAATTTTTCCCCGGTTACGTGCTCGTGCAGATTGAAACGCACGAGGACAACCGAACCCTGCGCATCGATGATGAATCCTGGCACCTGATCAAGGAAACGCCCAAGGTCATGGGTTTTATCGGCGGCACTGCCGATCGTCCGATGCCAATCAAGGATTCCGAGGCCGATGCAATCCTGCGCCGCGTGCAGGATGGTGTCGACAAGCCCAAGCCGAAGGTTCTGTTTGAACCCGGCGAGATGGTCCGCGTTACCGAAGGCCCGTTCAATGATTTCAACGGCGTCGTCGAGGAAGTCAATTACGAAAAGAGCCGTCTGCGTGTGGCGGTACTGATTTTTGGTCGTTCCACGCCGGTCGAACTCGAGTTTGGTCAGGTGGAGAAGGCTTGAAGGGCCGGGAATAGGGAATAGGGAATAGGGAATGGAAAGGGCATCGAGGCTTCTCGCTTCTGCTTTACACCATTCTCCACTCCCCATTCTCCATTCCCGTATTTAAACGAAGGAGGAGTCCCGCAGTCCTCGCGGACGTGCAGACGCTGGAACTCCAGGAGTAAAGAAAAATGGCAAAGAAAGTCGTCGGTTACATCAAGCTGCAGGTCAAGGCCGGCCAGGCCAACCCGTCGCCGCCGGTGGGTCCTGCCCTCGGTCAGCGTGGTCTGAACATCATGGAGTTCTGCAAGGCATTCAATGCCGCCACGCAGAAACTCGAACCCGGTTTGCCGATTCCATGCGTGATTACCGCGTATTCGGATCGCAGCTTCACCTTCATCACGAAAACACCCCCTGCAAGCATTCTTCTGAAGAAGGCTGTCGGCATCACCTCGGGCTCGAAGCGTCCGAATACGGAGAAGGTCGGCAAGGTCACGCGCAAGCAGCTTGAGGACATCGCCAAGGCGAAAGAGCCCGATCTGACCGCAGCGGATCTGGATGCTGCCGTGCGAACCATCGCCGGCAGTGCGCGCAGCATGGGTTTGGTGGTGGAGGGATAAGACATGGCTAATTCAGGCAAGCGTTACAAGGCAATCCGCGCAAAAGTCGTCCAGGGCAAGGCATACCCGCTGGCTGATGCGATCAAGCTCGTCCAAGAGGGCGCCAAGACCAAGTTCGTCGAATCCGTCGATGTGGCGGTACGCCTCGGTATCGATGCGAAGAAGTCCGATCAGGGCGTACGCGGTTCATCCGTGCTGCCGCATGGCACCGGCAAGTCGGTGCGCGTCGCGGTGTTCTGCCCGGCTGGCGAGAAGGCCAATGCCGCGTTGGCGGCGGGTGCCGATGTTGTCGGCATGGATGATCTGGCCGAGAAGATGCAGGCCGGTGACATGAACTATGACCGTGTCATCGCCACGCCGGACGCGATGCGCGTAGTCGGCAAGCTCGGTCAGGTGCTCGGTCCGCGCGGGCTGATGCCAAACCCGAAGGATGGCTCGGTCGCCGCCGATGTTGTTACCGCCGTGAAGAATGCCAAGGCCGGACAGGTGCGTTTCCGCAATGACAAGGCCGGCATCATCCATTGCACGATCGGCAAGGTCAGCTTTGATGCGAACGCGCTCAGCGAAAACCTCGGCCATTTGCTGACGGATCTGATCAAGGCCAAGCCGGCTGCCGCGAAGGGCGTCTTCGTGCAGAAGGTTTCGCTGTCGAGCACGATGGGTGTTGGCGTGACGGTTGATCCGTCGAGCCTGTCGCTCAAGTAGGAACATTCAAGGCGACCGCAGTTGCGGTCGCCAGGGTTTTGAGGGCGTGCTGATTTCCGCAAGCGGGATGAAGCCAGCCGTCAAAGACCGCAGGCGGCCGGAATGGCGCGATCGGGAAGCAAGGATGCGCAACAGCAATGGATCATCCCGATCCCGTCAAACAGGTCTCAAACTCCCAGCCTGCGTAGATGGTGTCGCCTGACAGAGTTTTCTGAAACGGCCACCAGACAAGGCATCGCGAGATGCCAGCGGATGCGCGAAGGAATACGCGATCCGTGTCGTTTTCGGGTTCTGGTTTGCGCAGGAGCGCTGCCGCTACCCAATCGGAGAAAGCAATGGCGCTCAATCTTGCGCAAAAGAAAGAGGTCGTTGCCGAACTGGCGAACGTGGCTGCCACGGCACATTCACTGGTCGCGTCCGAGTACGTCGGTCTTACCGTCAGCCAGCTCACCGAGCTGCGCAAGAAGGCCCGCCAGGACGGGGTGTTCATCCGGGTTGCGAAAAACACCCTGGTGTCCCGTGCGGTGGAAGGAACGGACTATGCGTGTGTCAAGGACACGCTCACAGGCCCGCTTCTGTATGCCTTCTCGAAGGAAGATCCCGGCGCTGCCGGTCGTCTGATCAAGGAATTTGCCAAGGCCAATGACAAGCTCAAGCCCATGCTGGTTGCTGTGGGCGGAAAGGCATACCCGGGGACGCACGTTGACGTGCTGGCCTCGTTGCCGACCCGCCATCAGGCTCTCACCATGCTGGTCAGCTTGCTCGCCCAGCCTGCCACCATGCTGGTCCGTGTCCTGGCTGAGCCCGCCGTCCAAGTGGCGCGCGTCATCAACCAGGTCGGTCAGAAGCAGGCCGCCTAAAGCGTTCGTTTTTTCGGTACCCAATCAATAGCCGTTTTCAGGAGTTAAATCATGTCCCTTAGCAATGAACAGATCATCGACGCGATCGCTGGCAAGTCCCTCGTCGAGGTGATGGAGCTGGTCAAGGCGCTGGAAGAGAAGTTTGGCGTCTCCGCTGCCGCTCCGGTTGCCATGGCTGCCGGTCCTGCCGCTGGTCCCGCCGCTGCTGCCGAAGAGCAGACCGAATTCTCGGTTGGCATCAAGGCCGTCGGCGACAAGAAGGTCGAGGTCATCAAGGTCGTCCGCGCAATCACCGGTCTTGGCCTCAAGGAAGCCAAGGATCTGGTCGAGTCCGCTCCGGCCGTGGTCAAGGATGCGGTCAGCAAGGAAGATGCCGACAAGCTCAAGAAGGAGCTTGAGGCTGCTGGCGCAACCGTCGAGATCAAGTAATCGACACATTGGGTCGCTTACCTGACTAGTTCCAGGCGAGCCTGGGGGTGCAAGCCCCCGGGCTTTGTCCGTTGTTGTTGCGTGATTGGGGATTGGGGATTCGGGATTTGCTGCGTGCACCCAGGCGCAAGGCGATTCCCGAATCCCAAATCTCGAATCCCGATTTATTCACCCCGGTCGGTGCTTCAAGCCGACCAAGCTCCGAGGCGGTACCCCCACCATGACCTACTCGTTCACTGAAAAGAAGCGCATCCGCAAGGATTTCGGCAAACGTCCGCCGGTGCTGGACGTTCCCTTCCTGCTGGCCATCCAGGTCGATTCGTATCGCGAGTTTCTGCAACTCGAAGGCGATCCGAACAAACGTGAGGACAAGGGCCTGCACGCGGCGTTGCAGTCGGTGTTCCCGATTTCGAGCTACGCCGGCTATGCCGCCCTCGAGTACGTCAGCTATCGTCTCGGCGAACCGGCGTTCGACGAGCGTGAATGCCGCTCACGCGGCATGTCCTACGGTGCGCCACTGCGCGTGACCGTGCGTCTGGTCATCTACGATCGCGAGTCGTCGAACAAGGCGATCAAGTACGTCAAGGAGCAGGAAGTCTACATGGGCGAACTGCCGCTCATGACCGACACCGGCACCTTCATCGTCAACGGTACCGAGCGCGTCATTGTGTCCCAGTTGCACCGTTCGCCGGGCGTGTTCTTCGATCACGACCGCGGCAAGACGCACAGCTCGGGCAAGCTGCTCTACAGCGCCCGTGTGATTCCCTATCGTGGCTCCTGGCTGGATTTCGAGTTTGATCCGAAGGACGCGTTGTTCACGCGTATCGATCGCCGTCGCAAGCTGCCGGTGACGATCCTGCTGCGTGCGCTCGGTTATACCAACGAACAGATGCTTGAGATCTTCTTCGAGCACAACGTGTTCCATCTGGGCAAGAAGGATGGCGCCGAGCTTGAGCTCGTGGCCGAGCGCCTGCGTGGTGAGACGCTGAACTTCGACTTGCGCATCGGCAAGGACGTCATTGTCGAGGCTGGCAAGCGCATCACCGCACGTCACGTCCGTCAGCTTGAAAGCGCCAAGATCAAGTCGCTGGAAGTGCCTGATGAATACCTGATCGGCCGCATCCTCGCCAATGACATTGTCGACACCAAGACCGGCGAGCTGCTCGCCTCGGCCAACGACGAAATCGACGAGACGCATGTCGAGGCCTTCCGCAAGGCAGGCATCGATCGCATCGCGACGCTCTGGGTCAACGACCTCGATCGCGGCCCGTACATCTCGCAGACCCTGCGCATCGATCCTTCGAAGACGCCGCTGGAGGCGTTGGTCGAGATCTACCGCATGATGCGTCCGGGTGAACCGCCGACCAAGGATGCGGCGCAAAACCTGTTTCAGAACCTGTTCTTCTCCGCCGAGCGCTACGATCTTGATCGCGTCGGTCGCATGAAGTTCAACCGCCGCGTCGGACGCAAGGACGATACCGGTCCGGGTGTGCTCTACGACGGGCGCTACTTCCGCGATCGCAACGACGAAACCTCGAAGGCGATGGTCAAGGAGCTCGGCGCAGGCTCGGACATCCTTGAAGTGCTCAAGGTGCTGATCGATATCCGCAACGGTCGTGGCACGGTCGATGACATTGACCACCTCGGCAACCGTCGCGTGCGTTCGGTCGGCGAAATGGCCGAAAACGTGTTCCGCATCGGCCTGGTTCGCGTCGAGCGCGCGGTCAAGGAGCGCCTGTCGCTGGCTGAATCCGAAGGCCTTACGCCGCAGGAACTGATCAATGCCAAGCCGGTTGCGGCCGCGATCAAGGAGTTCTTCGGTTCTTCGCAGCTTTCCCAGTTCATGGATCAGAACAATCCGCTGTCGGAAGTGACCCACAAGCGTCGCGTCTCGGCCCTGGGCCCGGGCGGCCTGACCCGTGAGCGCGCTGGCTTTGAAGTGCGCGACGTGCATCCGACCCATTACGGTCGCGTCTGCACCATCGAGACACCGGAAGGCCCGAACATCGGCCTGATCAACTCGCTGGCGGTCTACGCACGCACCAACGGCTATGGTTTCCTTGAGACGCCGTACCGCAAGGTCGTCAAGGGCAAGATTACCAACGAGGTCGAATTCCTCTCGGCAATCGACGAGGGTGATCACGTCATCGCCCAGGCGAATTCGCCGCTGAGCAAGGACGGAGCCTTTACCGAGGAATTCGTTTCTTGCCGTTCCCATGGTGAATCCGAGCTGCGTCCGCCCAGCGACGTCGAATACATGGACGTCTCGCCAATGCAGACCGTCTCGGTCGCTGCGGCGCTGGTTCCGTTCCTTGAACACGACGATGCCAACCGCGCCCTGATGGGCGCGAACATGCAACGCCAGGCCGTACCGACCTTGCGCGCGCAGACTCCGGTGGTGGGTACCGGCATCGAGCGCGCCGTGGCGCGTGACTCCGGTGTCATCGTGGCTGCGCGTCGCGGTGGCGAAATCGACCAGGTGGATGCCGGGCGTATCGTTGTGCGTGTGAGCGAGGATCAGATCGGCGAGAACGATGCCGGTGTCGATATCTACCCGCTGACCAAGTACACGCGTTCGAACCAGAACACCAACCTCAACCAGCGACCGCTGGTCAATGTCGGTGACAAGGTCGAAATCGGCGATGTGCTGGCCGACGGCCCGTCGACCGATCTCGGCGAACTCGCGCTTGGTCAGAACATGCTGGTCGCGTTCATGCCGTGGAATGGCTACAACTTCGAGGACTCGATCCTGATCTCGGAGCGTGTCGTTCAGGAAGACCGCTATACGACGATTCACATTGAAGAGCTGACTTGCGTGGCCCGCGATACCAAGCTCGGGCCGGAGGAAATCACCGCCGACATCCCGAACGTGGGCGAGCAGGCGCTGGCCCGTCTCGACGAATCGGGCGTGGTCTACATTGGTGCAGAAGTGAAGGCCGGTGACATCCTGGTAGGCAAGGTCACGCCGAAGGGCGAGAGCCAACTGACCCCGGAAGAAAAGCTGCTGCGTGCGATCTTCGGCGAGAAGGCCTCCGACGTGAAGGACAGCTCGCTGCGCGTGCCGCCGGGTATGGATGGCACCGTCATCGACGTGACCGTGTTCACCCGCGATGGCATCGAGAAGGACAAGCGTGCGCGCCAGATCGAAGAGATGGAAATCAAGCGCATCAAGAAGGATTTTGACGACCAGTTCCGTATTCTCGAAGGTGCGATCTACAACCGTCTGCGCGGCGCAATCATCGGCAAGACCGTCAATGGCGGGCCGGGTGCGATCAAGAAGGGCGCGGCGCTGAGTGACGAGTATCTGGATAGCCTCAAGCGCGACGAATGGTTCTCGATCCGCATGAAGGACGAGGATGCGGCCGAGATGCTCGAGCGTGCGCAGGAGCAGATCAAGGGGCATCGCGAGGAATTCGATCGCCGTTTCAAGGAGAAGCAGGCCAAGATCACCGCCGGCGACGACCTTGCCCCGGGCGTGCTCAAGATGGTCAAGGTCTATCTGGCCGTCAAGCGCCGCATCCAGCCAGGCGACAAGATGGCTGGACGCCATGGCAACAAGGGCGTGGTCTCGATGATCGTTCCGGTCGAGGACATGCCTTACGCGGTTGATGGCCGACCGGTCGACATCGTGCTCAATCCGCTCGGCGTGCCGTCGCGCATGAACATCGGACAGATTCTCGAAACCCATCTCGGCTGGGCCGCAAAGGGGCTCGGCGAGAAGATCGGCAAGATGCTCGATGCCAACGAGAAGGTCAGTGAACTGCGCAAGTTCCTCGACGCGATCTACAACCACGACAAGGACACCTTCAAGCAGCGTGTCGACCTGAAGTCTTTCAGCGATGACGAACTGCTGGCCATGGCGCGCAATCTGCGCAGTGGCGTGCCGATGGCAACGCCGGTGTTCGACGGCGCCTTCGAATCGGAAATCAAGGCGATGCTCAAGTTGGCTGGTTTGCCGGAATCGGGCCAGACCATGCTCATCGACGGACGCACCGGCGAGTCGTTCGATCGCCCGGTCACGGTCGGCTACATGCACATGCTCAAGCTCAACCATCTGGTCGACGACAAGATGCACGCGCGCTCCACCGGCCCGTACTCCCTGGTCACCCAGCAGCCGCTCGGCGGCAAGGCCCAGTTTGGCGGACAGCGTTTCGGCGAAATGGAAGTCTGGGCACTGGAAGCCTACGGCGCCGCGTACACGCTGCAGGAAATGCTCACGGTCAAGTCCGATGACGTTTCCGGGCGCAACCAGATGTACAAGAACATCGTCGACGGCGACCATGAAATGGTGGCGGGCATGCCGGAGTCGTTCAATGTATTGGTCAAGGAAATTCGTTCGCTCGCGATCAACATCGAGCTCGACGAAATCAAGTCCAAGTGATCGGCTGCTGAGCTCAGGAGAACCTCATGAAAGATCTGCTTAACCTGTTCAACCAGCAGCGTCAGACGCTGGACTTCGACGCGATCAAGATCGCCCTGGCTTCGCCGGATCTGATCCGTTCGTGGTCATTCGGTGAAGTCAAGAAGCCGGAGACCATCAACTACCGTACGTTCAAGCCTGAGCGTGACGGCCTGTTCTGCGCGGCCATTTTCGGGCCGACCAAGGACTACGAGTGCCTGTGCGGCAAGTACAAGCGCATGAAGCACCGTGGTGTGGTCTGCGAGAAGTGCGGCACCGAGGTCACCCTGGCCAAGGTTCGCCGCGAGCGCATGGGCCACATCGAACTGGCCAGTCCGACTGCGCATATCTGGTTCCTCAAGTCGCTGCCTTCGCGCATCGGCCTGATGCTGGACATGACCTTGCGTGACATCGAGCGCATCCTCTACTTCGAGGCCTATGTCTGCGTCGATCCGGGCCTGACCCCGCTCGAGCGCGGCCAGTTGCTCAATGAGGAGCAGTTCCTGCTCGCCGTCGAGGAGCACGGTGACGAATTCGACGCACGCATGGGTGCCGAGGCCGTCTATGAGCTGCTCAAGACGATCGACCTCAATGCCGAGCTGATCCGGCTGCGTGAGGAAATCGCGGCGACCGGTTCGGAAACCAAACTCAAGCGCCTGACCAAGCGCATCAAGCTGGTCGAGGCCTTCCTTGAGTCCGGCAACCGTCCCGAGTACATGGTGCTGACCGTGCTGCCGGTGCTGCCACCGGATCTGCGCCCACTGGTGCCGCTGGATGGCGGCCGCTTCGCGACCTCGGATCTGAACGATCTGTACCGCCGCGTCATCAACCGCAACAACCGCCTCAAGCGCCTGCTCGAACTCAACGCGCCCGATATCATCGTGCGCAACGAGAAGCGCATGCTGCAGGAAGCCGTCGATGCGCTGATGGACAACGGCCGTCGCGGTCGCGCCATCACCGGCACCAACAAGCGTCCGCTGAAATCCCTGGCTGACATGATCAAGGGCAAACAGGGCCGCTTCCGCCAGAATCTGCTCGGCAAGCGCGTCGACTATTCGGGTCGATCGGTCATCGTGGTCGGACCCACGCTCAAGCTGCACCAGTGCGGTCTGCCGAAGAAAATGGCACTCGAACTGTTCAAGCCGTTCATCTTCTCCAAGCTGCAGCGCCGTGGCCTGGCCGCAACGATCAAGGCAGCGAAAAAGTTGGTCGAGCGCGAAGAAGCGGAAGTCTGGGACATCCTCGAAGAGGTCATCCGCGAACATCCGGTTCTGCTCAACCGTGCGCCGACCCTGCATCGTCTTGGCATCCAGGCATTCGAGCCGGTACTGATCGAAGGCAAGGCGATCCAGTTGCATCCGCTGGTCTGTACCTCGTTCAACGCCGACTTCGATGGCGACCAGATGGCCGTCCACGTGCCGCTGTCTCTGGAAGCGCAGATCGAGGCGCGTGCGTTGATGATGTCGTCAAACAACATCCTCTCGCCGGCCAATGGCGACCCGATCATCGTGCCGACTCAGGATGTTGTGCTCGGTCTGTACTACATGACCCGAGCGCTCGAAAACGCTCGTGGCGAAGGCATGGTGTTTGCCAATCTCGAAGAGGTCAATCGCGCCTACGAAAGCCGCGCAGTCGAACTGCATGCGAAGGTTCGCGTGCGTCTCCATGCGACCCACATCGATGACGTCACCGGCGAGCGCACCAAGAGTCGATCGATCGTTGACACGACGATCGGGCGCGCCTTGCTCAGCGACATCATGCCGGTCGGCCTGCCGTTCGCGCTGGCCAACACCGAGCTGACCAAGAAGAACATCTCGCGCCTGATCAATGCCTGCTATCGCCTGCTTGGTCTGAAGGAAACGGTCGTGTTTGCCGACAGGCTCATGTACATGGGCTTCCACTACGCAACCCGCGCCGGCATCTCGATCGGCATCGACGACATGAAGATTCCGGATGCCAAGAAGGGCATTCTGGAAGTCGCCGAAAAGGAAGTTGTCGAGATCCAGGAGCAGTTCCAATCCGGCCTGGTCACCGCCGGCGAGCGCTACAACAAGGTGGTCGACATCTGGTCGCGTACCAACGAGCTCGTGGCCAAGGCCATGATGGACGTGATCGGTATCGACAAGGTCAAGACCGCCAAGGGTGAGGAAATCAATCAGAAGTCGATGAATTCGCTCTACATCATGGCCGACTCCGGCGCGCGTGGTTCTGCTGCGCAGATTCGCCAGTTGGCCGGCATGCGCGGATTGATGGCACGACCGGATGGTTCGATCATCGAGACGCCGATCAAGGCCAACTTCCGCGAAGGCCTGGATGTGCTGCAATACTTCAACTCGACCCATGGTGCTCGTAAAGGCCTGGCCGATACCGCGCTGAAAACCGCGAACTCCGGTTACCTGACGCGTCGACTCGTCGACGTTGCGCAGGATGTTGTCGTCACCTCGGTGGATTGCGGCACGAAAAATGGCCTGACCATGTCGGCCATCGTCGAGGGAGGCGATGTGGTCGAGCCGTTGCGTGATCGCGTACTCGGCCGGGTTGTTGCCGAAGACGTGTTTGCGCCTGGCGACAAGGAGGATCCCATCGTCACCCGGGGAACCTTGCTGGACGAGAAGATTGTCGAGCAGCTTGAGGTCGAGAGTGTTCAGTCCATCCTGGTGCGTTCGCCGATCACCTGCGAAGCAACCTTCGGTGTCTGTTCGCTCTGCTATGGCCGGGATCTGGCACGTGGCCATATCGTCAATATCGGTGAGGCGGTCGGTGTCATCGCCGCACAGTCGATCGGCGAGCCCGGCACCCAGTTGACCATGCGTACCTTCCATATCGGTGGTGCGGCATCGCGTGCCGCGGCCATCGACAATGTGCATGTCAAGACAACCGGTGCGGTCAAATTCAACAATCTGAAGACCGTACAGCATGGAAATGGTCATCTGGTTGCGGTATCGCGTTCCGGTGAGTTGTCGGTCATGGATGCCCACGGACGTGAGCGCGAGCGATACAAGGTTCCGTATGGCGCGGTCATCGATGTCAAGGACGGCGCCGACATCAAGGCCGGCCAGACTATTGCCAAGTGGGATCCGCATACCCATCCGATCGTATCGGAAGTGGCGGGCGTACTCCGCTATATCGATTTCGTCGAGGGCATCACGGTCATCGAGAAGACCGATGAGCTGACCGGACTGGCCAGTGTCGAGATCACCGATCCGAAGCGTCGCGGCAGCGCAGCCAAGGATCTGCGCCCGATGGTGCGCCTGGTCGACAAGAAGGGTGGCGAGCTGCGCCTGCCAGGAACCGACATTCCAGCTCAGTACTTCCTCCCGGCCGGTGCGATCGTGTCGCTGCAGGATGGCGCTGAAGTGGGCGTCGGCGACGTCGTCGCCCGTATCCCGCAGGAAACCTCGAAGACCCGCGATATCACCGGTGGTCTGCCGCGCGTCGCCGATCTGTTCGAGGCGCGCAAGCCGAAGGAACCGGCGATTCTCGCGGAGCGTTCCGGCGTCATCGCCTTCGGCAAGGACACCAAGGGCAAGCAGCGTCTGATCATCCGTGACGCCGACGGCAGCGAGCACGAGGAGCTGATTCCAAAGTGGCGCCAGGTCATCGTCTTCGAAGGTGAGCACGTGGAAAAGGGCGAAACCGTCGTCGACGGCGAGCCGAATCCGCACGACATCCTGCGCCTGCTCGGCGTTGAGCCGTTGGCGGTCTACCTGACCAAGGAAATCCAGGACGTCTATCGTCTGCAGGGTGTGCGCATCAACGACAAGCACATCGAGGCGATTATTCGTCAGATGCTGCGCAAGGTTGAAATTTCGGTCGCAGGTGATACGCGATATCTGCGCGGTGAACAGGCCGATCGCCTGCGCGTGCTGGAAGAAAACGAACGCGCAGTCGGTCGTGACGAGCTTCCCGCCGAATATCTTCCTGTCTTGCTGGGCATCACCAAGGCTTCGCTGGCGACCGAGTCGTTCATTTCGGCAGCATCGTTCCAGGAAACAACGCGAGTGCTTACCGAAGCGTCGGTACGTGGAACGCGGGATACCTTGCGCGGCCTGAAGGAAAACGTTATAGTTGGGCGCTTGATTCCCGCCGGAACCGGTTTGGCCTATCACTCCGCTCGACGGAGCCTTGCTGGCGAGCTGACCGATTCCGAACGGGCTGCGCTTGGCTCCACGAGTTCCGTGGCAGAGTCGGCTGCTGGTGAATAGCAGCGGGCGCTGACGAGCGAAGATCTACCTTACATCGAAATGAGTCGCAGGATGCGACTCGTGTTCGAGCGAATGGATGCGAGCGTAAGGCAATGAGGCGTTGACAGTCTTGTTGCCTGAACGTTAAACTCCCGCTTCTGGGCAGGTCGAGTTTACTCGGCCTGTCTTTTGTTTCTTAGGGCTCAAAACGCATGTCAACAGTCAATCAATTGGTGCGCAAGCCACGTAGTCCAAAGACGTACAAGAGCGCTTCGCCTGCCCTGCAGGATTGCCCTCAGCGTCGCGGCGTGTGCACGCGTGTCTATACGACAACTCCGAAGAAGCCGAACTCGGCGCTGCGCAAGGTCGCCAAGGTGCGTCTCACCAACGGCTTCGAGGTGATCAGCTACATCGGTGGTGAAGGCCACAACCTGCAAGAGCACTCGGTGGTGCTGATTCGCGGTGGCCGCGTCAAGGATCTTCCTGGCGTGCGCTACCACACCGTCCGCGGCAGTCTTGATGCCGCTGGCGTGACCAAGCGTCGCCAGAGTCGTTCGAAGTACGGCGCCAAGCGCCCGAAGTCCTGAGCAAGTTCACCTGGAAAGGTTTGATCCATGTCGCGTAAAGGTTCCAATCCATCCCGCACCACGTTGCCTGATCCCAAGCACGGCAGCGATGTCATCGCACGCTTCATCAATATGGTGATGCAGAGCGGCAAGAAATCCGTGGCCGAGAAGATCGTCTATGGCGCGCTCGACCAAATCGGTGAGAAGCACGCCGAGCCTGTCGGTGTTGTCGAAAAGGCCTTGGGCAACGTTGCTCCGGCGGTCGAGGTCAAGTCTCGCCGCGTCGGCGGCGCGACCTATCAGGTTCCGGTCGAGGTGCGTTCGTCGCGGCGCATGGCGCTGGCAATGCGCTGGTTGATCGAAGCGGCGCGCAAGCGCGGCGAGAACACGATGCCGCGCAAGTTGGCGGCGGAGTTGCTCGATGCCGCTGAAAGTCGCGGTGGTGCCGTGAAGAAGCGTGAGGAAACGCATCGCATGGCGGAGGCAAACAAGGCCTTCTCGCACTATCGCTGGTAATGGTTTGAGGTATTTGTAGTGGCTCGCAGCACGCCCATCGATCGTTATCGTAATTTCGGCATCATGGCCCACATTGATGCCGGCAAGACGACAACTACCGAGCGCATCCTGTTCTACACCGGTGTCAATCACAAGATCGGTGAAGTGCATGAAGGTGCTGCAACCATGGACTGGATGGAGCAGGAGCAAGAGCGCGGCATCACGATCACATCCGCCGCCACGACGTGTTTCTGGTCGGGCATGGATGGCAGTCTGGAGCAGCACCGTTTCAATATCATCGACACCCCCGGGCACGTCGATTTCACGATTGAAGTGGAGCGCTCGCTGCGGGTTCTGGATGGTGCGGTGTTCGTTCTGTGTGCGGTCGGCGGTGTGCAGCCGCAATCGGAGACAGTCTGGCGTCAGGCCAACAAGTATGGTGTTCCGCGCCTGGCATTCATCAACAAGATGGATCGCACCGGCGCAGATTTCAGCAAGGTCGTGGGTCAGTTGAAAACGCGGCTCGGCGCAAGCCCGGTACCGATGCAATTGCCGATCGGCGCCGAAGAGAATTTCGAGGGCGTGGTCGATCTGGTCAAGATGAAGGCGGTTTACTGGGACGTTGAGTCCCAGGGTTTGAAGTTCGAGTATCGCGACGTTCCGGCATCGCTCAAGGATGCCAGTGAAAAGGCGCGCTCGTTCCTGGTTGAAGCGGCGGCGGAAACCTCGGAAGACTTGATGAACAAGTATCTCGAGGAGGGCGAGCTCTCCGAACAGGAGATCCTCTCCGGGATTCGCGGCGGCACGGTGGCAGGTTCGCTGATTCCGGTTTTTTGCGGAACGGCGTTCAAGAACAAGGGTGTGCAGGCGATGCTGGATGCGGTTATCCAGTTGTTGCCGTCACCTGCGGATCGTCCGCCGGTCAAGGGCATTGACGAAGCCGAGAAGGAAGATTCGCGTCCTGCGGTGGATGAGGCGCCCTTTTCGGCACTGGCATTCAAGATCATGACCGATCCGTTCGTCGGGTCGCTGACATTCTTCCGCGTCTACTCGGGCGTGCTGAATTCAGGCGACACGGTTTACAACCCGGTCAAGAGCCGAAAGGAACGCGTGGGTCGCTTGCTGCAGATGCATGCGAATCAGCGCGACGAGATCAAGGAGGTTCGCGCGGGTGACATCGCTGCAGCCGTTGGTCTCAAGGATGTCACCACCGGTGACACCCTGTGTTCGCAGGACAAGGTAATCACGCTTGAACGCATGACGTTCCCGGAACCGGTGATCGCCATGGCGGTCGAGCCGAAGACCAAGTCCGATCAGGAAAAAATGGGCGTGGCCTTGTCACGACTTGCGCAGGAGGATCCTTCCTTCCGCGTGCGTACCGACGAGGAGTCCGGTCAGACGATCATTGCCGGCATGGGTGAATTGCACCTCGATATCCTCGTTGACCGCATGCGTCGCGAGTTCAATGTCGAGGCCAACGTCGGCAAGCCGCAGGTTGCCTACCGCGAAACGATTCGCAAGGCGGTCAGGCAGGAAGGCAAGTTTGTGCGTCAGTCGGGCGGCAAGGGTCAGTATGGCCACGTTGTCCTCGAGATCGAACCGCAGGAGCGCGGTTCCGGCTATGAGTTCGTCAACGAGACGGTTGGCGGTTCAGTGCCAAAGGAATACGTGCCAGCGGTCGACAAGGGTATTCGCGAAGCGATGACCAGTGGGCCGATGGCGGGATACCCGGTAGTCGACATCAAGATCCGTCTCATCGACGGTTCGTATCATGAAGTCGACTCCAACGAGATGGCTTTCAAGGTCGCCGGTTCGATGGGTTTCAAGGAAGGTTTCAACAAGGCCAATCCGGTCTTGCTGGAGCCGATCATGAAGGTCGAAGTGGTGACTCCGGAAGATTACATGGGTGATGTCATGGGCGACTTGAGCAGGCGCCGCGGTCTCCTTCAGGGGACGGATGACACGCCATCCGGCAAGGTCATTGATGCCCAGGTTCCGTTGGGCGAGATGTTTGGATACGCAACAAGCTTGCGCTCGATGTCGCAGGGGCGCGCCACATTCACGATGGAATTCGATCATTACGCCGAGGCACCGAGCAGCATCGCCGAAGCGGTTATCAAGAAGTCGTAATTTCCGCGACCCTTGTTGGTTGCGGAAAATCAAAAGTGACCCTCCGTGGTCGCACTTGCAAACAAAATCCAGTTCAGAGGTTTGAGTCATGGCCAAAGAGAAATTCGAGCGCAAGAAGCCGCACGTAAACGTCGGCACGA
>CAYMHF010000054.1:0-17492 GCA_964390215.1 uncultured Dokdonella sp. | reverse complement strand
AAGAGCATCGGGCATGAATGCCCTTCCTACGAAAGATGCCGATTTGGGGCGCGGGATTCGTTGACGTTTAATGCGTTGCCGCTTCGTTGTTGGAAGCGGCTTCCGCCGCGATGCTTTTCGAGGGCGTGGCGAAGAGCATACAAGACCGCGACTGGATCGACTGCGTCACATCAGGCGCCCGGACCGCAATCGATGCAGCCTGGCGGCGGCTTCGGGGCCATGCCGAGTTCCTTGTTGAGCATGCGCAAGGCGGTGCGCAAGCCTTCTTCGATGACCGGGTGATAGAACGGCAACTTGAGCACTTCGTCGACGGTCTTGCGCATTTGCACGACCCAGGCCAGCAGATGGGCCAGATGCTCGGCGCTCGGGCCGAACATCTCCGCACCGAGCAGCAGTCCACTTCCCTTTTCCGCATAGACACGCAGCAAGCCCTGGTTGACTCCCATCACGCGCGAACGGCCCTGCGTCTCAAACGACACCTGGCCGGTTGCGAAGTCAACCTTGTCTGCGACCATCCGCGCGTGGCGCTCACCGACAAAGGCCGCTTGCGGATCACAAAAGACGATGCCTATCGGCGTGCGTCGTGGCTGGCCCAGGACTTCCGGATAGCGCCCGGCGTTGCGACCGGCGAGATGACCCTCGTCGGCCGCCTCATGCAGGATGGGCCGATCAGCCGCTGAATCGCCGGCGATGAAGATGTGCTTCTCGCTGGTCTGCATGGTCAGCGGATCGAACACCGGCACGCCGCGCTGGTTGCGTTCAACGCCGGTATTCTCGAGACCGAGACGGTCGACGTTGGGCTTGCGCCCGGTCGCGGCGAGCAGCCAGTCGAAACGCTCGCTGCGCGAGCTGCCGTCGTCATCGACGAAATCGACGACGACCACATCACCATCACGACGGATACGCACCTTGTCGGCATCCAGACTGACCGCCATCTCCGCGGCCAGGGTACGCGCGGCATAACTGCGAACTTCGGGATCCGACAATCCGGCGACGGCGCCGTCGCGGCCGAACAGGCGCACGCGCACACCGAGCCGATGCAGGGCCTGGCCGATTTCGACACCGATCGCGCCGGCGCCAAACACGGCGACCGATTGCGGCAGATCCTGCCAGAAAAAAACCTCATCGCTGCTGATCAGGCGATCACCGGCAGCCTTGAAGGCCTCGGGAATCATCGGCCGCGAGCCGGTGGCGATGATGATGCGTGCCGCCTCGATGCGCTCGATAGCCGGAGCGCCGGCCTGATCCGGATCCGGCGGATCCAGGCGCAGACGATGGGCATCCTCGAAGCGGGCATAGGCGCGCACCACATGGGCCTGATCGAAGTTCGCCACCGCCTCGACGGCAAAGCCGGCGAAGCGATCACGCTCGTCGCGGACGCGGCGCATCACCGCCGCCCCATCGACCTTGCCGGCATCGGTGCTGATGCCGAATTCCGCCAGCCGCTGCAGACGATGGCGCGCCTCGGCCGGCGCGATCAACAGCTTCGAGGGCATGCAACCAACCCGCGCGCAGGTGGTGCCGAAGGGCCCGCCCTCGATCAAGGCAATGCGATCGGTGTGCTTGCGAACTTCGGCATAGGCGACCATGCCGGCGGTGCCTGCGCCGATGAGGGCAACATCAACCTTGCGTGTTTTCATTGCGGGATTCCTCGGCCTGCAGCAGCAGCCGAGCATAGCCGCTACGCCGTGAACCGGGGCCCGATGATGAACATCGGTTCAGGCTTGTCGGCCTCGATGCTGCAACGCAACAAAGAGTCGATTATGATGATGAACCCATTTCGCCCGACTGGCGCTCGACCCGTGCGACCGTCGTCATCGAGGAGCTTCCATGGCTTTGCAGCTTGTTTCCACCGGCAAGGATGTGCCGAATGAAATCAACGTCATCATCGAGATTCCGAAGGATGCGGAACCGGTCAAGTACGAGGTCGACAAGGCCAGTGGTGCGATCTTTGTCGACCGCGTGCTGTCGACGCCGATGCGCTACCCGTGCAATTACGGCTACATCCCGCAGACCCTCGGCGGCGACGGCGATCCACTCGATGTGCTGGTGATCCTGCCGCTGCCGCTGGTGCCCGGTTCGGCGATCCGTTGCCGACCGGTCGGCGTACTGCGCATGAGCGACGAAGCCGGTGCCGACGAGAAGCTGGTTGCGGTGCCGATTCCGAAAGTGTTCGAGGGTTACGCCCACATCACCGACATCGAGCAGGTCTCCAGGCATTGGCTGGAACGCATCGGCCATTTCTTCGAGCACTACAAGGATCTCGAAAAAGGCAAGTGGGTCAAGCTCGAAGGCTGGGGCAATGCCGCCGACGCCAAGCAGGAAATCCTCGCCGGCGTCGAGCGCTATCGCGTCGAGGAAGCCTGAGGCACCGCTGGATCAGGCGAGAAGCTCCTGATATTCCGGATGCTTTTCGATCCATGCGGCAACATACGAGCAGGCCGGCACCACCTTCCACCCTTCTGCCTTCGCCGTATCCAGGGCAAACCGGGCCAGTTGTCCGGCAATACCGCGCCCGCCCAGACTGGCCGGCACGCCGGTATGGGTGATGGTCATCGTGCTGCCAGCGAGCTGATAGTCGACAACGCATTCCAGTCCTTCGATTACGGCGACAAAGCGCTGGCGCGCGCGCTGGTGGTCAATGGCGATAGTCATCGGTCATTCCTTGTTCGTATCCGGAGTGGATCCAGCGAGAGTTTCCCTTTTGTCCGCCGGGGTCAAGCGCAACAGCCTGCTCGGCACGCGCTTGCGATCCATGCTTCGGCAGCCGGATCCGCTCAGCCTGAAGTGGAGTGACTCACTCCTGCTCGAATCGCTTGATCTCATCAAGGATCGATTGTGCCTTGCGCAGGCTGCCGCCGGTCATGTTGTCATTCATGGCGTTGACCAACCGCGTCCGACCCGATCGCTGTGCCCAGCGGTGCGCGTACCAGGTTCCGAACAGACCGATGATGCCGAGGACGATGCACCAGATAATCGAAGCACCCATGTTGGCAAAGAAGTCGACGTCGGCCAGCCAGGCAAAAAAGCAGGCCACGAACGGAATCCAGAACAGCCACCAGGACAGGCCGACAATCATGCCATTGCGGATGTAGAACGTGCGTAGTTGCGCGAGTTGCCTCTGGATGACCAGCACCGGCGCGGCATAGTCGAGGCGGCCGATCATGCCGAGGGTGATGCCGGCGAGCATGATCGCGACGACACCATAGACATGCACGATGATGCCGCTGATCAGCACATTCGGAATCTCGCGGTGGCTGCTCCACACCGAGACGCCAAGCAGGATCATCAGCACGCCGAAGAAGATCTGTGCAATCTGGCCCCAGAACAAGGGACGCAATCCGCTGCGCGCCTTGTCCACGCGCGTATCGCGAAACAACTGCAGATTCAGCGCGTGTTGTTGTTCAAGGCGGCGGTCGAGGGTCTGCCAGGCGGCTTTCATGTCATCAAATTCCATTGTCGTTTCCATGGTCTTGAGATTCCTTTGCGGAGTGTTCATTGCGGATGCGTTGCTTGAGACGGGATATCCGGGTTGCGACATTGGTTTCGCTCAAGCCCAGGATCTCCGCGATCTCGCGGTAGCTGCGTTCTTCGAGCACGAGCAGCAGCAGGGCGCGATTGAGCGCATCGAGTTGTTCGATGAATCGATGCAGATCACGCACACGCTCATCAGGCTCGGCGAGGCCCCCGACCAGCGCATCGTCGTGCAAGGTTTCATCGAAACGCAGAGTCCTGGCATCGCGCTGCTGTGCGGAACGCAGATGAGAGATCGCGACATTCAACGCGATGCGATACATCCAGGTCGAGAATGTCCGTGATTCGTCATAGCCGGGGAAAGCTCGCCACAACTGCGCACTGATTTCCTGGGCGAGGTCGGCGCGATCGTCAGCCAGTCGCGCATAGGTGTTGGCAACCTTGAAAACGATCTTGCGATGTTCTTCAAGCAGCCGGGAAAATTGCTCCCGTCGTATCTCCATCGCGCTCAGTGTCATCGTTTGCATCATCCCCTTGCCTGCCTGATTGTGCCCGTGTGTCTGCATGATTCGCAGCACAGCGGGGAAAATCACACTGGAGCGGTGAGCCGAGAGCCGTAAGCGGTTAGCGGTTAGCGGTTAGCGGTGAGCGGTAAGCGGTGAGCGGAAAACGCGAAAAGCAGTTTGCCGCAAACCCGCAGGAGCCCCTTCAGGGGCGAGGCTTTGCGGAGATATGGAGCGATCGCTCGCCCGTGAACGGGCTCCTACAGAATGCAGGCGTCGGATAGATGTGAGCGGTGAGCGGCTCTCGATATGCTGTCAAGCATCCTTGTTGGATTTTCGCGATATTGTCAGATTCTTCCTGGACTGCCTTTCCCGCTAACCGCTTACCGCTCACCGCTATCCGCCCTACCCGCTTACCGCTACCCCGCTAACCGCCCTACCCCCGCTTGAGCAACTCGCGCAATTCGATCAAAGCGGCATTGGCGCGCGAGATGTAGTTGGCCAGCACCAGCGAGTGGTTGCCGAAGAAGCCGAACGGCGAGCCGTTCAGAACCATCGGGCTGCCGAGCGGCTTTTGTGCTTCTTCGATTTCACGGATCACCTGCTCAAGGCTGATCATCGCGTTCTTGTCACGCAGCACCGGGCCAAAGTCGACGCGGATCGCTTCGAGCTGCTCGCGCAACGCCCAGGTATAGCCGCGCGCTTCATAGAAGTTGTCGTCGATCTTCGTCCACGGCGTCTTGACGACGCGCGAGCTGGCCGCCGGTCTCGATTGCTGGGCATTCGGGTCGTTGGCCAGGTCGGTATCGATGCGTACCTGGCCGACACTCGCGGACAGACGCTGCGACAGCGAGCCCAGACGGGTGGAAACCACGGAAAGAAAATCGGCCAGATTGTCGGCGCGCGCATAGAACTGAGCGTCGTCCTTGTTGGCGTCGGCCAGCCGCGTGGCGTAACTCTCGATATGGGCCATCGCCTTGCGGTACTGGCTTTCGGAACTCGGCAGGAACCAGCGGTCATTCGGCGAGCTGATCAGCGGCTCGGCCTCCTGCAGATCCTTGTCCTCGACCGACTGGGTCTGCGAGCGGCTGAATTCATTGCGCATCGCGCGGGTCAGGTCACGCGATGCGGTGACCACGCCGAATTCCCAGTTCGGCATATTGTCCATCAGCACGCCGGGGGGCAATTTGTCGTTGCTCAGGTAGCCGCCGCGCTTGTCGAGCATGACTTCGGTACTGCGGATCAACGCGCTGGTCGTCGCGCTGCCGACGACGACCGCCTGCTGGCGTGCGGTCGCCATTTGCTGGGTCGCCTTGACCGGATCGAAGTAATCCGGCTCGGTATCCCACCACCACATGAGAGCGAGGATAACCAGCACATAGCCGAGAACCACGGCGAGGATACCGCGAATTTTCCAGCGCGAACGACGCGGAGCAGACGATTCCATGATGCCTCCTGGGCAGGCGCCCCGGATCCGGCTCAGCGCAGTTCAGCGGCGACTCCGGTCAGGGGCAAGCAATGCACCATCTTCGCACGAGCCAAATGAATCGTGCAGACATGTGCTCCTTCACAGCGCCCGAAAACAAGAAAGCCCTGTCGCCAGACCGGCCGACAGGGCAACTTGGGAGCGTTACGTTGATCAGAACTTGTAGGTGACGCCGAGCAGGTACTGGCGACCGTATTCCTCCGAGCGCTGGGTCAGGCCGCTCGAATTGAAGAACTGCCGGTAGGGCTCGTTGGTCAGATTGTTGACCTGCAGCAGGACGGTCATGCCGTGCAACGCGGAATCGTCGTTGAAAGTGTAGCCGGTCTGCAGATCAAGGATCGATTCACCATCGATGTAGACCAGCGCGCGATCGGCACCGAAGCCCTGGATTTCACCGAGGAAATTGGAACGCGAACGCTGGCTGATACGGGCCTGGAAGCCGTGATTCTCGTAGTAGAACGAAACATTGCGCACTTGCTTGGAGAGTCCGGCAATCGGCTCGTCCGGACCATCCGGGCCAAGCCGCTTGATCGAGCTGCTGGTATCGGAATAGTTCGCGGTGAAGCCGAACCCTTCGAGCGCCGGGGTGAACAGATCAAACGGGATCGACAAGGCCAGCTCGTAACCCTTGATGCTGCCGCCCGAACCGTTGGCCGGGCGCGAGTACACGCCGACCGGATTGGGCGCCGGGCCGGTATAGCCATCCGGAATCGGCAATCCCGTCGCGTCAAAGGCGGTGGTCTGATCGTAGATGTAGGACTTCAGATCCTTGTAGAAATAAGCCGCGCTGAAATACCCGCTCTTGGCGAAGTAATGCTCCCACGACAGATCAAGTGCATTGGCAATCCACGGTTGCAGATCCGGATTGCCGCCATTGCGCGACCAGCGTCCCTGATTGATACCCGTGAAATCGAGGCTGGTGTTGTTGTTGGCGCGCATCTGATCGAGACGTGGACGTGCGGCTTCGCGGCCGAGGCCAACACGAATCGTGTTGTCCGATGGCAGCAGGAAGGCCAGGTTCAGGCTCGGCAGATAGTCGGTATAGGTAGCGCCACCCGAGAACGGGATCGCATTGGCCGCGTCACCCTGCAGGACTTCAAAACCGTTCGAACTCTGATCGACCGATACGGCCTGCACGCCGATGTTTCCGCGAACCGGAATCGAGCCAACTTCCGAATTGATGTTGAACTGCGCGTAGCCGGTGGTGACCTTCTCGTTGACCTTCCATTGCTTGTTGACGATGTCGGCATTGATGTTGTCGCGCAGGGTATAGAACTGCGCCAGAACCGGATTGATCCGGTAGCTGAAGCTGCCTGGCACCCCGGCAAATCCAAGATCGACGGGCGAGATCAGCAGATTTCCCGGTACCGTGGCTTCGTCGTTGATCAGGTCGAGGAAGGCCTCGGGCACGCTGCGCTGCTTGTCGCGGTCGGAATAGTTGAGGCCGAACTTCATGCTCGAGAACGGACCGCCATCGAACGCACGCTCGGCGCTGGCACGAAACGAGGTCAAGTCGTCCTTCACGTTTGGCTTCTTGATGTAGCCGTCCTGACCCCAGCCTCCCGGATCGGTCAGCACGATCAGGTTCGGATCGGTGTAGTCGAAGCCGTAGTGGAAGTTCGGGAAACCGG
The DNA here is from genome assembly GCA_964390215.1 of uncultured Dokdonella sp. Lineage (GTDB taxonomy): Bacteria > Pseudomonadota > Gammaproteobacteria > Xanthomonadales > Rhodanobacteraceae > Dokdonella. The sequence continues at coordinate 10,398 of CAYMHF010000054.1, read as the reverse complement.
TCGGATCGAGCTGGAAGGCGACCGTGTCGGTGACACCGGCGCGCGTGCCGGAATACATTTCCAGAATGCTCTCATGACGATCGGCCTGCGAGTGGCTGATGTCGAAATCAGCGGTCCAGTTGTAGGACAACGTGAAGTGGTTGTTCCAGCCGATCGAGAACAGCTTGTCATTGCCTTCGTTGAGATCGTTGCGCAAAACCGGGCGCACACCGGTGAAGGTTCCGCTGGTGACGACACCATTCTCGATGACCGGATTTTGCAGCGAAGCGCCTGACCAGCCGAGCGGCGTTTCCATGAAACGCGTGGTTTCGGCCTTGTCGAACTTCGAGTAGTACACATCAAGCATGGTCGAATAATGCTCGCTGGCATTGTATTCGAGCACACCCATCAAGCCCTGACGCACGTTGCTGGTTGACGAACCCTGTACTTTCGCGCCGCCGAGAACATAGTTGCCAGTGGCGCCGCCGATGTTGTCCGGGTAGCCCCAGGCTTCCCAGCGCTGCGCCTGACCCGGCGAGTCGAGGCGCGCATAGCCGAGCGCGATGCCGAGTTTGTCGTCCATGAGCTGATCGACATAGAACGCACTGACCCGGCTGCCGAAGGCATCAGAATCGCCGTTGACCTTGCCCAGAGAGTTCTTTTCGCCGCGTACATTGAGCGAAACGACACGCTCCTGAAACGACAACGGCCGCACCGTACGCAGATCGACGGTTCCGGAAAGACCCTGGCCGACCAGCGAAGCGTCCGGAGTCTTGTAGACGACGACCTGGTTGATCAATTCGGATGGAAACTGGTCGAACTCGACCGTGCGGTTGTCACCGACACTGACCTGCTCGCGACCATTGAGCAAGGTCGTTCCATAGTCGCCGGCAAGGCCGCGGATGCTGACCGTGGACGCGCGACCAGCGACACGCTGGGCGGCGAGACCCGGCAGGCGCGCGAGCGAATCGGCGATCGAGACGTCCGGCAATTTGCCGAGATCCTCGGCCGAGATCACTTCGACAATCGAGTTCGATTCGCGCTTGACCTCGATCGCATTCTCGATACCGGCACGGATGCCGGAGACGACCACGGTATCGAGCGTGTTGTCTTCGTCCGATTTCTTCTTCGCCACGGCATCGGTATCGGCAGACGCCTGATCGGGCGTTGCGCTGCTGTCCTGTGCCTGCGCGGACATGGCCGTGGCCATGATTGCCGAGACCAGTGCCACGCTCAGCAGATTGCGCTTCAAGTTGACCATCTTCTCCCCCAAGAACCAGATTCCGGAATATCGGCCAGAGTGGTTGCGGTGGGCGCCACCCGGTCACGTTTGTCGTCGGATTCGATTCCTTCCGACGCCCGGCGATGGTAGCCCCGGCGTTTCCGGCGTGGTTGTTCTTGCATACGTATTCATGCGCATGCAGAGGCAACAATGGGCAATGGCAAGCACGGATTGCTTGCCGCAAGGCGACAAACTGACCGAGGATGATGCCGAAGCCGCCGACTGCAGCACGGCGCGCTGCTGCTCGCAACAAACGGAATGGCGCGATGTCGCTGAAGCCCTCGATTCGATTGAAAATGCTGGCTTTTCTGGCTTTCGCTCCGGGCCTGGGCGCGATCACGCCCGCTTGCGCTGCCGTTGCCAATGCCGAGCAGGGCTCGTGCACATCCGGGCCACTGCAGGTCGCCTCGCCGGACTGGCGCGACCAGATCATCTACTTCGCCATGATCGACCGCTTCGACAATGGCGATCCAGGCAACGACGACCAGGGCGCCGGCGAGTTCGAACCCGGCGATGGCCGACGCTACAGCGGTGGTGATCTGGCCGGCCTGAGCCGCCGCCTCGATTACATCCACGGGCTCGGCGCGACGGCCTTGTGGATCACGCCGCCCGTGGCCAACCAGTGGTGGGATGCACAGCATCAGTTCAGTGGCTACCACGGCTACTGGGCCGAGAACTTCATGCAAGTCGATGCCCACTACGGCAACCTCGACGACTATCGGCGCCTGTCACGTTGCCTGCACGCGAAGGGCATGTACTTGATCCAGGACATCGTCGTGAACCATGTCGGCAATTTCTTCCGCTACGAGGGCAAGTTCGATCCACGCAAGCCGGCTGCGAATTTCCGCATCAATACCGATGCCAAACCGCACCATGCGCCGACGCAGGCGCCGTTCTCGATGAACGACGTGCGCCGAACCAAGGATCGCAAGGCCGCGATCTATCACTGGACACCGGATATCGCCGATTACAACGATCCCGCGCAGGTGCTGGATTGGCAGCTCGCCGGTCTCGATGACCTGAATACCGAAAACTCGGCCGTGCGCGAGGCGCTGCGCAAGAGCTACGCCTACTGGATCCGCGAAGTGGGCGTCGATGCCTATCGCGTCGATACCGCGTTCCATGTGCCGGCCGATTTCTTCGATGATTTCCTGCACGCAGAGGATCGCAAGGCACCCGGCATTCTCAAGGTGGCGAGAGACACGGGCCATGCGGATTTCCTGCTGTTCGGCGAAGGCTTCGCACTCGATGCGCCCTATCACGACGAATCCGCCCGGCGAATCGATCGCTACCTGCGCGACGAACAGGGCAAACCGCGTCTGCCCGGCATGCTCAACTTTCCACTTTACGGCAGCACACTCGATGTATTCGCGCGCGGACGACCGACCGAGGTGATGGCGGAACGCATCCGCAGCATGCTGCGGGTACACGCCAACCCGTACCTGATGCCGAGCTTTGTCGACAATCACGATGTCGACCGTTTTCTGGCTGGCAGCAGCGAGGCCGGACTCAAGCAAGCCCTGCTGCTGATCATGACCTTGCCCGGCATCCCGGTGATCTACCAGGGCACCGAGCAGGGTTTCAGCGAACAGCGCGCCTCGATGTTCGCCGCCGGTTTCGGCTCGGGCGGGCACGATCATTTCGATCGTGACGCGCCACTTTATCGCTACCTCCAGCGTGTGATCGAGCTGCGCCGGACGCATCCGCTGCTGTGGCGCGGAACGCCGCTTGTACTGGCATCCAATCCCGCTTCCGCCGGCGCGCTCGCTTATCGCTATGGCAACGGCAACGACAGCTTGTGGATCGTGTTCAATTCGTCGGACGAGGCGAGTCTTCTGGCCGGAGTCGATACGCGATTACCACCCGGCACATCACTGCAAACGCTGTTTTCGATCGATGGTGACGAGGCGCGTGCCGTGGTCGGCAGCGACGGCAAGCTGACCCTGCGCCTGGCGGCGCGCAGCGGGCAGGTGTGGAAGGTCGGCGCTGCGCCCGGGCCGCGTGCCGAAAGCACGCCTCGAATCGACATCGACACCCTGCCCGACGAGGAAGTGACCGGTGATCTTGAACTGCAAGGAACGGCGCACGGCATCGATCATCTGCGCGTCATCGTCGATGGCCATCTGGCATCGGCTACGCCGGTTGCGGTGGATCGTCAGGGGCATTGGCGGGCGACGCTCGATACGGCGGACTTCGTCGATCCATCGATCCGCCATGAGGTGCGCGCCTGGTCGGAGGATCCGTCGGTGACTTCGCGCGCGCAGCGATTCCGGGTCAAGCGCGTGTGGCGTGAACTGGTTGATGTTGAGGATCCGGCTGACGATGACAGCGGCCCGCTCGGCACCTACCGTTACCCGACCGATCCGCTCTGGCAAGCGACCCACCTGCTCGATCTGCGTGGCGTGCGCGTCTCAACATCCGGTAGCTCGTTGCGCATCACCTTGCGCATGCGCAAGCTCGTGGCCGCCTGGAATCCGCCCAACGGCTTCGATCACCTGGCCCCGACAATCTATATCCAGTTGCCCAATCGCGACGACGGTGCACGCGTGATGCCCTTGCAGAATGCAGATCTGCCCGGCGACATGCGCTGGCATCTGCGCCTGCGTGCCGGCGGCTGGAGCAACGTATTGACCCGCGCAGAGTCCGCCTCCGCCGACAACGAAGGCCTCGCACAGAGCCCCGCTGCCGACCTGCATGTCGACAGCGCCACCAACACGATCGAATTCACCTTGTCCGCCGCTGCACTGGGGCATCCCTCGTCACTCGCCGGAACCCGACTGCTGGTGACGACCTGGGACTACGACGGTGGCTATCGCGCACTCAAGGCCGAACCGGGCAGTGCGCACTTCGGCGGCGGCAAGGGCGATCACGACGCCTTGATCATGGACGCCAGCGCGGTGATCAGCCTGCCGCCTCGTCAATGACATGCAGCCGGATCGGCGCTGACCGGCAGGGTCTGGATTCCTGCGCGCGAATCAAGGCAAGGCTGATCCAGTGGGGAAGGTACGGCACAAGCTGATGCGCCGCGACCATGACGCGCCCCGCCGAGGCGGCCATTCGTCCTGGGTCAGGATTCGCGGCCATTGGGGCATGCGAGACGCAAACCGGGGAATCCGCTCGCCGAGAGCGCATGCGTTGCGTTCCTACAAGTGCTGTAGGAAATCTCCTACAAACCCACGCGTCAAAACCCCAACGACAACGTCGAGGCGTTGCTTGATCCTTGAGTTCCTGGCCAAAACCGGATGTTCGCCCTCGATCGACGAAGACGAATGCCGACGCCGGGGCTACGATGTTGTCCACACGGGAAACCATCATGCGACAAGAAGCACGTGACACCCTCGCCGCGATCAAGACCCTGAGTCGCCTTGAAGCCTGGATCCGCTGCGCCAAGGTCGAATTGGCCAGTACCCCGCAGGATGAACTGCTGGCCGAATTCATCCGCGTCAACGAGCGTCTGATTGCCGAAGAGACACGCAAGCTGCTGGCCGCCTGAACAGCACCGGCCGCGACGTGACAACACTGAACTGGCGGGCGCAAACGCACTTCGGAACGATCAATCGTCCGTCGAGCTTTGCACGCGCACGTGCCTGAGCAACCACGGCCTGGCGAAGATCGCGACGAGCACCAGCAAGCCGAACAGGATCAGCGCAATCGGCTCCCTGTGCCACAACCGATCGGTCAGGGCGATGGCTGCAAGCGCACTGGCCAGGGTGCCGAATCCGGTCACCCAGCGTGATCCGGCCTGCGCGTGAAACGCCAGCGCACAAACGATCGAGAACGTGCACAGAAACGACAGGCTGGCCGCTTCGACCAGCCCCGACAGGCTGCCGAGCGCGGCAAACAAGGCCGCCATCAATCCCAGTCCGATAACGGCACGATCGGGAATGCCGAAGCGATTTTCATGATCGACCGCTGCCGGAAACTCGCCCTTGTGGGTGACCTCGCGGGCCAAACGGGCCGTCGCGAACAGGGTCGAATTGATCGCCGATCCGGTCGAGAATGCGGCGGCGATGGTAACGATCACGAGTCCGGCCGTGCCGAGTGCCTGTTCACCGGCCAGCGCCAATGCGACTTCCTGATGCGCGATCACGCCATCGGCGCCGATCAGCATAGGCGTACCAAGCGCGACCAGCACGTAGACGACGATGACCACCGCAATCGCCGACAGCACGGCGCGCGGCAGGGTTGTTTCGGCCTTGTCGATGTCTTCGTAGTCGTAGGCCAGCAACTGGAATCCTTCATAGGCCATGAACACGGCCGCCGCACCGAACAAGGCCTTGCTGATCCCTGCATCCGGCGCACCGCGCGCGAGCATCGCCGGATCCCAATGCAAGAGACCGAATCCGGCCAGGCCAACGAGCACGACGAGCTTGCTCCAGACCAGCACAATCTCGACCCCGCTGGATTGGCCGAGGCTGCGCAGATTGAGGCCAATGAACACCGCCATGATCGCAACCGCCGCGGTGCGTGCAAACGACGAGCCCAGACCCAGCACATGGGCCAGGTAATGGCCGAAGGTGAAAGCATAGACAGCGTTGGTCAGCACATAGCCGACGATCAGCACCCAGACCAGGGTTCCGGCCGATTGCATGGCCCCGATCTGGCGCAGGAAGGTGAACGCACCACCGCCCTTGCGGTAGTGCGCGGTCAGGGCCGAATAACTGTAGCCGGCAGCCAGGGCAATCAAGCCGGCGGCAACGAAACTCAGCCAGGCCAGCCGACCCGATATGCCGATCACCACGCCCAACGTCGAGAAGATACCGCCGCCGACCATGCCGCCTACCGCCATTGACCAGGTCGCGTTGAAGCCCATCTTCCCGCTCGCTGCCTGCATGGCTGGAGTCCGCATCGTGAGACTCGCAAGCTTACGTCATCAGAATGGAATCAAGCGCGAGAGTGGCGCGGACAGAAACAAGAACCTGACATTGAAGCGGACTCGGTGGAGAAGCTTGCCCGGCTGGCAGCCTGTCGGACTTTACTCGGCCGGGCTGAGAATCGTGAAGGATGCTCGCGACTTGACCCGAACCGCTCGTGGCGTCGACGTCAGACACCTGGATCTGAACGTACGAACGCCCCGGCCGAGGGAGAGCGGCCGGGGCGAAAGGTCGAGCCTGCGGTCAATCCGCTCGACGGGATTACACAACCGGATTACTGCTTCGGCATCAGCACGGTATCGATCACGTGGATCACGCCGTTTGACGCCTGGATATCGGCAGCCGTGACGGTTGCGTTGTCGACATGGATCGTGTCGCCCATGACCTTGATCGTGACCGACTGGCCATTCACCGTCTTCGCGCTGTCCAGCTTGACGACATCCTTGGCTTCAACTTTTCCGGCGACCACGTGGTAGGTCAGGATTGCAGACAGCTTGGCCTTGTCCTTGAGCAGACCTTCCACGGTGCCGGCCGGCAACTTGGCGAATGCCGCGTCGGTCGGCGCGAACACGGTGAACGGGCCCGGGCCCTTCAGCGTGTCGACCAGGCCGGCCGCTTCCAGTGCGGTGGCCAGGGTCTTGAACGAACCGGCGGCGACGGCGGTGTCGACGATGTCCTTTTTGGCCATCTTGTCCTTGCCACCGGCCGCGGCGGTGAGCGGGACGGCGACAACGGCGGTGGCGAGAATGAGGGATGCAATGTTCATGGCGTACTCCTTGGGGGTGGGAAGATGAAAACGAGCTGTGTCCAGGGCTTGTCCATGTATTGGATAGCCGTCATGGAGACTGTACGGTACATGTCCAACTATTTGATGTCAACACCTGCCAATTATTTGGACAATACTGCCAGATAGCTGGACAAACTGCCTGCGCGTTCCTACCATGGCGCATGGATGACCAGCCGACCCCGCCCCTGCATTCCGTCCGCGTCGTTGCCAGGCGTACCGGACTGACCCCGGACCTGCTGCGCGCCTGGGAAAAGCGCTACGGCGCGGTTCAGCCAACCCGCACCGAGGGCGGCCAGCGCAACTATTCCGATGCCGATATCGAACGACTACGGCTGCTGGTCAGCGCGACTGAGGCAGGTCGGCAAATCGGCCAGGTCGCGCGCCTGGGCAATGAAGAGTTGCGCGAGATGGTCACCGCCGATGCGCGCTCGGCGCCAGCCGCGGCAACCAATGCAGCCGATGAACCGGCGGTCAACGATTACCTGGTCAATGCCCTGGCCGCGGCGGAGAATTTCGACAGCGCCACGCTGGAAGTGACCCTGCGCACGGCGGCCTTGCGCCTGCCCTCAGAGCAGATGCTCGACCGCGTGATCGGGCCGTTGCTGGTGACCATCGGTGCGGGCTGGCACGAGGGCCGTTTTCCGCCGGCCAAAGGCCACCTGGCCACCACGGTCATCCGCCGCGTGCTGACCTGGATGACCGACTACCCGACCGTGCGCGATGACGCACCGGCCATCATTGTCGGCACGCCGGCATTCCAGATGCACGACCTTGGCGCGATGCTCGCGGCGACCGCCGCCGCCGGCAACGGCTGGCGCGTGACCTACCTCGGCGCCAGCCTGCCAGCAGAGGAGCTGGTTCGCGCAACCCGACTGGCCGATGCCGATACCGTGGCCCTGTCGATCGTCCATCCGACCGACGACCTTCGCGTTGCCCGCGAACTGCGCGAACTGCGGGCGGCCTTGCCCGTGACGACGGCTCTTGTGGTCGGTGGCGCGGGTGCAATGGCCTACGCCGATGTCCTCGCCGAGATCGGTGCCGAGCGCATGCATTCGATCGCAGACTTGCGCGCCTGGTTGCGTGCACGCGCCGCGCAGCATGTATTGAAAGCAGGCAGCTGACGACGCCAAAGCACCGGCTAATCGGCACGGCCGGGCTTGCATCTTCACTTGAACGGGCTTTTCATCCCGTTTCCCGCAAAGCACCCACGTGCAACAAGCGAATCGAGGTCACCATGCCGACGCCCAAGGCGCTTGCCGAACAGTTCCGCTCCCTGCATGTCGCGGGCAATCCGCTGGTCCTGTTCAACATCTGGGACGTCGGCACGGCGAAAGCCGTCGCCGCCGCCGGCGCCAGGGCCATCGCCACCGGCAGTTGGTCGGTGGCGGCCGCCAACGGCTACGACGACGGCGAGCGTGTCCCGTTCGAGTTCGTCATCGCCAATCTCAAGCGCATCGTCTCCGCAAGCGAACTGCCGGTTTCGATCGACCTCGAAAGCGGCTACGCGGAGAAACCGGTCGACGTCAGCCGGAGCATCGCGCGCGTCATCGAAGCCGGTGCCGTCGGCTGCAACCTTGAGGACAGCTTGCCCGCAGACGGCGCGCTGCGCGATCCCGCCGACAACGCGAAGCGCATCGCGCAAGCACGTGCCGGAGCCGAATCGGTGGGCATTCCCTTTTTCATCAATGCGCGCACCGACGGCTTTCTGCAGACCCCGCGCAATGGACATGACCTTGCCCTGCTGCGCGCGGCCCTCGAACGCGGGCGCGCCTATGCAGGCGCCGGCGCCGACGGACTCTTCATTCCGGGGTTGGTCGATCCAGGCTTGATCGAACGCGCGGCGAGAGAATCACTCCTCCCACTCAACATCATGAAGAGTGCCCACGCACCCTCGCTGGCTGAACTCGCCGCACTCGGCGTCGCCCGCGTAAGCCATGGGCCAGGCCCGTACCGGGCGATGATGAAGGCGCTCGAAGACGCCTGCCACGAGGCCATGCGCTAGCCACGTAGCTACTACAGCCCTATTCGGCTTTCGAAGACTCCGTTGGCGCGAGCAGGAAGCTCATCGGGATCGCCAGTCGTTCGGCCCACGAGGTCTCGTTGTGCTCGGCTCCCGGGAATACGCGGGTCACGAAATCCGCCTTGGCGTACCCTTTCGCACGCATCAGCGCATCGACCAGGAGCTGACGGTCTGCGTAGCCTTCATCCAGCGTGCGCGTGCCATGGTCGAAGTAGATGCGGTGAGTTCCGGCCTTCGGGAAAGTCTGCTTGATGTAGGCAAGGATCGCCGCCGGAACCGGATTGTCGGGGTTGTCGCCGATGCGACCCGGCCAGTGCGTCGAGAGGCAGGCGGCGCCGCCAAAGACCTGCGGATACTCGGCCACGGCATACAGCGAAATCAAAGCACCGAGGCTCGATCCCATCGTCAGCGTGTCTTCCCGGCGCGGACTGGTGGCGAAGTGGGCATCGATGTAGGGCTTCAGTTCGTTGACCAGGAAGCGCAGGTAGCGATCGGAGTAGACCGGGCCGGAGAACAGTTTCTGCCCGGCGCCAAAGGTCATCGCCAGCAACTCGTCGCGCTGCGCGGCAGGCAGGGATTCCAGTGGCTTCTGCGGAAAGTACTCGTCCGCGCGCGCGTCGCCGCCGTTCCAGATGCCGACGATGATGAAGGGTCGCACCTGGCCCGACGCGATGAGTTCGCCAGCTGTCTCGTCGGCCTTCCACTCCTGGTGGTTCCAGGTGATCGCCGCATCGAACAGCATCTGGCCATCGTGCATGTAGAGCACGGCATACGGCGCGGCTTTCGGGTAGCCATCGGGCAGCCAGACATCGACATTGCGTGGTGGAATTTCCTTTGAGTGAAAATCGGCAAGGCGTTCGATGCGGCCGGTGGCGACCTTGGGCAATTCAGCGGCGATCGCGCCTGCGCCGAAGCTCAGCAGGGCCGTGAGCCAGAGTGCGTGCAGCTTGCGTTGATGCATGACTGTTGTCTCCTATGTGGGTCATCCGGGAAATGCAGGTTAATGGTGAGCCTGCGAACCCCAACGTCCCTGCGCCCTTGCCAAAGCCACGCACGCTGAAGATCACAAACCGTTGGGGTTCGCTGGCGCTCACCCCAACCTACTGGGCTCGCCAGATTCCCTGCTCGTCGTCCCGGCGCAGGCCGGGACCCAGTGACTCCATCGTGTCGCCCGAAGACGCTGGACCCCGGCCTGCGCCGGGGTGACGGCAGAGGGTCGCGAACCTGCGCGCGGCCTCGTCACTTTGTAGGTTGGTGGTGAGCCTGCGAACCCCAACGTCTATGCATCCGAACAGACTGCGCGCCGGTGGGATCGCGAAGCGTTGGGGTTCGCTGGCGCTCACCCCAACGGGGCTCGCCAGATTCCCTGCTCGTCGTCCCGGCGCAGGCCGGGACCCAGCAACTCCATCGTGTCGCCCGAAGACGCTGGACCCCGGCCTGCGCCGGGGTGACGGCA
>CAYMHF010000053.1:0-17813 GCA_964390215.1 uncultured Dokdonella sp. | reverse complement strand
TTTTTCCTCTGTGCCTGGGGGGTGGGGGGCCCCGCCTCTCCCCCCCTCCGCGCCCGCCCCCCCCCCCCCCCACGGCCGCCAGTAGCCCTGGCGCATCCAGGCGGAGAACCCTGTACGCATCCAGCCGACCACAGCCCAGGCCAACCACAGCGCCCAAAACAGCATGACCACGTTGTAGACCCACAGCGGCAGCGAGATCACGCTCGCGGTTGGCAGCACATCGCTGCTGCGATCGGCAAACCACAACAACTGGTTGGCCCATGAGCCGTTGCCGCGCACGACCATGTCGGGACTGCCGAGCAGGCCGTTGCGGATGCTCTCGAACAGGCAGACCACGGCGACCAGACTCAATCCGACCAGGCCAAGCTGGGCGAGGTTGAATTTCCAGTTGGCCTCGGGCGCGCTGCGTGCACGCCAATCGAGCGCGAACAACCAGCCGACTACGACCAGCAGTGCCAGCCACGAGTAAGTCGAGAAGCCAAGCACGAGCAGCAACCATTGGTGGAAGCGCAGCGGACCCTGGCGCCAGCGCGCCAACAGCCAGGCCAAAAGGATGGCGACCAGCAACTCACCCCAGAACAGCACAGCCGGACCGACCGCCGGCCCGAACGCGGCCAGCAACCAGCGATCATTCGGCAGGTTGATGGCGAGATTGATATTGGCTGCCGGCAAGCCGAGCGCGATGTCCGGGGTGACGATCCGCGTCGCCATACCGGCATTGTCGCGGAAGCGCACCTGGTACTTCTGCGTGCCGGGGATGATCGGCAAGCTGAGCCTTCCATCCTGCGTGCGTGCGCTGATCGTCGCGCCATCGCGAGTGACGCCAAGCAATTCGGCATCCTTCGGCAGGTTGATCACCTGTTCGCCCCCCTGACTCGCGCGCAGGTCGAAGCTCAGTGAATGCGTGCGTGCACGCAGGCCGAACTCGCTGGCCAGGTTGAGCGAATCGATCGCCCGCGTCGCGCCCTCCACCGCAACCGGCTTGGTCACGCGCAGACTCAGCGTTTCGCCGGGCAGCGGATGGAACTCGAACTCGTGGTAATCGTCAGCCGCTGCGGAATCGGTTCCGGCGCTCTCGGGCACGCCACTGAATTCAACATGCCAGGTCGGGCTGACCAGGATCTTCCAGACCTCGGCGTGACTGCCAAGATCGGGCGCGGTCAGGCTCAGCGTCTCGGCCTTGTCGAGGGTGCTGTCCCAGGTGGCCTGGTGTTCGCCATCGGCCACGCCAATGGTGACCTTGCCATCACGTACCTTGAGGCCTGGTGTCGACACGTGTTCGCCGGCGATGGTTTCGAGGCTGACCGAGAAGCCGCCTTCGCTCGGGGCGAGGCGTTTGACAATGTTGTGGATGCTCCAATCGAGATCGAGACTCAATGAACGCTCGACGCGCACGTAGGGCGGAAAACGCTGCTCGGTCGCGACCACCGAGGAATCGGCGTTCGTGCGTGCACGCACGAGAGTCAGGGTCTCGGTCAGCAGGCGTTCCTCGGCAATGCCGCTGGCTTGCCAGGCATCACCCGAGAAGCGCACCTGTTCCGGCGTCATCGGAAACGCCAGCGCAATGCGATCGCCGCTGATGCTGAAGTTCAACTCGATGCGATGGACGCCACGATCAAGCGCAATCCAGGACTTGCCGTCACTCTGCACGATGCCCTGACTGGCGGCGCCATCAATCGTGATCGAGCGTGCCGACAACGCCTTGTCGTCTCCCGGTATCGGTACGGCGATGCGAGTGAGCGCGTGCATTTGCAGCGCAACCTTCAGATTGTCGCCCGCGAGGGAAATTTCCGCATTGGCAAGATTGGCGCATTGCGGCACACACTTGGGTGCCTCGGTCAGACGCGCACGCAATTGCTGCAGCAACTGATCGGACGGGTATTCCGCAGCCTGGGCGATCGGCAGGCTGAGCATCGAGACACCGAGCACGAGCAGACCGGCCAGGGCATTTGCCCTGCCCGCTCGCCAGCGCCACGGCGTGCCGCGCACGATTCGCCAGAGCAGCGCAGCAAGCACCCCGACCAGGATCACGCGCAGCAAGCGCACCATCCACGGTGAGGCAATCAACAGGCGCACCTCCTGATCGGGCATTACCGGCCCGCTCCAGCTCAGGGTGTAGCGACTGCCGAGGCGCCAGCCCGGCTCGCCGCCGCCGGTCTGCACGACGGTCGACTGGCTGTACTTGCTGATCAGGTCGGACTTGCTGATTCGGGTGCCGCTGACCACGATCGAATCCAGTCGACCGCTGCCCGCCTTGGAATATTCCGGAGCGGGCGCCGGCTGTACCGATTGCGCTTGCGGCGGTGCCGACATTGGCGCGTTGTACGCGTTCTCCACGTCGTCGGCGGAGCCGATGGCGACCGGCCGCTCGAATCCGATCGTCACGTCGGCGGATTCAAGCTGCGGATACAAGGCCAGACGCAGCTGATCCGCGGCGAAGGGCACGGCGAAGATCAGCAACAGAATGACCGCGGCGATGCGCAACCACCCAGCCGTCGTCGCCAGGCGACCTTTCGGCAACGCGCGCGTGACCAGGGCCAGCACGAAGACGGCCAACAAGGTCCACAACGGCGAGCCGCCTTCCTGGTAGCCGAGCAACAGGAACACGGCGGTGATTGCCCCGCCGATCCAGCCGAACAGGCGCGCGCCGAGCAGGATGATGATGGCGACCAGGAAAACATCGAGCAGGGTCCAGCGCGACATCCAGCTGCCGCTGGCGCGATCGCTGCCCGGTGCGGCGATCAGACGGTAGCCATAGGGCAGATGCAGGGTGGTCGAGACTTGATCGAAAGTCTGTTGCCAGCCGCTGACCGGCATTCCCCCTTGCGCCGAATCGATACGCAGGCCGGCACTCAGGTTGACCTGCGGCGTGCGCCACTCGACGCCGCTCAGGCCTGGTGTGGAACCACGCGTGATCAGCAAGCCGCCATCGCTGCTGCTAGCGGCCTGCGCGCGTTGCAAGATGAACGGCGAAGCGAGATCGAAGCGCCAGCCACTCAACATCTGGCCGTTGATGGTGTCGCGTGCGAACCAGCCATCGCCGGAAAAATCGAGCCAGGCTTCGCGCTGCAGGTTCAGGCGATTGCCCAGCGCATCATCGAGTCCGCGCGTGCGTTGCTCGATAACCAGACTGTTGCCATCGTTCATCGCATAGGCCGGCAAGCTGCCCCACTCGGGCGGCACATCGGCCTGGCGTGGATCGACCTGGACGGCGCCGCTGATGCTGGTCACGCGCAGCGAAGGCACGGCTTGATAGCTCCAGATTTCCTGCGCCGCCCAATGCTCGGGGATGCGCGCAGTCAGCTTGGTGATCGGCGCGGCGGCGCGCGCGGTCAGGGTGATCGTGTCGGCACCGGGCTGCACCTGCACATGCAACAAGCCCTCATCGTCGAGGCGCGCCGCCCAGGCCTCGCTGTCCAGCGACAGCGGCACAAAACCCTCGGGCAAGGCCGGGCCGAACACTTCCTCACGCGCCTGACCGGAGGCGTAGATGCGCAGTTCGGTGGTCAATTTGCCGGGAAGCTCATCGCGAAACAGGCGGAACACGCGCAGGTCGATGCTGTCGGCTTCGACTGCCGTGGCCGCGCCACGACCGAGCGTCAGTTCATCACCCGAGCGCTGCAAGGGCATCACCGGCTTGCCATCAACGATGAGCGCGATCAGTGCGATCGAGCTCGGCACCGGCAGCGCCTGCGGTCGCTCGAACCAGCCGATGCGGGCGCGCAGCTCGTGCTCGCCGGCGCTCAGCCACACGTTCGGACCGCTGCGATCGACGACGGGCAGCGGTTTCCCATCGGCATTGACCTGCTGCGGCCAGTGCTCGTGGCTGCCTGGCAGGGGCACCCAACCTTCGACTTCAACATGCCAGCGCTGGCTGATCGTCGCGCCCTTCGCATCGGCGTCGATACGCAGCACGTCGGGCCAGGCACAGACGAATTCCGTTGCCGCATGTCCCTGCTTGCCGGCAAGCAAGGGACAGGCACGGAAATCCTGATCCTTGAGCACCCAGCCGCGCCAGGCATCGAGATCGGCCGGGATGGCGGGCGCTGCGGCATGGCTCACGGCAGCGATGATCAAGCTCAACAACAGGATCAGTCCACGCATGGGTCAACTCCCTTAAGTCACTTGTGATCTCGGTTCAACGATTGTCGCCGATCGTCGGGGTCATCCAGCCTGATGCGAGCGCCGCGCTCAGTGCATCAGCAGTTGCCAGCCCTGTTCGAGACAGGCCAGCACGAAGCCGGTCAGAAAGAACAGGTAGCTGTATCGCAGGTAGCGGTATTTGTGGTGCGAAAGATAGGTGCCGAGCGAATAGATGTCCGCAGCCCAGGTCTTGTAGGGCGAACCATCCGGCATCAACACCTTGTTGATCTCGGCCAGGTAGCGTTCGCGCGGAAGCTCGGCGAAATGGCCGAAAAACAGGATATTGAAATCTGGCGGGAGTTCGCCATTCCTGAGCCGCAACGGCCGGTACTTGGGCAGCACGGCAAGGATCGCCAGCAGCAAGGCGACCAGGGTGAAACTGGCGAGTATCAGCACCGAGACGCGCAGCTCGGGATCGGCCAGCCGGCCCAGCGACAGGGTCAACACGATCGAGGACACGGTGATGATGATGTTGGCCTTGGTGTCGGCCATCGCCGACAACTGCACATGATGCTGCTGGGCGGTGCGCAGGACGTTGTCGGAAGTATTGCGCTCGGGAATCTGGGCGTAAGTCAGCGGCGGTCGCGTATCGTCACTCATCAGGGAGATCCGTGGCGGAGGCTGCCAGCATCTTAACCCGGACGATTTGCCGAGCGGTTAGCGGTTAGCGGTTAGCGGTTAGCGGTTAGCGGTTAGCGGGCGAAGCGTAAACGTGTGCCGGGAGGGAACTCAGAAGAATCCATCAGAGCCGATGCCCTGGTGCTTTTCGCAGGAGAGGCCTTCAGGCCCGATGCCCTTCGCCACATGATCGAACAGCATCGCGACTGAAGCCGCTTCATGATCGAACAGCATCGCGACTGAAGCCGCTTCCTACAACGAAGCGGCAACGTATTCACCGCCAACGAAACCCGCGTCGCTATTCGTCCGCTTTCTGCAGGAGAGGCCTTCAGGCCCGATGCCCTTCGCCACATGATCGAACAGCATCGCGACTGAAGCCGCTTCCTACGAAGAGCTTTCAGAACAACCTTTTTTGCCCACAAGACATCACTTGTGCTCGCCGACCTCGAACTCGCCGACGAGCACGGTTTTCTGGCGATCCTTGAGGCGCAGGATGACGGATTGCTCGTTCGCCTTGGGTTTGCCGAAACCGGTAATCAAGGCCAGGCGCAGGGTCACGCTGCCCGAGACCAGTTGCTGGCGGTTGCCGTAATAATTGGCCTCGACCTTGTACTTGCCGGGGATCGCCTGCTTGAGCATGAACTCCTCCGGTCCGTAGCCCGAGGTCAGATCGGCCGACATGCGCCCGCCCTGGCGGGTCAGGCGGTTGCCGTAGTAGGCACGCTCGCCGTTCGGATCGGTGACCCACAGATCCATGTCGGAATTATCGGCATCCCAGTTGAGGACGACGCGCAGATCAACCGGCAGGTTGTGCAGCAGGCGCTCGTCGTAGCGCGAGCTATCGATCTTGCCGGGATGAGTCGCGATCAAGGCGTTCATCTCGGTCAAGGCAATCAGGCCGACTTCGGCGAAGCGCCCGTCCCATTCGCGCCTGGCGACTTCGTAAAGCGCATCGGCGGCTTTCTGGTATTCGCCGATATCGGCATAGGCGAGGCCGAGATCGCGGAACGACTGCGGCTCGAACGGAGCCAGATCGCGCACCTGCTCGAACAGCGGTACGGCCAGCGCCGGTTTGCCAGCCTGCAACAAGCGATAGCCGAGGATGCGCAGGATCGCGCGGTTCTCCAGATCCATCTCGGCGAGATTCGACAGCACGCGCAAGCCGAGCGCGGTCTGCTTGCGCTCGATCAGCACATCGGCCGCATCCAGATAGTAGGCACTGCTGTTGATCCAGTCGCCGCGCTGGTCGAGATAGATCGCGTAGAGGTCGGCATCGGTGGCGTCGTGCAGGCGGGCGAGATAGGGCGCATCGGGGATCCACTTTTTCAGACCGATACGGATCGCCGGCTCCGGCTCCGGCTCCGGCTCCGACGAACCGATGTCGTTGCCCTTTTCCGACAGGGTCTTGCTTGTCTGACGCGCGGAGTTGTCAGCCGCACCGGCGGCCATTTCCATCGGCGCGATATCCGCCGGCGGTGCCGGCGGCGCTGCGGCCGGCATCGGTGCCGGGCGCGACTCGAGCAATTCTTCCGAGTCAGACTCCGCCCGGCGATCCCGCTTGGCCAGCACATGCACCTCGCTTGTCTTCGGGAAATCGCGCTCCCACCATTCGATCTTGTCCCGGTACTGGGACGCGATCTGCTCGATATGTGCATTCAGCTGATCGCGCTCGCGGCCGAGGGTGGCCGCTTTCAGCTCGTCGTAGCGCGCGCGCAGCGAGGCCGGCGGAACAATGTCGTGATTGACATAGTCGGCCACATCATCGAGCACGATCAGCGAGGTCTCGGCGGTGAGCAAGCTGAAGGCCAGGCCGAGGCGTCGGATTTCGGCACGATTGCGCGCGCCCTCGCCGGCGAGAAGATCGATTTTCATGCGTGCCCATTGGCGGGCAATGAGCGGGGTCTCGCCGCTGCCGGCGGCGGCTACGCTGGTGGCAACCGGTACGGCGAGGATACGCTGGCTGCCATCCGCTTCGCGCAAGCGCACATCAATTTTTTCCGGCAGTTCGCCACGAAATTTGCCGGCAATGCGCAAACGGCCGCTTGCCAGGACCTGCTCGTCGACGATCAAATCACCATCGCCAGCGGCCGCGATCGAGCTGACCGTGGTGCCTGCCTGCAACAGCGAATCGATCGCCTGCGCGCGATCACCGACAACATCAATCAGCGTACCCGAACCAAGGCCAACGCCATCGCGTGCGAACTGGCGCATCAGACCGCGATTCGCCGAGGCCGAGGCAACAATGGGATAAATGCGCAGAGCAAGGTGCGGACCGGGTTCCGCGCCAAGGCTGGCCCCGTAATTGGCGAGGCCATCACTGAACAGCAGGACTTCCTCGATTCCGGCGTCGACTTTCCATGCAGCAAGATCGGTCGCGCCGTCATATCGGGTTTCCTGCAAGGCACGCTTGAGCGCACCCCAGTCACCATCGGCAATCAAGAACGACTGCGCCGCTTCGGCAACATCGCGAACCCGGATCAGGCTGACCTTGCCCTTGCCCATTGCATGGAAATACGCGTCGAGCAAGGCGAACTCGGCGGCATGATCACGCAGACGTCCGGACATCGAACTGTCCCAGACGATGCCGATCTGCGAGGGAATCCGCCGTGCCGAATGGCGCACGCTGATCGGCGCGTCGATCTGCACATAGTTCTCGCCCTGCCAGGGCTGCACGCTGGCGGCGATCGCGGCGGACTTCGCGCTGCCATCGGGAATCGCGATCTCGACCCAGCCGCGCGCCTTGAAATCCTCGCGATGGATTTCGCCGCGATACCAGGTTCCGCTCGGCGCCAGCGTCAGCGCCGCATCCCCGGGCAAGACCGCGCTTGGCGCACCGGAGGGTGAGGCAACCAGCACATCCAGCGAAAACTTCGGCAGCGCTTGTACATTCGCCATGGCCAGTCGATAGCGGTACTGGGCGTTCGAGGAATCGAGGCGTTCGCTGTAATGCAGGACGACGCGACGTGTGCCGTGTGCCGGCAGTGGATAGACGCGCAGGCGGAAATTTTCACCGCTGGTGGTTTCCAGCAGGGCCGGATCGACGCGGCGGCGGATCACCTCCTCGAAGACTTCCTTGCCCTTGGCTTTCTCGATCGGCACGGCCTCGCGCAATTCGCCGTTGATATCGAGGGCAAAGCCATCGATCTCCTGCCCAGCCAGCAGCGGAAACTGCAGCTCGCCTTCAAGGATGCGATCGTTCGGGTTGGAGAACAGCATCTCGACGCGCGTGCGCGCCATGCCGCCGATGATCTCGGCACGCATGTCCAGCGATTTGAGCTCGATCGGCTGGCCGCTCTTGCCGATGTCGATGCGGATCGGCGCCGGCAGCGGTCGCGGATCGATCGCGATGGTTTGTGTCTGGGCCTGTGCGGCATCGACAAAGAGAAACAAGAGAAGGAATACTCGTACCGGTCTCGATGCATTCATGGGATTCGCGCCAGGGAAGGAAAGGGCAACCATAACCGTTGCAGCTCATTCCAACGCAGGCCCGGCCATTCCGGGGTCGATCAGCCATCTGCGGCTCGCACTCCCTCATGGAATGCGAGCCGCAGATCCGTGCAATCAGGCAGCTGCCTGCGCCTGCTCGCTGGCCACTGCAACGGCATGAATCACCGCGGCGATGCGCGCCGCGCTCTGAATGGTCAACACCGGTACCGCATGCTTGCGCAGGGTCTTCTCGTGCGATTCAAGACACATGCCACAGCCGTTGATCGCCGAAACCGCCAGCGAGGCGAGCTCGAAGTCGACCTTGTCGCAGCCCGGATTGGCCATCACGTTCATGCGCAGGCTGGCGCGCAGCTTGCCGTACTCCTCATCACCGACCAGGTGATTGAAGCGGTAGTAAATGTTGTTCATGCCCATGATCGCGGCGGCGGCGCGTGCGGCATTGGCCTCGGCTTCGCTCAATGTGTCGGCAAAATGCGCGGTGATCGCCGAGGTCAGCGGCGCATGCCGCGAGGCAATCGCACTGGCCATGGCGATGATCGCGATCTGCTTCGGATTGAGGCCGGGCGCGCCGCTTTCGCTGAGCACCGAATCGAGGTTCAGACGCAGATCCTTGGCGTAATCGGGCAGACCCGTCTTGAGGTCATTGAGGTTCATGGGTTACTCCTGCGTTGGATCGGCAGCCGGGATCGGCCGGTCGATGCCGGATCAATAATCGGGGGGGGGTGCGGAATAAAGGGGGTGGCGGATTCGGGGAGGAATCCGCCACCCGGGACGACGTCGTGGGGAGGGGAGGTACGACGCCGTCCTGACCGTCGGGCGGTGCTTTGCCCTGGAGAACGTCACCCTGATCTGGGGATGCTTCCCGGTGACTCAAGGGTCGCGGCAATCAGCCGCGAACACGCTCTCCTTATTGACTCAGGCAACCTTGAGCACGTCGTCGCCCTTGTTCCAATTGCACGGGCAGAGTTCGTCGGTCTGCAGGGCATCAAGAACGCGCAGGACTTCCTGCGGATTGCGGCCAACGCTGCCGGCGGTCACATAGGCAAACTGGATCACGCCGTCCGGATCGACCAGGAAGGTCGCACGCTTGGCCACGCCTTCTTCCTCGTCAAGGATGCCCAGTGCCGTGGTCAGGCGCTTGGCCGTGTCGGCGAGCATCGGGAACGGCAGGTCATGCAGATCCTTGTGATCCTTGCGCCAGGCCAGATGTACGAATTCGCTGTCGGTGCTGGCGGCCAGCACCTGGGTGTCACGATCGGCAAACTGGCTGTTCAGATCGCCAAAGCCCTTGATTTCGGTCGGGCAGACGAAGGTGAAGTCCTTCGGGTAGAAGAACACCAGCAGCCACTTGCCGGGGTAGCTCTTGTTGTTGATGTTGGCAAATGCCTTTTCGACGCTTTCGGTCGAAACGGTGGCCTTGAGATTGAATTCCGGGAACTTGTCTCCGACAGTCAACATGGAAATCTCCTGGGTGGGTTGGGAAAGTGAGGAACCGGCCTGAGCCAATCCATGACCCATATCCTGGCAGACGGCTTACAATCAATCCAATTGATTGTTACCATCCATTCGATAGTCTACGCCAATAACACGAGTCACATGATGAATCTGCGTGATCTCCAGTATCTGGTCGCCCTCGCCGAGCACAAGCATTTCGGCCGCGCCGCCGAGGCCGCCTTCGTCAGCCAACCGACCTTGTCGACCCAGATTATGAAGCTCGAAGATGAACTCGGCGTCGTCCTGGTCGAGCGCACCCCGCGCAAGGCGCTACTGACCGAGGTCGGACGCGAGATCGTCCAGCGCGCACGCGACGTGCTCAACGAGGTCGAGCAGATCCGCGTGATCGCCCGGCGCACGCTCGATCCGGAATCGGGCACGCTGAGGCTCGGCATCTTTCCGACCCTCGGCCCATATCTGCTGCCGCATGTCGTGCCGCAGATCCGCGAGCGCTTTCCACGCCTCGAATTGCTTCTGGTCGAGGAGAAAACCGAGATCATCCTGCGCCAGTTGCGCGAAGGCCGGCTCGATGCCGGTATCCTCGCCCTGCCCGTGCACGACCAGCAACTGCATGTTGAGAAGCTGTTCGACGAACCGTTTGTGCTGGCCGTGCCTGACGGCAATCCATTGGCCCGTCTCCAGTCGATCAAGCTCGATGACCTGGCCGACCAGAACCTGCTCCTGCTCGAAGACGGGCATTGTCTGCGCGATCAGGCGCTTGAGGTCTGCCAACTTGCCGGCGCCAACGAGCGCAGCGGGTTCCGCGCGACCAGCCTGGAGACATTGCGCCAGATGGTCGCCGCCAATGTCGGCATCACCCTGCTGCCGATTCTGGCGATCAAGCCGCCGGTCGCCCAGGTTGAACATGTGCGCCTGATCGAATTCCGCGGACGTCCGCCGAGCCGGCATATCGCCATGCTCTGGCGCAAGAGTTCGGCCATGCAGGGATTCCTCGGCGATTTCGCCGCGCTGTTCCGGGATTTGCCGAAAGGCCTGCTCGATCCGCAAACCCGATAAACTCGAAGCCAACCGACGCCGACAAGCCCAAGATCGAGCATACCTGCTTGATCGGCGTTGCCTTAACCTCCACTTTTCGACAATCGCCGACCATTCCAGGAACCAACGTGAACAACAATACCCCCGCCATCGTCATATCGAGTCTCGACCTTGAGCGCATCGAGGAACTCCTCGAATTGCAGGCGCATCGCGACTCGGCAGGTGCCGCATCGCTGCGTGCCGAGCTGGCGCGGGCGAATGTGCTCGATCCGACCGAGATGCCCGGTGATGTGATCACGATGAACTCGATAGCGACCTTCATCGATGAAACCAGCGGCGAATCGCGCGAAATAAGCCTCGTTTATCCGCGTGAAGCCGACACCGCTGCCAACAAGATTTCGGTGCTGGCTCCAGTCGGCAGCGCGATGCTCGGACTGCGCGTCGGCCAGACAATCGATTGGCAGGTTCCGGGTGGGCGCAGCCTGCGTCTGCGCGTAACCGGCATCTCGTTCCAACCCGAGGCCAGCGGCCAGCTCCATCGATAGGCAGCGGGGCGAGCGATCAAGGCCATCAATCGATTTGATCGAAGCAATCAATTTCCGCTGGTCAGATAGCAGTGCTAGGGTTGCCTGATCGAGGCGCTGTCGCGATCGATACCCATCTCCAGCTGCACGCCAAGAGGTGAACCACCATGACTGACTTGAAAGGCTCCCGCACCGAAGCAAACCTGAAAGCCGCGTTCGCAGGTGAATCGCAGGCCAATCGGCGCTATCTGTATTTCGCACAGAAGGCCGATGTCGAAGGCCAGAATGATGTTGCCGCAGTGTTCCGCTCGACCGCCGAAGGTGAAACCGGCCATGCGCACGGCCACCTCGAATACCTCGAGAAGGTCGGCGATCCGGCCACCGGCCTGCCGTTCGGCGACACGGTCAGTAATCTGAAGTCCGCGATTGCCGGCGAAACCCATGAATACACGGACATGTATCCGGGCATGGCCAAGGCCGCGCGCGAGGAAGGTTTCGAGGAAATCGCCGACTGGTTCGAGACCCTGGCCAAGGCCGAGCGCTCACATGCCAACCGCTTTACCAAGGCACTTGGCGAAATCAGCGCCTGATCCGGATCCATCGCAGCCCGGCTCTCCGGGTTGCAGTTGACGGCGTCGCAAACGCGCATCGGCGGGTTTGATGTGCACTGCGCATCAGCATCGACGTGACTGCAAGGTAGCCCATGGCCAACGTATCCCCAGGTCCACGCGAGGGTAGTCTCGATGCACCGACGCGCCATCCGCTGGATTGGAAAAATCCTGAGTTCTACCACCAGGCGGCGCTCGACAAGGAGCTCGAACGCGTATTCGACATCTGCCATGGCTGTCGCCGCTGCGTCAGCCTCTGCCATGCATTTCCGACTCTGTTCGATCTGGTCGATGAATCGCCAACCATGGAAGTGGATGGCGTATCCAGATCGGACTACGTCAAAGTCGTCGACCAGTGCTACCTCTGCGATCTTTGTTACCAGACCAAATGCCCGTACGTTCCACCGCACGAGTGGAATGTCGATTTCCCGCACCTGATGTTGCGCGCCAAGGCGATCAAGCACCGCAATGGCGAAACCGGCCTGGCGGCAAAGCTGCTCTCGAATACGACTGCAGTTGGCAAGATCGCCTCGATTCCGCTCGTCGTCAATGTGGTCAATGCAAGCAACCGGGCCAAGCCGACCCGCGCCTTGCTTGAAAAGACCCTCGGTGTCGACCGCGATGCGCGCGTGCCCGAGTACCACGCCGACACCGCGCGCCGGCGCATGCGCGATTTCGATGGCCACGTTGGCGAGATCACTGCCGCCGGGCGCACGCGCGGCAAGATCGCGCTGTTTGCGACCTGCTACTGCAACTACGCCTATCCGCAAGCGGTCGAGGATCTTGCCGCGATCCTGCGCCACAACGGCATCGCCGTGAAACTCATCGAGCGGGAAGTCTGCTGCGGCATGCCCAAGCTCGAACTCGGCGATCTTGAAACCGTGGCCAGGTACAAGGAACAAAATATTCCGGTGCTTGCCGCAGCCGTGGGCGACGGCTGGGACATCACCGCGGCGATTCCATCCTGCGTGCTGATGTTCCGCCAGGAACTGCCGTTGATGTTTCCCGACGACGCTGACGTGCAACGTGTCAAGCGGCACCTGTTCGATCCGTTCGAGTATCTGTGGCAACGCCATCAGGCCGGCTTGCTCAAGCTCGATTTTCCCAATCCGCTCGGCAAGATCGCCTATCACGCGCCCTGCCATCAGCGCGTGCAGAATATCGGCCCGAAGACCCGCGATGTGCTCAATCTGGTCACCGGCACCGAGCTCGAGATGATCGAGCGCTGCTCGGGTCATGACGGCACCTACGGGGTAAAGAAGGCGACCTACGCGATCTCGCGCAAGATCGCCAAACCGGTCGAAACCCGGGTCAGGCAGGCCGAGGCCACCCACTTCGCCAGCGACTGCCCGATGGCCGCTTCGCATATTGCCCACGGCATCGGCGACAAGCCCCATGCCGAAAGCCCGCTTTCGCTGCTGCGCCACGCCTACGGAGTCTGATCATGCAAACACTCACCCGAGATGATTTGTTACGTCTTGAAGACTACGCCGCCGCACGCCCCGAGTTCAGGGCGCGCGTGATCGCCCACAAACGCAATCGCAAGGTCGCGCTCGGCGCCCACATCAGTCTGCTATTCGAGGATCGCCTGACCGTGCAGTACCAGATTCAGGAAATGCTGCGCATCGAACGGATATTCGAGATCGCCCCGATCAACGAAGAGCTCGATGCCTACAACCCGCTGATCCCCGATGGCAGCAATCTCAAGGCAACCATGCTGATCGAGTTCGACGATGTCGAGCGGCGCAAGATCGAGCTGGAGAAACTGTTGCGCATCGAGGATCAACTCATCGCAACTGTCGCCGGCCATCCGCCGGTTACCGCGATCGCCGACGAGGACATGGATCGCAGCAACGACACCAAGACCTCGGCCGTGCATTTCCTGCGTTTCGAGTTCACTCGCGAGATGATTGCCGACCTGCGCACGGGTGCCGCCCTGGTGTTCGCCAGCACGCACCCGCACTGCCTTGACCAGACCGAAGTCACCGGTGACACACGCGCGGCCCTGCTTGCCGATTTCGACTGACTAACGCGGCGGGCGATCAGGCCGCCGAAGTCGCCCGCGCGGGAATCGAGGCGGCGACACGATCGAGTGCCGCTTCGATATCGCCCAGCAGATCCGCCTCGTCCTCGATACCGACCGATATGCGCAACAGGCCATCGGCAATGCCGGCGCGGCGACGTGCTTCGGGCGCCATCGCGGCATGGGTCATGCCGGCCGGATGGCAGACCAGGCTCTCGACGCCACCGAGCGATTCGGCAAGGGTGAAGTACTCGAGCCCTTCGACGAAAATCCGGGCCGCCGCCTCGCCGCCGACCAGCTCGAAACTCAGCATCGCACCGAAACCCGACTGCTGTCGTTTGGCCAGGGCATGCCCCGGATGGGTCGCCAGGCCCGGATAATGAACGACGCACACAGCGGCATGCCGATCAAGCAGATCGGCCAGGGCCCGCGCATTCGCCTCGTGCACGTTGAAACGCGCCTTCAACGTGCGCAGGCCGCGCAGGGTCAGATAGCTGTCGAATGGTGCACCTGAGATTCCCAGGCAGTTGCACCACCAGGCCAGCTTTTCGCCGAGCGCGGAATCGCGCCACAAGACCGCACCGCCGACCACATCGGAATGCCCATTGATGTACTTGGTGGTCGAGTGCACCACGATATCGGCATTGAACTCGAACGGCCGCTGCAGGACCGGCGACAGGAACGTGTTGTCGACCACGGTCAAGGCACCCTCCGCATGCGCCGATTCGACGACATGGCGGATATCGATGATGCGCAGCAAAGGGTTGGATGGAGTCTCGATCCAGACCAGCTTCGGCTTTTCCGCCAGCGCGGCTGCCAGCGCCAGCGGATCGTGGAAATCGACAAACGCCACGCGGTACAGGCCGCGGCTTGCCTGCGCGTTGAACAGGCGCCAGGTTCCGCCGTAGCAATCGTGCGGTGCAACGAGCAGGTCGCCAGGTTCGAGCAGGGACGCCACCAGGGTAACCGCCGCCATGCCGGTCGCGGTGATCACGCCGCCGGTGCCGCCCTCGATATCGGCCAGGGCGCCCGCCAGCGTATCGCGAGTCGGATTGCCCGAACGCGAATAGTCGTACTGACGCTTTTCGCCGAAACCGGCAAAGCTGAAATTGGTCGACAGCACCAGTGGCGGCATGACCGCGCCAAAAGTCGGATCACAATCGACGCCGGCCCGGACGGCCCTGGTGGCGGGATTCGAGGTGCTCATGCGCTGATCTCCATGGCGAGGCTGGATTGAAGGATCGAGGCAATGGCGCTTTCCTCCTTGATGAAGGCGTCGTGGCCGTACGCTGAGGAAATCACCGCCAGGCGGGCGTGATTGCCGATCTGGCGGACGAAGTCCCTGGCCAGCGAAATCGGCACCAGCAGGTCTTCATTGATCGCCACCACCGTGGTTTCCGCGCGGATCAATGCCGCATCGCACTGATGGTGATCGAGCGAACGCGAAAGACAGAGAAAGCTCGCTGCGCTGAACCGCGATACGAAGCGTTCGCCATGCGCGGCCAACCAGCGCAGCACTCCGCTGGATGGATCGGATTCGCCGAAGCGCGATTCCAGCTCGGTCGGTGTGCGATAGCCAAGCACGGCCAGTTGACGTGCCCGGGCCAGCGCACTGCGTCGATCCTGCATTGTGCGCGCCGACTCGACACCGGCACGTTGCAGGGTGCGCAGCGCCAGTGCCCACGGACTCGCCCGATGCGCGGCACCGATCACGACGAGACGATTCAGTCGACCGCCAAGCAGGCTGGCGAGATGCTGGGCGACACAGCCGCCGTAGGAGGAACCGACCACCGCAGCGACCTGGGCAAGGCCGAGATGATTGAGCAGGAGCAGGATCGCGTGGGCCTGGTCGAGACTGTCGACCGGCACAAACTCCTCGTCGTTGCGCGGACCGCTCGACGCATCCGATCCGCCAATCCAGTCAATCGAAACCAGGCGCCAATGGCGCGGATCAAGCGCGCGGCCGGTTCCGCATTGGCCCGACCACCAGCCACCGACATCGCGCCCCGCCGAGATACCGCCGAGCACGATGACAACCGGTGCGTGCTGCGGGCCCCAGGATTGCCAGGCGAGTGCGCCATTGTCGAGCTTCAGGCCGCAGGCCAGACTGAAACCACGCAACGGCAGCACACCGCGCTGTGGGGATGGACAATCGTCCTCGCAGAAATGTTCGTTGATCTGTATCGCCGCCATGACGCCCTCTGCCGTTGCATACAGGGAGCGGCAACGCTCCGCATGGCGGAACGCAGCTCATCTCCCGGGAATGTCCCGCTGGAGTTGGCACCGTCAGCGTGCGCTGTGGTTGCCTCGGCATCAAAGGGCCAGTCCCTCCGCCGATCTCGATGAACGACGCGAACTCTACACACGCAAGACATGGACGTCAAGACGTATAGCCGTCTATTTGAAATCCTTCATTCGAAAGCAATGACAGCATGCAATGGGGCGGATCGCTGCCAGCGCGAACGACCTCCAAGCGCGACGATCTCGACAAGCAGCGCAGCGCCGACGATCTCGGCACCCGTTTGTTCGATCAGTTTCGCGGCGGCCGCCAGGGTGCCACCGGTCGCGAGCACGTCATCGACGAGCAGGATCCGTTGTCCCGAAGCGATCGCGTCGGCATGCAGTTCCAGCCGATCACTGCCGTATTCGAGCGCGTAGTCGATGCCGATCTTTCGTGCCGGCAACTTGCCCGGTTTGCGCAGTGGCACAAATCCGCAGCCAAGCGCAATTGCCGCAGCGGCACCGAAAACAAATCCTCGCGCCTCGATGCCGCAAACACAGGAAACTTCCTGATCGCGAAACGGCATGACCAATTGTCTGATCGATTCGGCCAATGCAACGCCATCGCCCAGCAGCGGGGTCAGATCCTTGTAGCCAATCCCGGGCTTTGGAAAATCGGGCACATCACGAATCCATCTCGCGAGGTTCATGCACTCCCCCCCCCCTTGCTTATCGACCGGAACAAGAATCACGCTCAGCCGGTCGCCGCACCGGGCAGATCGAAGAAGCGACCATCGGCAGGATCCACCTCGGCGCGCAAGGCCTGATCAATTTCATCGACGATCGGCCTGGCCTGATCGATATCAATGTCCGCGACCATCACGCTGACCAGGCCATTGACCGGCAATTCACCGGCCGCTCCGGTCAGGTAGGCGCCGTTGACGAAAGCCAGGACACCGGCGCTCTCGAGCGCCACCTTGACCAGGTTGGCATCGATGATGGAAGCGGCTCGATAGACAATCTGCATGGCAGCCGACTCGTGTCCGGGGGAACCCATGGTACCCGTGAAAGGGCTTGAATCCTGACAAGACTTCAAACAATTGCGCGCAAGGACTTGAAAATACTGGTGGAAGTCGCGGTATGATCGGACGCCTCGCGTTCGCAAGGGTGGCGAAACGCGAGCAATTGGGGGGAAACACGCAGTCAGGAAGGTCTGCGATTGGCGCCGAGGGAATCGGTTCCTTGACGATCCGCAGGGCTCTTGAATTGAATGACAATGGTTTCTTGAGTGACGCGTTCGGTGAACGCATCCGCGAGTGCGTGCTTGAGCTGCTGATCTCACGCGGTCCGGGGCGCACCATCTGCGTGAGCGAAGCAGCGCAAACCCTGGCAACCCGCAGTGGCTATCACTGGCACGATCTGATGCGCCCGGTGCGCACGATTTCCGCCCAGCTGGCCGAAGCCGGCACGATCGAAGCACTCCAGCAGGAGGAAATCGTCGATATCCGCGTTGCCCGTGGACCGGTGCGCTTGCGCCTGCGTGCCCTGCCCGGACTGCGCAGCGTTCAGACGGGTTAGAAGCTTAGGGTGGTTAGCGGTAAGCGGTTAGCGGGAAAAACCGTTCCGGCGACCTGGTTGGTGATTGCAAAGGTCGGACGCTCTCTGACGCGCCGGAAGTCACAACGCTTTTTCGCTCCCCACTCCCCACTCCCCACTCCCCACTCCCCACTCCCCCACTCC
>CAYMHF010000052.1:0-19452 GCA_964390215.1 uncultured Dokdonella sp. | reverse complement strand
CGAGATCTCCACATGCATCAATGATGCGCTGGCCGTATTGCGCACAATCAGGGCAGAGGTCTGGGCGCCACCGCTGGCATCGAGCACGGTCGGATTGAACAAGGGCTCGTTCGGATCGCAATTGACGTGGGCACCCGAGAGGATGACGTCCTGGTTTTCAATCAGGATGCCTTGCGCCTGGATACCACTTTGGCGGATGACCATGATCGTATCGATGCCGGGATTGGCCGCCGCCGTGTTCAATGCCGCCTGTATGCTGTGGTGCGTGACGCCGCCACCGAGCCCACCGACGCAATAGGTGGCCGCCTGTGCAAACGGGCCGCCGAGCGAAAAGAATGCAAGCGCGAGGACGAAAGAACGCAACATGGCAGGCTCCGGAATTGGGCGATTCCTGTAGAGACGCCAAATCGCGGGCGCAAACGACACGCACTGGAAACAGCCCAGATTCCTGATCGATCCTGGGTGCAACCTGGATTTCATTCTTGCTGAGAGTATCAGGGCCATGCCGAAAGCCGAGTCCGACCCCGTCAATGCCTGCGCGGCCTTTTGACCGGGTGACAAGCGCATTTGCCGGTCGAATCAATCGTAGAATGTCACTGACCGTGAGGTAACGTGATGCAGCCATCCGAATCGAACGAAACGTCGAGCGGCGGCAATCTGCCGTTTGAGGAGGTTTACCAGCGCCTGCGTTCGATTGCCCACCGGGAACGCCGCCGCTTTTCGGCTGGACACACGCTGAGTACCACGGCCCTGGTTCACGAAGTCTATCTGGACGTATTCGCCGACAGCGCGAACGAGTTGGCGCCGCGCGATTTTTTTGCCTACGCCGCGCGATCGATGCGCAACCTGCTGATCGATCATGCACGGCGTTGCCTGCGCATCAAGCATGGCGGCGGGCAGCATCACACCGATCTGGACTCGCCCGCAATGGATGCCGTGCATCTGGATGCCTCGCAGGCGCTGGAGCTCGATGCCGCCCTGGGCAAGCTCGCCGAGGTTGATGCGCGTGCCGCCGAGGTTGTCGAGCTGCACTATTTCGCCGGCCTTGAGCTGGCCCGGATCGCCGGACTGCTTGGCATTTCGGAACGCACCATCAACCGCGACTGGCGTGCTGCACGCGCCTGGCTGCAACGCGAACTGCAAGGTTGAACGAAAACCACGCTTCAACAGGAAAATGTCGCTCCGGATCGCCCTTGCACGTCAGGCTCAGACATGAATGATACCTATGCCCGCTTGCGCGCCCTGTTCGAGCAATGTGTCGATTTGCCGGAAGCAGAACGCGAGGAGTGGATCTACGAGAACGCGCTCGATACCGACCTGCGCATCGAGCTGGAACTGATGCTGGCCGCCGATCGCGGCGCGGCGGGCATTCTCGGACAGGATGTGGCCGCCCACATCGATCGGTTCGGAGCCGCTGCAATGGAGGAATTTACTCCGCAAGCACTGGTCGGACGCCGATTCGGCGCATTCCAGTTGCAGCGCCTGCTTGGACAGGGCGGCCAGGGCACGGTGTTTCTGGCCGAGCGCGTGGACGGCGACTTTGCCCAGACGGCGGCAGTAAAGTTGTTGCGCCGGGGCATCCATGACAGCAATGAGCACCGTCGCTTCCGCCGCGAGCGCGAGATTCTCGCCCGCTTCGAAGATGCCGGGGTGGCCAGGCTGATTGACGGCGGCGTCAGCGGCGATGGCGTGCCCTACCTGGTCATGGAATACGTGGAAGGCGTGCCGATCGACCGTTGGTGCGCGGACAAGGCGCTCGATCCGCGCGGCTGCGTCGAGCTCATTGGACAACTTTGCCAGATTGTTTCGGCCGCCCATCGCGCGCTGATCGTGCATCGGGATCTGAAGCCGTCGAACGTCCTGGTAACGCCCGCCGGGGCAATCAAGGTGCTCGACTTCGGCATCGCGCGTCTGCTCGATGAGGAGGAATCCGCGTTGCAGACGGCCGGGGCGTTGATGACACCCGGCTATGGCGCGCCGGAACAGGCGCGGGGCGGGGCAATCACCCTATCCACTGACGTGCATGCGCTCGGCATGCTGCTGCGTGTCCTGCTGACCCGACTGCCACCCCCCGTGTTGCCTGCGGATGTATCGCGATGGCCGCTGCAACTGCCACTGGAGCTGCGCTGGATCATCGCCAAGGCCTGCGCGATCGAGTCAGAGAAGCGCTATCGCGATGCTGCCGAGCTGGGTGAGGATCTTCAGCGTTATCTCGGCACACGGCCCGTGCACGCCCATCCACCCTCGCGCTGGTACACGACGCGCAAATTCCTGCATCGCCACCGCGGTGGCGTGTTGACCACCTTTGCCGTGCTGCTTGGCATTCTGGCCAGCGCCAGCTTTGCACTATGGCAGGCCAGGATCGCCCGCGAACAGGCGCAACGCGCCGAGGCTGCGCGCGACTTCCTGCTCGGCGTGTTCGAGTCGGCCAAGGAAGAACTGCCGCGTGACGCCCGACCGACACCGGACATGCTCGTGCGCGCCGCCGCGAAAAAGCTGGATATCGACCAGCGCCTGAGCCCTGCCCTGCGCGCCGAACTATTGGGCACCCTGAGCACGATCAGCTCCAGCAGCAACGACTACGAGCAAGCGATCGCGTTGGCCGAACGGGGTGCGGCTGTGCTGCTCGCAGCCGGCGCCGGTGGCTCGCGTGAAATGCTCGCCTTTGATGTCCAGCGAGCGAATGCACTGATCCATCTCGGCAAGTTCGAGGATGCCGACCGCCTGCTTGGCGAACGCATGGTGGCGCTTCGGGAAGTCTCCGATGAGGTCGCAATCGATGGCCTGGATGCGTATGGTGCCACCCGTCTGCAAACCGGCCACGCGGATGAATCCCTCGCATTGGCCAGGGAGTCCTTCAATCTCGCGCAAGCCGTGTTCGGACGCGAATCCGAAAAAGGCCTGATCGCCGCAGCCAACTACGGAGACTATCTGGCCGCTGCCGGCTACTTCCAGGAAGCGGTCGAAGTGCTGGAACCCGCCTTGTCCGAATGGCGCGCCAGTGCCATTCCAGCGGATCACCGCCTGGCCAATTCTATCCAGAGCCTCGCCGTAGCCAAACATCAGTTGGGCGACATCCGTTCCTCTGAACGCCTGATGCGCGAGGCGCTGGCCATGTTGCGACAGATCTACACACCCCCGCACGAATCAATTGCCGATGCCTTGTACAGCCTTGGCACCCTGCTAATAAATGCCGACAAGGATGATGAGGCCGAACACGTGATGCAGGAGGCCGCGTCGATGTATGCCACCTTGTTCGGCCCGCTGCATCCGCAGAATGCCGGCATGCTGGATGGACTGGGCTCGCTAGAACTGGACCGACAACAGCCCGCGAAGGCGGTCGAGTATTTTTTGCGGGCGACCGGCATCTGCATCGAGGCCAAGCTGGAAGCGAATCCGGATTGCGCACGCTACTGGCAGAATCTAAGCGTTGCCTATTTGCGCACGGGGCGACTGGAAGAAGCTGAAGCGGCCAATCTGCATGGCCTGGAACTGCGCCGCACCCTGCTCGGCGAGCAGCACCCGTCGTTCGCCGGCAGTCTAGCGGGCCGCGCTTCCGTACTCGTTGAACGCGGCAAGCCCGAGCCGGCACTGGCCAGCATCGATCAGGCCCTGGCGATTTCCACGGCGGCCGGTCGCAGCGAATCTCTGAGCGGCGTCGTCATGCGTCGAACCCGCGCCATGGCGCTGAACCAGCTACATCGCGGCGACGAGGCGCTGGCCATGCTCGAAGAGGCCGATGCCCTGGCCCTGCGCCTTGAACCTGACAACACCGAATACCGGTTCTCATTCCAGGTGTTGCGCGCGGAGATCCTCAGCGATGCTGGCCGCAACGCCGAGGCGCGCGAGGCGGCCCGCGCCGCACTCAAGCTGGCTTCGAAGCGCGGCATGGTCAGCGATGCGCGATGGCAACGCATCGAGGCATTGGCGCGCTGAAGTCAAACTTCCCCGGACTTGGCCTGGCGGTTGCTGATCGCTCAACTCCGTTTGCAAGCGCAGCAGCGACCCTACCCAACTGCGAGTGATGTCTTTGCCATGCCCGGCGAAAGCTGTCGCGATACGGAGTGGATCATTCGGCATCTCAAACGGACAGGCGCGTCGCCCGCCGCGCGACCTTGCCGATGGTCAGGCCCTGCACGAGTATCGAGAACACGACCACGGCATAGGTCAAGGCTAGCACGACATTGCGCTCCGGTCCGATTGGCAGGGACAGCGCCAGGGCCACTGAAATGCCGCCGCGCAGACCGCCCCAGGTCAGCACTTGCCAGGAGCCCTTGGGCAGGTTGAAACGGGAATTGAACAGCGCAACCGGCGCGCCGACGGCGAGCATTCTTGCAAGCAAGGTGATCACGACCGCAGCAATCGCGGCCACACCGATACTGGGAGAATACGGAATGATCAGCGCCTCCATTCCGATCAGCACAAACAAGACGGTATTGAGGATTTCGTCGAGCAACTCCCAGAACATGTCGAGATGGGCGCGGGTCTTGTCGGACATCGCCAGGGCTCGCCCGTGATTGCCGATCACCAGACCGGCAATCACCATCGCCAGCGGCCCGGATACATGCAGGCGGGTCGCCAGCAGATACCCGCCGAGTACCGCAGCAAGGGTGAGCAACACCTCGACCTTGTAGTTGTCGATGCTCTTGAGCAGCCGGAAGGTAACGTAGCCAAGCACGAGTCCGAAGACGATGCCGCCACCCGCTTCATGCACAAGCAGGATGCCCGCCTGCACGACTGTGGGCGGCGTACCGAGCGCAATCGTTCCCACCAGCATCGAGAACAGGACCACACCTACGCCATCGTTGAACAGCGATTCGCCGGAGATGACCAGTTCGAGATTCTTCGGAGCCTTGGCCGATTTGAGAATGCCCATCACCGCGATTGGATCGGTTGGCGAGATCAAGGCGCCGAACACCAGGCAATACAGCAGCGGCAGTTCGACACCCGCAACCGGCAGCAACAGCCACAAGGCAAAACCGACGATCAGGGTCGAAACCACCGTGCCAACCACGGCCAGCAGGCCGACCTGCCATCGATAGGCGCGCAATTCGCTCAGATCGACATGCATTGCACCAGCGAACAGCAGCACTGAAAGCATGCCCTGCATCAGCACATCGGAGAAGTCGATCGATTCGAGCAATGACACCTCGTAATCGTGCATTTGGCCGAGGCCGAGCTTGTCGAGGCCGATCAGGGCAAACGAAAGGATCAAGGCAATCGCCATGACCCCGATCGTCGTCGGCAAACCGACGAAGCGATGGTTCGCATAGGCCAGCAGGGCCGTCAGGACAAGCAGGACGATGGCGATATCAAACATGGGCTGCTTCTGCTGCAATTCGCTGCAATCCGGAATCTACCCGAATTCGGGCTGTTGCAACGTTTATTCTTGACCCGAAAAAAAACCGGAGGCGCAAGGCCTCCGGTTTGGATCGCGCAATGAAACAGGATCGATCAGCGGCGCGCGCGACGACGCACAGCGAACAGACCGAGCAGCGCCAAGCCGCCAGCCGCAAGCAGGGCGCTCCACTGGCTCATGGTCGGAAGAGCAGCCGCCGGCGCGTACGGCACACCGCCGCCACCGATTGCACCGAGGATCTGGAACTGGAAATCGGGGAAGGCACCACCGACATTGCAAGCCGGAACTGTGCCCCAATTCGTGCAGCCAGTGGCGAAACCGTCACCCGGATTACGCCACACGCTCAGGCTGTTGGTCTGGGTATTGCGATTGGACCAGAAGATCTGGCCATTTGGCGTGAAATCGAGCTGCACCGATACGGCAACCCAATAGGTGCCCGCAGCAAGCGAGCAACCACCCGCCAGCGGAATCGTCGTGGTTGCCGCCGCGACAGTTGCGGTAGCCGAGAACGAACATGCTGCAGAGGCTCCCGGCATTCCCGCCGCGTCCGGATAGATATTAACCGCTGCTGGTGCCGTTCCGGTAAACGGACCCGTGGTGGACGTCACCATGTTGACCGTGGAGATCGTCCAGCCACCGGCCGGAACCACGAAATCGTCAGCCGCCTCACTGTCGTAGGCGTCGCTGGCGGCCGAAAAATTCTGCGCCGGGGCACCGTTGCCCGAAGCATCGCCCGTTTGATCGTAGAGAATCGTCGAGCCAGACGGCACATTGAACGTTGGCTGGACCACGGCAGCGGCATGGCTGGACTGCAGGGTTGCAGCACCGGCGCTCGACACCGCGAAAATGGCGGTGGCAATACCACTGGCCAGCAAGGTCTTGCGATAAATCATGTTTGAATCCCCAATTCAATAATTCAGTGCCGACCACCCAACTGGGTTGCGGGCCGCCAAACGGATGTAGAGCGACGGCGCAACATACCAAAGCAGCGGGAGCGTTGGCAAACTTGAAGTCAATCGTCCAAAGCAGTGGCCAGCTACTGGAAATCCACTATAGAACAATATGTTGCTGACGAATCCGGCAACGGGACAACTGCTACCCGGTCATCCCCAGTGCCTTCCTGAAGCCATCCAGCGCCGCGCCATAGCGATCCGAGCGCGCGGTATCGCGGCGCAATGGCTGCAGAACCTGGGCCGCGCTGGCGGTGCGGACGTTTCGGCGAATTTCGTGAAACCGAAGACATACCGGATCGAAAGGCAATCCGCAGAATTCGAGCAGCGATCTCGTCGTCGCCTCAGGTTCGTCGAGCAGGGTCTCGTAAACCATGTCGTGCACCTGCTTCGGAAAGATGTCCACCCAGTGACGGCAAAGACGATCGAAATCACGCCAGTAGGCGACCACATCGTCGATCGCGTAGCTGAATTCCTGTCCCCGGGCAAACAACTGGACAAAACAGGCCAGACAGGTTTCCAGTGGATCACGCCGACAGACCACGATCTTCGCCGCAGGCAGCATGGCCAGCGCCGCAGCCACCGATTGCCAGTTCGCGAGCCCCTTGTCGGTAAATCGCGGCCGTTGCGTTCGCCAGCGTTGCGTGCGTTCCAGATAGTCCCTGCCAAGTCGCTCCCAGTCTTGCGCCGTGGCATCGCTGAACCAGGCCGGGAAATCAACACCACGGCGCTGCGACTCATCATTGATCACGGCGGGCAGATCAGGCAGTTCGCTGGCACCTTCGACCTCCGGATGCGCAGCCAGAATCTGCTCGGTCAAGGTCGAACCCGAGCGTGGCAAGCTGACAATGAAAATGACTTCTCCACCCTGCGTCTTTGGCGCAGTTACGTCTGCTGGATCCGCACAGGCTTCCAACATGGTGTCGATCTGCGCCGAAAATTCTGCCGCGTCCCAAGGCATCTGACGGCGTTTGCAGCGATTGGCTTCGCTCAAGGCGGCGAAGGATTTCTCGTACTGGCGGTTATCCTCCAGCGCCTTGGCCAGGGTGAACCCCATACGGACGCGATCGTCATCATTCAATGAACGCTCACGAAGCAACTGATCGATCTGGTTCGCCTCGCTGAGCGTCAGTGGAACCGTCTTGATGTTGGCCAGGGAAAACCAGGCCTGCGCATTTCGCGGATTCAACCGCAACGCTTCACGAAACGCCTTGGCTGCTTCATCGATTTGACCGGTAGCCTTCAGGGAATCGCCGAGCACGATGCGCGCAGGAACATGGGCCGGCGAAAGTTCAAGCGCGCGCAGCAAATGCGGCAAGGCTTGCTCTGGTTGTGCCTGCGTCTTCAGAGTCTTGCCCAGATTGAACCAGGCGGCGGCGAGTTCGGGATCGAGGCTCGTCGCCCGGCTGAACATTTCGATGGCGCCGTCGACATCGCCACTTGCACGCATCGAGCTACCAAGATTGTTGGCGATCAGGGCGTCGTCGGCAGATGCCGCATGCGCTTCACGCAGGATTTTCACAGCTTCGTCGTAACGCTCCTCCAGATGTTTCAAGACACCTTGAAGTCGAAGGATCTCGGGATGGGTGGGGGCGAGTACGCACGCTGCAACAAGACTACGTCGCGCGTCATCAAGTCGGCGCGCCTCGATTCCAGCGGCGGCTTGCTCGGCCATTTTCGCCACGCGTGGTGACAGGCCCGAGAGACGCTTGCGCCAATCGGCCTTGCTGATGCCAGGAACATTTGCCATCGATTGATCCAGAAACCATGGAGTATCGGTATTCGCTGGCGCGACGCAAGGAACCGGCCACTTCAGCAATCGCTTGCATGCCAAGGCAACGTTACCAAGCAACGCGAACACCAACCTCGAATGATGCCCGAATTCCACGCGGCGGCGACAGCAAGGAAATCCCTGTCAATCGAAACC
The DNA here is from genome assembly GCA_964390215.1 of uncultured Dokdonella sp. Lineage (GTDB taxonomy): Bacteria > Pseudomonadota > Gammaproteobacteria > Xanthomonadales > Rhodanobacteraceae > Dokdonella. The sequence continues at coordinate 11,216 of CAYMHF010000052.1, read as the reverse complement.
GTCGGCGAACAGTTGCGGGATCACGCGGATCGAGCCCTTCATTCCGGCGGCGAAATGAAAGTCGCAGAAATACGGAAACTCGCCGGCATCAATCAGTATCCGCTCGCCTTCACTTCCGCTGGTGAACGAGCCGATCGGACTGGATGGATCGATGATCGCCTGGGCGCCGCTGACAGTCCCGCCATAGAGCGGATGCATGCCAAAATCCGGGATCGCCGCAAACTGTACGCGAGTACCCTCGCTGATCGTCACGCAGCGTGGCCGGTACACGAATGGATTGGTCGGATTGTCGTTGACGATGCGGATTTCGGCCAGACCGAGGCGATCCTGAAAGTCGGCGGGGAGACAATCGTTCAAGGCGCTGGCGACCTCGGGCATGATGGTCGCAATCAGAAACGAGAACCACGCCAGCATTTGCAAAACGCGGTGCGCGTTCGCGTGACCATGCGCACACTGCGCAGTTGCTGAAATCGATAGCGTTGCCCGCTGTTGACGCTGGATTCCGGGGACTCGCATGAAAATCCTGTTTGGCCGCCTCGCGCTCGCCGCAACGATACTCGCATCCGCCGGCTCGGCCTGGGCAGCCGATCACGTCTTCGACAGCGGATTCGACGACCATGCCGAAGGTCCGCACTCGGATGCCGCCGCGGCGCGCTTTCTGACCCAGGCGACGTTTGGCCCCAGTCTTGCCGAAATTTCGCGACTGCGCCGGATGGGTTACAACGCATGGCTCGCTGACCAGGCTGCACAGCCGGCCTCGCATGAGCGCAGCTACATGGAGAACCAGGAGGCTGCCGGGCTGGAGGTCTACCAGAACAGCCGTCAGGAAGCCTGGTGGTTGCACGCCATCACCGGGCCCGACCAGCTGCGCCAGCGAGTCGCTTTCGCGCTGAGCGAGTTGTTTGTCGTATCCGACCAGAACGGCGATATTGACGGACAACCGATAGCCACAGCCACCTACTACGACCTGCTGATCGACAACGCCTTCGGCAACTACCGCAACCTGCTTGAACAGGTGACTCTGAGCCCGGTCATGGGCCACTACCTGTCGATGTTCAAGAATCGCAAACCCGATCCGGCAGAAAACATCCGGCCGGACGAAAACTACGCGCGCGAGATCATGCAATTGTTCTCGATCGGGCTGGTGCGCCTGAATGCCGATGGAAGCGTGCAGATGTCCGGCGGACAACCGGTGCCGACCTACAACCAGGACACGATCCGCGGCTTTGCCCATGTGTTCACCGGCTGGAACTGGGCGAACTGTCCGCTCGACGACGGCGGCCAGTGGTGGGAGTGGGAGTACTGCCCATCCGGGCCAGTCGAATGGCCGAATCCGGGATGGAATGCCTCATGGTTCCTGCCCATGCAAGCCTGGGAGAGCTATCACGCCTCGACCGAGGACAAGCAATTGCTCGTCTACCCGGGTGTCAGTCTGCCTGGCGGTCTGTTGCCGGGTGGTGGCACCGCCGCGAGTGATCTTGGCAGCGCACTCGACAATATCTTCCATCATCCGAATGTCGGGCCGTTCATCGCCCGTCATCTGATCAAGCGCCTGGTCACCAGCAATCCGAGTCCGGCCTATATCGGCCGTGTGGCGGCGGTGTTCGCCAACAACGGGCTCGGTGCACGCGGCGATCTCGGTGCCACGGTGCGCGCCGTACTGATGGATGCCGAGGCGCGTAACCTGCCGAGCCTGGCCAGCAATGGCGGCAAATTGCGCGAGCCGCTACTGCGCCAGAGTCATCTATGGCGCGCCTTGAGTGCAAGGGCCGACGACGGGCGCTATCGCGAATGGTATGCCGATTACTATCTCGGTCAGGCCGCGCTGCGCTCGCCCACCGTGTTCAATTTTTTCCTGCCTTCCTACAGTCCGCCCGGTGAGCTTTACGCCCTCGGCCTGAGTGCACCCGAGTTCCAGATCACCACCGACACCACCATAGCCAGTGTCGCCAACGCGCTTGATGCAAAGACGTTCTGGTACTGGCGCGGCAATCCATGGAACGACCCCGAGGACGTCGTCATCGATCTCGATACCGAGCTGCCATTTGCCAGCAATCCGGCGCGTCTGATTGATCGCTATGACCTGTTGTTTATGAGCCGCACGATGTCGGACTCGATGTTCAACACCCTGGTCAACTATGTGCAGGCCATGGACAACAGCAGCGTCGATGATCGTCGCCAGCGTGTGCAGGATGCCATCTGGCTGATCCAGACCTCCCCCGAATACGCTATCGAACGGTGATCCCATGAAAAGACGCGATTTCATCCAGCGCGCTCTTTGCGCAACCGCCTCGTCGGCCCTGTTCACGAGCTTTGCCGGCAAACTGTCGCTCGCCCATGCCGCCGCAACCAGCGGCCATCAGCTGCTCGGCAACGACTATCGTGCCCTCGTCTGCGTGTACCTGTATGGCGGCAACGATGCCTTCAACATGCTGGTGCCACGCAGCACGGCGGAATACAACCAGTACGCCGCCGCACGTGGCGGGTTGGCGCTACCTTCGGCGAACCTGCTGGCGCTGAATCCGAGCGTCGCGCCGATCGGTGGTGCGAGTTTCGGACTGCATCCTGGCATGCCCCTGCTGCACGCCTTGTTCAACCAGACCCAATCGCCGTTGGCCATCGCCACCAACATCGGCCCCCTGCTCTATCCGATCACCAAGGCCGAATACGAGGCCGAAAGCGTGCCGGTTCCAAGGCAGTTGTACTCGCACAGCGACCAGAGCGTGACCTGGCTGCAGACCCGTGCCGATGCGCTCGATCGGCGCGGTTGGGGTGGCCGTCTCGCCGACATGTTCCACACCAGCAATACCAACCAGCAACTGTCGATGAATATTTCCATCGATGGCGAAAACGTGTTCCAGGCCGGCGACGAGGTGGTTCCGTATTTCGTGGGTGAAGATGGCGCAGAGGGAATTGGTGCCGTGCAACCCTGGAACCCGGAGCGGCGTGCGGCATTCATCGCCCTGCGTGACGCAGCGCATGGCAATGCCCTGCAACGCCAGTACGCAACTGTCATGCGCCGATCGATGGACAACGAGGTGATGATTAATGACGCGCTCGATGGCGAAAGCCCGCTCTCGACAATATTCCCGGACACGCGTCTAGGCCGCCAGTTGCGCATGATCGCGCGGCTGATCAATGTCCGTTCGACCTTGCAGATGCAGCGCCAGATCTTCTATGTCGGCCTGGGTGGCTTCGACACCCACGACAACCAGCTCGCGAACCAGGCCGAGCAACTCGGCGAACTCGATGCCGCGCTCGCCGCGTTCCACGCGGCAACCGTCGAAATGTCCGTGGCCAATGCGGTGACGACCTTCACCGCCTCGGAATTCGGCCGCACCACCAGCGTCAACGGCGATGGCACCGATCACGGCTGGGGCAGCCATCACCTGATCATGGGCGGTGCGGTGAATGGCCGGCGCATCTACGGTATCCCGCCAAACCTGAGCGTCGAAGGACCCGATGATGCCGGCTGGGGCCAGATCATCCCAACCACCTCGGTGGATCAGTATGCGGCCACCATCGCACGCTGGTACGGCGTGCCGGCTGGCGACATGACCACGGTGTTTCCGAATCTCGGACGTTTTTCCACACCGAACCTCGGTTTCATGGCGACAACCTGAGCGTCGCTGTTCAGGCTTCGCTTTCAGCCACGCCTCGCACGGGCGATCGTGTCCGCTGCGAGTGGCGCACCATCGGTAATGCCTGTGCGAGCAGGCCGCACAACGCAAGCGTCCAGACGATCATCGCGCCGCTGGGCAGATCCAGCACGGCGGACAGAACCAGGCCGCTGACGTAGCCAGCCGCGCCGATCGTGTAGGCGACGATCAAGCGCGATCGACCGCGCATGCCGGTGGTCGCCAGCGCCGGCACGATCAGACTGGTGAAGACCAGATAGACACCGATCAACTGCACCGAAACCGTGATCGCCAGCGCGAATACCGCGTAGAAAGCCAGGCCGGTCAGCCTTGCGCCACGCCAGGCGATGACCGCCAGCAGCAGCAGCGAAGCGATCGCCGCTGTCCACAGCTGACCGGGACTGACCCAGAGGATCTGCCCGATCAGCAGATCCTTCAAATGCTCGCCGCCGTGCGGATTGTTCGCCAGCAGCAAGAGACTGCCGGTAGCCGCGAGCACGAACAAGGTGCCGATCAAGGGCTCCTGATACTCGGGCCAGCGCTTGTCAGTGGCACTGAGCAAACTCGCGCCGAGCAGGGCGGCGGCGGCCGCAGCGGCCTGCACGCCGAGGCCATGCTCATCCATGCCCAGGAATTGCGCGAGGATCACGCCAAGCGCGGCGATCTGGGCAATCGCCAGATCGATGAAGATGATGCCGCGGGCGAGCACCTTTGTCCCGAGCGGAACATGCGTGGCAAGCACGATCAAGCCGGCCACGCAGGCGGGCCCGAGGATACTGGGATCGAGGCCTTCCCAATTCACTTGAGCACTCCCAGCAGCTTGTCGAGGGTCGAGTCGTAGAGGCCGAACAAATCCCTGGCCTGAGCATCGCCGCCCACGGTGAACGGCAACACCAGCGCTGGAACGCCGGTACGCTGCGCCAGCCATTCGCCGGGCTTGGAATCCTGATAGGCCGCGCTGATGATGGCGATTGCCCCGCCGCTTTTGGTCACGTCGATCAGGCTCGACAGGTGCGCGCTGGTCGGCGGCACACCGGGTTTTGGTTCAAGCGAACCGATCTCGTGCATGCCGAGCCACTGCAGCAGATAGATCCAGGCCGAATGATGCACGACCACGGCCTTGCCCTTGAGCGGCGCGGCCTTGGCTTCCCAACCCTTGATCGCGGCTTGCCAGCGCGTCTGGAAATCGCCGAGACGTTGCTGGTAGGTTGCCGCGTTGGCGGCATCGAGTTCAACGAGGCGCGCACTCAGTGCCTTGGCGATCGCGAGCACGCGGTAGGGATCGAGCTGGACATGCGGATTGCCATCCGGGTGCACATCGCCCGCCGAGCGATCAACGCTGGCTGGCTTGTCCAGCGTGGTCACCTGGCTCGCCGCCATGAAGTTGCCGGCACCCGAGCCAACCCTCGCGTTGCCGGCCTGGCGCAGCAACTGCGGCAGCCAGCCAATCTCCAGTTGTGCTCCGGAGCAAACCAGCAGATCGGCCTTGCGCATCTTCGCGATCAGGCTCGGCCGCGCTTCGACGACATGGACATCCTGCAAGGCACTCGTGGCGACATCGACATCAATGGCATCACCGGCCAGTTCGGTCAGCAGCGACCCCCATTCGGGCTCACAGGCGAACACTCGCAGCTTGGCCTGCACCGGCGCGCTGATCACGGCGGCTACGACAATCATCCACAAAAGCATCTTGCGCATCGGGTGATTCCTCAGAATTTGTGCGCGCCATGGGCGCCGAGACTCACCTGATATTGCAGGGTGAGAATGTTGTCGATGAAATGCGGCTGTGGCTGGTCGTGCGCCAATTGCAGGCGCAGCAGGCTGAACTCGCTGTTGTGCCAGGTCAGCATCGCCGTGCTGCGTTGTGGATCGAAGTCGCTGGCGTAGGGGCCGTCTGCCGCCGCCCACAACTTGTCATAGCGATAGCCGGCATCCCATCTCCGGCTGAATCGATAAAGGCCTTCGACATAGGCACCGCGACGCTTGCCATTCCAGGCTTGCGCGAGCGCATCGGGGTCCGCCGGATCGAGCACGAGACCCTTGCGGTCATCGACGAATGCTTCGCCACGCACGACAACGCCCGCGTCCTTGAACGCGCCGTTGGGTGCCCACTTCCAGGTCAGATCGAACAGGTAGATGTTGTTGCGTCCGCTGAAACCATCTTCGCCGCCGGCTGTATCGGCATGCAAGACCGAGGCGCCGGCCAGCCACGAGTTCTCGACGCCGATATCGCCCCCGGCATGGGCGAAGAAAGTCTTCGTGCCGATGCCACTGTGCGCCGCACCGCCGGCCGGATAGCTGTCGCCGCGAAAGACTTCGCTGCCGAGTTCGAGATAGATTTCGGTTGGCGCAACCCAGCGCAACTGCACGCCGTCATCGCCGTACTGGTTGCCGAGAAACGCCTGGTAGGCCAGCGGCCGGTCGCTGAAGAAATCCGTATGCGTGTGGTGACTGTTGAGATAGCCGATGTTCGAGTAGAAGCGGCCCGCCCGTGCGGTAAATCCTTCCGGCAGAGCAGTCGTCTCGATGTAGGCCTCCTCGATACCGGTGTGCGTCTGGCCAGCCTCGCTTTCCATGGTCAGGGTGAGCTGACCGTAGAACTTGTCGTCAATATTCGCCGCGAACGACAACTCGCTCTCACCGAGCCTGAGGCCGGCAGCCGCCGAGCCAGTCCCGCCCACCAGCGGAAATCCGGCACGTTGATAGTTGACCGGATCCTGCGCATGGTTCTCGTAGAGTCCGTTGAGAATGAGCGATATGGCCGGATTGAACGCGTTCGCCGAAGCGCTGGTCGATGCGACATCGGTGGCTCCGACGGCAACCGTTGCCGTGTCGATCTGCGCTGCCTTCATCTGTTGCAGTTCGCTTTGCGCGGCCTGTGCCGCAGCCAAGGCGTCGGTGGCCTGCTTCTGCAGGGCCTGGGCATTCGCCTCGAGCGCACGGATACGTTCGGCGAGTTCGGTGATCTGGGATTGAGTGGAAGGCTCGGCGGCCTGGACGGAACCGAGCAGACTTGACGAAAGGACAAGCAGAAGTGGAATGAAGCGCATCGGGATTCCGTAACGTGGGAAAACATGACGGGTGCGGGCTCGAATGGCCATCCGGCACGAACATGCATATCGTTACGTTATACCATCACATTATTCAAGCGTGTTCAAGTGCTCTTCGACAGCCCCAATTCAAGCGCAAGGCCATTACCTCGTCTACATCGTCCCTGCCCGACGATTCCTGGTTCGGATCAAACGTCACAGCGCCCCTGCCTTAGCAGGGGCGTCCAGAGGAATATCGGAGCAGCCATGCCAACCCGGAAAGTGCTCCGCGCATGATCCCGATGGCAGCTCCCGTCAGCGGAGTGCGCGCAGTGCCTGGCGCGCACCGGCCGATCCCGATCCGCCGCCCGCCGCCGATGCGGAGGCGCTTGAAACATCGATGGCTTCGAGCCCCGCCTTTGTGAGTGCGGCATTGGTCGCAGCCAGTTCACCGGATTGCAGATCAGCGAACTGCTTGTCGATATCGCCAAGCTCATGGCGCAGCGAATCGATGCGGGCAAGTTGATAGTCGGTCGGCTTGCCGTCGTAGGACATGATCGCGCCGTACAGCGAATCCGTGTGTTCGCGCAGGCGCTCCTCGCCGGTGATCGCACCGCCCTCCTTGGTCGCCACGATGTTCTTGCGGATTGCGTCAGCCTTGGCGTCGAGCGACTGCAACTGCTTGCGCAAGGCATTGCCGGCGTCAAGTTTCCGCGCCCTTGCCGAGGCCTGGGCACGCACGGCGTTGATCTTGTCGGCCAGTGCGCTCATGTCGCCGAAGATGTCACGCACTTTCACCACGGCATCGTACTGGGCTTGCCGGTCTTGCGCCGAGAATCCGACCCGCCGATCGAGTCCGACGTGGATGGTCGTCTCAAACACCTGCTTGTTCTTGGTCATGCGCACGGTGTAGTCGCCGGGTGGCACACGCGGGCCCTGGGTCGAATTGAAGGCAATCTGGGCCGCTTTCGGCACGCGCGGCGGCTGCGCACGCATCGACCAGTAGACATGGTTGATGCCGCGACGAACGCTGGCCGGCAGTGTATCGAGCACCCTGCCATCGGCATCAAGCACTTCGATCTTGAGCTTGCCGAACAGATGACGGGATTTCTGGAAATAAGTAATGTCCGCACCGGCCGTCGGATTCGGCCCGGTGAAGCTCGCATCGCCCTCGGGCCAGCCGCCAAGTGCGCTGATGCGCTGCTGGATCATGCGCGTCGGCAGGAAGGCGACGTCGCTGGCAAGTGCCTTGGCATCGAGTGCGCGCAAGGGCGTGATGTCATCGATGACCCAGATGCCGCGGCCGTGGGTTGCCAGCACCAGCGACTTGTCGCGGTTGTGCAGAGCCAGGTCGCGCACCGCGACCGCCGGGAAGTCATTGGCCTTGAATTGCGCCCAGTTGGTACCGCCATCAATTGAAATCCACAGGCCAAATTCGGTTCCCGCGTAGAGCAGGTTCGGCTTCTCCGGGTCTTCGCGAACCACATGCACGTAGCCCCGCACGCTCTTGCTGTTGGCGGGTGTTACCAGGGCGGTGAAGGTCTTGCCAAAATCCGTGGTCTTGTATATCCAGGGCGCCATGTCGCCGAAGGTGTGGCGGTCGATCGCGACATACGCGGTGCCGGCATCAAAGGCGCTGGCCTGAACCCAGTTGATCCACGAATCACGCGACACGCCCTTGATGTTGCTGGTGACGTCGTTCCAGTTCTTGCCGTCGTCACGGCTGACCTGAACCTTGCCGTCATCGGTGCCGACCCAGATCAACCCGGCCTGCCTGGGTGATTCGCTGATCGAGAAGATTGTCGTGTAGGCCTCGGCGGCGGAGTTGTCGACGGTGATGCCGCCCGATTCCTCCTGCTTCTGGCGCGCAGGGTTGTTCGTGGTCAGATCAGGCGAGATACGATCCCAGCTCTGGCCCTGATCACGCGAACGGAACAGGAATTGCGCACCGATATAGATCGTGCCCTTTTCGTTCGGACTCAAGGCAATCGGCGTGTTCCAGTTCCAGCGCAGCTTTTCCTTGTAGTTCGGCATCGGCTGGATGTTGCGCACCTCATGCGTATGCCGGTTGACCCGACCGATCGTGCCGCCCTGCGCTTCGGCGTAGAGGTAATCAGGATCGGACGGATCGGAGAACATCCAAAAACCGTCGCCTCCGTACATGTTTTCCCATTGTGAATTGGCAATGCCACCCGGATAGGCGCTCTGGCCGACCCAGGAGCTGTTGTCCTGCAAGCCACCATAGACCTGGAACGGATCCTGATCGTCAACGCTGACATGGTAGAACTGCGAGACCGGCAGGTTGTTCTGCTTCCACCACTTGTTGCCGCCATCGAAGGACTGCCAGACGCCGCCATCGTCGCCGACGATGATGTGCTGGGTATTGGTCGGGTTGATCCAGACATCGTGGAAATCGCCGTGCGCACCGCCGCCGACATTGGCGAAGCTCTTGCCGCCATCGAGGCTCTGGATCAGCGCACCGTCGGGTTTGAAAACGCGATCCGCATTGAATGGATCGACAATCAGGTTGGCGAAGTAGAACGGCCGCCAGACCATCATCTGGCTCTTGTCACGCTGGTTCCAGGTCTTGCCGCCGTCATCGGAACGGAACAATGCCGAGTCGGTCGATTCGACGAAGCTGTAGACGATCTGTGGATTCGATGGTGCCACCGCGACTGCGATACGGCCGAATGGCTTGCCCGGGAAACCCTGGTTCGCCGCCGCGGTCACTTCCGTCCATGACTTGCCGGCATCGGCCGAACGGAACAGGCCGCTGCCGGATTTCGCCGTTGCCGATTCGCCACCCGAGCGGAACGTCCAGCCCTTGCGCCGGTAGTCCCAGAGACTGGCAAACAGCACATCGTGGTTTTTCGGATCCATGCTCAGCGAGGCACAACCGGTCGACAGGTTCGAGCCCTTGAGTACCAGCGACCAGCTCTTGCCGCCATTGGTGGTCTTGTACAAGCCGCGCTCGGCCGAGTCGCTCCACATTTTGCCCGGTGCACAGGCATAGACGGTATCGCTGGCCTTGGGATCGACGACGATCTTGACGATGCGTTCTGAATTCGGCAAACCGAGATGGCTCCACGAATCTCCGCCATCGGTCGACTTGTAAATACCGTCACCGATCGAGATCGTGTTGCGCGTCCAGGATTCGCCGGTGCCGACCCAGACCGTTTGCGGATTATTCGGATCGATGGTGACCGCACCGATCGATTGCACCGGCTGCTTGTCGAACACCGGCTTGAAGGTGGTGCCGCCATCGCTGGACTTCCACACGCCGCCCGAGGCCGAGCCGACATAGATCAGGGTCTTGCCATCCTTGCCGACGCGCGCATCAAGAGCGGCGATACGTCCACTCATGGTCGCCGAACCGATGTTGCGGATGCCGAGTCCCGAGATGTCACCGGAATCAAGCCGTGCGGCGCCGGGCTCGGCGGCGGACGCCATGCTGGCAAAAGCTGCAACACCCAAAAGGGCGATCGTCATCGGTACACGCTTGAACGAACCGTGTCTCATCGTGGATGTCCTCGTGCTCATGGCGTGCTCCCGGCCTTGGCAGGGAAAGCGAACAGTGCATCGTCGAGCGCAACATTGACTTCGGCCTTTTCGATGGTGACCTGCTGCTGGCCACCTTGCCCCTTGGTATGCGAGGTGATCGAGAACGGGAAATAGACGCCGTCGACGAGTTCGTAGTCGCCGTAGTCACTGGTGTCCTCGACTTCGGTGCCGCGCACCTTGCGCAGGCTGACCGTGCGGATCTCGATGAAATGATCGGGATCCAGATAGACGGTCTGGACATCGCCGTTCTTCAGAGTCACCTTGAGCTTGTGTGCCTCGGTGCCATCGACATCCTCGGTGCCCTGATACTCGATGGTATTGCCCTGCGCCCGATAGTCGATCAAGGGCCCGGCGATATTGGCGGAATCGGCGAGACCACGCGCGTCGTCATCGGTCATGCGCTCGGCATCCTTGCGCCCCTGGAACGGGTCGATCCGCCAGCCTTGCTGACCGTTCCAGACCTCGACCTGGGTCAGCCCCTGGACCGAGGCTTCGTTGCGAACCGAATCCGGCGCCTTCTTGATCTGCCGCAGTCCGAGGTCGAACGAACCGAAGTCGCCGACCACCCGCACCTGGCCCTGCATGCGCAGGGTCTTGATCGCCTCGATCTTGTCGAGGCCGCCACGCGCCTCGGCGTTTTTCGCCACCAGTTCATCGACACTCAATGCATATACGGCGGGCGATACAAAGATCACAGCCAACAAGCCGAACAAAAATCGATAAGACATGCGAGGCTCCTGCTGGAGGAATTGGCCCCACCCTGCGCGCTCCCGCCGCACAGCGAGGCAAGACGATTGTTGAGCCCTCGATCCTAGCGCAATCAACTCATTCCCGGGACGGGCAGGAAGTCATGCCTCGGACGGGCTCGTCACGAACAAAACCGCCGCACTGTTGATTTCCACGCAAAACTGACCCGGGGTTTTCATCTAAGGATACGCTGAACAAGTACAAGCTGGCTGCACAACGTGCGGAATCATGAAAATCCAGC
>CAYMHF010000051.1:0-21127 GCA_964390215.1 uncultured Dokdonella sp. | reverse complement strand
CTATATGATTATCAAGACGTATTTGTGGGGAAACCTCAGGCTGAAGCCGCTTCCTACAACGAAGCGGCAACGCCTTCAACGTCAACGAATCCCGCGCCCCAAATCGGCTTCTGTCGTAGGAAGGGCATTCATGCCCGATGCCTTTGGCCGGATTGACGAAGAGCATCGCGGCTGAAGCCGCTTCCAACAACGAAGCAGCGACGCCTTCAACGTCAACGAATCCCGCGCCCCAAATCGGCATCTCTGGTAGGAAGGGCATTCATGCCCGATGCTCTTGCCAAACGTGGCGAAGAGCATCGCGGCTGAAGCCGCTTCCTACAACAAAGCGAAAGGCATCGCGACCCCCATCGGATTCGCCAAAGCCGCTTCCTGCGGATTCCAGGATGCCATCAAAGCCATTTCGCCCGGCGCAACAACCAGAATAATCCACCGCAGGTGAATGCGGTGAATGCGATCATCGCCGCGTAACCCCAGGGCTTGTCGAGCTCGGGCATGTGGTGGAAGTTCATGCCGTACCAGCTGGTCAGCAAGGTCGGTGCGGCGAGCAGGGCGGCCCAGCCGGCCAGACGCTTGACCACCTCGCCCTGGGCCACGGTGACCAGGGACAGGTTCACGCTGAGTGCGGCGGTCAGCATCTCGCGCATGGTGTCAGTCGATTCGTTGATGCGTGCGGCATGATCATAGACATCACGGAAGTACGGTCGCACCTCATCGCGGAGCAGGCCCGGATACATGCGCGTGAGCTGGTTGAGGATGTCCTGCAAAGGACCGATCGCGAGGCGCAGGGTGACCAGTTCCTTCTTCAGGTTGTACAGGCGGCGGATCGTGTCGCGCTTGAAGGTATCCTCGAAGATGTCTTCCTCAAGCTCCTGCAGATCCTCGCGGAAGCTGCGCACGATCGGCATGAAGTTGTCGACGATGAAATCGAGTACCGCATAGAGGCCGTAGCTCGGGCCGTAAAGCAGCATGTCCGGCGACTGCTCGCAACTGCGCCGCGCAGGCGCGTAGGAGAGTGATGCGCCGTGGCGCACGGTGACCAGATAGCGCTTGCCGACGAAGATGTGCGTCTCGCCGAACTGGATCGTCGCGCCGACGACCTGGGCCGTTTGCGCAACGATGAACAGGGAGTCTCCGTAGGCTTCGATTTTCGGACGCTGGTGCGCATTGTGCGCGTCTTCGATGGCCAGATCGTGCAGGCCAAACTCCTCCTGCAGCTTTTCCAGCAAGGCCTCATCCGGCTCGACCAGGCCGACCCAGACAAACGTATCCGGGCGCTCCAGCACATCGCTGATTTCGTCGAGACTGATATCACCGATGCGCTTGCCATCGGCACTGTAGGCAACGCAATTGACGACCATCGCCGCGCTCTGGATCGGTGACTCGGCGGCCGCGGCGAGGATGGCACTGGCTTGTTTTTCCATGGCGCAAATGATGCGCGTCCGCGGCGATGTGAGCAATGTGGCGTGAATCCTCCGGCCTGAGGCGGCATCCTATCCGCTCATGGGACAGCCCTGTGGATGACACCTGCGCGCGGCTTCGCTACCGTGAACCACCGACGCAACGCAGAACTTCCGTGAACGAACAGCTCGACCACATCGCCGCCCTGATCGGCCAGGGCCACCCCGATCTTGCGGCGGATCTCGCGGCGAAGACACGCGCGCAGTTTCCGGCGGCGGTCGAGCCGGCTCGCCTGCATGGCGTCGCCCTGCTGAGCATGAACCGGATCGATGCGGCGATCAGCGTGCTCGAGATCGCGCACTCCATCGATCCGTCCTCGATCGAAACCCTGTGCAATCTCGGCAGCGCCCTGCTCGCCCGCAACGATGCGCGTGCGGCCCTGACCGTGCTGCAATCCGCCCAGCTCATCGCACCGGAACATCCGGCCGTACTCAATGGCATCGGCAACGCACGGCGCGCGCTGGGCGATAGGCAAGGGTCACGCGATGCCTATCTCGCCGCGACCCGCAACGGCCCGGGGTTTCTCGGCGCATGGCTCAATCTGGCGGCAGCCGAACTGGCCCTTGGCCAGCCCATGGATTGCGAGCGCATCGTGCGCATGATCCTGCAGCAGACTGCGCATGCCGAGGCCCTGCTCCTGCTCGCGCAGTCCCTGTATGCACAAGGCCGGCTCGACGCTGCGGCCGCTGCCTGCATCGAGGGCGAACGGGTCGCCCCGAATGACGCCCGTTTTCCCTACCAGCTCGGCCAGATTGAGGATGAACGCAAGCAGCCTGGGGCGGCCGCGGCGGCGCATGCGCGCGCCGTGCAACTCGATCCCGATCTCAGCGGTGCGCTCGCCCAATACGTGTTCATCAAGCGCCAGCTCTGCGACTGGAGCGATCTCGATGCGCTTTCGGACAGGCTGCGCCATGCTGTTGCCAATAACGCTGCCGATGTGACCCCGTTCGGCTTTCTCGCCGAACCGGCCAGTGCCGCCGAACAATTGCAGTGCGCACGCAATTTTGCCGATCGCCTCGCCGAGCGCGTCGATCCACTGCGCGACAAGGCGTGCTCGCGGTTTCCTCGGCGCGCAGCGCAATCCCCGCTGCGGATCGGCTTCGTCTCGAACGGATTCGGCAAGCATCCGACCGGTCTGCTGACGGTCGCCTTCTTCGAGGCCTTGCATCGGCGTGATGTCGATTTTCATCTGTTCGCTACCGCGCCCGCTGATGGCTCACCGATCCAGCAGCGCTTGCAGACCAGCACGCGCCAATGGCATGCACTCGGCGGCTCGCCGACCTCGGCCATGGCCGCGCGCATTACCGAATGCGAACTCGATGCGCTGATCGACCTGCGTGTCTGGGGCGGCGGCAACATCAGCGAGGCGCTGGCCTTGCGCCCGGCCCCGATCCAGATCAATTGGCTGGCATATCCGGGAACATCAGGCGCGCACTGGATCGACTATGTGATCGCCGATCGCCACGTGCTGACGCCGGCCATGCGCCATCATTTCTCCGAATGCGTGGCCTGGCTTCCGCGCTGCTTTCAGCCTTCGGATCCAGGCCGGAGCGTCGCCGAACCGCCGTCGCGCGGCGAATGCGGCCTGCCCGACAGCGGCGTTGTCTATGTCTGCTTCAACAACAGCTACAAGCTCGATCCGCGCAGCATCGGCCGCATGCTGGCCATCCTCAAGGCCGTGCCCGATTCGGTCTTGTGGCTGCTGTGTGGGCCGGGAACCAGCGATGCCAACCTGCGCTCGATTGCCACACAGGCGATGGTCGATCCGAACCGGCTCGTGTTCATGCCGAAACTGCCGCACGCCGACTACCTTGCCCGCTACCGGCACGCCGACCTGTTCCTCGATACCGCGCAATACAACGCCCACACGACCGCGTCGGATTCCATCTGGGCGGGTTGTCCGCTGCTGACCACGCCCGGTGAAACCTTCGCCGCGCGTGTCGCCGCCAGCCTCAATCATCACCTCGGCATGGACGAGCTCAATGCAGCCGACGACGATGCCTTTATCGAGATCGCCAGCCGTATCGGCAACGACCCGGCCGCACGCGCTGCACTGCGTGCGCGGCTTGCGCAATGCAGACAACAAAGCGGATTGTTCGACATGCACGCATACGCCGACGATTTCCTGAGCCTCCTGCAACGTATCGTCGATCGCCAGCGTGCGGGGCTGCCCCCTGCGGCAATCGATTGATGCGCCCGATGCATCGGCTGGCGTACTTTCCGCAGATCCACGCCAGGCTCTCCGTCCACCCGGATTGAACCACCCTGCGGCCGATGAAGGGTGATCCACGCGCCCACCGGGATCACCAGCGAGGCTTTCAAGTATGCTTGGATTTCAACCTTGTGCCGATCCCGTCTGCGCCAATGAAACCGACCAGCGAATTCATCCCGTTGACGCTTTGCGTCCTCACCGTTTCCGACACCCGCACAGCCGAAAACGACTCCTCGGGTGACTACCTTGTCGATGCCCTGAAAGCGAACGGTCACCGGCTGCACGAGCGCTGCCTGGTCAAGGATGATGTGTACCGCATGCGCGCCGTCGTCTCGTCGTGGATCGCCGATGCGAATGTGCACGGGATCCTCGTCACCGGCGGCACCGGCTTCACCGGCCGCGACTCGACGCCGGAGGCGATCACGCCCCTGCTCGACAAAGTCATGCCCGGCTTCGGCGAAATGTTTCGCGCCATCAGTATCGAAGAAATCGGCACATCCAGCCTGCAGTCGCGCGCCTTCGCAGGGCTTGCCAACCAGACCTTCATCTTCTGCCTGCCCGGCTCAAGCTCGGCTTGCCGCACCGCCTGGGAGAAGATCATCCAGAGCCAGCTCGACGCCCGCACCAAACCCTGCAACCTGGTCGGTCTGCGACCACGACTCGGCGAACGCTGATCGTCCACCCTCGCATCTACGGCATGAAATGCGCGTCGCGTACAGGCTGAATGCAATCGTGCGACAAGATTCGCCCCGCCCTCACCCCGCTCTTCGTAGGAAGCGACTTCAGTCGCGATGCCTTTGTTCGACTTCGTTAAAGAGTATCGTGACGGACGTTATTTCCGCTTCGGCCCCGGCCCTTCGTAGGAAGCGACTTCAGTCGCTTCCTGCGAAAAACCAGTCAGGCGCCAGCTCAAGATCTACGAAATGGCTCCAGGTACGACACGCTGGATGAGCACCACCCCGGACTTTCCAACGGTCGCTCCCAAGAAAGACCGTGCTCGGCCAACGACTCAGGAATCCCGATGAAATCGATCAAGCGCAAGAAATACGAGGAAGCCCTCGAACAACTGCAGGGCGAATTGATCGAGCTGCAACACTGGATCGTCGCCACCGGCCAGCGTGTCGTGATCGTTTTCGAAGGCCGCGATGCGGCCGGCAAGGGCGGTGTGATCAAGGCCATCGAGGGCTCGCTCAACAACCGCTATGTGCGCACGGTCGCCCTGCAGAAGCCGAACGATCGCGAGAGCAGCCAATGGTATTTCCAGCGCTACGCAGGTCATCTGCCGAGTGCCGGCGAACTCGTCCTGTTTGATCGAAGCTGGTACAACCGGGCGGGTGTCGAAACGGTCATGGGCTTCTGCACACCGGCCCAATCCAAACAGTTCCTGATCGACTGCCCGCAGTTCGAGCGCCTGATCACCAACGATGGCTTGATCCTGCTCAAGTACTGGCTCAGCGTCGATCAGGAAGAACAGGAACAACGCTTCAAGGAGCGCGCCGAGGATCCCGCCAAGCGCTTCAAACTTTCACCAATCGACATTCAGGCGCGTCAGCAGTACGCCGCCTACGGCAAGGCCCGCGACACAATGCTCAAGGCCACCCACACCGACTATGCGCCGTGGTTTGTGGTCAACTTCAATGACCAGAAGCGCGGCCGCCTCAACCTCATCGATCACCTGCTCAAGCAACTGCCCAAGCGCGAGCCACCCGCCCCCGCGCCGGCGATGCCGAAACTCACCAGCAAACCGCTCGACGAAAAGATCCCGCGCGGATTCCTGATCAAGGAACCATACTGATCCTGCACCTTCCACCACACGCATTTCGCGCGATCAGCCGCTTGCCTCTCAATGAGCAACATCACAGCGGTGGCCCCCAGCCGGTAGTGACGGCCGGCTCAGATTCCGCCTTGTGAAAGACCATGGTCACCGGCGCCATGCTCGATGCGGCCACCCATCGACCGACGCGCCTGATTTGATTCCTTTCGCGGTGTGATTTGAAACCTGTGCGCCGCAACCGCAGACAGATGGATGGAACGGTGGCAACCGACACGTAGTGCACGAGCGCTTTCCCTGGCAGCCTGCGCTTTGTTTCAGAACCCGGCGTGAGACCAATTGCCGCCTTTTTGCGCAGTGATACTACACCGCACAAAAAGAGTACCAGGCAATGGATATGGGCAATGGGAAGCAAGTAGGTGGATGGCGTCTGACGCGCTTGGCACTCGCGACATCGGGCGCTTTCTTGGCAGCCGCACTGGCTGGATATGCGCCCGAGGGAATCGCCGCCAGCGTGACGGTCGACTGGAACGTGTCGCATCAGACCATCGATGGCTTCGGCGCATCGGATGCGTTCGTCAATGTGGCGTTGACCGATGCCCAGGCGGATCTGTTCTTTTCCGCGGACACTGGCATTGGCCTGTCGTTCCTGCGCATGGGCATCTCCAATGCCGGCGTACTGAATGGCGGTGCGTTTTCCGACGCGACCAAGGCGGCTGCACGCGGTGCGCGCGTATGGGCCGCCGCGTGGACGGCGCCGGGTGCGTGGAAAGACAACGGCACCACCAGCAATGGCGGCCACCTGTGCGCGGCACCGGCACAGGGACTCTGCACGGCATCGCACTACGACGACTGGGCTGCGCGGCTGGCGGGCTTTGCGACGACGCTGAAGCAGAACAGCGGCGTCGACCTGTACGCACTGTCGGTGCAGAACGAACCTGATTTCGTCGCAACCTACGATTCGATGATCGTATCCGACAGCGAGTTCGTCAGTTTCATCAATGTGCTGGCACCCAAGCTCGCCGCGCGCTCGCCACGACCGAAACTGATCGTCGGCGAGCATGCCAACTGGGGACTGTTGTGGAGCATGGCCAGCGCCATCGAGGCCAACCCAACGGCGTTAGCTGCAACCGACGTGTATGGCACGCATCAGTACTACGGCGTGTCGGCCTATCAAGGTCCGCGTCCAAAGCCCTTGTGGCAGACGGAAATGTCGAGCTTCGAAGCGTTCGATCCGTCCATCAACAACGGCGTGACCGTCGCCACGTGGATCAACGACGCGCTGACCACCGGCAACGCCAACGTGTGGCATTACTGGTGGTTGCAGAATCCGTACAACGAAGACAATGAAGGCCTGATCGGCCATCCCGCCGCCCCAACGGTGCCGACCAAACGGCTCTACAGCGTCGGCAACTACTCGAAGTTCGTGCGTCCCGGCTGGACGCGTATCGATGTCGCCGGTTCAAACCCGAACATTTTCACGAGCGCGTACCGAAGCCCGTCGAACGCAAGCTTCGCGATCGTCGTTGTCAACAATTCTGGCGGCGATCTCCCATTCGTTGCGAACCTGATCCACGCTCGGGCGACGAGCGTCACACCGTGGGTCACGTCCGCATCGTTGAATCTTGCCGCGCAGAGCCCAATCGCCGTCAGCGCTGGACAGTTCACCGCGACGGTGCCATTCGGCGTAACGACCTTCGTCGGATTGAATGATGCGATCTACGCGAACGGTTTCGACTGAGAAGCCATGGACAGATGACCACAGCCTCGTCAGTTGCAAGAATCAGAAGATAGGCCCATTGATACCCTCGGCGCTGCCGCCTTCGTCACTGACAGTTTTTCTGTTGTGCCAATTCCATCAATCGCTGCAGTCGCGCATCCGATTGCATGTGCTGTGCCTGCCCGACGACAGTATTCGCCTGCGCCTGCATCGTGTCGTTGAGCGGCTTGTCCTTGGCCAGGGTGCGCTGCCAGGCCTCCTGTTGGCCCGCCACTTCGGCCCGACCCGCCGCGCGCGAGGAGATACCGGTCGGATCGGCCATCGCTGCAGTGGCCGCCGCAGTCAATGCCGTCACCTTTGGCGTTTCTTCGGCCACATGCTGCTTGCCGCGCTCGACCACCTCACCCGTAGTTTGCCCCAGGGCTGCGGTCGAGCCGGTCATCTGCTTCATGCAAGGCATCAACTCGGCTGCGATCTGTCCGCAGCTCATCGCTTCGTCACCTGCTCGCACGGCCGCCGGATCAGCGGCCATCACTGCGGGCTGAAACCCCGCAAGGGCGCAGAACGCGCCCGCCACGACTCTGTGCCTGATCGCGATATGCCCTGACTCCTTCCCATTCGAGATGGGTCTGTGCATAAACTGGCTGCTGCCGAACCGGTTGCGAACACCGCGCCGGAAGTCGGCGGGCGGATCCTAGCAGCCTGTCGGACTTTACTCGGCCGGGCTGCGAATCCGTCTGTGTGGTTCATATTTTTGCCGCTTTTTGACCCATAGCACCACGATGGGCCTGCAAATCGTCGAAAATCTGCCCTTGCACAGCCGAATTCTCGCCTCAACCGGCAAAGTCCGACAGGCTGCTAGACGAATGATAAGCTGCGGATGGGCTTCTTCTACAGCTACGTTTCGCGACGGAGGAGAGCGAGGTGTCATGAGAAAAATTCTTGCTGTGGTCGCGCTGAGCCTGCCCCTTTGTTGCATTGCAGGACGCCCTGTCTTCAACGATTTGTCGCTTGATCTCTTAGCGCGATCCGCTGACATCGTTGCGGTCGTTTCAAAGTCCCAGCCATTCGAGGAAACAACCAAAGACAAGTTTGGTTGTGATTGGGTGCGGTGGCATTTGACGGTAAAAGACGTGTTGAAAAAGCAACGTCCAGACTACCCTGAAGCAGGATCGCCTCTGGTCGTACTTGCCAACACGACCAGCGTCCAGGATTGCACTCTAAGGGAAGGCTGGAGGACAGCAGGAGCGTCATTCTCAGCATCTCGATATTCCCCTTCAGATCCAACAGCGATCACAAAGCAGCAGTTCATCGTCTTCCTCGTGATGAAGAACGGTGTTCTCGAATTGGTTTCCGACAACGCGTTTGAAGCAATCAATCGAAAGGGTGATGTTGAATCCCTCCTGGATCAATAGGGTCAGGATCAATAGGGTCAATAGGGTCAATAGGGTCAGAGTCGAATGGCACTGACTTAAGCCCAAGCCCATGATCTAAAAAGTAAAATCGGCTCCAAATGCTAAGGTGAAGGTACTAGCAGCCTGTCGGACTTAACTCGGCTGGGCTGCGAATCTTTCTGAACGATCCATATTTCCGCCGATTTTTGACCCATAGCACCACTATGGGCCTGCAAACCATCGAAAATCTGTCCTCGCCCAGCCGAATTCTCGCCTCAACCGGCAAAGCCCGACAGGCTGCTAGTCGAAGCCATCCGCGTACAGCCGGTCGCCGAGCGCCAGCAGCGTGCGCGCCATCGGGATCGGCGCGCCGCGGCCTGTCTGTTGCCACAGCGTGTGCAGGGTCTCGCCCCATTGGTCGCTGTAATTGCCGTCGCGCAGGTGCTCGATGTAGCTGCGCGGCAAGCTCTGGTAGTAGAGCGTGGCGATTACGCGATCGGTACCCGCGGGCAGCGGCGAGCGTCGCTCGTGCCAGTACTGGCCGTCGGCGTAGGCGATGCCGACCACCGGGGCGCCACCGTCGGCGAAACTCGCGTTGGCAAAGCCGCGCGGCGGAATGCGCGTGTCTTTGACGATGGTGTCGGCCAGCGCCATGTGTCCGGTCTGGCCGGCCGGCAGACCAGTGGCGGTGGCGGCGTCCGTGCTCAAGCCGACCAGCATCTCGTAGACCACGGTGCTGGCCTCGTCGAGCGTCGCGGTGGCGTTGTTGTAGCCGCCCTGCTCGACCAGCAGGTTGTCGTTGACGTCAAGAAAACGCAGGTTCAGCCAGACGCGCCGACCCTCGATGTGCCCGGTGGGCAGCTTGTGTCCGCTCTGGTTGACTACCCGTGCAACCAGCTCGCCTGCGTCCAGCGACAACTCGATGTCGGCCGCGCGCTGCAGCATCGACAGCGCACGCGCGCGACCGGCCGCGATCGCAGCTTGATCAACCGCAGGGTCGCCAACGCTATGCGCCGCGATCAGATCCAGCGAAGACACCGCCGCGCCGGCGAACTCGTGACTGGACAGGTCGGTTCGCGGCACGCCCCAACTGCAGGCGCTGCCGCTCTGGGTGGGCATATGGCAGTCCTGGCAACTAGCCACCAGCGGACTGCGCGCGCCGCCGAAGCGACCGCCGAGGTCGACACCACCGTTGGCGAAGGCCGACAACTTCCATTCGGTGTAGGTGCGCTCCAGTGGGAACTGTGTCCACGGATCGGCATTCGGTGCCGCTGCATCGACGGCGTTATAGCGATAGCTGCCGTCGGGTTGGCGAGTGGTTGCGACGTTGCCGACGTCGTGACAGGTGCCGCACAAGCGGCTCTCGCGGTGGAATGGCGAAATGATCACCATGTGCGCCGGGTCAACATCGATGCGTGGACCGCGTCGACGATCCTGCGGATCGAGCACGAACATCGCGTTGCCGAAGTGCTGCGGCACCTCCCGCAGGGCGGAAAGCACCCCGATATCTTCAATCGGACTGACGCCTGGACGATAGACCGGATCGACCATCTGGTGGCAGAAATGACAGCTCACGCCTTCCTTGTCGTGCTCATCCAAGGTGTTTCCACCGGGCTGTTGCACGTGGCCACTGGCCACCGACACCGGCACATGGCAGCGCAGGCAGTAGCTGCCGACGTTGGCCACGTCCTGATTGGCCATGCTCATCTGCGCGTAGAACAGCGGATCGCGCCCGCTGAGCGCCATCAGGCTGCCGGCCCAGGTCGCGTAGGGCTCGGTCTGGGTATCGTAGCCGCCATGGCAGATCTTGCAGACGTTGGCCGATTGCAGCAGCAATGGCGACACATCGCCTACCTGGGTACCGGGAACGCGGAAATCCTGCTGCGTGAGCGGCAGCGGCAGCAGTTGGGCCGCCACGGAACCCGCAGCAAGCAGCGCCAGCAGACAACCCATCCAGCCGCGAACGCGCATCGTACACCATTACAAGTCGGAATTGGCTGATGCTAGGGGCCAACGCAAGAGCGGCGCACTGATGCAGGTCAAGCGCATGCCGCGTGGATCGCAACGGCTGGGCCGGTGGAATCTTGACTGCTTGATCCAGATCAAGGACAGCAACTGCCGTTGGCTCCCAGTCTCCCTCTTTGCACTATTGGGAGGACTGCAGCATGTTCCTGCGCACCGCCAACCTGCTGTGGGGTTTGCCGTTGATGGCCGCGCTATGGGGCACCGCGTCCGATCCGCCCACGTCAGGAATTTCGTTTTCGACCGCCAGCAGCCGTTCACCACAAGCCTGCTCCAACCCGGTCTGGTCGGGCACCCCCGGCACCACCACCGACGTGGCGATGACCAGTCTCGGCAGTTCGGCGACGATGTGGGGATGCGTCGGCAGCTGTAACGGCAGTTCCAGCACCGCACGCGTATATTTCGCGCCGAACGCCACACTGCAAAACGTCGGCAATGCCGATGTGCCCTGGCTGGACTGGCTCGGTGCCGGCAATTCCTCACCGATGCCACCCTATGGCAATCGCCAGCATCCACTGCTGGTTTGGAACCTGTACCGCATCGATGCCAGCGGAAAGCTGGATCAGATCGGCCGCTCCGGAGTCAAGCATGCCTGGTACGCCACCAACGGAAGTTGCGGCTGCGGCGGCGGCTACATCCTCTGGGCAGCGCCCAACTCGACCACGCAACAGGGCTGTTCGGACACCTACAGCGCAGGCAACAACAACGAGTCGCGCCGTCTCGGTCCGCGCTCGGAAATCGTGCCCAACAACGCCACCTGGGGGCGCTGCGGATCGGTCTGGGATCCGGATTGCGACGGACTGACTGTGGACCCCGCGCTCGGCCCGCCGGCGCATCGCATGCTGGTGCGCGAATCCGATCTGGCACCTGCGCTGAACCCGGGTGCGGAGTACTGGCTGGAGGCGTGGTACCTGGTGCGCGACGATGACTTCGGCAACAACAACTTGCGCCACGCGCGCGGACAAAGCAGCTTTGCGGGCGGGAGCTGGAGCAATTTCCTGCTGGAAGCCGGCACGCAACAACCGGGCCCGGTGATTTCGACCTGGTTGGCGCAGGCACCAGGCGGCACCCAGGTTCAGGATCAGGAGCTTGCGACCGCCGAAGGTCGCGTGCGACTGGCTGTGTGGGCGACCGATCTCGGCGATGGGCGCTGGCGCTACGACTACGCACTGATGAACCTGGATTTCGCGCGTGCACAAACCCAGGGCAGCGAGCCCAACTTGCGCGTGCTGCACAATTACGGCTTCGATCGCATCCTGCTGGATCTGCCGGCCAGCGTGCCGATCGAATCGGCCGAGTGGTCAGACGGCACCGGCCAGCTGACACCGTGGGCCAGCGGACGCGACGGCGAGCGCTTCGGCTGGACGGCGACGCAGTCGGACGCCTCGTTGACCTGGGGCACGCTGTTGCGACTGTCGCTGGTCGCCGCAGCTGCGCCGACCGCCGCCAGGGCCGAACTGCGCGTGCAGGAAGCTGGCACCCCCTCGTCCTACGTGCTGCAAACGCTGGCGCCAAGCAATATCTTGTTCCGCAACGGCTTCGAATAACTCTGCGCCTGGGTCAGTGGCGACGGCGCGCGCGCCCATCCAGTTCCGCAAGCGCCGCCTGAACCGCCGCATCGTCCGGCGCCGCCGCCAGGCGCTGGCGAAGCAGCGCTGCGGCCTTGGCGTCTTCACCGAGTACCAGGTGCAGCCAGGCACGCCGCAGCGGCACCTCAGGGGTCGTCGCCAGCGCCCATCCGCCCGCTGTCGGCGGCGAGGCCAGGCGATACCAGTCGAGCGCAAGCCGCGCACGAGTCTGTTGCGCATCATCCACCAGGCCGTGCGACAGTTCGTACCAACCGGCGTGCACCGAAGCATCCAGGCGTCGCGCCTGCCACAGCGCTGCCTGCACCATCGCCGACTGCGCAAGCAGCAGCACCAGCAACGCCAGTAGTCCGAGATAGACCCATCCAGCGGCGCGCAGGCTGCGCGCGTCGCGCAGCTGGAAAGGCGCCATCCTGACGCGGCGCGGCTGCCGCAGCGCAGCGCCGCGGGCCAGCAGAAACGCTATCAGCACACCGAGCGCAGCTGCCAGCAGCAGCGGGATGCGGTCGTACAGGTCGCGCAGAATCAGGGTGCTGGCGAGCGCCAATGCGGCCAACGCAATCTCGCTGCGCCAAGCCAGCGGCATCGGCTCCTCAGCAGCGCCCGATTGCGGCAATTGCACCACGCGCAGCGCCAGCGCCTGCTGCGGACACGCCTCGATGCAATCGAGCGTGCGCATGCAGTCGGCATCGACCACCGCACCGTGCGCACGCGTCTGCTCGTGCACGCGAACGCCGATGCTGCACGCCGCGGTACAGAGCGCGCAGCCATCGCAACGATCCGCATCGACCACCACGCGCAACGGTGTGAAGTGCGCCGCCGATCGCAGCAGTCCGCCGTAGGGACACACGTAACGGCACAGGCCGCGCGCGCCGAGGAAATAGACCGTGGCGGCGCCACAGACGACGAAAAAAGGTATCGCTACCCACAGCTCCGGCAACCCGGCCCAGAGATCCCGGCTGGTCCACGCCGTTGACCAGCCGGGAAACGCCGGAATCGGCACCAGCGCATCCGCAACAGCCGGCCACCATCGCCGCAGCAGCGGATGCAAGAGGTCGCGCAAGAAACTCGGCCAGACGAACAGGTAAAAGGCCAGCGCCAGCGGCGCATAGCCCAGCAACCGCGAACGCACGAGCTGCGGCCGTATCCGCAAGCGCCGCAGCAGCCAGGCGCAAAGATCCTGTAACGCACCCATGTGACAGGCCCAACCACAGAAAAAGCGCCCGCACAGCGCAGTAACCAGCAGCGCCAGAGCGAACAGCACAAAAGCCGGATTGACGATGCCGCGTTCGATGGTTTCGCGGGCGTCCGCCAGCACTACGCGCCCAAACGTTTCGCCGACCCAGGCGTGATGCAGCAGATGCAGCACAATCAGCAGGTGCAACCCAATCAGCACACCCACACGCCAACGAGCGATCGGCCAGCGCAACAATCGGCGCGCGCCGACCGGGCGCGGACGCGCGGGCGTGACTACTCTGACCGGGATGCGGCGGGGGTGCATGAGCTGGCCCGGGATTTCCACGTCACAACGGCGAAGTCGAACCACTCTCTCGAAAAAAGAATGGGGTCACGAAAAACAAATGGGCGAGTCATCTGGCGCATGCTTCAGAACGATCGGGACTAGATCATGGGGTCAGGATCAATGGGGTCAGGGATCAATGGGGTCAGTATCGATCGATTATCAAGCGATACTGACCCCATTGACTAGCCTAACGTATGCACAACCTCCACCAGACCCCAACCGCCGCCGTGGCCATCAACAGCGATGAACGCGCCTTTATCCAAGCCTTTGGCGAGCGCCTCGCCGTGCTGCGCAAGACGCGCAGCCTGACCCAGGTTCAACTCGCCGAACGGCTCAGCGTTTCGCAACAAGCCGTCACCGCCTACGAGAGCGGCCAGCGCCGCGTGCCGATTTCGATGCTGCCGCTGCTCGCCAACACCTTGGGCGTGAGCATTGAGGAACTGATCGGCACGCCAACGGCGGCCAAGCGCGGAACAGGCAAGCGCGGACCGGCACCGAAGCTGCAACAACAAATCGAACGCGTCAGCCAACTTCCCAAGGCACGCCAGCGCGTCGTCAGCGAAGTGCTCGATTCCCTGCTCGCGCAAGGCGGACGCTGAAACGAAAACGCCCAGCGCAAGGGCTGGGCGTTGGAATCCACTTCGGTGGTGTGAGAGCGGCGGGTCAGCGATCTGGCGCAAGTGCTGACGCCGAACCCGATGCTACAAAGCTAGGGACTTCCTGTCGCCACGGGGATCAATGACTCCATCGATCTGCTGCTGGCCAAGGCGTTGAACGTCAGCATTGAAACGCTGATCGATACTCCGACCAAAGCCGCGAGCAAGCGCGGGCCACCACCGAAGATTCAGCAGCAATTGGAACGCGTCAGTGCGCTGCCCAAGGCCCGACAGCGCGTCATTGCCGAAGTGCTCGACTCGATGCTCGCCCAGGCCGGCCGCTAGCACATGACCAAGACGCTGATTCCCGCCGACGCGGTCGGCACGCAGATTCTTATCGTGCGCGGCCACAAGGTGCCGTGCGTTTTCACCGAGCAAGGCGTGGCGATGCTGTCCTCCGTGCTCAACAGTTCGCGCGCCATCGCCGTCAACATCGAGATCATGCGCGCGTTCGTGCGCCTGCGCGAGGCGATCGCCGGCAATCAGGAACTCGCGCGCAAGTTCGACGAACTCGAACGGCGTGTGGCGCGGAAGCTCGAAAGCCACGACCAGGCCATCGTCGGCATCCTCAAAGCGATCCGAGAACTGATGACGCCACCCGAGCCGAAGAAGCGCGGCATCGGCTTCGTGGTGAGCGAGTAGTCATGCGCGGCCTTGATGCCGAACACTATCTGCTCGACGTAACGCTACGCCGCGAGCGCGTATCTTCCTTCGACGCGTATCCATTTTCGCTGCCGGTTGTGCGCAACCTGCACACACTGGAGCTTCACCCCAAGGTCACCTTCATTATCGGTGAGAACGGCAGCGGCAAATCCACACTGCTCGAAGCCATCGCCACCGCGTGGGGATTCAATCCTGAGGGTGGCACGAAGAACTTCCGGTTCAGTACGCGGCGCTCGCATTCGGTTCTGCACGAATATCTGGCGCAGGAAGAGCCGTATGAGGCGAGAGTCTCACGTACGGTTCTGTGAGAGCTTTTGGGGGCGGTTCCCGAGAGCTACTCGACTTCGTATCTGCCCCCTTTCTTCTCGGTCTACCCCCAGCTAATAGTAACGAGCACAAACGCGACAAATAGCAACGGGACTCCAATAAACATACCATAAACATTTAGAAGCGAAACACACTCCTTACAGTATCCATAAACGTTAATTGTGCTGCCAAGTAGCCAAAATGCTGGATTTAGAAGAAGGTAGTACCCTCCCGGCCTGCCCTCGACGATTCTATTGCATCGGGAACAATGTCGCTTTTCTGTTGTTCGATTTGCCCTTCGTTTCACGGCCATATTAGTTGCTCAATCGAGTACGACCAAAGACCAATTCAATGGCACATTCCATCATTCGTTCCGTCGCATTTGCCTCGGCACTTTATTCCACACTCAAGTTCTGCTGCGGTTCGACACGCTGCGCCAATCCCCGTTCCTCGTAGCGGCCCGATAAGTGGAGCAGATAGCGCGCTGCATGTGCGCGTCACGGCTGATTGGTCAACCATGCAATCAAGCATACATGAGCAATTGTGTTCGGGAGAGTAGAATGCGCAGTCGCCAGAAATGCAAATCTTTTCGTTCGGATCTTTGCTTGGATCCGGAATGCAGCGCGCAGCACTTGCGCTTCCCAAGATCGGCTCCGCGCGCATACCCGGTCCGCACCAAGCGTCTGGAATTTGCAGTCCAAAGGGATCAATGAATCGAAGTATGTTGTTGATTCCGTACACATACGTGTTGATTCCACCCCCCAACCCAATCGGATCCGACTCCAAATACCGCCCTGTCCCCGCCTCATAATCCCTGAAGTAGTTGTAGTTGACCCCATAGCTATCCGAATACTGCCCCGGATAGCGCAGCTTCACATCGATGCCGCCACTTGGCGCGACCACCGGCGCATTTCCGCCAAACGCATCGGCAAAGAAATCCCACTTCCACTGCTGGGCGTTGGTGACGGGATTGGCCGCCATGCGCGGCGTGCCGAGGTGATCGGTTTCCAGATAGCTGAGCACACCATTGATGGTAATGGCGACGGGCATGTCATCCAAGTAGATAACTTCCTCGCCCTGGTTGTTCTTGCTGGATCCCACGTATTTTCCCAGATGATGGCCGGCTTCATCATAGACGTAGCTGGTGTCCTGAAGAATGAGCGGGTACTGGCTGGACACGCGCTCACCACGGCCGTTGTACTGATGACGAATCTGGCTTTTCGGACCTCCCGCCGCCTTGTTGATGGGGCCGGCTCCGCTGGGCAAGCTCACGACAGCCAGTCGATTGCGCTCGCCGTAGCTGAATGACACGCCATCCCCGCGCTGCAAGGTATTGCCGTTTTCGTCATACGCGCGCGCTGCGCCGTCCACGCTGCCCAGCCGATGGGTGCCCGCCAGATAGCTATAGATCTGCGGCGCCTGCGTCCCGAGCTGCTTGAGCGTGCGATCCCCGGTCTTGTTGTACGCGTAGTCTTCCAGCAGCACATTGCTGCCGGAATCCACTTCGCTCAGGCGGTAGAGACGGTCATAGCCGTACTTGCGTGTCTTGATCGACACGCCAATGCTGTCGCTGGCATCCACGATGTTGCCCATCACATCGGTGGTGAAATCGAGCAGCAGGCCGTTCGGATCGGAACTGACAACCTTGTCAATGGCGTAGTCGCCATCGTAGTCCTTGGTCAAGGTGCGGCCGTTGCCGTAGGTAAGAACGCGAAGCGGACCAAACGGGTTGTAGCTAACGCCAGACACCACCGTCACACTCGATGAGCCAGCATTGGCCTTGCGCGTGATTGCGCTGACCCGCCCCGTACTGTCCCGGACATAGCTGACGATTGCGCCACTGGGATAGGTGATGCTGGTCAGGCGATCGGCGGTTGTGTAGGTGTAGGCGACTGTGAGCACGCCAACACTTTGCTGGGATTTGAGCAGGACATTGCCGCGCCGGTCATAGCAATAGGTGGTCTGACCGGATGCATCGGTCATCTGGGTGAGCCGTCCCTTCGGGTAGGAACCCACGCAGCCGGTGGTGGCGTCGCTTTGGTCGTAGGCGAAGCTTACGTTTTCTGAACCGCTCGGATAGCTGATCGCGGTCAGCCGGTTCAGCGCATCGTAGGTGTAGGTGCTGGTGATATTGCGTGCGTCGGTCTGGGTGATGCGGTTGCCGGCCTTGTCGTAGGTGTAGCCGGTGCTGCCGGTATCCGGGCTGCCAAGGTCACTCAGGTTGTTGAGGCCGTCGTAGGTGTAGTTCGTCGCAAGGCCATCAGGATCGGTAACCGTGCGCAGATTGTCTCGCGCATCGTAGGCGTACTGCGTGGTCGTATCGCGCGTGGCGACATCCGGGCCCATGTAGTCCTGAATCGTCTTCTTCAAGCGATTGAGTGGATCGTATTCCTGCTTGGTCTCGACATTGAGCCCATCCAGCGAATGGGTGGCATTGCCGTTGGCATCGTAGCCATCCGCGGCCGGATAGCTCAGCGTGGCCGCGCCGCTGGCGTTAATCACGGAACTGAGCTGACCCAACTGGTTGTAGGTGCGGCGCAGGCTGCGCTTGATCGCCCCGCTGGGATCCTTGGTCTGCTCAACGATGCGATTCCCAGCCGCATCGAGGCAGTCGGCGCTGCCCACGCCACCGGGGCAGTAGTCGATCACGTTGTTGAGGTTGTCGGTGATCTTGATCAGTCGATGGGCGTCGTCATAGGTGTAGGCGAGGAACGCACCATCGGGCTGGGTGACCTTGGTGACGTTGCCGACCGCGTCGTAATCGATGTGGGTGGTGGCGTCGTTGAACGACGGAATCCCGCCCGCGCTTTGGCGCACGATGCGATCGACCAACCAGCCGCGTGCGTGGTAGGTGAAATCCGTCAAGGTGCCGTTGGCATCCTTGACACGCAGCGGGCGGCCGCTCTTGTCGTACTTCACCGTCTCGGTGACCTGCCCCAGCGCATTGGTGACCTTCCATAGATCGCCTTTGCGATAGGTGCAGGGGCCATTTGTGGCGCAAGTTGGATCCTCCAGCATCCGATAGGTGTAGCTCGTCACGTCATCGAAACCGCCCATGCCGGGATCGTTTGTTGCGCGAGCGCCGTTGCTGGAGGTGACCAGACCAATCAGTGGGCAGGTACCGGCGGTGACGTCAGCCTGTTCGCAATAGGTGGTAACGGTGCGGCGCACTTTGGCGGCAACGTTGGGCGCAGTCGTGGCGCTGCAGGTATAGGCCAAGGCGAGTGAGTCGGTGGGGTCGATCTCGCAGCGCGCAGTAGTCTGGCCGCGGGTGTTGTAGGCCCAGCGGGAAACAGCTTCGAGCGCGCTGGAGGCGTTGTAGGTGCGGCGCTCCGTGGGTACACGGAAGGTGGGGTGCCAATCGGTTTGGATGGTGCGCTTCGCTGAAGTCGTTGCCGGCAATGAGTCATTGGCAGCTTCAACGCGCTGAGTTTCCCTACCCGGTAAACCAAAAACATAGTCGGTGACTACACCGTTGAAATCGGTGAACAGATCCGGGTTGCCATTGTTGTCATAGGTCTTGGTTGATGACGCTGTGACCGTTGAGCAATTGAGATCCGTGCAACGGTCGGTGCCGGCATCGCGCACGATGCCTGCAACGGCGGCAAACTTTCGCCGAGTTACTGCACCGAGCGCTGAAGTAGTCTCGGTGTGTGACGTGGCGTTACTGTACGTACCACCGTAATATTTCAAGCTCAATAAATCGGCAGATGCACTTCCGTGCCATTCTTGAAATGCCCGACCGCCGATGTCGTATTTGAACGTGGCATAGCGCTGGCCGTTTTCATCGACAATGCCAGTCAGCAATCCGCGGTAAGCGATTCCTTGCGCGACATGACCTGCTTCGTCGTAGCGATATTCGCGACTGGTTCCGCCCGGTCGATCGACAAAAGCGAGAAGCCCGGTGCTAACTGTTCGAGACCCCACGGTTTCCGTACCGTAGCGAAAGCCATGGATTTGACCATCGGCATTCGTGACTTGGATCAGATAGGCCTGCGCGTCGTAACGAAATTCGAGGCTGCGATTCAGCGCATCGGTAACCCGGATAAGCAGGCCTGGGCGTGGTGCCACCGAAACGGGTGTCGAGGCGTCACTGTAGGCCAACGTCGTCGTCTGTCCCGCGCGCTCCAATAAGAGCCATTTTCCATCGGCATCGAAGCGATAGATCGAGTCGTCCGCTGCGGTGTACGCCCAGCCTGTACGAATGCCGCCAGAAATCAGCTCCTGCAGACGTTCGGACTTGTCCTCACGTCCGACCCACAGGCCCCCATCGAAGCGAAAATGACGGTAATCACCATCCGGCCTGACTACGTACGCAAAAGTATTCTCGCCCGCCTGTCCCGGCTCCACCACCACGGCGCTCTGCCAAGTATGGCGCCATTTGGATCCGAGTTCGTCGCGAGCGCGCCCTGAACCGGGTGAGACGTAGAAGCCAGTGCTTGAGTAATAGCGCACGAATTCCAAGGGAGAACCGCCAGATCGCGCGATATCGACTTCCGTTTGCTGCTTTTGTCCACCCGCGCATTGAATCGGGTTTCCCACAGGGCATGCCTCGCGCTTTATGCGACGGCAGAAACCCGACATCCCATTGGAACTCTGCTCTTCAGTGAAGTCCGGCGGACATGTGACTCGCCTTTTCTCGTAAGAGGATAGGGTACAAAACGCAACATGAGTTTCAGCTGGGCACGTACCGTCGTTGTTGAGATTAGCGACGAAGGCGTCGTATCCGCGATAAATTGTCCTGACGACGCCGATACGCCAGTATATTTGCTCACCCCCCGGCGCAGCGCATTGAACGAAACGGGGACCACTGCAGACCGCTGGACCCGGAGCCGCTCTCCAATTTGCGGCGAGGGCATCCAACGCTTCTGCCTCGGTTGCACAACCTCCAATTTGGGCGGAGCCGTCCTCCCAGCAAGGTGGATATGAGCCGAATGCTGGCGCAAGCGCGGCCACCGCATACCATGGCCCAACGTCTGGAGCAACGCATTCTGCTTGACCATCTAGAATAAACCGACATTTCGCAAGATTGTTCTGAGCTACAGCTGGCGCAGCCAAGCTCAATATTGCAAGTAGGGCAAGGATCATGAAGAACGGGGAGTCAGCGAACAGCCCTGGGACGGCGCAGTAGTTTCCACCTCCAGATTTAAAGCATTGTCGAACGGCTTGATCCACTCGACAACCAAACCACTCGCGTCGCCAAACTTTCTGCATTGCCATCGAACCTCTCCGTCCGTCGCTCTCGCCCGTTGCACGCGCATTGCTACACTTGAAATCAATTCGGGCCTGGATTTCCATCGAACTTGCTATCCGAGCTGCGGAATCCGAGCTTGGATAACCAATGAAAATTCAAGACCAATGCCCCTGCTTACTTTTGTGACGCATTTCTTTCGCTGCCGGCAGCTACCAAGGCAATCGCCGGAGAAATCTGTTCCGAATGTCCCATCCAGGCATTCTCGAATATGGCGCGGATCTGCCCCATCGCAGCGTTGCGAGCAACAAAGTGGTCTGGAATTTACTTGCGCACAGATTCAGGATTCACGTCATGATTCTTTCTTCCTTGTTGCCTTTTATTACTGACGCGACTTGCGCCTGCTGCCTCGCTGCCCTGCAGACGTTGCTGTACCCGAACAGTCGGCTGTGCGTCAGGGAGCCATCGCGGCAATGAGAAAGCATCAAATTTTGCGCACAAATTTTCGCGGGTTCGCGCAGTGAGGGCAACCTGTCAGGTCTGACAGCTATCCGAAGGATCTGAATTGTGCTATTGATCCGGCCCTTAAATAGTATCAAGCAGCGTACTTGACGCGCGGGTCACGA
>CAYMHF010000050.1:0-22440 GCA_964390215.1 uncultured Dokdonella sp. | reverse complement strand
CTACTTCTTCCTCAAAATCAAGGACGCGTTTCCCGGTAAGGCGCGATGAACCAAAAAGAAGCCCCGCAATGCGGGGCTTCTGATTGACATCTGAATCAAGTCAAACGTGACCGATCAACGGCATTCGGACGGTGCGTACTTGGCCGGCAGGGTGCCGAGGTTGATCGCACCGAGGCCACGAGTGGTCGCGGTCTGGCTGGTAGCTGAAGCGCAAGCCCAGTCGATCGAACCAGTGACGTTGGCAAGGGCGGCATTCTGCACATTCGGCGTGAAGACGACGGTCGTGCCAAGCACGTTGGCCGGGAAACCCGAAGCTGGGAGCGCCGACAAAGTGACGGTGATGGCGCCGGTCGCTGCGCTCATCGTAATGTTCTGCAGATACTTGGTGGCCTTCTCTGCAACGGGAATTGCATTGTAGGTGTTTGCAACCGCTGTGACGCCAGCAAGTCCGTCGGTCTGGAACGCTTCGCTGACTGCAGCCTTCGGCGAGGTTGCGCCGATAACCGCTTCACTGACTTTGGCGCGAACCGTGTAGTCCTGGTAGGCCGGCAGCGCGATGGCGGCTAGGATGGCGATGATCGCGATGACGATCATCAGCTCGATCAGGGTAAAGCCTTGCGTATTCTTCATGCTCATGGTGTGTTCCTCGTGGAAATAAAAGGTGATCCGGATTGCCCCTTGGCCTCCGATCCCGGTCGAGACAGATCTGGTTTCCTGCCCGCCCGAATCGACAAATATCGGAAGGTTCACTGATACAGCAGCATCCATGCCAACTTGATGTCACGAGGCCAATGCTGACATATTCGTTGACGTTGGTCACGTTCGCGAACCCCCGTTGTCTGGCGATTTGGCGGAATTGAGCAGGGGGTCACGTTTTACTAGAGTCCTCATGTTAGCCCCGATCCTGACCTGCCGATGGGAGGGTGGGGTCGGATTGCCGTTGACAGTCAGAAAGTGACAACGCACGTCAGGCGTGGCCTCCACTGGCCGCCCACCGGCGTTCGACGGAATTACCACGGATCAATCGGCAAGGCACCGAGCACCGCACCGTTCTTCGTATCGAGCAGCATCGTCAATGCGGCCTTCCTCGCCTTGGTCGGCAACCAGACAATGCTGCTCGGCTCGCGATGATGTTTCTTCAGCCAGGCTTCAAGGATTAGCGCAGCATCCACTTTCGACCTGCTCAGGTCGGCCAGTGGCTTCGCGTGCGCGAGCATGCTGGCTGCCTCATCCGCGTAATCGACGTAGTACTCGGGAAAGGTCTGAATGTCCTTGCCGGCAAGCCCTGAAAAAAGCAGGTCGCTGCGTTTGCCTGGGTCGTCGGGACGCTTTGCCGCAACCAGCCGAGGGCCTGTCCATGAAAGTCTACGGAATTCGGCCTTGCTGCCTTTGGCCAGATCGACGGGGTCGATCTCGTTGGCCGAAACCACCTCGAAGCGATCGATTGCGGCGACGATAAAGACCGGTCGTGCCTGGGCGATTACGTATAGGCCGTAGATCAGGGCCGAGACCTGGATGGCGGCGATCAGGCAGAGATCGAGTAGGAGATTCTTTTTGCCTGATTCGAACAGGACAAGGGTCAGCATTGGGCCGAGAACGATATCGACGCCGAGCAGGATGATGATGAGCGCCTGGCCGCCGGCTGCTCCAAAATACGGTTGCGGATACCAGACCAGAAACAGCAATGCAAGCACCATCAAGCCAACCGAAATGCTGATCGAGAGATGGATCGAGGCGGCTTTCCAGCGGGACATGGTTGAGTTTGGGTAGTTGGGTTGGGCTTGATTCTATAGTGTGAAAAACAGTCGTGGAAACGGGGTTCCTGGTATGAAGGGTGTTGAACTTTCGGGGATGACTTCGGAGTTGGGACGTCTGCCCCGATGCGGTTGCGTGAATCTTTCAAGGGCATCGGGCCTGAAGGCCTCTCCTGCAGCGAGCGGGAGGGCATCGCGACTGAAGTCGCGGTCACGTTCAGAGCATCGTCAATGCCTGCGCGAAATCGTCGGCGTAGCGCAGGCTGGTGCCGTCGGCGACGACGCCCATGTCTTCGAGGATGCGGGCCGGTTGCGGTTGCAGGCCGGTGAAGATCAGGGCGATGCCTTCGCGGCGGCAGCGGGCGACCAGATTGCCGATGGCGGTGGCGCCGGTGGCATCGATCATCGGTACCAGGCGCAGGCGCAGGATGAACACGCGGGGCGGGCGCCCGAACGCGC
Source organism: uncultured Dokdonella sp. (assembly GCA_964390215.1). Classification (GTDB taxonomy): domain Bacteria; phylum Pseudomonadota; class Gammaproteobacteria; order Xanthomonadales; family Rhodanobacteraceae; genus Dokdonella. The sequence goes on along the minus strand of CAYMHF010000050.1, from coordinate 20,227 downwards.
GCAGGACGTCGTCGATGCGATTGGCGACGGCGAAGAACAGCGGCCCGGAAACACGATAGGCCTCGACGTCGGCTGGCAGGGTGGCGCGCTGGTCGGTGCGCTGCGCGCCGTTGAAATCGTCCTCGTCGTGCTCGACCAGACTGACGTGCGATTCCAGCGCCACGATCTCGCTCATGCGATACATGAACAGAAATGCCGCGAGCACCACGCCGACTTCAACGGCCACGGTCAGATCCATCGTCACGGTCAGGATGAAGGTGACGAGCAGCACCAGGCGATCACCGATGGGCGAGCGCATCAACTGGCGGATGCGTTCGATTTCGCTCATGTTCCAGGCCACGATCAGGAGCAACGCGGCCATCGCCGGCAGTGGCACCTGGTTGGCCAGTGGTGCGGCGATGACGACGAAGACGAGGATGAATAGGGCATGCGCCATGCCGGCAACCGGCGAGCGCGCGCCGGCACGCACATTGGTCGCGGTGCGCACGATCGCGCCGGTGGCCGGCAGGCCGCCGAACAAGGCCGAGGCGCCATTCGCCACGCCCTGGGCTACGAGTTCGCAATTGGATCGATGGCGACCATCGATCATGCCGTCGGAGACGACGGCCGAAAGCAGGGATTCGACGCCGCCGAGAAAGGCGATCGTGAATGCGCTGGGCAGCAGCTCGTGCATGCGTGAAAGATCAAACGATGGCAGGTGCGGCAGCGGAAACTCGCGCGGAATCGGGCCGAAGTGCGAAACAATCGTTTCAACCGGAAGTTTGAGCAGCATCGCGGCCAGCGAGGCGACCACCACGGCGATCAGGAAGGCAGGCCATTTCGGCCGGTAGCGGCGCAGCACGATCAGCAGGGTGAGCGTGCCGAAGGCGAGTCCGGTGGCGGCCAGGTTGATGCTGCCGAAGTGGGCGAAATACGCCTGCCAGCGGGGGAAGAATTCGGCCGGCAGGGTGGCGATATCGAGGCCAAAAAGATCCTTGATCTGGCTGCTGAAAATGCTCACCGCGATGCCTGCGGTGAAGCCTGTGATGACTGGCTGCGGCATGTAGCGAACCATCGTGCCCAGACGCAACAGGCCGGCAAGAACCAGCATGACGCCGGCCATCAAAGTGGCCATGACCAGGCCGTCGTAGCCGTAGTGCGCAATGACGCCGAAAACGACCGGGATGAAGGCGGCGGTCGGGCCGCCGATCTGCACCCGCGAACCACCAAGCAGCGAAATCAGGAAGCCGGCGATGATCGCAGTATGCAATCCCACCGCCGGTGGTGCCCCGGATGCAATGGCCAGTGCCATCGACAACGGCAAGGCAACAATCGAAACGGTCAGACCCGCAATCAGGTCGCTGCGCAGATCGCCGAGTCCGTAACCTTGGCGCAGGATCGTGACGAGCTTGGGCACATAGAGGTGCCACACCGGAGCCTGCTTTGGCACTTCGGACTGGTCCGCAGAGAAGGGTGCGCAATTATACCCGTGCGGCTTGGGCGTTGAAGGATTCTTTCTTGTGGATGAAGGGTTGCCGCCGGCAGCCCGGGTATAGCGCGTTCTTCGCAACAGCCATTGCGTTAGCATCGGAGGGGGAAGGGGAAAGGCATGCGAATCGGATTGCTCGCGGATCTGCACGCCAATCGCGAAGCGGTTGAAGCCTGTGTGGAGACTCTGCAGGCTGCGGGATGTCGGCATTGGGTCGTTCTGGGCGACCTGGTTGGCTATGGCGCAGAGCCGGGATGGGTTGTCGACTGGGTGCGCGCGCGTGTTGCCGATGGCGCGGTCGCCGTGCTCGGCAACCATGACCAGGCCGTGGTTGCTGGCGATGTCGACTCGATGGGCCCCGCGATAGGAGCGGTAACGGCCTGGACGCGCTCGGTGCTCGATCGCGATCAGCTCGCCTTCCTGAGTGGACTGCCGTTGCAGGTCGTCGACGAGGATCGACTTTACGTGCACGCAAACGCCTCGGCACCTGCCGATTGGGCGTATGTCTCCAACCGTCTCGCGGCAACGCGCAGCCTGCTCGCCACACCATCATGGCTCAGCATTTGCGGACATGTTCACGAGCCGGCGCTGTACTGCCTGCGGGCCGGATCGGCCAGCCATTTCGCGCCCGGCAGCGGCATTGCGATCCCGCTGTCCTCGCAGCGGCGCTGGCTGGCGATTCCGGGTTCGTGTGGCCAACCGCGCGACGGCAATCCGGCGGCGGCTTGCGCCTGGTTTGATAGCGCCACGCGCCAGCTCGCATTTCTGCGTGTGCCCTACAACCATGAGCGCAGCGCGCAGAAGATCCGCGCAGCCGGCCTGCCGCAGGGTTTCGCGCAACGATTGAGTGAGGGTTTCTGAAATCGCCGCGAATCGTCGGCATCCTTCGCGGATTCAAATTCGATAGCTGCGGTCGGCGGCATGTCGGATCCCGACCGGACGGATGCGGGCACAATGGCGGGATTAGGCCGGCCTGCAAGCTGGCTTCCTCAACACCTGGCTGGAATACCCTGGAATACGGGTATGTCGCTCGCGTGGCCTGGCGCGAGTGCGCAAGGTGCATTTGCGTCGGTGCGCATCGCGGCACAGGGAGGCGACCATCTTTCGGGATTGTTGCTGCGCGCATAGTCGATGGCAGCATGGCCCGCCGCGGAACGGCTGGCGATATGGGCGCGTGCCAGTGGCTCGGAGCTGAATACCGTGATGGCTCCGCCTTGCGCCCGCAGCTCACCGGTCTCGATATTCTCGATGCTGAAGATCATGCGATGGGACGTGCGCGCTCCGTGATCGCGGCAGGCATCGCGCAGGCTCGTAACTCGATGCGAGCTGGCAGCTTGTGGCCCAGGCATTCCGCCCATTGCCAACGGATCTGAGACGCAGGTTCTTGCGCCAGCCGCGACGATCCGTCGCATAATCGGTCGCGTGGCAGCAGCAACAATGTCACTGGTTTTTCCGTGGTCACCACGTGGGTTCGACTGGATGGCAGGTATCGAAAAGGTGGATCCGTTTGCGGCCGCGTACGCCGAGTTGCATCGGCTTGCCCGTCGTGAACGCAGACGCTCGAACAGTCCTGCCACGATCAACACCACCGCGCTCGTCCACGAGACCTGGTTCAAGCTGCGTCCAAGCATCGAAGCCGCCGGTTTTACGCGCAACGCATTTCTCGGCATTGCCGCGCGTGCGATGCGCCAGGTTCTGGTCGATCATGCGCGCAGGCTCAATGCGGAAAAGCGCCAGCATGTGACGGTGACCCTGGGCAAGGCCGATGCGGACAGCCCGGTCGGCGCAACTCCGGTCGCAATGATCGAGCTCGACAGCGCGCTTTGCCGACTCGCGGATGTCAACGCGCAGCTTGCGCGCATCGTCGACCTGCATGTGTTTTCCGGTCTCGAGTTCGCGGAAATCGCCGATCTCGAAGGTGTGTCGGAACGCAGCGTGTTCCGTCTTTGGCGCAACGCGCGGGTCTTCCTGCTTGACCAGCTCACTCCATGAACACTCAACGTCCCGATTGGCCCCAACTGTTCGCGCTGTTTGAGCGGATCGCGGAGGCACCGCGTAGCGAACGCACGCGACTGCTCGATGAGGCAACCCGTGATCGGCCCGATCTGCGCGCGCATTTGCAACGTCTGCTTGAACTCGATGCGTCCGGCGGCGATCTCGTCGCCGACGTCGCCGGGTGGCGTGAAGGTCTGGCGGATCCCGTTGCCGACGAGCCGCTGCCGGAACGCATCGGCGCCTGGAAGATCGTCCGCGAGCTCGGCATCGGCGGCATGGGTCGCGTGTTGCTGGCCGAGCGCGCCGATGGCGAGTACGAACAACGGGTCGCGTTGAAGCTGATCCGCAGCGAACTGCTATCGGACATCGCCGTCGCCCGTTTTCTGCACGAGCGGCGCATCCTGGCGCGTCTGGATCATCCGGGTATCGCCAGCATCATCGATGGTGGCGTCGACGCAAGCGGACGCCCCTGGTTTGCGATGCAGTATGTGGATGGCGTCAGCGTTATCGAATTCTGCGCGCAGGGTGTCCTCGGTCTCGAGCAGCGATTGCGCTTGATGATCGGCGTCTGCGATGCAATCGCCTACGCGCATCGTCAGCTCGTCGTGCATTGCGATCTGAAACCTTCGAATGTGCTGGTCGACTCCAAGGGGCAACCACGCCTGCTCGACTTCGGCATCGCGCGATTGCTCGAAGCGCAGAATCCGGCCGACGCCAGCCAAACTCACTTGCGCGCGTTGACCCCGGGTTATGCCGCGCCTGAGCAGTTGGCGGGCGCCCCACTTGGTGTCGCGACCGATGTCTATGCGCTGGGTTCGTTGTTGCATGAACTGCTGACCGGAAGGCGGCCATATGCCGGCCACGATGCGACACCTGCGGCCATTGCGCTTGCCCAGGCGCAAGGCGAGCCAGCATCCGTTTCGCGAAGCGCCGATGGCAATGGCCCGGTGCCAGCGCGCCGCTTGCGTGGCGACCTCGACACGATCGTGGCGACCGCCTTGCGCCACGATCCCGGTCGGCGCTATGCGGACGCAGCGGCGCTGTCCGATGACCTGACGCGTTTTCTGAATGGGCGGCCTTTGCATGCGCAACGGGCCAGCGCCAAGCAGCAGATGCGCAAGTTCGTCAGCCGCCATCGAGGCGGCGTCTTGATGGCGACAGCGGCAGCCATCGGCCTGATCGTGGCGACTACGATTGCCGTGCACCAGAGTCGAGTGGCACGCAATGAAGCGGCCGATGCCATTGCAGTGCGCGATTTCCTGGTCGGTATTTTTCGAAGCGCCGATCCGCGTGCCGGCAAGGGCGGTATCGATACCCGCACGCTGATTGATCGCGGCTCGGCCAGCCTCGATGCCGCGCTCACGTTGCAACCGAAGCTTGCGGCCGGTTTCGCCGAGGTGCTAGGCAACGTGTACCTGCAGCTGGCTGCCTTTGACGAGGCCGAAGCGATGTTCCAGCGCGCGTTGAAACTGACCGAACAGCGCTACGGGCCCGACGCCGTGCAGGACACGCCAATCCTGCGCGGTTTGACGCAGACGCTTGCCGAGCGCAATCGCCTGGATGATGCGAACAAGGTGCTCGCGCGGGCGAGCGAAATCGACCAACGCCAGCATGGCGCCGCATCGCCCGATGTGATCGCCGACAACGCCATCGCCGCCGATCTGGCGCAACGCAGTGGCGATAGCGCAAAGGCGCAAGCGCTGATCGACCAGGCCATCGTCGATACACGCGGCGCGAAACCGGTGGACTCGCAGCGCCTCGCCAACCTGCTCAATCAGCGCGCAAATATCGAGGTCGCGCATGGTGCGCTCGACGATGCCGAACTCGATACGCACGAAGCGCTCGATCTGTTTCGGCGACTGAAGGGCGAACAGAGTCTCGATGTCGCCGAGAATCTGGTCAATCTGGGCGTTCTGCGCATGCGTCGCGGCGACGCCGGTGGGGCGGAACCAATCTTTCGCCAGGGCCTGGCCACGTATCGGCGTCTGCTCCCGGCCGAGCATCCGCTGATCGCCGACACGATGACCAACCTCGCCCGCGCACTCGACCGCGAGGGCAAGTCAGACCAGGCCGAACCGATCTATCTCGATACGCTGGCGATGCAACGCCACCTGTTTGGAGATTTGCACGCCGATGTCGCTACCACCTTGAACAACCTCGCCGTGCTGTATGTCGGCCGTGGCGACTACACCAGGGCACGCGCGATGATGCAGCAAGTGGTGGAGGTGTGGACGCAATTGTCCGGATCGACCCATCCGCTGGCGCTGGCCTCGCGCGGCAATCTCGGCGTGATCGAGCGCGAGCAGGGCGACTACGCGGCGGCGCGCGCGACCTTGCAGTCGGCGCTGGACGATTACCGCAAGCAGCCGGACAGCGGTGCACGCCAGGCCTACTGCCTCGATCAACTCGGTATCCTGCTGCGCTACGAAGGCAAGCCGGACGCGGCGGTCGACCTGCATCGCCAGGCCGAGGCATTGCGCGCTGATGTCAAGCAACTGGGGCCAATAGAGCGATCCGCCGGACTCATCGCCTACTCGCTCGCCGAAACTGCGGTCGGCAATGCAGAGAGTGCGCTTGTCCACGCGGATCAGGCGATCACCCTGCTTGACGCGGCCAAGGCTGAGGACGACCCGCGTTACGCCGATGCCTTGCTGGCCCGCGCGCGCGCGGCGCTGGCGGCACACGATACGCACGCGGCGACGACCGCACTCGGCGCTGCCCGGTCGCTACGGCTCAAGCTGTATGGCGAGGACGACTGGCGCAGCGCGGAGGTCACGCTGGTTGCGGCGGAGATCGACGCAGCCAACGGCAACCAGCGCTCGGCTGTTGCCAGAGCCGACGCCGCGCAGGCGATCCTGATCGCCCGTCGCGGCTTGTCCAATCCGCTCGTCGCCGAAGCCAACCGCGTTCTCGGCACACACCATGCAAACTGATGGTCTGCATTTGCCGGACGCTATTTCACTTCAGGCACGAGGCCATCAAAACTGTCGCGGAAAATTTCGTCCGAGGAATTGAGGCGTCCGACCAGCCAGTCGTAGTCGTTATCGACGCCGTAGATCAGCGAGCGCTCGCCGACCACGACGATATGGCCTCGATTGTCGAGTGCGAGCGCGGTCGCCCATTCGCGTTGGTGCGAAAGCAGACCACCGAGCCCGTCCAGGCTCAGGATAGCGCGGCCGAGGCCACTGTTGCCGAACGTCGAATCGAAACTGAAGTCCGGGTTGAAGCGGATGACGCCCGCATCGGACGGCTGATGGTTGGCATCGCTGCTGCCCGCATAGCCGTTGACCACCATCTTGCCGTTGGGTTCACGCGCCATGCCGAAGATGCCATTGAAAATGCCCGGATACGCCAGATCCTGGAAAAAGGCGAAGCCATCCTGTCGGGTGACGTTGCCATTCATGTCAACCTCGGCCAGTGCATAGTTGCTGGCCAGGCCGGGCGTGCCGCCGCCCAGGGTGCTGATGAAATAGTTCTCGCCACCGATGACCACCCCATGGCCGGGGCGACTTATGGCTGCGCGGCAGATATTGTCGCCCTCGTTGGAGGGGGTAATCGGGAAATCAATACTTTTCCTGCCTGAATTTCCAAATGAAGTGTCAAGATTGAAATGGGTGTCAGACAGCCCCTTGTAGTACGCGACCACCGCGCAATCATGATTGGTCAAGCCATCGGCGTAGGCGGCATTGTTGGCGCTGCCGACAAGATACAACTCGTCGTGCAGAAAACAAGGAAGGCCGACGCAGACGTTACTCTCCAGCACCAGCGCATAGGCACGATCGTCGTTGTCGGCGCCGAGATTGAACGGCGCAAAGCTCCAGTAAAGGGCGTTGCCATTGGCTGCCGACCACGCTTCCAGGAAGAAGTCCTCGTCCGTGTGACCGCCCTGAATGGCGTGTCCGGCCGCAAGGATTGCTCCGTCGGAGGTGATGCCCACGCTGCTGAATGCCGAATTGTTGCCCGCAATCACATAGCCATGCTGGGTGGAGACGCCATTGTTGAACGGTGAGTCAGGGCTGCCGTTGGCGTTGTAGCGGAACACGATGCCGCGTTCGCCATGGGGCGCGTCGGTGATGTTGCCGGCGACCACGATCTTGCCGTCACCCTGCAATGCAATGGCGCTGAAATAGCAGTCGTTTTCGCCGTTGGAGGGATTGAAGTTGACGACGATCCGGCCCGTGCCGGCAAAACCGGTGTCGAGCGTGCCGTCCGCGTTGAATCGCGTCAGCACGCAGGCGTTTTGGTCGACACCAAGATAGGTGTTCCAGGAAAAACCCGCCGCGAGGATCTTGCCGTCGACCTGCACGGCCGTGGCCGCCACATAATCGTTGTCGATGTACGGGCCTGTTCCGCTGAGATCGATCTGGTATTGGAACAGGCCTGGCGTCCCGAAAAAGGGATATGCGCCCAGCGGCGGATTCAGGCTGGTATCCAGCATGCCGTCATAGTTGGCCAGGGCGGGCGTCACCACGAGCAGGGCGAGCAAGGTCAACAGGGTTTTGAAAATCGGCTTGTACATGATTCGGTTCTCCGCGGGATGTCAAGGCCCGGTTGCAGAACAGATACGCAGGAACATGCCACCGACTGCCAGCACTTCAGCACCGAATACGCTGGTGGCAATGGCTTGCGATGACGCCATGCGTTGTCCGGGCCATTGGCGAAATCCAGATCGTCGCCGATCAGCCCGGCGGCTACGGAGCGTGCGAGCATCGATGGAAGATGGGCGCGTGCCGATTGCTCTGATCAGGCCGAAATCAAGGATCGCGTCGAACCGCCATGCGCAGTGGTCGCGACGATGTCGCTTTCAGTATCCGCAACCCAGTCGGTTTCGATTGATCGCCGGGAATGCAGCGGCTCTGGTTCACCGACATCGGGCGCGAAATGCGTGGGTTCACCGACATCCGGCGCGAAATGCGTGGCCGTTAACCGCTGATCGAAGGGGCCATGCAGGATGCAAGGAGCGGGGCGGTCGCTTGATGTGCCGATCATGCCCGGCGTGACGCTGCTGGCCTCCGATGACCCCGATCCGGGGCAGCCGCTGGAAAGACGTATTCAGCCGCAGCCACGGAATCAAGCGCTGCAATGGCACCCGGAGCTGCGGGCGTCCGTTGATGAGTTTCGAATCGAGACTTGCCGCCATCTGGCCGATAGCGGCGCACAAAAAAGCCGCGATATTTCGCGGCTTTCCTGATGTGCTGCTGGAGCGGGTGACTCAGGCCAGACCAGCCTGTTTCATGACTTCTGCGGCGTAGTCCTCGACCACTTTCTCGATGCCTTCGCCGACCACCAGGCGATGGAACGAGACCACTTCGGCGCCTGCCTTCTTGAGCACGTTGCCGACGGTCTCGTTGGTGTCGAGCACGTAGGGCTGGCCGGTCAGGGTGACGTCGTTGATGATCTTGTTGATCTTGCCGCTGATGATCTTCTCGAGGATTTCCGGTGGCTTGGACTTGTCCTTGTCGGACATCTTGGCCAGCTCGATTTCCTTTTCCTTGGCGATGAATTCGACCGGCACGTCCTTTTCGGAGATATGTGGCGGGTTCATTGCGGCAATGTGCATGGCCAGGCCGCGGGCGAGTTCGGCTGAACCACCCTTGACCTCGACCAGCACGCCGATGCGTCCGCCATGCAGGTAACCGGCGACTTCGTTCTTGCTGTCGATGTGCACCATGCGCCGGATCTGCACGTTCTCGCCGACCTTGGCGATCACCGCCGCACGTGCTTCCTCGACCGTGCCGCCGCCCGGGAACGGGGCGGCCTTGAGTGCACCGACATCGTTGACTTCGAGCGCGGCGGTGGCGACCTGGTCGGCAAAGGTGAGGAAATTCTCGTCCTTGGCGACAAAGTCGGTCTCGCTGTTGACTTCGACGAGGGCGGCCTTGTGTCCGACCTGGGCGAGCACGATGCGGCCTTCGGCGGCAACGCGGTCGGATTTCTTGTCGGCCTTGGCCAGGCCCTGCTTGCGCAGCCATTCAATGGAGACATCGATGTCGCCATTGTTCTGGGTCAGCGCTTTCTTGCATTCCATCATGCCGGCACCGGAACGCTCGCGCAGTTCCTTGACCATCTGGGCAGTGATATCCATCGCTAAAACCTCACAGCTTGGCGCGACTTGGGCGTCGCGCGAAAAAGGGCGGGATGCGTCGTCTGCATGTCGAATCGAATCCCCCGTGCAGGCGGGGATCGCCAGGGCAATCCGGTCGTCATGGCCGTGTCGCATCGTCTGCCCCTTCATCCGGCCTGGTCTGCCGGACAAAGGGACGGTTGGCCGCCTGCCCTGATCGGGAAGGCAGCGGGTAACTTACTCGGCGGCTGGAGCCTCGGTTGCCGCTTCCGGCGCGGGTGTCGCCGCAGCAGCTTTTTCGACCGGCTTGCCAGCGGATTCCGTCGCCTTGGCGTCCGGGCGTGGCTTGGCCGAGCCGCTGCGACGCCCGGCTGATGGCGGCGGGCGCTTGGCTGGCGGTTTGCCGCGCGGAGCCTGCTTGCGACGGTCATCCTTGGCGATCGGGTTGCCATCGGCATCCATCTCGACGAACTCGTCATTGTTGACCGCCACGGTCGGCGAGGCAGCCTTGCCTTCGAGCACGGCGTCGGCGACGGCGCTGGTGTAGAGCTGGACAGCGCGGATGGCGTCATCGTTGCCCGGGATCGCGTAGTCGACCAGGCTCGGGTCGTAGTTGGTATCGACCACGGCAATCACCGGAATGCCGAGCTTCTTGGCTTCCTGGATGGCGATGTCTTCGTGGCCGATGTCGATCACGAACAGCGCGTCGGGCAGACGGCCCATGTCCTTGATGCCGCCGAGCGAGCGTTCAAGCTTCTCGCGCTCGCGACCGAGTTGCAGGACTTCGTGCTTGACCAGCTTCTCGAAGCGGCCATCGGTGGACATGGCCTCGATTTCCTTGAGCCTGGCGATCGATTGCTTGACCGTACGGAAGTTGGTCAGCATGCCGCCGAGCCAGCGTGCCGCCACGTAGGGCTGGCCGCAACGGATGGCGTCTTCCTTGACTGCGTCGCGCGCCGAGCGTTTGGTGCCGACGAACAGCAGGGTGCCGCGCTTCTGTGCAAGGCCCGACACGAAATTCATCGCGTCGTTGAACATCGGCAGGGTCTTTTCGAGGTTGATGATGTGGATACGTCCGCGTGCGCCGAAGATGTACGGCGCCATGCGGGGATTCCAATAACGTGTCTGATGGCCGAAGTGGACGCCCGCTTCGAGCATCTGGCGCATGGTGACTTGTGGCATGGTGTTGCTCCAATCGTGGGCAGCCGCACGGAATGATCCGTGGTGCGCGGCATTGCCCGGGGTTGAGACCTCCACGTATCCGCCGTCTGCGACCTCCGGAGAGGCACCCCGAAAACGGTGACGATACGTGTGCGGATTTGGTCAAACCCAGGTGCGTGGTTACCCTTGGGTTGCCAGTATTGACCCCGCGCATCGATTGCGGGGCCGATGACCTGGGCAGCATGCAGCGAGCAGGCTGACCAAGTTATCCGTAGAATTGTAGCCTGTCCCTGGCGCTTGCGACAAGCGCCCCGAACCCAGAGATGCCATGCACGTCACCATCAAGACCCCCGCCGACATCGCCAAGATGCGCATTGCCGGCCGCCTTGCGGCCGAAGTGCTCGAGATGATCGCGCCACATGTCAAGGCCGGCGTGACCACCGAGGAACTGGACAGGATTTGTCACGACCACATCGTCAACGTGCAGGGCGGTATTCCGGCCAATGTCGGCTACAAGGGCTTCACCAAGACCTTGTGCACTTCGGTCAATCACGTGATCTGCCACGGCATTCCATCCGCGACCAAGGTGCTCAAGGACGGCGACATCATCAATATCGATGTCACCGTGATCAAGGATGGCTGGCATGGCGACACCAGTCGCATGTACTACGTCGGCGAACCCTCGGTGCTGGCGCGGCGTCTGGTCGAGACCACGCGTGACGCGATGCTTGCGGCGATCTCGATCGTTCGTCCCGGCGCCACGCTCGGCGATATCGGGGAGACGATCCAGAAATTTGTCGAGGCGCGCAATTTCTCGGTGGTTCGCGAATATTGCGGACACGGCATCGGCCGCGTCTATCACGAGGATCCGCAGGTGCTGCATTACGGCCATGCCGGAACCGGCCTGACCCTGAAGAAGGGCATGACCTTCACCATCGAGCCGATGATCAATGCCGGCAAGCCGCACACGCGTCTGCTCCCGGATGGCTGGACCGTTGTCACGCGCGATCATTCGCTGTCGGCACAGTGGGAGCATACGATTGCGGTCACCGATGATGGATTCGAGATCCTGACACCCTGGCCGAACGCGGTCTGAGACCCACCGGGTATGCCCGTTCAGCCCTTGACGAGCGTACCGCCGCTGCCGCGTCTGGCCAGGCCGGTGCCACGCGTCGGCGTGGTAGGTCCGGCCCGACTGGCCTTGCGCCAGTATCTGGTCGACTACGATCGTGACCTTGCCGGTGCCTTCCGCAATCATGCCGACGCCGGGGAAGTTGCCACGGCACGAACGGCTGCGATCGAGCGTGTGCTCGGCTACGCCTGGTTTTCATGGCTCGGCGAAACCGGCGATGCGGCGCTGATTGCGGTCGGCGGTTTCGGCCGTGGCGAGCAGTTTCCATACTCGGATGTCGATCTGCTCATCCTCACGCTGGAATCACCTGAACCACGCGTGATGCGTGCGATCGAAGCGTTTTGCGCCTGCCTGTGGGATCTCGGTATCAAGCCCGGCCTCGCCGTGCGTAGCCTGACCGGATGCCGCGAATTGGCGGCACAGGATGTCGGTGTCTATACCAATCTCATCGAGGCACGCTATCTGGTCGGTTCGCGGGAGCTTGCCGAGCGCTTGATCGCGAGTTTGCCGGATCAGTCGCTGTGGACGCCGGCACGATTTCTTGATGCCAAGAAAGCCGAGCAGGCCGCACGGCATCTGCGCTTCGGTGATACCGCCTACAACCTCGAGCCACAACTCAAGGAAGGCCCAGGCGGTCTGCGCGACCTGCAGATGATCGGCTGGCTTGGCCGCGTCATCGCAGGAACCGGCGAGCTGGCGATGATGGTCGAGGCCGGCCTGCTTGATCGCGCCGAGGCCGACGCCCTGGTGTCGGCGAAGGCGACCCTGTTTCGCATCCGTCATGCCCTGCATCTGCTCGCCCGCCGCGCCGAGGAACGCCTGCTGTTCGACTATCAGCGTGAGTTGGCGAAGATTCTCGGCTATCGCGACGAGCACGCCGACAATCTTGGCGTCGAGCAATGCATGCAGGATTATTACCGTGCTGCACGTCGCATCGCCGGCACCAACGAGGAGTTGCTGGCGCGCTGCAGCGAGATGCTGGCGACTCCGATGCCGGGCGCCGAGAGCCTCGGCGGCGGTTACCTGCGTATCGGCGATCGCCTCGATGTCGATGCCAGTCATCGGCTTGGCGAGGAGCCGCGCGCGCTGATCGAACTCTACGCGCTGATGGCAACCGAGCCTGGCATCCGCGGGCTGCGTGCCAATGCCTTGCGTCAGGTGCGCCAGGCCCTGGCCAATCCGGCACTCGATTTCGACCGGCCCGAGGTGTTCGCCTCGTTGCGCGAATTGTTCGAGCGCGGTGCGTCGGCGGTCGAAGCGTTGGCGGCCATGGCGCGTCACGGCGTGCTTGCACGCCTGATCCCGGGATTCGCCAGGGTCACCGGGCGCATGCAGTACGATCTCTTCCATGTGTATACGGTCGATGAGCACACCATGCGCGTGCTGCGTTTCATCGCTCGATTCGCGACCGAGGAGGGTGCGCGCGACTACAAGCTTGCGCACTCGCTTTATCAGCGGATCCCGCAACCTGCGTTGCTCCTGCTGGCCGGTTTGTTCCATGACATCGCCAAGGGTCGCGGCGGCGATCATTCGGTGCTCGGCGAAGAGGACGCGCGCGGATTTTGCATGCGGCTCGGCTTGCGTCCGGCGGCGACGAGCCTGGTCGCCTGGCTGGTGCGCAACCATCTGCTCATGAGTGTCACCGCGCAGCGCCAGGACATCACCGATCCGGCCGTGGTGCATCGATTCGCCGAGCAGGTCGATGATTGGGAGCGTCTGGATTATCTGTATCTGCTGACCGTAGCCGACATCAACGGCACCAGTCCGAAACTCTGGAATACCTGGCGTGATCGCCTGCTTTCCGATCTCTATGCGGCAACGCGCTACGTGTTGCGCGAGGAATCCGGTGAGTTGCCGAAAGCCGATGAGCGCGTGGCCGAAACGCGCCTGCGCGCCGAGCGCCTGCTCGAACCCAAAGGCATCGACAGCGAAACCGTCGCCCGAATATGGGCGGATTTTCCGGAGGAGAGCTTCCTTCGCTATCGAGCCGAGCAGATTGCCTGGCAGACCGAAGCCATTGCCGATCATGCGCAGGCGTGCGAAGCGCTGGTCAAGGTCAACCCGCTGGGTGTGCGTGGCACCAGCGAAGTCTTCGTCTACTCCCCGGATCGCGATGGCCTGTTCGCGACGATCACCGCCGTGCTTGATCGCGCCCAGCTCAACGTCGTCGAAGCACGCCTGATCCCGGCCCATTCGGATCGGGTGCTGGATACGTTCTTTGTGCTCGACGCATCCGGCAGACCGTTGCTGGACGCCGAGCGGGTAGTCGCCGTCGAGCAGGCGTTGCGCTCGGCGCTTGGCCATGAGGTGCTCAGTGAGCAGCCGGTGCGCCGCGCCTTGCCGAGAACCTTGCGCCATTTCCACATCGCCCCGCGGATCGTGTTCAGCGTGGTCGACGCTCGCACGCGGCTGGGTCTGGTCTGTACCGATCGGCCTGGCCTGCTGGCCTCGGTTGCGCAGACCTTTCGTAGGCTCGGCGTGCGCGTGCACGATGCACGGATCGCCACGTTTGGCGAACGCGTGGAAGATTTTTTCCGCATCAGCGACGACAATGACCAGATGCTCGATGCGGCCGCCCAGGAAACCCTGCGCACGGCCCTGCTGGAACAACTTGATCTGAGCCCCCCAGAATCGCCGAAGGCCACGCATGCCAACCATTGAATCCGTCATTGCTGCCGCGTGGGAACGCCGCAGTGAACTGGGCGCCGCCGAGATCGAGCAGGATCTCCGGCCAGCCGTCGAGGCCGCACTCGACTTGCTCGAATCCGGCGAGGCGCGCGTCGCCGAACAACAAGGCGATGGCAGCTGGATTGTTCATCAATGGCTGAAAAAGGCGGTCTTGCTGTATTTCCGCATCAACCACAACCGGGTCATGGATGGCGGCCCGATGCAGGCCTGGGACAAGGTGCCTTTGCGCTTTGCCGATGCCGATGCCGCGACGTTTTCGGCAATCGGCGCACGCATGGTGCCGGGCGCGCTGGTGCGCCGCGGCGCGCATGTCGCCACCGACGCCGTACTGATGCCGAGCTATGTGAATATCGGCGCGCATGTCGGCGCCGGCACGATGGTCGATACCTGGGCCACGGTCGGCTCCTGCGCGCAGATCGGCGCGCGCGTGCACTTGTCCGGTGGCGTCGGCATTGGCGGCGTGCTCGAACCCCTGCAGGCGGGTCCGACCGTCATCGAGGATGACTGCTTTATCGGTGCGCGTTCGGAAGTCGTCGAAGGCGTGGTTGTCGAGCGGGGCAGTGTCATCGGCATGGGCGTGTTCCTTGGCCAGTCGACGAAGATCTACGATCGCGCGACCGGTGAGGTCAGCTATGGCCGGATCCCGGCCGGCAGTGTCGTCGTTGCCGGTTCGCTGCCCGCTGCCGATGGCAGCCACAGCCTGTATGCGGCGATCATCGTCAAGCGCGTTGACGAGAAGACGCGCTCGAAGACAGGCATCAACGAATTGTTGCGGGCATGACCCAGAACATGAGCATCGAAGTCTACGGTTTGAATGCTTGCGACACGTGCAAGAAGGCGCGCAAGTGGCTGGATCGTCATGGCGTGGACTATCGCTTCATCGACTATCGCGACGAACCGGCCACGCCGGCCATGCTCAAGGCGTGGGCCGAGGCGGTCGGCGGCTTTGATGCGCTGGTCAATCGCAGCAGCACGACCTGGCGCAATCTGGCGCCGGCACGCAAGGCGCCCGGATCGGCGGCCGAATGGAGCCTGCTGATTCGCGAGTATCCGGCCCTGGTCAAGCGCCCGATCCTGGTACCGGCCGATGGCAAGGTGCAGCTGGGTTTCAATGACAAGATCTACGCCGGATTGTTTTCTTCGACCAGCTGAAAAGAGCCCTTTGCAGGAAGCGGCTTCAGTCGCGATGCTATTCGCCGCATCGCGACTGAAGCCGCTTCCTACAGAAACCGCCACAGGAATCCTGCCGGTATCACGAATCATGTCCGCAATTGTTGAGCTCACCAGTGAACTGATCCGACGCGCATCGGTAACCCCCGATGATGGCGGTTGCCAGGCATTGCTGGCGGTGCGCCTTGCCGATGCCGGATTCAAGATCGAACACCTGCGTTACGGGCATGTCGACAATCTGTGGGCGACGCATGGAGCCGATGGGCCGGTGCTGGTCTTTCTCGGCCATACCGATGTCGTGCCAAGCGGCCCGCTGGAACACTGGTCGAGTCCGCCGTTCGAGCCGACGATCCGCGATGGGCATCTGTACGGGCGCGGCGCGGCCGACATGAAATCCGGAGTCGCCGCGATGACGCTCGCGTTGGAGGAATTCGTGCGCCGGCACCCTGAGCATCCGGGAATCGTCGCCTTGCTCGTCACCAGCGACGAAGAAGGTCCGTCGATGGATGGCGTGCGCCGTGTCGTCGAAGAATTTCGCCAGCGTGGCCAGGGCATCGACTGGTGCCTGGTTGGTGAGCCTTCGTCGCAGGCCACACTGGGCGATCTGGTCCGCGTGGGGCGACGCGGTTCGCTGCATGGGCAATTGCGCGTGAGCGGCGTGCAGGGCCATGTCGCCTACCCGGAAAAAGCCCTCAATCCGATCCATGCCGCCGCGCCTGCACTGGCCGAGCTGGCCGCAATGCGCTGGGATGAGGGCAATGCCGAGTTTCCGCCGACCAGCTTCCAGATCTCGAACATCCATGCTGGCACCGGTGCCAACAACATCATCCCTGGCCAGCTCGAGGTGACGTTCAATTTCCGCTACAGCACGGCGAGCACGGCGGAGGATCTGCGCCAGCGCGTCGAAACCTGCCTGGGCCGGCATGGACTCGATTTCGAAGTCGACTGGAACCTCTCCGGTGAACCGTTCCTGACCGCCCCCGGCGCGTTGCGCAATGCGGTTACGGCGACAATCGAGAAGCTCTGCGCGATCATTCCGCTGGCGAGCACCGCTGGCGGCACTTCGGACGGTCGCTTCATTGCGCCGCTCGGTGCCGAGGTAGTTGAGCTGGGGCCGATCAATGAATCCATCCACAAGATCGATGAATGCGTCTCGGTGCAGGATCTTGAGCGCTTGCCGTCGCTCTATCTGGATATCGCCGAACGCCTGCTGGGGTATCGGTCGCCCGGCTGAACGCATCGTCCTGGCGGCTGGCGTGCGCTTTGGGCGCGCGCAAGACGGCGCATCGGTTCATCGATCAATATGCGATGGCTGCGGTTTCGTGATAATAATCAGCCTGTCTTGTCGGGCGGATGGCATCAGTGAACCCGGCAACAGGGACAGTGCGCCCCGCGCGACGTGCGCCCGGTCTGTTGGTCGATGCTGAATCGACTGGCGCATCGCAGTGCATGTGCCAGGCGGCGCCTCCGGCCAGGAACGGGCGGCGACTACCTTTCTTGCGGAGTGAGTGATTTGCGAATCCTGTGTGCAGTGCGACGCATTCGATCGGGTTTGTTGTTGCCTGCCCTGGCGGTGTTCATTTCATGGCTGGCCTGCTCCAGTGCATTCGCCATCGACTTCACGCCCCATGGCACGCAGCCGGGACTCAACTTTTCCCTGGAGCCTTCCGATTCCTGCGGCGGTTGCCATGGCGGATTCACGGGCACCAGCCCGACCTATCGTCCACACAGCACCTGGGGAGGATCGATGATGGCGAATGCCACGCGCGATCCCTTGTTCTGGGCGGCGGTCGACATCGCCAACAAGGATTTCCCGGGGGCTGGCGATTTCTGCCTGCGCTGCCATACCTCGTCCGGCTGGTACGGCGGTCGTGTGGTCAAGTCCGGATTCGGCCCGGCCAACGATCCGCTCAAGGGCGCCAATGGCTGCCTGCTGCAAGGCTCACCCGATGCCGCCGATTTCTCCAACGATTACAGCGGGAACAGTTGCCATTTCTGTCATCGGGTGATGCCCAACGGCCCGCTGGGCGAGCCGACCATGATCGGCAATGCCAATGTCTGGCTGGATGATGCAGAGTGCAACGGCAATGGCGGCGAGCCGTGCCGGCGCGGCCCTTACACCTATTCCGGCTCGTTCTCGCCGCCGCATGCCTGGGCGCAATCGGCGTTTCATGCCGACAGCGCAATTTGTGGCTCCTGCCACGATGTGAGCACGCCGGACACCGATGTCGGGCCGCTGAAAACGCTCAAGCTTGCCGACGGTACCGATACGGCCATTCCGTTCCCGATCGAGCGGACTTACAGCGAATGGAAGCAAAGCCAGTTTGCCGGTGTGGGTGGCCAAACCTGCCAGGCCTGCCACATGCCTGACAGCATCGATCCCACCGCGACCGCGTGTCTCGGCGGACCCAGTCGCACGGGCAATTTGCCGGTACATGATTTTGTCGGCGGAAATACCTGGGTACCCGGCATCATCAAAGGCGAATTCAGCGATACCAGCACGATTCCAGGTTCTGCCGGCGGAGTGGGTCGCCAGAATTCCTTTGATCAGACCATCCAGGCAGCCCGCGATCTGCTGCAGACGGCGGCGGCTGTCGATGTCGTGCTCCTCGGCTATACGGCGCCGACGGTGTCGGGTGCGGGTGCGCTCAGCGTGCGTGTGAAGGTCACCAACAACAGTGGCCACAAGTTGCCGAGTGGCTACTCCGAAGGTCGGCGCATGTGGCTGAACGTGCAGGTGCGTGATTTCAACGGCTTGCTCGTGTTCGAGAGCGGGGGCTACGACAATGCCAGTGCGGTGCTCGCCAGTGATCCACAACTGCGTGTCTACGAAGTGTTGCAGGGTATCTGGAACCGTCATGGCACCGGCACCTGCGATGCCGTCGACAGTCTCGGTCGTGAGGCCTTCCATTTCGTGTTGAATGATTGTGTCGCCAAGGACAATCGCATTCCGCCGCTCGGCTTCAAGCCGGCCACGGCGGCCGATCCGAATGGCTACCAGTTGCGTCCGGTTGGCATCACCTACCCGGAAACTTCACTCGGCAGCGGCATCCTGGTCAACTACGATGAAGTCGATTATGCGGCCGTGATCCCTGCGGCCACGCCGGGGCCGCTCACCGTGAGCGCGCGGCTCTATTACCAGACCTCCAGTCGCGAGTACCTGGAGTTCCTGCGCAATCAGGCGATCGAACGCTCGATTCCGGGCGAGAACCAGATGTGTGCGGGTGAACCCAATCGTCCCGCCGTGGTCGGGCCGAAGGATCGCAGCCGCGGCGAGTACATGTGGCAATTGTGGAACGCACCTGAGCCGGGCGAGCGCATATTCGCCAACAGTTTTGATGCCACTGTTTTCCAGAAAGGCTATGGCAAGTCGCCACCCGAGGCCATCGCTTCGGGCAGTGTCTTTACGCCATGAGTCGCGATATTTTCAGGGCCTGTCGCGCGTTGGCGGTACAATCGCGTTGCAGTTTGCAGCAGATACCCATCCATCCCAACACTTTCCGGGGCTGACACCATGACTCTCAAGATGCTACCCATCGCGCTTGCGCTCGCGCTGTGTCCGATGATTTCAGGCGCCGAACAGACCACGGCAAGCGCAGCCACCGAAACCTCCAACGACTGGGCGGCATGGGGTGGAACCGTTGCTGTCCGTCTCAATGAAAACCTTCTGCAAAGCATGGGCATCTCGATCCAGGGCCGCGCCGGCATGTTGCCCAGCGACACGGCGCGTCTGACTGACGGCCTCAAGGTCCGCCAGGCCTATGGGTCGGAGCTGTTCGCCCTGCGAGAAAGCGGCAGCCTGCAGTTTCGCGCCGAGCGTGGCTCGTTTGTCGGATTCCTCGGCGGTTCGCTGCAATCACGCGGCGGCTACAACCTGACCCTCAAGGATGGCAGCACGATTGCGCTGGTGGATTTCCGCTTGCGTCCCAATGCGAAAGATCCGATGCAACTGGATGTTGTCAGTGGCGACGGCAAGGTCTGGTTCTACATCGACAAGCTGATGTACGAACTGGTGCGGGACAACCATGTGCTGGCGATCTATACCGCCGACATGCGCGTCGCTCCCGCGCTGGCCAAGCGCAGCGGGCATCCGGAGATGGCCAATTCGCCGATCGCCGATCTGGAAATCCTCAGTGAAATCACCCGCCAGGGCGGCGGTGGAGCCAAGGACTTGCTGGGCGTTCCCTCGCCATCGCACTACCACGGCGAACAGGTTGTCGGTCAAGCGCCCGGCGTGGTCTACCAGGCGGATCTGTTCATGCAGAACATTTCAGTGGCCAGGATGCGCGACAGCGGAGTGACCGGACCCGGCGGAAGCGGAAAGGTCGTCTTTGCGCCGAGCTCGACGCTGAAAAACAACGTCAATGCCGGAACGGCGACGGTGACCATTGCCGGGCAGGGCGCCCTCGGTACCAGCAGCGCGCTTTGGACAGCCTGGATCCCCTGGCATGGGAAGTTTTCCGGCACGTTCGCTCCCTACAACAACGATCAGCATCCGTTCCTGATCTGGAACATGTACCGCATCAATGCCGATGGCAGCATCGAGCAG
>CAYMHF010000049.1:0-22809 GCA_964390215.1 uncultured Dokdonella sp. | reverse complement strand
TCCAAGCCTTTGCCGGAAGCGGCTTCAGCCACGATGCCCTTGCGCATCGTGCCCGCTTTCACTGGACGTACGGCGGGTCGACGCGTCGGGCTTGCAGGCCTCTCCCAGAAACGCCGATATCGACTGCCGAGTCGTTGAGTCCGTGACGCACCATCAACTGGTAGCATCACCTCATGGTTCAATCCTGCTTGCAGATACTCAATTCGGTGTTTGGCTATGCCATGTTCCGTGGTGACCAACAGGCCATCATCGAGCGCGTGTCGAGTGGATTCGATGCCCTGGTGCTGATGCCGACTGGTGGTGGCAAGTCGCTTTGCTACCAGATTCCGGCCTTGATCCGTCCCGGCACGGCAATTGTCATCTCGCCGTTGATCGCCTTGATGCAGGATCAGGTCGAGGCCCTGCATCAGCTCGGCATCGAGGCCGCGTTCCTGAACTCGAGTCTCGAGGCGGGCGCCCAGCGCGAGGTTGAACAGCGTCTTCGAGCTGGTGATCTGAAACTGCTCTATGTCGCCCCCGAGCGCTTGCTTACCGGGCGCTTTCTTGATCTGCTCGAACAGGTCGAGCTGAGTCTGTTTGCGATCGACGAGGCGCATTGCGTATCGCAGTGGGGGCATGATTTCCGTCCGGAATATCGTCAATTGACAATTTTGCACGAGCGTTTCCCTAAGGTGCCGCGCATTGCCCTGACCGCGACCGCAGATGCACCGACACGACGCGAAATCATCGAGCGCCTCGGCCTCGAATCGGCACGCTGTTTTGTCGCCAGTTTTGATCGGCCGAATATCCGCTACGGCGTTGTCGAGAAGGACAACCCGCGCCGCCAGCTCAAGGGTTTTCTGGCTCGGCATCGTGACGAGGCAGGCATCGTCTATTGCCTGTCACGGAACAAGGTTGACTTGACCGCGGCAGCACTGGCGGATGATGGATATCTGGCGCTGCCTTATCATGCCGGCATGAGCGCCGAGTCGCGCACAGCGAATCAGCAGCGATTCCTGCGCGAGGATGCCATCATCATGGTCGCCACGATTGCGTTCGGCATGGGCATCGACAAGCCGGATGTGCGATTCGTCGCCCATCTCGATCTGCCGAAGAGTCTCGAAGGCTATTATCAGGAAACCGGTCGTGCCGGGCGCGATGGCTTGCCATCCGAAGCGTGGATGACCTACGGGCTCGCCGATGTTGTGACCCTGACTCAGTTCATCGCGAGATCCGATGCCGGTGAGGAGCGCAAGCGGGTCGAGCGCAACAAGCTCAATGCCTTGATCGGCTTTGCGGAAAGCACGGGTTGCCGACGTCGCCAGCTTTTGAGCTATTTCGGCGAGAAGCCGACGGGCAATTGTGGCAACTGCGACAATTGTCTGGATCCGCCGCAAACCTGGGACGCAACGATAGCCGCGCAGAAGGCGCTTTCGTGCGTCTACCGCACCGGCCAACGCTTCGGTGTCAAGCATTTGATCGACGTGCTGCGTGGCATCGATGGGGAGAAAGTGGCCAAATTCGCCCACGAGCGGCTCAGCACGTTCGGTATCGGCGCCGAGTTCGATGATCGTCAATGGAGTGCGATTTTCCGCCAGCTCGTCGCCGCTGGTTTGCTTGCTCCGGACAATGAAGGATTTGGCACCTTGCATCTGGTTGAAGCGAGCCGCGCGGTTCTGCGCGGCGAAACTGAGGTGCGCATGCGCCATGTCGCTGACAGAGTTGAACGCAAGGCGAAGAAGAAATCCGTGCGCAGCGAACGCAAGACGCAGACGCTCGATATCGCGCCGCACGAATCGGGGTTGTGGGAGTCGCTGCGCAACACGCGCGCACGACTGGCGAAAGAACAGGGCGTTCCGGCCTATCGAATCTTTGCCGATGCCACGCTGCTGCAGATGTTGCGCGAGCGCCCGCAGTCGCTGAGCGAGCTCGCCACGATCAGCGGCGTCGGCGAAATGAAACTGGCTCGCTATGGCGAGGAGTTTCTCGGCGTATTGACGGCGTTTTGATGGGGAGTGTGTGGGAGAAGTTTGCGGCTGAAGCCTGCCTCCCGATTGCAGGCATGCCGCTATACTCCGGCCTCGCTGTCATCCGGGAAGTCGCATGTCGTCCGATCCGTCTGTCGTCCACGCCGAGCAAGCGCAGGAGTTTTTGGGCCATCCAAAAGGCCTCTATATCTGCTTCTTCACCGAGATGTGGGAGCGCTTTTCGTTCTATGGAATGAAAGCCTTGCTGTTGCTGTACCTGATCAAATACCACCTTTTCAGCGATGACCATGGCTACAACCTGATCGGTGCCTACGGTGGCCTGGTCTATGCGATGCCGGTCATCGGCGGGTTGATTGCCGACCGCTGGCTCGGTATGCGCAAGGCGGTTGTATTTGGCGGCATCCTGCTGGTTCTGGGTCACCTTGGCATGGCCATCGAAGGCAATCAGGCGACCCTGGTCGATGGCGTGATCACACGCGATGAAGGCGCCCTGCAGATCTTCTATCTATCGTTGTCGCTGATCATCATGGGGGTCGGCTTCCTCAAGCCGAACATTTCGACCATTGTCGGCAAGCTGTATCCGGAAAACGATCCGCGTCGCGATTCTGGCTTCAGCATTTTCTATGCCGGCATCAACATCGGCGCGACGGTGTCGGCTCTGCTCTGCGGCTGGCTCGGCGAAACCTACGGCTGGGGCTGGGGTTTCGGTGCCGCCGGCATCGGCATGATTGCCGGACTGGCGAACTTCCTCTACGGCCAGAAGCACTTGATGGGGCATGCCGAGCCGCGCGACCCGGAAAGATTGCGTGAGCGTCTGCTCGGTCCGCTGTCGCGCGAGCATCTGATCTATCTCGGAGCGGTCGCCGGTTTGTCAGTGATCTGGTTGTTGATCCAGGCGCATTCGCTGATCCTGGCGATCATTCCGGGAGTCTTCGAGCCGACGCCGGTCGTGCTGTCGATGCACCTGGTTTCGATCTGCCTGTTTGGCGGCATCCTCTGGTTCATGTTCAAGCATTGCAGCAAGGTCGAGCGCGATCAGATGTTCGCCGTGCTCGCATTCATCGGTTTCTGCCTGGTTTTCTTCACCTTGTACGAACAGACCTATGGCTCCTGGGTGCTGTTTTCGGATCGTGCGATGAATCATCAGGCGCTCGGCATCGAATGGACGGCCAGCCAGCTGACCTTTCTCGGTGCGTTCTTCATCCTCGTGCTCGCGCCGATCTTTGCGTGGTTGTGGCCGCGACTCGAAAAGCGCGGCCTCAATCCGAGCAAGCCCGCCAAGTCGGCCTATGGGTTGATTCTTGCCGGGGTCTCGTTTCTTGTCCTGGTCTGGAGTGCGCGTAATCCCCAGGCGAACGGCCTGACCGGTATCTGGTGGTTCGTGCTGGCCTATTTCATTCTCGAAGTCGGCGAGATGATGCTGTCGCCGATCGGACTCTCAGCAGTCACCCAGCTGTCGGTGCCGCGCGTCGTCAGCCTGATGATGGGGGGCTGGTTCCTGGGCACGTCCTACTCGGAGCTTCTGGCCGCCCAACTCGGCAAGCTGTCATCGATCGAGATTCCGGAAGGCGCCGTGATCGATGTTGCCGAAGCCCTGTCCAAATACGAAGATTTGTTTGTGTTCCTGGCCAAGATCGGCATCGGCAGCGGAGTTCTGGTGTTGTTGCTGACGCCGTTGTTCAAGCGCCTCATGCATGGGGTACGTTGAAACAAGACGCCCGAGGCGATATCGGATCCGGGCAGGTTATTTGCGTGGAGAATTCTTTCGGGTTCCACCCGGTGCTTTCTTCGTCGCAGGCTTTGATTTCGCTTTCGCGGTACGCTTCGCCTTCGCGGCCGGCTTCGACGGCGGTGGCTTGCGTGATCGGGACTCGGTCCGAGGCTGCGCGGTGGCGGCGCCGAAACCCTTGAACAGGTCGGTGAATGCCCACGGTGCCGATTGAGCGGGATTTCCACCAAGCGCTTCGGTTGACTGTTGCTGCCATTCGGCGAAGGCCTGCTTGAGTCCCTCGGCAAATTCGGTCTGACTGCGAACGGCTGATTCCACCGTGCCCTGCATGGGGCCGGCGCCTGTGCCCAGCGATTGCCAGAACTCCTCGCCGGGCATCGCCGACAGCGCAGTCCAGTCGTTTGTGGTCAGCATGCGCTCGGTTTCAGCAAGTGTTCGCTCGATTGCCTTGCTGGTTCCGGTCGCGCCGGCCTGTGCCCAGCGACGGCGATTCTCGTGCAGCAGGGCGCCGATGCGCAGCACCAGTTCGAGGTTGGCCTTGTACAAGGCCATCGGGGTCTTCGAATTCACGCTCATGGCAATCTCCTGTCGATCGATTCAGCGTTGCCTTGACGGCTTGTCAAGCATGGCACAGGGCTGTGGCAATCGCATGTGACCGCCACGACATGCGGCCTCAGTCGACCCTTGCCTTGCCGTCCTGCCGGTAGATCGCGCCGCCCTTCATGACGAAATCGACCTGCTGCATGACGCTGATGTCGGCAAGCGGATCGCCTTTGACGGCAATGATGTCGGCGTATTTGCCTGGCTCGATCGAACCCAGGTTCTTCGACTGCTTGAGCAATTCGGCGGCATGTGTGGTCGCTGTCTGCAGGGCGAAGGCATTCGGCATGCCGGCCTCGACCATGTATTGGAGCTCCTTTGCGTTCTGGCCGTGTGGAAAGACGCCGGCATCGGTGCCGAAGGCAATCTTCACGCCGGCCCTGTAGGCCTTGCCGGCGGTGGCCTGGATGACCGGGCCGACTTCCTCGGCCTTGCGTGCAACCTGTGGCGGGAACCAGCCTTCTTTCGCTTTTTCCTCGACGTACTTGCCGGCGATGATGGTCGGCACATACCAGGTGCCGTGCTGCTTCATCAGTTTCATGTCGGCATCGTCCATGTAGGTGCCGTGCTCGATCGAATCGACACCGGCGACAATCGCGCGGCGGATGGCTTCGGCGCCGTGGGCGTGGGCGGCGACGGTGAAGCCGTAGTCGTGTGCGGCCGCGACGACGGCCTCGATTTCGGGGATCGTCATCTGTGCATTGTCGGCACTGCTGCTTTCATCGAGCACGCCGCCGGAAGGCATGATCTTGATCACGTCGGCGCCATCCTTGTAGTGCTGGCGAACCGCTTTCCAGGCATCTTCCGGCGAGTTGATGATGCCGTCCTTCGGGCTCGGATCGCCTTCCAGAGCGGCACGGAATCCATTGGTCGGATCGGCGTGGCCGCCGGTGCTGCCAATCGCGCCACCGGCCGAAAAGATGCGTGGGCCCGGCACGATGCCCTGGTTGATCGCATTTCGCAGGGCAATCGAGGCGTTGCCGTCATCCCCGAGATTGCGCACGGCGGTGAAACCGGCGGCTAGCGTGCGGCGTGCATAGACGGTGCTTCGGATCGCGTCGTCGGTTGGATTGAGTCGGAACTTGTCGCTGTAGGTTGACTTGCTGAACTGCATGGTCAGGTGGGCATGGCTGTCGATCAGGCCGGGCAGGCAGGTCATGCCGGACAGGTCGTAGTCGGCCTGCAGGGTCTTCGGCACGACATGACCGTCGAGCAGCGAAGTGATGCGATCGTTCTCGATCAGGATCGTTGTCTCGCCGCGCATCTTGCCGCTGTTGGCATCGAAAACATGGGCGCAATGCAGGGCCACGGGCCCTGAGCCACTCGCGGCAGCCATCGCGCTCGTGCCGAGCAGACCAAGGATCGTGGCAGAGATGAGTCGGAGTGTCATTGGTTTCCCCAGTGGGTCGGTGCGAAGCTCATTCAGGTGGGTCGATGTCCGATGCGCATGTCGCGTCGATCGACCACGCCGACTTATAGCGCGGCCGCCTACTGCGGTAAATCGGACTTCCGGCACAGCCGAGTGATCCCATGCATGGCGCGATTGCGCCTGCTGCGCTAGTCTGGCGCACATTTTTCAATGCCCAGCCGGCCTCCGGCGCAATCCTGATCATGACCGAGAAAAGCTACGATTCGCAGGCTGTCGAAGCCGCTGCGCAAACCTTCTGGACCACGACGCGCGCGTTCGAAGTGGTCGAGGATTCGAGCAAGCCGAAGTACTACTGTCTGTCGATGCTGCCGTACCCGTCGGGTGCCCTGCATATGGGCCATGTGCGCAACTACACGATCGGCGACGTGATCAGCCGCTACCAGCGCATGCAGGGCAAGAATGTACTGCAGCCGATGGGCTGGGATGCGTTTGGCCTGCCGGCCGAGAACGCCGCCATTGCGCGCAAGACCGCGCCGGCGAAATGGACTTACGCCAACATCGAGCACATGCGCACGCAGTTGCAGGCGATGGGCTATGCGATCGACTGGTCGCGCGAATTCGCCACCTGCAAACCGGACTACTACGTCCACGAGCAGCGCATGTTCACCCGACTCATGCACAAGGGTCTGGTCTACCGCAAGCATTCGATCGTCAACTGGGATCCGGTTGACCAGACCGTACTCGCCAACGAGCAGGTCATTGATGGCCGCGGCTGGCGCTCGGGTGCCGTGGTCGAGAAACGCGAGATTCCGCAGTGGTTCCTGAAGATCACCGATTACGCACAGGAGCTGCTTGATGGCCTGGACACGCTGCCGGGCTGGCCGGATTCGGTCAAAACCATGCAGCGCAACTGGATCGGCCGTTCGGAAGGTCTTGAAATCCAGTTCGCGATCGAAGGCGAAGCCGAGCCGGTGACCGTGTTCACGACGCGCCCGGATACCCTGATGGGGGTCAGTTTCGTATCCGTGGCTGCCGAGCATCCGCTCGCGCAGAAGGCGGCATTGAGCCAGCCGGAAGTTGCTGCGTTCATCGAGGAATGCCGTCATGGTGGCACCGCCGAAGCTGATATCGAGACCCAGGAAAAAAAGGGCGTCGAGACGCGCTTCAAGGCGATCCATCCGATCACCGGTGAGACTGTGCCTGTCTGGGTCGCCAATTTCGTGCTGATGAGTTATGGCACCGGCGCAGTCATGGCCGTGCCGGCCCACGACCAGCGTGATTGGGAATTTGCTACAAAATATGACCTGCTGATCCGCATGGTCATCGTCACGGTTGGCGTGCGCGATGCGGTGCGCGAACTCGGCCGCGATGCGGCTGGCAACAAGGATGCGATGTCGGCAGCGCTCGGCGAGAGCCGCGCGATCGATGTGGTCGAGCCGGCCGGTGAGGTCGATGTGCTCGATGAGTTCGAGAACAGCATCATCACCGAAGGCGCCTACACCGAATATGGATTTCTGGTGAACTCAGGCGAGTTTGATGGCCTCAATTTCCGTGATGCCTTCGATGCGATTGCGGCGCGTCTCGAAAGAGACGGCAAGGGTATGCGCCGGGTCAATTTTCGCCTGCGCGACTGGGGTGTTTCGCGCCAGCGCTACTGGGGCTGTCCAATCCCGGTCATCTACTGCGCGAAGTGCGATGCGGTGCCGGTGCCGGACGATCAACTGCCCGTGGTGTTGCCCGAGAATGTGGAGTTCACCGGGGTCAAGTCGCCGATCAAGGCCGACCCGGCGTGGCGCAAGACGCATTGTCCAAAGTGCGGCGGCTCGGCCGAGCGCGAAACCGACACTTTCGATACCTTCATGGAATCGAGCTGGTACTACGCGCGCTACACCTCGCCGGGGGCCAGCGACATGGTCGATGAGCGCGCCAACTACTGGGCGCCGGTCGACCAGTACATCGGCGGCATCGAGCACGCCATCCTGCATCTGCTCTATTTCCGCTTCTATCACAAGTTGTTGCGCGACTGCGGTTTCGTCGACAGCGACGAGCCGGCGATCAACCTGCTCTGCCAGGGCATGGTCATTGCCGAGACTTTCTATCGCGAGGATGCGCAGGGTCGCAAGGAATGGATCAACCCGGTCGACGTCGAGATGCAGCGCGATGACAAGGGACGCGTTGCCGGTGCCGTGCTCAGGGCCGATGGCCAGCCGGTGGCGATTGGCGGCACCGAGAAAATGGCCAAGTCGAAGAACAATGGCGTCGATCCCGAATTGATGGTGCGCAAGTTCGGCGCCGACACGGTACGCCTGTTCTCGATGTTTGCCGCACCGCCCGATCAGTCACTGGAATGGAACGAAGCCGGCGTCGAGGGCATGTCGCGCTTCCTCAAGCGCTTGTGGCGCGAGCTGCATGCGCATGTGGCGCAGCCGGATCATCCGATGATCCGATCGGCGAGCGCAGCGAGCACGGATTCCCTTCTCGCGCCTGAAGGTGCCGAAGGCGGATGGGGGGGCGCCGCAGGCGTTGTCGATGTCGCAAAACTTGATGCCGCGCAGAAGACTCTGCGTCGGCAGATCCACGAGACGATCAACAAGGTCTCAGACGATTTCGGTCGGCGGCATGCCTTCAATACGGCGATTGCGGCCTTGATGGAGCTCCTCAATGCGGTGACCCGGTTCGATGACATGAGCGACCAGGGCAGGGCGGTGCGTCATGAGGCTTTCGCGGCCATCGTGTTGCTGCTCAATCCGATCACGCCGCATATCTGCCATGTGCTGTGGCAGGCACTCGGCCATGCTGAAACCCTGATCGAGGATCAGCCGTGGCCGAAGGCTGACGCATCGGCGCTTATTCGCGATGCGGTCACACTTGCGGTGCAGGTCAACGGGAAATTGCGCGGCACGATCGCGGTGCCGGTTTCGGCGTCGAAAGAGGATTGCGAGCGTGCCGCGCTGGCCGAGCCGTCGGTGGTTCCGCATCTTGAAGGTCAAGCCATCAAGAAGGTCGTCGTTGTGCCCGGCAAGATCGTCAACATCGTTGTCTAGCCTTTCCTTCTCCCCCTGGGAGAAGGTGCCGAAGGCGGATGAGGGATCGGGCGAAGAATGTTGTTCGCGGCGCACCGAACCCTCATCCGACGTTGCGCGCCACCTTCTCCCAAGGGCAGAAGGAAAGCGTCTGGCAAGATTCTTGGGTGCTCGACTCTGCAAGGCCCTAACAACAACATCCGCTATGCTTCACACCTGACCACAGCTCCAGGCCACCATGAAATTCCATCGCACTGTCCTCATCACGATTCTCAGCCTGGCTCTCACCGCCTGCGGCTTCCATCTGCGTGAAGAAGTCCGTTTGCCAGCAGGCATGCAGCGGCTCGCCATCGAGGGGGTGGATTCGCTGAGCCCGCTCGGACGTGATCTGCGCAAAGCCTTGACCCGGTCCGGCGCCCAGGTTGTCGAAGGATCAGCGCAACGCAGTGCCGTGCTGCGCGTCGGCAGCAACACGATACGCACTGATGTGCTTTCTGTCGGCGGCAATGCGCGCGCCAACGAGTACACGATTCGCTATCACGTTGAATTCGATGTGGTCAGTGCAACCGGTAATTCATTGCTGCTTGTGCAGACGATCGAGCTAAGTCGCGATTTCACCTTTGACGCATCGCAAGCGCTGGGCATCGCCGCCGAACAGGATCTGCTGACCGGCGAGTTGCAGCGCGACATGGTTCAGGCAATTCTGCGCCGACTCGAGGCCGCCGGACGCGAAGCGAGGCCCTGACCAACAAGCAACCTTGCGCATCATGGAAATCCGCAACGCCAACGAAGCGGACTTCGACCGCATCCTTGCGCTCAACGATGCCGAGGTCAGGCATACGAGTCCGCTGGATCGCGAGCGGTTGGGCATGCTGCATCGGCTGTCCAGCTATCACAAGGTTGTGGCCATCGCCGGGGAGGTTGGCGCCTTCCTGCTCGCCATGCGCGATGGCGCGGCATACGAAAACGAGAATTACGCGTGGTTCGCAGCCCGCTTTGCCAGCTTCATGTATGTGGATCGAATCGTGGTTGCGTCGAACCTGGCCGGCGGCGGAATCGGCGCATTCATGTACCGACACCTGTTCGACCATGCGCGGTCGCTTGGCGTGAATCGCATCACTTGCGAGTACAACATCGAACCGCCCAATCCGGCATCGCGCGCCTTCCACGATCGGTTCGGATTCACCGAGCTGGGTACCCAGTGGGTCGGCAATGGCAGCAAATGCGTTTCGTTGCAGGTTGCGACGACCGGATAAGGCCATCGCGAGCCAGCGGACGCGATCGCCATCCGGGTTGCGCTCGATGCGTTCCTTGTAAGTATCGGCCAGGCCTTGTCTGACAACGGACAGCGCTTCCCATGCATTGTTTCGAACGCAAACCTTTGTGTCGATCCCCAATCCGAGCGTTTCAAGCTGTTGTCGGGTATGGATAAACTGGTTCAAGCAGCACCGATCCGAAATGAAATCGGTTTCAAGTAGGGTATGCTTCACCGCTTGTGGCCAGTCGCGCGTGTGCAATTTCCCAATTGCTGCGGTTGACCTCGATGTGGGGGATATTGGCGTGACCTGAACACGATTTGCACGGCTGGAACCGTTGTCGGACACATCTGGCACGGCACTTGCTGCGTGGTACGGGGATTACCGCGAAGGCGGCTTACAGTTGGTTGGGAAAGCATCCAGGGGATCACATGATTCGTATCATCAAGTGGGTCGCGGTCGTCGCATTCATGCTGATGGCCGGCAGCGTCATGGCGCAGCAAACCTTCAGCAAGACCCGCATCAGTGGCGCCGGGCCGTTCAATACCAATACGACGGTCACCTACCGCCTGCAGGGTTCCTGCAACAACCTGACCTCGGGTTGCGGCACGCTGCGTATCGAAGATGCGTTCCCGCCCGAGCTCGTTGTCAGCAGCTGCCCGGTATCGTCGTTCTTCAACACGATCACCTGCACAGTCGGCAGCAACACGCTGATCCTGGTGCGCAACAGTTATGCGGGTGGCGACAGCTTTTCGCTGGACATCATCCTGCGCATCAATCCCGCGATCACCTTTGCGGTGACCGATGTGGTCAACCGTGCCGTCGCTGGCATCAATGGCGTCACCTGTCCGGCGCCACCGCAGAATGCCGTCTTCGGAGGTCCGCGACCCCCGTTGCCGGCGGATACCGCCGACTGTTCCTACGCCGAGGCACTGCCGATCAGCGTCAATGCGCCGACCCCGCAATACCAGGCGCGCAAGCAGCGCCTCGATCCGCCCACCTCGCAGGCGGTTGCCGCCGGTACGGCCGTGACCTACCGCGTGCAGCTGTGTTCAAGCACGGCTAGCGGCAACCTGCCGATCACCAATGCGACCTTGATTGACACCTTGCCGAATATCCCCGGCCTGGTCATCGAGGATGCCGGTGGCGGCACGGTCGGTGCCGGTCCGCCGCAGACCATCACCTGGAATCTCGACGACACCACCCCGCCGGCGACCGGCCTGCAGGGCATCAACACCGGCACGGCTTGCGCAAGCCGCCAGTTCATCGTGCGTTACCCGGTTGGATTGCCCATTGGTACCGTCATCGACAACCGCGTTGATGCCACGGTCGTGCCGGTCAGCGGACTGCCGCCAACAATCCCTCCGGCGATCCGCAATGACACGATCGGCGCACCGGCACCGAACGGCACCTCGAGCAAGAGCGCACCGGATGTCTCGCCGGGAACCGGCAACCCGATCGTCTACAGCATCAACGCCAACACCAACAACGCGAACGTGCGCGTGCCGAACTTCACTGTCGTTGAGCGCTTCCCGCAGGCGCTGGCGCCTTTGCCGCCCGGCATCACGTTTGCCTCGGTCAGCAGCGGCCGCTGGAATTCGCCGCTGGATGGCGTTGTCACCAGCGACATGCGCGCGACCATCGAATACACCGTGCTGCCGGTTCTGGTCGGCAATTTCTGCGATTTCTCGGCAGTTACCGCACTTGACACCAATATTGCGAGTCCCGCTGCCTCAATCACCTATCCGGTCGGAGGCGGTCCGGGCACGATTCCGGCCGCGGCCACGTGCATGCGCTGGGTCTTCAGCGATTTCGGCGCCAACGGGCCGGACACGCCGCGCAATTTCGCGTTCACCACCTCGCCGCAGGTGCGCTACGACGTCGGAACCAGCCCGCCGGTAATCGTGCCGTCGGCGATCGAGAACTGCACCTATGTGAATTTCAGCGGCGGTTCGGCCACGCCGCCCGTGCAGTGCGCCAATGCACGCGTCGAATTCGGAACACCATCGGTGCGTCCCGGCAAGTCCGCCAATCCAACCACGGCACCGCCCGGAAGCACCATCGATTTCAGCTTGAGTGCCGACCATGTCAGCGGTGACAGCACGGCGCCGATCGTCAATCCGGTGCTTTCCGACTGGCTGCCGATCCAGCTCGAGTTCGTCAGTGTCGTCAGCACGACGCCAGGCGGCGCCGCCGTGCAAGTCACGCAGGACTACGGCGCGACCGGGCGCACCCTCGTGCGGGTCAGCTTCACCGGCAGTTTCGCAACCAGCGCCACCGGACCGCGTGCGGTCATCCGCACCCGCGTCCGTGAGGGCGTGCCGGCCAACCCGACTCCCGCCGCGGCCTATATCAACGACATGGCGGTATTCCTCGACCCGGGTCCTTCGGGCACGTTCACCTGCCCGAACAACAGCGCGCCGACGATCGACTCGGACGACCTCAACAACAATGGTTCGACCACCGATTTCATGTGCCCGGCTTCGGCCACCTTCCGGGTCAACGAAGTGTTCCTGCTCGGCGGCGAAAAATGGGTCGAAGGCGATCCAGCCTTGCCGATCGTTGGTGATCCATCGCAGGCCAGCGTGGCGACCAACAACTCGACCTGCCCCGACTATGACACCAGCTTCGGTGGCCCGCCGTCGGACTTCACCCGATTCCCTTGCGTGGCGCGCACCGATCATGGCGGCACATTCCGCTACCGCCTGCGCCTGGCAAATGCCGGCAATCGCCTGCTCGAGGAATACGTCGTCTATGACACGATTCCGTTCATCGGAGACACCGGTGTCGGTCAGCCACTGATCGGCACACCGCGCCTGAGCCGCTGGGCGCCGGTGCTGGACGGACCGCTGAATGCCAAGGTGGTGGTACCGCCCTTGATCCTGCTGGTCAATCCGGGACTCGATCCGGTCGCTTACGCGAGTGCTGCCGCAGTACAGATCGAATACACGACAACACCGAACTTCTGCCGCGGCCAGGTGCGCACGGCGAACTACACCCCGGCGCAAGCAGGCACGGCGGGTGTCGAGAACTCATTTCCCAGCGGCTGTACGCCCGGTACCTGGAGTACAGCCCTGCCAGTGCCGGCGTCGCTGGCGACCGGTTTCCGCATTCGTGCATTCTCCAATCTGACCACGCCCGTCGCGACCAGCAAATGGGTGGCCGGTTCGTTTATCGAAGTGGACGTGCCGATGCGTGCACCGGCCACCGGTGCACCGCCGAGCTATGTCGGCGGCATCTCGCCGAATATCCGCGGCAATACCGCGGTATTCAATCCGAGCTGGAACTCCTTCGCCCATCGCGTCTTCCAGGAAAACGCCACGCTCGCCGCCGACCTGTTGCCAACGGCCGAGCCGCCGAAAGTCGGCGTGATCCTTCCCGAGCGCTATCGCCTCGGCAACCTGGTCTGGCGCGATGACGGCGCCGGCAATCCGACCCAGCGCAACAACGGCCGCGCCGATGCAGGCGAACCCGGCATCAATGGCGTGACCGTGCTGCTTTGTCGGGATACGGACGCCACCCCAGGCCCGAGCACCGGCGATACCCTGGTTGCGACAACGGCGACCGCAACCCTGGCCGGCAATCCCGGCAAGTACAGCTTCAACGACCTGCTGGCCGGCAACGACTATTACGTCGCGATCGCGAATGCACCGGCCCAAGTCGCCTTGAACGGCTTGTTCTCGACCGTGCCGGATGAAGTCAATCCCAACCTCGATGTCGACAACAATGACAACGGCGCCAGCGTCGGCGTCACCGTCTGCGGCGGCAATCCGAACTCGATTGCCTCGGGCCTGGTCAGCCTTGGCCCGGTGGCGGGCACGCCGCCGAATGCGCCTGAGCCAACCACCGAAACGCTGCGCTTTGGCGGAGTCGACGACGACAACGATGGCAATACGGTATTCCCGGATTCGGCTTCCAATTTCAGCGTCGATTTCGGCTTCGTGCAGCCGGTTGACCTTGGCGACGCGCCGAATTCCTACGGCACCCTGATCGCCAGCAACGGCCCGGTGCATCCGGTCATCAATGCGCTGCGCCTCGGCGCCACGGTCGATACCGAAGTCGATGGCCAGCCCAATGTCGGTGCCGACGGCGATGACACCAATGGCGGGCCCGATGATGAGGACGGCATAACCGTGTCCGATCTCACCCAGTTCATCGGTGCGCCGGGCAACGTACGGGTCAGCTACAACAACCCGAATCCCGGTGCGGCGTCCGCGCGGATTTGCGGCTTCATCGACTACAACGGCGACGGCTCGTTCGGTGGAGCGGGCGAAACCGCGACGCTCGATGTCGGCAATGGTGCGGCAACGGCCACGCTGGCCTTCGGCACCGTACCGCCGGGCTTTACCGGCCAGACCTATGCGCGCTTCCGCATCAGTTCCGACATCGGCGTGGCCTGCGCCCCGACTGGTCCGGCCAGCGACGGCGAAGTCGAGGATTATGTCGTCAATGTGCAGGATGCGGTCGACTTCGGCGACCTGCCGGACACCGCGCCGGGTATCGGCGCGGGCAACTATGAGACCCTGATCGCCAGCGGCGGTCCGTCGCATGTATTGCGTCCGGGCCTGCGCCTCGGCGCCTGCGAAGATGCCGAAATCAATGGCCAGCCTGGCGCTCTCGCCAACGGCGACGATCTTGGTGCCGGCACCCTGACCAATGGCACCTGCGCGGTCGCCAATGATGATGAAGATGCGGTGGATCCGACCTCGCTCGCCTTCCTCACCGGCGGCCCGGTCAGCGTTACCGCCCTGGCCACCAACACGGTGGGAACCGGCGCAACGCTGTGCGGTTTCATCGATCTGAATGGCGACGGTGATTTTGCCGACGCCAGCGAAACCGCAACCGTGCCGGTACCCAACGGTAGCAACAACGCGGCCTTCGTGCTCAACTTCGGCGTGGCACCGCCGGGAACCGTCCCGGCCGGCTATGCGCGATTCCGTCTGAGCACGGCGGGCGGCTGTTCACCGAACGGGGCGGCGGCCGACGGTGAAGTGGAGGACTATGCATTCACCGCCATCACCACCGATCTCGGAGACCTGCCTGATCCTGCGGCAGGAACCGGCAATGGTAACTACCAGACCCTGCTTGCCGATGGTGGCGCCGTGCATCCGATCATCGCCGGTTTGTTCATGGGCAGCCTGGTCGATGCGGAAGCGGACGGCCAGCCCAGCGTGATTGCCAGCGGCGACGATGCGCAGACCAGCGACGATGAAGACGGTGTCGACACCGCGAGCCTGGCCTTCGTGGTCGGTCAGCCCGGTTCGGTGAATGTGACCGCGACCAATCTGACCGGAACCGATGCGCGCCTGTGCGGCTTCATCGACTTCGACCAGAACGGCAGCTTCACGCCCGGCATCGAAGTGGCTTCCGTGATGGTGCCGACGGGCAGCAACAACGTGGTGTTCCAGTTGCCATTCACCAAGCCGCTGAGCACGCCGACTGGCCCGACCTTCTCGCGCTTCCGCCTCAGCACCGATACGGCAGGTGCCTGCGCGGCCTCCGGCCTGGCCAGCAATGGCGAGGTCGAGGACTACGTGGTCAGCGTGCGCCGCATCGATCTCGGCGACTTGCCGGATACCGGTGCGGGCACCGGAACCGGCAACTACCAGACCCTGATCGCCGATGGTGGACCGCAGCACGACATCGTGCCCGGACTGTTCATGGGCGCATCGGTCGACAACGAGGCCGACGGCCAGCCCAGCGTGAACGCCGATGGCGATGACCTGGTCGGCACACCGGACGACGAAGACGGCGTGCTGTCGGCGGATCTCGCCGATATCCAGGTCGGCCCGCATTCGGTTCGCGTCAATGCGACCAATCTCACCGGCTCGGCGGCGCGCATCTGCGGCTTCATCGACCTCAATGGCGATGGCGACTTCGCCGATCCGGGCGAGACTGCCACCCAGGCGGTGCCGAGTGGCAGCAACAACGTCCAGTTCACCCTGGGCTTCGGCCCGGTCGTACCGAGTTCGCCACCGACCTCGTATGCGCGCTTCCGCCTGAGCACGGCGAGCACGCCGTGCACGCCGGTGGGTGCCGAGCCCGACGGCGAGGTAGAGGACTATGCGGTCAGCTTCCGTCCCTATGACCTCGGTGATCTGCCTGACACCGGTCCGGGTACCGGCACCGGCAACTACAGCACGTTGTTTGCCGACAACGGCCCGGCCCACGGCATTGTTGCCGGCCTGCATATCGGCGCCTGTGTCGATGACGAAGCGGATGGCCAGCCGACGATCGGTGCCAATGGCGATGACACGGCGGGCGGCGGATTCACCAGCGGCACCTGTGCCGTCGCCGGCGATGACGAGGACGGCGTGCAGCTGCGCCCGATCTACAACGAAGGCAGCCCGACGACGACGCCGGTCTCGGTGACCAACATGACGGCCAGCCCGGCCACGTTGTGCGGCTTCATCGACTGGAACGGCAACGGCAGCTTCAGCGACTTGAACGAGGCCGCACAGATTGCGGTACCGCCCGGCACCAATGGCGGCACCGTCATTCTCGACTTCGGCGTCGTGCCGGCCGGCAACATCGCCAATCCGTTCGCTCGTTTCCGCCTGTCCACCCAGGCGGGCTGCTCGCCAACCGGCGTCGCTCCGGATGGCGAGGTCGAAGACTACGTCGTCGACAGCACCGGTGGCGCGATGAGCCTAGGCAACCTGGTCTGGGAGGATCTCAACAACGATGGCTTGGTGACGGCCGGCGAACCCGGTATTGCCGGTATCCCGGTCAACCTGTACCTGGATGCCGACAACAACGGCACGCCGGACGGCCCGGCGATTGCCAGCACGGTCACCGACGGCAATGGCAACTACCTGTTCAGCGCGCTGCTGCCGGATACCTATCTGGTCGAGGTCGTTGCGCCGTCCCGCTACACGGTATCGACCGGCACCGGTCGACGCTGGCTGCCAAATGGTCCGTACGAGCCGGCACCGGATCCGGACAACGACATCAACAATGACGACAACGGCACCCTGAATGGCACCAGCATCTGGTCCTTGCCGGTCACGCTGACCGCCAAGGGCGAGCCTGTCGATGACGGCGATACTGATTTCAACTCGAACCTCAGCGTTGATTTCGGCTTGCTGACCAACTTCGATCTGGCCTTGCGCAAGACACTCGCGCCCAACCAGTCGCCAAACCTGCACGTGGTTGGGGAAAATGTTGACTTTGTCATTACCGTGTTCAACCAGGGCTCGATCCCGGCAACCAACATCACGATCACCGACACGATTCCGTTTCAGTTGCTGCTCAACGATCCGAGCTGGACGCCGGTGTCAACCAATCAGGCCAGCATCAGCATCGCCGGCCCGCTGGCTCCCGGCGCGAGCATCAGCGTGCCGATACGCATGACCCTGCGCCAGGCCTTTGGTGGCAACGTGATCAACCTGGCCGAAATTTCCGATGCCAGGGACGAGAACGGCAATCCGATCCGGGACAAAGATTCCGATCCCGATGCCAATCCCGACAACGACGGTCCGTCGATCGACGACGCCATTGACAATCAGGGTCAGGATGAGGATGACGCCGATTTCGCCGAAGTCAGGATTGCGGTCGGCATTCCGACCCTGAACCCGCTCGGCCTGCTCGCGATGATTCTGCTCCTTGGCGTATTCGCCAGTCGCCGACTGGTGCGCAAGACGCGTTGAATGATGTGATGCGGGAGCCTCCCCGGTTGTTGCCGGGGAGGTTCCTGCAAACCGCGAGTTACTCGTTATCCCGCTGATTGCCCTCAGCTTTTCCATTCGGCCAGTCATCAAGCGTCCGAGTCTCGTACAATCGGCGAATGCCTGCCCGAATCACTGATCTGCCGCGATTGCTCGGCGCGAATGAACTCAAACCGGTCTGGTTGATAGCCGGAGCCGAGCATCTGCTGGTCATGGAAGCTGCCGACCAGTTGCGTGCGCGCACCCGCGAACTGGGCTTCGCCGAACGCGAGATCCACGATGTCGACCATCGCTTCGACTGGAACGAACTGGCCATGTCCGGTGCGGCGATGTCGCTGTTCTCCAGGCGTCGGGTGATCGAATTGCGCATGCCGACCGGCAAGCCCGGCAAGGAAGGTTCCGCCGCGATCAGTGCCTGGTGCGCTGATCCGCCAGCGGACACCTTGCTCATGATCACCGCCCAGGAGTGGAGCAAGTCGCACGAGGGCGCGTGGTATGGCGCGGTCGATCGCGTCGGCGTGGCCATGCCGGTGTGGCCGATCAAGCGCGAGGAGATGCCGGCCTGGATTTCATCACGCATGCAATCGCGCGGCCTCAGGGCGACCGGCGATGCGATCGGGCTGCTGGCCGAACGCATCGAGGGAAACATGCTCGCTGCCGCTCAGGAGATCGACAAGCTAGCCCTGCTGGTCGGCGATGCCGTCCTTGATATCGACATGCTCGAAGCGAGTGTCGCCGATGACGCGCGTTACGACGCGTTCCGTCTCACCGATGCTGCAATCGGCGGTGATGCTACGCGTGCCTTGCGCATGGTCGAAGGCTTGCGCACCGAGGGTGCGGAGGCCATTCCACTGCTCGGCTGGATGCTGAACCAACTGCGCCTGCTTCATCGCTTGGCCAGCGCCGGTGGCAACCTCAACCAGGCGTTCAAGTCCGAACGAATCTGGGACGCCAAGCAGGGCCTGTTCAAGCGCGCGCTGAAGCTTGGCGACGCCGCGCACTGGGAGCGCTGCATCGTCCATCTCGGCTGCATCGACCGTATCGCCAAGGGTCGCGCCGACGGCGATGTCTGGCGTGAAGTCGAGCGTCTGATCATGGCAATCGCAAGGCCGCCACGTGGCGCCGGGTTGCTTGACCTGAAGCTCTGATCAGTGCCCGCGACGCCTGCGATGATCAACCACGAAAGCCGCCCGCTCGCCATTTTCGGTGGAACCTTCGATCCGGTTCACCTCGGCCATTTGCGTGTGGCATGGGAAGCTGCTGAATTTCTCGGTGCCAATGTCCATCTGATGCCGGCCAATGTGCCACCGCACCGTCCGCAACCGGTGGCCAGTGCGGATCAGCGCGTGGCCATGCTCAGAGCAGCCTTGCAGGGTCAGGATCGACTGCGGCTCGACGACCGCGAATTGCGTCGAAACGGTCCGTCCTACACCTTCGACACCCTGGTCGGCTTGCGCGAGGAAGTCGGATCGGCGCGACCGATTGTGCTGCTTGTTGGCGCCGATGCCTGGAGCGGATTGCCGAGCTGGCACCGCTGGCAGGAATTGTTCGGGCTCGCCCACCTTGGGGTGTTGACCCGGGCCGGACACCACGCCGGTGAATCGGACGCGCTCGTTGCCGAATCGAGTCGGCGGCTGACAACGGCCGTGTCGGATCTGCACCAGTCGGCTTCTGGCCGCGTCATCAGGATTTGCGTTTCGGCTCTGGCAATTTCCGCGTCACGCATCCGCAGCGATCTTGCCCTTGGTCGCGAACCCCGATTTCTGGTCGCCCCCACCCTGCTGGAAACGCCCGGGTTGCTCGATGTCTATCGCAAGGCCGCTTCTGCTGACTGCTGCGGGTGATATCGGCAGGCAGGTGATCTTGATTCCGGTTTCGACCGTTGATTGAAGGCCTTCGGGCCGAGCCAAGCAGGTTGTTCGACATCGTCTGTGTTACTGGAGCAGCGCGATCAGGATCCAGGAACGCGCTGACGAAACAGGGATTGCCGATCGGGCATGGAAATCGTCGGCTGCGCGCTGCTTCGGCGGGCAGCCGGCAATTCCCGATTCGATGTCGATGTGCCGGCGGCAAGCGAGCCTGCGTTCCACGCTCGCGCCGTCCTCGGTGAGCCGATCAATCTCACGCTTTCCGTGAGTGGCCGATCCGGTGGCGTCATGTGCAACTTTCCTGTTCGTCGGCCCAACCGAGTGAGGATCCCGGGCGGCACGGCGAGTGCGCCTCATCGATCAATCGAGGCCACCGCAGCACGCGAGCGGTGAACCGACTGACCCGCTGTTGAGGGAATCCGGCATCCTTGCCTCGGCTATCACAAACCCGATTTGGCGGGCACGGTGTGCGCAATCGCGTCCATGATCGGCTTGATCAGATCCATCGGCAGCGGAAACACGATGGTCGAGGACTTGCCGTTGTTGGACATGTCGACCAGGGTCTGCAGATAGCGCAACTGCAGGGCTTGCGGTTGCTGCGACAGCATGGCGGCGGCATCGCGCAGCTTCTCGGAGGCCTGCATTTCACCTTCGGCGTGGATCACCTTGGCCCGACGTTCGCGTTCGGCCTCGGCCTGGCGGGCGATGGCGCGGATCATCGATTCATTGAGGTCGACATCCTTGATCTCGACATTGGTGATCTTGATGCCCCACGGGTCGGTGGCCTCGTCGAGGGTCTGCTGCAGGCTGTGATTGAGTGATTCGCGCTTGGACAGGATCTCGTCGAGCTCGTGCTGGCCGAGCACCGAACGCAGCCTTGTCTGTGCGAGCTGACTGGTCGCCTGGTAGTAGTCGGCCACCTGCAGCATGGACTTGTCCGGCTCGAGCACGCGGAAATAGACCACGGCATTGACCCGCACCGATACGTTGTCGCGCGAGATCACATCCTGTGGCGGCACGTCCATCACGGTCACGCGCAGATCGACGCGCAGCATGCGCTGGATGACCGGAATCAGGATCACCAGGCCCGGCCCCTTGGTGCCGGTGTAGCGACCCAGGGTGAGCACCACCCCGCGCTGGTATTCCGGCAGCACCTTGATCGAGGCGAACAACAGGGCCAGCGCGAACGGCACCAAAATGCCAATGAATCCAAACATGGAAATTCTCCTCGT
Organism: uncultured Dokdonella sp.; assembly: GCA_964390215.1. Classification (GTDB taxonomy): domain Bacteria; phylum Pseudomonadota; class Gammaproteobacteria; order Xanthomonadales; family Rhodanobacteraceae; genus Dokdonella. The sequence continues at coordinate 2,098 of CAYMHF010000049.1, read as the reverse complement.
ATTCGTGACTATTCAGGCTTTACACGGAGGACGATGCCTTCGCGCTTGACGACACGTACGCGTTCTCCGGCCGCTATCGCGACATCGCTGCGCACGCGCCAGCGCTCACCGAGCACCTTCGCCCAACCATCCCCTCCGGCAGCGAGCGCATCGAGCATTTCGCCGCGCGCTTCGCGCAGCAGTTCATCGCCACTGAAGTGCGGCGTTCTGCGCGAGCGCGCTATCAGTGCCAGGGTCAGCGCCAGCAGCGCCGCAGCCCCGGTGGCGATGCCTGCGATCACGCCGATATTGACCTCGTAACCCGGCACGTCGGTGTCAAACAGCAGAACCGATCCGAAGATGAAGGCGATCAGGCCGCCGATGCCGAAAATGCCGATGCTCGGCGAGAGCGCCTCGGCGACCAGCAGGCCGATGCCGAGCGCCATCAGGGCGAGGCCGGCGTAATTCACCGGCAACAACTGCAGTGCGTAGAGGCCGATCAGCAGGCAGATGCCGCCGACGACGCCGGGTACGAAGGTGCCGGGATTCCAGGCTTCGAGAAAGATGCCGTAGATGCCGGCAAGCAGAAGCAGATAGGCAAACGTGGGATTGGTGATGATGCCGAGAAAGCGCGAGCGCCAGTTTGGCGCATAGGTGCGGATCGACGCACCAGCGAGGCGCAGGATTCGCTGCTCGTCGTTGATCCTGACCTGACGGCCATCGGCTTGCGCGAGCAGGGCGGGCAAGTCGGCGGCGATGATTTCGATGACGTGCTGCTCGAATGCCTCGCTGGCGGTCAGGGTCGCTGCGTCACGCACCGCGGCTTCGGCCCACTCGACGTTGCGGCCGCGCAGCTGGGCGAGGGTGCGGATGTAGGCGATCGAATCGTTGAGGGTCTTGCGCTCTCCCGCATTGCCCTTTGTGGCTTCGTGATCGACGGGCTTGGTTTCGGTTTCGGGAGCATCCTTTTTTTCCGGCAGGCCGGATGGCGATTCGGCCGGCGTCGGCATCGGGCCGCCAAGCGAGACCGGCGTCGCTGCGCCGAGATGGGTCGCCGGCGCCATCGCCGCGACATGACTGGCATAGAGGATATAGGTGCCGGCCGACGCGGCCCGTGCGCCGTCCGGTCCGACGTAGCCGAGCACCGGAATCTTCGACGACAGGATGTGCGTGATGATCTGGCGCATTGAGTCGGCAAGCCCGCCCGGTGTGTCCAGACGCAACACGATGGCGGCGGCGCCGTCGGCTTCGGCGTGTCCCGCCGCCTGTTCGAAATACTCCGCCGTGGCCGGGCCGATCGGCCCGACCAGGTCGATCTGCGCGACCATTCCTGTTGCTGCCGACGGGGCGGCAGCGGAACTCGCGAATGCCGCGCAGGCACCGATGACGGATGCCGCGCAAAACACGATTGCGCAAATTGTTCGTATCCACTGTTTCATGCGTCGCACCTCAAGCGTGGAGATTGCGAGTGGGTTCAAGGTATACGCCTTGGTCGTCCACATTGCCAATCCGGCGTCCGTGTAAGTCGATGGCGATTGAGCTTCGAGGTATGGCCGAAACCGAATCCCGACCTCTTTGATCCGGAGGAATCCGCCATCCCCATTTTCGCGGTCGCCACCGAACTGGCCATACTCGCGCATTGATCCAGAAGCCCTGACCGGTATCGTATGTTTCCGGCACCCACCTGATCGGAGTCCCCATGTCCACGAGTGTCTCGCCCGCCAGGCTCGCCGCCGCACTTGCCGAGCAATGGTCCCCGCGCGTCATCGCCGAGCTTGATGATGCCTATGTGAAGGTTGCCCGGATCGAGGGCGTGTTCGGATGGCATGCCCACGAAAACGAAGACGAGCTGTTCTTCGTGCTGCGCGGAAACCTGCATATCGACATGGAAGACGGCGCGGTCGACCTGGCCGAGGGCGAACTCTTTGTCGTGCCCAGGGGCGTGCGCCACAACCCGGTCGCGCCGGAGGAGTGCCTGATCATGCTGATCGAGCGCAAGTCGACCTTGCACACCGGTGATGTGGTCAACGAAAGGACACGTTCGCTCGACGAGCAGCTTCGCCCGATCTAGCAGCCTGTCGGACTTTACTCGGCCGGGCTGCGAATCCGTCTGTGCGGT
>CAYMHF010000048.1:0-24602 GCA_964390215.1 uncultured Dokdonella sp. | reverse complement strand
GACAACCGGCCACCCGTATCTGGCGTCACATGGTTCGGAACGCTGGCGTCACATGCGCCGGAACAGCGGCTTCTTATGGGCGGAATATCCATCATGCGCTTTGGATGTCCTAGTCATGCGAGTTCAATGCCGAAACCGTTGAGCCTTTGCTATTGTCGGACAAAGACTCGACGTTGATCCATGGTCGATGCGAAACCAACAGATATGAGGGGCCGGCAATGCGCATCATGATTTCAGGCGGACTGATTCTGCTTCTGCTGGCAGGCTGTGGTGCGCGCGGCTATCCGGATGACTGGCCAGATCCCGATCCGGGCTGGTTCTCGCGAAAGGGCGGATGTCCCGATCTGGTCGGTGATTACGATTTGGTCAACTCCAAGCTGAGCTGGCTGCTCAGCGCCAATCCGGATTTCGAGGTTGCACGGAAAACCTGGTCCGAACACCACGCCGTCGTTGAGCAAGCCGAAGACGGAACCTGGCTCAGGATCACCATGAGTCTGAATTCGCGCGGCCTTGATGACTACCGCACGCGCATGCTCAAGTTCAATTTCGAGAACAATGGCATGCCCAGCAAAACCGTACTCGAACTGACCGCAGGCGAGGACTACGAGTGCTCCGGTGGCTGGCTGAAGAGCCTGCGTTTCGAACAATCGGAAAAGGTGCATGGCATGCGGCGAAAATCCCTGCACTTGCGCAGGGACAAGGAAGGCGGCCTGATTGCCGGTGCGACGCTCGAAACCGACCAATCGGTGGGTTGGGCAGACAGCAAACGCATTCCCCTGGGCAGCAGCGACGGCACGCGTTGGTACCATTGGCCCAAACGCGATCCGGCAGATGACAAGCTCCTGTCATCGATGCAGGAGGTCGACCTGCGGCGCTATCCTTGGGTCAACAACGGCATCCGCATCCCCGTGCGCTTCACGAGCTTTTTCCTTGAGCCAATCTGCGTACGTTACTTCGATGGCGACGACGCGATAGCAGTGAGCGGCCCCGAGCTTCTCAGATCACGGGACGATCATCGGCCGCCGGCGCCCGAGTGTCCCGATGCCTGGGGCAAGTTCGATTTCGGCGAGGTGTTTCGCAAGGAACTGTCGATACGCGGCGAACATCCGCGCAAGTACCGCATTGAGTGGTTTGTCCTCGGCGCGCAGGACAGCAAACCCGAAGTCATCCAGATTACCGACGCCCGAAATTTGCCGGTAATGCCGGAACAGTAATCGTTGTAACATTTGGTGAAAAGATAGGGATCACCATTTCGCCACTCTAGTCAATAGGCACAAGTGTTTTCCTCCCTATTGCCGAGCGGGTTCTTTTGAATACCGCAATTCGAGTCAGCCGACGCCTGGCGTTTTCGGTTGGCTGCGGGGTGAGTCCGCACCAGTCTCGGCAATTGCTCCGAACAGCTGTGGACAACGGACAACTGGGAACAACTGGGACACCGAATATCTGGGGACAACTGGGACACCCAATATCTGCCGCGCAAAAAGGGGTCCAAAAAAGGGGACCAAAAAAGGGGACGACCAAAAAAGGGGACGGAGGAATTATCCGTTTGAAACACTCGTGAGCTTGCGCGGGAATAGGAGGAGCTCACCGAAAATGCCCCAGATTTGGCCTCGCTCCGAATTTGTTTTAAACAGATAATTCCTCCGTCCCCTTTTTAACAGATAATTCCTCCGTCCCCTTTTTTGATCCCCTTTTTGATCCCCTTTTTGATCCCCTTTTTGATCCCCTTTTTGGTAGATTCCTCCGCCCCCTTTTTGTCGTCCCCTTCTTGGTTCGATAGAAGCAGGGGGCGTCCGCGTCGACGAGTAGGCTGCGGGCAGAAGTCATGCCCCGAGCGTGACGTGATCAGGTCACGCTGCCTGTAAGAAATCGTCTACTCGCATCGTAGGATCATGTCGTGATTTTGGATGTCCTCGACTGCTCTCATCATGTCGTGATTTTGGATGTCCTCGACTCCTCGACTGCCCTCGACTGCCCGATGGCTGCGCTGCGATGTCGGACGCCACCGAACCATGGGTGGGGCGCGACCCCGCGAGCGCGGCTGCCGGTATCGCCGTGGCCAACGGCGATGCCGTCGAAAAGCATCATCGGATTGGCATCGCTCACACATCGACCCGACATCGTCTACACATCGTCTTCTCGGCTCTTTCGCACCGTGTTGACACGACTCTGCGCACGGGCTCGGTCCAGTATCGGAGCCACGGGGGGCAAGCGTGCTTCGAGCACATGTCTGATAGTTCAACAACGAGGGAAGATCCATGATGTCTACAATGCGGATAAAAGCGTTATCGGCCTTGGTGATCGTGGTTGGTTGGGGATTCGTGGCGAGCGCCGGTGCGGTGGTCACGCAGAACGCCGATGCAACCACACGGCCCATGCTGGTGCAGTCGTCGCAATACCTGGGCTACGGCGAGGGCTGGGCCAGTGATGGCGGTCAGGTCCTTTTCACCCATGACGGTGGCTTGACGTGGCGCAACATCACCCCAGCCGGGTTGCCGGGGCATATCCAGGAAATCACGTTTACTGATGGCGCACGTGGTTGGGTCGTCGCGTCAGACCGAGATAACAACAACGCACTGCACGTCCTGTCGACTACCGATGGCGGAGCAAACTGGGTGGACACGGGCTCGATCAAGGTGCCCGATGGGCTGCTGGCTGCACAGGTGTCGTCCGTGTCCTTCGCGGACAAGAACAACGGCTGGCTGATGCTCATCTCGACCGCGAGCGGGTCGCCGGAATCCACAGTCCTGTATCGAACCACCAATGCGGGCCGGACATGGCAACCGCTGCCGGCGCCACCGAGTGCGGGCATCGTCCGCTTTGACTCCGCAACCGTCGGACGCCTGAACGCCTTCGAGGGCGAGTTCAACTACTGGCAGACGCAGGACGGTGGGCATTCCTGGTGGCCGGCGGACGGCATCGCATGGGAGCGCAACATGCTTGTCCCCGCGAGTGAGCGGCTGGATGGCACACTGTTCGATGACGAGACTGTTGTTGAAGCGCAGTACGACACTGCGGGTGACGGCTGGGCAGTAGTCCTCGGAGGCCTCTGCGAAACCGACTCGCACTGCATGCAATACACCCGCCTGCTGTCCTTCAGCGCACAGAGTCGGAGCGAGGAGATCACTCCGGAGGTAAACGCGTCGTCGATTTCCTATGCCCGCGCCGCGTCGGAGATGCAAACTTTTGTCGGCGCCCCAGCCGCTGGGACGAGCAAACTCGCCAACTTCAGATTTGACCCCGTTCCGATGGGACTGCCGAGTGTGTCGCTGATGCACGTCGTGATTCAATCGCAGGTCGAACCCAGCCAGGGCAATCAGCCCGCGTTCGGTGACGAGTACACCAGGAATGTGCAGCGGGCACTGAGCGCACAAGGCATCAGTGCGTCGGCGGACGGCTGGTTCGGCAACGGTACCAGGAGCGCGTACCGCACCTGGCAGCATCGTCTTGGCTACTCGGGTCTGGATGCATCCGGAACCCCCGGCCCGACTTCCCTCACGCGACTTGGCCAGAACCGCTTTGTCGTCGGCGGCAGGTACAGCGTTGGAAGTCGCGTGTCATTTCGCGGCGTGACCGTGAACCAGCGCACGAGGGCGATGGTCTATGGCGCCGAGAGGATCCTCGGCTACCAACTGAGTTTCTCCCAGGGCTCCTATCATTCTGGCACGCAAGCCTCCGCCGGTACCCACGACGGCGGCGGCGCGCTGGACGTCGCGCTCTCCAACTGGTCGATGACGAAGGTGTGGCAAACGGTAAAAGCGTTGCGCCAGGTCGGCTTTGCCGCTTGGTATCGCCCCCCTACAAGTGATTGGGGAAGGCACATCCACGCCATGGCGATCGGTGACTACGACATAAGTGCGGGCATCGGCAACGATCAGATCGGCGATTACCTCGTTGGCAAGGATGGGCTCAGCGGTCATCGTCCCGATAACACGCCGACAGCCTACCGCGCTCCGTTCACGTGGTGGGAGAGGACTCCGTATTACCGCGCGTTCTGAGCGAAGCCAGCGGGTTGGTCCGTAACCATCCGGCCGACTGCGTGATTCCCCGGGGAAGCACCACCTGCTTCCCCGGTTTTGTTACCTGGATACCGAGTCGACCTGCACGTTCGCGCGCGACTCCCAATTGCCTTCGACCATCGAAATCAAGTCTTCGGGGATCCGGCGCTCGCCCGCCAGAGCGAGAAGCTGACGCGCAGCGGTTCTGGCACCGTGTTCGTCGCCTTGCGCCATGCGCACGCGCAGCACGATTTCCGCCATGCCGAAATCCCGCTCGTCCAGATGCGGCGATCGGACGACCAGTTGATCCAGCAATTGCGAGGCCTCAGGCACCCTATTGCGCGCCAGCAGGAATTCGATGTAGGCAATGTGCGCACCCCGCAGCCGGCCCCGGGTACCGCTTGCATCCATTTCGATGGCCATTGCCTTACGGTAATCCTCCTCGGCATCGCTGGTGCGATGCTGGCGGGCGCTCCAGTATGCCCGCGCGAGAATGCCGGAAATGGAATCGGCGGTGCGCAGGATCTCCTGCTGTTCCGCTGAGAGTACCGGCATGGGTGCCGACGCCGCCCATGGTTGAGGCCCCGCCTGGGCCGCCACCAACACAGAGAGCATCACCTCGACATACTCCCGATTGCTCGCACCTGTCTGGCGCATCAACTCGAGCGCGACGTTCATGCCCTTTGCAGCGGTAGCGCTCGCCTGATCCCAGCGGTTCCGCAGGAGTTGGAGCTGCGCCCGATCGAGCATGAACAGCACCATTTCGCGTGTCGCCGCGCGATCCGGATTATTTTCGTTCGCCTCCTGGCGCACCGCACGCTCCCGCTCGTCCAGCAGCGCCAGCGCCTCGTCAAGCCGACCCGAGTCTCTCAGTGCACTGCCCCGGATCTCCAGGTAGACGCTTCGCTCCCGATCGCTGCCTCCCCCGGCAGTCTGGAGCAGCTTGCGCAACCGGTCCGTGGTCGTCAGGGCATCTTTCCATCGCGCCTGGTCGACCTGCATGGATGCTACATCGCTGAGGTTGGCGATCAGATCCGACATTGCGCCGTACGCCTCCAGCACGCTGGCACTTTCGTTGAACAATGAAATCGCATCCGCCTCGCGATTTTCCCGATACGCCATTTGGCCCATCGTGTTCGTGGCCCTGACGGCTCCCAGCTCATCTCCTGCCTCCAGGAACAGTTCCCGCGCGCGCAACAGATCCGTGGTTGCATCGGTTGCCCGATCGGATGCAAATGCCGCGATGCCACGAAGTCGCAGCGCCGAGGCAAGCGCACCGGAATCTCCGGCATTTTTCAGCAAATCGGCGACTTCGTATGCGAGCGGAATCCAGCCCGGGTCACCGAGCCGCTGCAGGGCCATCGCCCTGGTAATGCGGAAGCGACCCACGGCAACCGGTTGCGCGGCGGGATCAAGATCGCGCAGCCACTGTTCCGAGCCATTCCGGGCCTCGAGGTAGCGCCCTCTTTCCAGATCAAGCTTGATCTGCAGAAGCCCCACCTCAGGTTGCTTGCGCACTGAATCGGGCAAGCGCGACAACTGCAGCAGCGCATCCTCGAAATTGCGGGTCCGGATCAGCTGCTCGATCCATTCCTGGGTTTCCTCGATCGGGCTTTCGCGCGGCGATCCCTTGTAGCCCAGGCGCTGGCTTAGCTGCCGTATGGCGAGTCGCCCCGCAGAGAACAGTTCATTGTGCGTCGCATTGACCTGAATGCGATCGCCGTCCTGGTTGCCAACTGACAGGGTGACCGCCCAGCGGTCGCCGCTACGACGGGCACTTGGGATGATGACCGTGGCGGCGTCCAGTTCACGCACCAGGACTGCCGGATCGCGTTCCCCGTCGCCAAGCTCATGTGAGCGCGCCAGCACGCTCTCGACCGGCACCACGTCCACGCCCTGACGTCGCAGTTCCTCGGCTACCAGAGCCATCAAACCGATCCTTGCCCCGGATTCGGAATCGGCGGGGAGCACCGCCGGCAGCACCCAGGTGGTGGCAGCGGCAGGAATAACACCCGCAGGTTCCGGTGGCGATCCGGGGGCGGGATGCCACAGCCACCGCATTCCTCCCAGCGCGAGCAAAACCACGAGCGTCGCCGCAGTCGAGCGCCATACCCGATGCGAAGACATCGATGTCGCGGGCGCCGCCGACGCGGGCGCTTCAATGCCATCAGACTCGGGTGCAGAAACCGCTTGTGCCGGGAATGAATCCGACTCGGCTCCGGCCTGCGCATGCCCGTGAGTGGAACCCGCCTCGCAAGGCGGATCGGGATCCACTTCTACCGGCTCTACCCAGTGATAGCCGAAGCCCGGCACCGTACGAATGAAGCGTTGGATAGAGCCATCGTCGTCAAGCAAGCGCCTCGCCGTAGCAATCACGTGCGCGAGCTGATTGTCCGATACGTTGCTGCGCTTCCACACTACCTCGATGAGTTCGTCGCGGCTGACTGCCCGCTCACGATGTTCGATCAGGCACACCAGGCAGTCGAACACCCGTCGGGGAACGTCGAGCTTGGTCTCGCCACATCGCAGCAAGCGCGACGCGGGATCCAGCCTGAACCTATCGAAACGGAAGTCCATGCAACTCAGCCATCGTTGTCGGGGCGGCCACGAACCCGATCGTAGTATCGATCCATCCGTGGTTTCGTGAAATCCTCGATCCTGATCGCGTGAACGTCTAAGTATAGGAAATTCAAACACCCTTTTCGAACAGTCTGACTAGGTGGCGGTGGTAGCGCAAGCGATGGTTTGGGCGCAAATCGAACGGCCGCAAGCGGGATTTTGGCATCGCGACAACCGGGACGGCGACAACCGGCCGACAACCCGACACGACAACCGGGTGGACAACCGGGACACCCACAAAATGCGTCGGGATCACCTGACGGCAACAACTGCCAATGGTACCGGGTCAAAGTTTGCGCAGCACAAGACAAATTCGCCGGAATTCATGCGTTGCGATGCGCCAGATCGCACCATTCGACGAATGAGCGGTCGATTTCCAGCAGACGTCCACGCCCCACCCTGAGCGAACCCGATCCATGGTGAAGTGCTGATGTATTGAATCAGGCCGGTTGAGGCCGAAGTAGCCGCTGGGCGCTTTCGATACCCTTGAGCCAGCCCTGCCCCATGGCCGCCGCTTTATCGATCAACGCCTGGGCAGAGCCGATTGCTCGCCAATAGTTTGTTTCGGTGACCAGCATCTGCTGATGCCATTGGCGTTCGCTCAGTCCGAGCTTGCGCAGGATGCGCGACTCGGTCGCGTCAAGCGACCCCGCTTGTCGCCGTGCGTGAGCCGCGCCGTCCAGTCGATCAGGTCAAGGTAGTCTTCGGTGGTGATGGGAACGAGGTCAGCTGCGGCCGCCGACTGCAGGGATGTAATCGGTTTTCGTGCGTGGTCTGGATTTTCGCGGATACGCGCAATTCGACGCTGAGCGCTGGTGTCCGAAGAAGTTTCCAGGTACTCGGCAATTCCGACCCGAATCGGGCTCAGATCTAGATGGCTCATGCATGTCAGCACGGCCGCTTCGTCGAGCAAGACTTGGCACTTGTAGCGCCCCTGACTCAAAAGGACGTGAGGAATTCAGGTTTTGCAGGAGCAAAAACCAGCGACTCAGAGGGTCGAGAGGAATGCAGGTCGAGTCAAGTGTCGCGCACACTGTGGGCGACACCTGACTAAAACCCAATGCGCTAGTTTTTACACCCGGTGTAGCAGGAGATCGTCAACAACAGATAATCATCGGCAGCATCGTTGAATTCGTCGCTGCAGCCGCCAAGCTGCGAGTTGTGTGCTTGATTGCAAACATCATGGTCAAGGCAATCCTGTCCATAGGCACCCATTCCCGATGGAAGGATTCCCATCGTACAGCCGGGTCCGCAGCGACCCCTACAATTGCTGCTCGCGCAGCCATAGGCAGTAGTCTCGCTCAGATAGCCATGCGTAGGACAGAAGTCATGACGCGCAGTGCGGGTTGCGGTTTTCTTTCTGTCGCAGACATCTTTGGCGTTTTTCAGGTTATAGAGGTCATCGACGCCGCCGCTGACGCATGCCTTCAACAATTCGTCGTTCAGAACCAGATCGGATTCAAGTGCGTCGAGGTCGATAATTGAATCATTCTGGACTTTTGTTGAAAGATCGTTGTTAACAATAACCGGCTCACGCAGTGCCACATTCCGTTCACTGTCGAAGCGATAGCCGTTGGGCACTTCGGCATACATTTCAGTCAGTCTCCACAGGCGCTGTTCGGTCACCGAGAGCCTGGCCGGATCCTGGTGATTGATGAACAACTGGCGCTGAACCTCTACGCCAAATGTCTGCAGCATCGCCTGGTGCTTCGGCTCGATGATCAGCCCGGTGGATTGGCGAATCTGAACATTCTGGCTTTTTTCATTGAATTCGACATCAATCGGCACTCCGTCCAAATCTATGACAATGCGGGTGAAGGACGGCCGAGCGGCGCCCACCACTTTTTGCCCGCCTTCGGTCAATCCGATAGCACGGAACTTGACCACTCCTGACTTGGACACTACCGTTCCGGCGAAATCCTGAATGTCACGTCGCTCGAAGGTCAACACGCCGCTTTCGGGCTGGATGGGCCTGCTGTTGTCATTATCGGCGATCGACTCGTGCTCCTGGTGCGTCCCCACGCCCCAATCACCCTTGTCATCTGCATAGGCAGCGCCGCCCCACAGGCCGCAGCAGATAGTTACCAGGATGGCGGCACGCGTAATGCTGAAATTCCCCGTTCTTGCTCCCGCTCTCTCATGACTGGTACACTTTTGTATTCTCATTGTTTTGACTCCCCTTGGCACGGCAACGGCAGCGACGCGGGATTGCGTCGACTGGCGTGATGTTACAGGCGAAACGTACAGGGAATGCAGACACCCTGATACCAGCAACTGGGGCGCCCGCGATTTCGCTTGGACGATTGCGGGTGTGCCGAATCGTGCCGCGCCGAATCGCGCGAATCGCGCTCAGAAGGCAAGTCCTCGCAACGTCTCCCTCGCTCCTGATCGCCACGCAGGCGCGTCCGAGCACGTTGCGTTGAAATGAGGGAATTCCGCCGCAGCCACATTGAGGTGGTATTCTGGAGCAGGTTGCTACCAGAGTCTTCCGGGCTTCCTCGGCAATAACTGGCGTGGAAGTTGCGATCGGGCAGATCAGGTGCAGCACACAGAGCATACGGCAGCCGCCAATGGAACGCGCCGGGCAGCGAATCCTGCCGGGTGCCCGATGCAATCCGTTCAAGGACACGATGACGAACGCCTCAAGGCAGGGATCTGAACCATGACTACTTTGACCAGCAGCGAGCGCGACCACCTCGCGAAGATGATGAATGAGCGCAAGCCGGTCTTGCGCGACGAAATCCGTCAGGGGCTCGTCCGCATGCGCGTGGAGGGTTATGAGGAGTTGCTGTCAGGCACCTCGGATGCGGGCGATGAATCGCTGGCTTCGCTGATAACCGACATCAACAACGCAGAGGTCAAGCGAGATGCGATCGAGCTGAAGGACATCCACGCTGCGGAAGCCCGTCTTGCGGCGGGCACCTATGGTGTGTGCATCGATTGCGAAGCGCCGATTCCTTACCCGCGTCTCGCAGCGTATCCAACTGCAAAACGTTGCATTGACTGTCAGAAAATCCACGAATCGAAAAGTGCGCGCTCCGAGCGATCCTGATCAAATTTGAATATGCAATCCGGCTGTTTTCGCCGCGACTCAACACTCAACAACAATCGGGACATCCACAAAAAGCACCGGGATCACCTGACGGCAATGACTGTCAGCGGCAACGGGTGAAAGCCGGCTCAGGGTAAGGCAAATTTGTCGAAATCCATGCTTTGCGGCGCGCCAGATCCCGCCATTCGACGAGTGAGCGGGCGATTCCCAGTAGCCGTCCACGCCCCATCCTCGGCGAACCCGATCCATCGCGATTTTCCGATGTGTTGAATCAGACTGGTTGAGGTCGTAGTAGCCGCTGAGCGCTTCCGATGACCGTGAGCCAGCCCTGCCCCATGGCCGCAACTTTGCAGGAGCAAAAAACCTGTGACTCACAGTGATGTGAAAAATGCAGGCTTTGCGGGACGCAAAAGCCTGCCCCAGAACCTTCCCGCGCAAGCGTCCTCGCGGTTCGCCCGCCGCGTGATCGGTTCGTTGAGACTGCGCATGAATCAGGCCAAGCTGCCCAGCCGCTACCGACAGGCGGCGAGACGATCGGCATTACCCAATAGCGTCTCTTCCGTCACGCGACAACCGGCCTCATCGACCTCGCCATCCTGCATGGCCGGAAACAAGCGAGCCCATCGCCTCGCCACGTCTTCATGGATCCACACCGCCGCAGTCAGCGGATCGCTCCGCAACACGACATGCACATGGTTGCTCATCACCGCATAAGCATGGATGCCAGCGGCAAAGATCTCCGCCAGTTCGAGCAAGCGCTGCTCGACCCAGTCCCGCCGATGCTCGCAGGAGGTGCCGTTGTAAGTATCAACGCCACACAGCCAGGCCCGACGCACGCACCGCGAGATGCAGTGGTAGAAGCCGGGGCGTCAGCGTCGACGAGTAGGTCGTGAGCAGAAGTCATGCCCAGAGCGTGACGTGATCAAGTCACGATGTCTGTAGGAAAACGGCTACTCGTAACGTACGTTCATACCGCAATATTGGGCGCAATATTGGGTGTCCCGTTCTCTCTGCACCGTTCTCTCTGCACCGTTCTCTCTGCGTTCTCTTTGTTCTCTTTTGCGATCGTTGCGCGAGCGCGAGAAGAGCCAACCCAGCAGGCTGGATTGATTCCAGCCCGCTGGGTTTCTTCAAGATCCGCAGGCTTCCGATTGTCGATGATCGTTCAGGGATTGACGGTCACGCTTGTGGTCGCTGTGCCACCACGTCCATCGCTGATCGTATAGGTGAAGGTGGTAGGCAAGGTGGTCTGGCGATTGAAGGTGATCGTCTGGCCAAAATCGGTGATGGCCGCCGATCCTTCGCCAGAGGGCGGCTGAGTGACGCTGACGATCGTCAGCGGGTCACCATCCGGGTCACTGTCATTGACCAGCACCGGCATGATCAGTGTCAGCCCGATGCCATTGAATGCGTAAGCATCTGGCACGGCAATCGGCGGCTGGTTGATGGGTGCGCTCACGTTGACCGTCACCATCGCAGTTGCGCTGCCACCATGACCATCGCTGATCGTGTAGGCAAAACGATCCGATCCGACAAACGCCGTGGGCGGCGTGTAGGTCACCGAGTTGCCAGCGATAACAGCCGAACCTCCGCTGATCGGCGCGGTCAAGTTGACGAGCATCAGCACATCTCCGTCGGGATCGCTGTCGTTGGCGAGCACATTGATGGCCACTGCTGTGCCACTGGTGGTGGCAAAGTCATCATTGGCCACGGGAGGAAGATTGCTCGGCAAGGCAACCGTGATCCTGACCGTCGCCGTGCCTTCTCCGCCCCGGCCATCACTGGCCGTATAGGTAAACGAATCCTGCCCGCTGAAAGCCGGACCCGGCGTGTAGGTGATGGCAGCCCCCGCCGAGGCCACCGATCCATGCGACGCAGCACCAACGGCGATGACCGCGAGCGTATCGCCATCCGCGTCGCTGTCATTGGCCAGCACATCGATGGTTACCGACTGCTGATACTGCGTGGTTGCCGAATCATCACGGATGACGGGTGCCGTGTTGACCTGCGCACCCACCGTAACGGTGACCTGTGCGGATCCGGATCCGCCCTGGCCGTCGCTGACCGTGTAGCGGAAAGTATCCACACCCACAAATCCGGTGGCCGGTGTGTAGTTGATCTGACTACCGGAAATTGTGGTGACGCCATTTCCCGGCGGCGTGACCGAGGTCAGCGACAGCGTGCCTCCTTCCGGGTCGTTGTCGTTGGCCAGCACGTCAATACTGATTGCGAGCCCTGAAGTTGTTGTCGCCGTATCATTCGCGGCCACCGGAAAAAGGTTGGTGTACTCCTTTGGCGAACGAGTGACCGTGGTTGTCTGCGAACGACGAACCCGGTAGGTCTGCACGGTGCGCGGGTGCGCATTTGATTGGCGCCCCATTGAGCGCTGGATCCATGCCGGCCCTGCAAGTTGGCTGGTCGGCACGAATGAACCATGACGACCGAATTCATAGCGCAGGAAAACCGAGAACCGATCATCGTCTCTTGCATCGATGCCGCCACTGTTGTTTACATGCTCGGCCAGTGCGGCAGCGCCCCATCCCGACTTGCCCAGCGGCGCGTCAACGCCCACTGAAAACGTATTCGAGCGTGCGCCATCACCATTCTGTACGCTCGCCCCTCCATGCACACGCATCAAAAGCGGCTCGAAGAAGTGACTGACCTGCACGCCGACCTCGGAACTGAAGGGCTTGCGCGCGAACACCGTTTCCACCGAGGTGGTCTCCACCTGGGTGTAGCTGCCGAGCTCGTCGGCACCCGCGACCATCGTCGAATCGGACAGCACATCGGTGCCGTCGTTGCGTGCACCGCTGATGCCGCTGGCGACATATCCCTCGATCGAGAAAGCACGCCGATCGATACCGAAACCGACCGTCGCCTTGCGGTCATGTTCACCGTTTTGATCAATTGCGAACGAGAATCTCGCGACCGTCGCCTGATCCGGATTTTCACGCGCTTCTTGCGCGGTCATTCCCCACAGCCAGTTGTAATCAGACTGGAATCCACCCGCGCCGGATTGATCCCACCAGAGCTGTTCGATGAAGGCACGCTCGTCGTTGCGCGCGAAGACTCCGGTCAGCCGGCCTTCGCTTTCACCCTTGCTGTTGATGCCAATGGCAATGCTGCCGTTGTTGCCAACGTAGCTCAGAGGTATCGAGGGATCGGTAAGCTTGGGAACATCGTCATCCTGCTGCGCCCACGCCTGGGAAAACGCGAGCATCGCGATACCCGCAACCAGCATCCGGTTGACCTGCCACATTTGCTGATCCCCCTCGGACAAAACGGAATTCCTTCCCCCATCCACAGCCTGCAAGAAGCTGGCGAGCTCCTGCACGGCTGGATTATGCAACGGGCCATCCTGGGAAGATAGTCGGCAAGCATGCAACATTGGATAGTTTGCCGAAGCGACTGGATTGCCGGTTGAAATGGTGCAAACCGATGGGATTCTGCAATTGCCCTGGTGAATCAAATTCAACTGGAGCACCCGGTACACCCGGGAAATGAACCAGTCGCCTGACGAAAGACGAAGTTCAGAGCCGAGGGTCAGGGCTGGCTTTGTTGCAATCCACTGCAACAATAGGGACGTGCACCATCCGGCTCTGCATAGCAGCCGAAAACAGGGGTGCCCCGGATCACTTCCCATCTCGAATCACTTTCCTTGCGACACTTGCAGGTTTGCTGGTGCAGGAAACGTCACCGAACGTCGAATGCGGCGACAACATACCGTGCGGATCCGAAAATACTGGATGGCAACCGGCAGGTCGCGCAGAATCGGCGCAGCGCCCGTTTCCAGTATGATCAGACCGCATGCCAGCAAGCGTCGAATCCAGCACGAACCCACGCTACAGGGTTACCGATCCGCTCGAGATCCGCCTGATCATCCGGCGCTTGATTGCGGCGCGCGCCCTGCTCACCCTGCATGATGCCGATGGCACCGTCGTGCTGTTGAGTTCGATTCTTGCGATCGACGAAGTAACCGGATTGCTGATACTTGATACGAGCACCGATGAGGCTGCCAACCAACGCCTGCTGGCGCATGCGGCGGTTAACTGCCAGGGAAACCTGGATCGGATCGACGTGCGCTTCTCGCTCGAAAGGCTCTCATTCTGCACCCATCAATACCTGCCGGCGTTTGCCGCCGCGCTTCCAAAGCTGTTGATCTACCTGCAACGGCGCGAGTTCTATCGCCTGCCCGCGCCATTGTCAGATGAACTCGTCTGCTCGCTCACTTTTTCATCCGAAGACCGGCAACCCGCCATTATCCTTGGCGCCATCGTTATCGACCTCAGCGAACGCGGCCTCTCAATCCGGCTCCCGGCAGGCGAAGAAGCCCGATTCAGTACCGGTTTGATCCTCGATCACGCAAGACTGAAGTTGCCGACCGGCGTCGTCGAAGGTCCGCTGCTGGTTCGCCACGTCGGCCAGTACGCCGGTGGCAGGGGAGCGACCCTGTCCCACGCTGGCTGCGAATGGGGCGATCTGCCGGTGTCCATGCAGGGTATCGTGCAGCGCTACATGATTCGCACCGAGCGAACACGCAACGCACGCGAACGCGGATTGATCTGAGCGATCGCTCCCAGTCTTCTGTCGACTAGTGTCGACTTCGCCGGGCGATGAGCCGATGGTCAGGTCAAGCTTTGTGACAATCCACGGAATACTGGATGTCCCGCCTCTTCTTGTCCCGCCTCTTCTTGTCCCGCCTCTTTCTTCCGACTCCACTCTTCCTCAATAGCCTCAAGCACGTTGCTTGAGCGTGCGATATGCATGGGCCAAGGCCACGAATGCAATCAAAAGTGCCAACGCAAATAATGAGGTGAAGGACGTAGCCGGCAACGCCGCCGAGCCAAAGCC
The DNA here is from genome assembly GCA_964390215.1 of uncultured Dokdonella sp. Lineage (GTDB taxonomy): Bacteria > Pseudomonadota > Gammaproteobacteria > Xanthomonadales > Rhodanobacteraceae > Dokdonella. The sequence continues at coordinate 10,082 of CAYMHF010000048.1, read as the reverse complement.
TTGAGAGATTTCAAAGAAGGCCAAAGGCCCTGACACGGTTCCGCACACGGCACCGTTCTCCGGAAAGAAGCCTGTGTATACGGGAGCCGCAACCTCATACGTTCCGCTTATCGTGCCTGCGGTGAAGGGGCCGGAGCGTGCAATGCCCTGTGCGTCCGTTGTGGCTACGATGTGCCCCTCGGCGAAGTGTCCATACATCTCGACTGGTGGCAATGGCGGGTTGGGCGGCGGCGACTCCCCAAAAGAAAGCTGCGCGTCCACGAAGAATTGGACTTTCAGCCCCTGCAACGGAATGCCCTGAGGGTTGGTGAGCCGAACGGCAAATCCGTCCGGCAATACCTGGCCCGGGCTTGAAACGAAGGCGGTGTCCGCGCCAACGATAGCAATTGTGCAGTTGGGATTCCTATTCACGACACGCGCGGATGCGCCGGTAGCGGCAAACATGGCAATCGCCGCCGCGCAAATCAACTCACGATACTTCATATGCCTGCCATGGGTTTGACGCCCAACGTAGCTGTAGAAAAACCAATCCGCATCCTATCATTTGTACTTTTCGTAACAACGTGGACAATGAGGCGAAGCGGCGATGGGAAACGGAATACCGGATGCCCCGCCTCTTCCCTTTTGCAGGCCTGATTGCGCACAATCAGGCTATTGGCGATACCGTTGGCCGGCAGGGGGCCGTTGGTGGCAGCCTGGATCGTGTTGTGGCTGCAGCCGGCACCACCGTCAACGCGCACATCGATATCGGCGTGTGCCGTGTGGGCGGATCGCAGCCCTGCCATTACCGGGAGAAGGATAGGTACTCGCATGATCGCCTTTCGGAAATTGCCCTGCAGATCACAAGACACTTTTCGATGAAGCGAAGCGACATGGGCTAGACACTCGGGAGCGCTGCTGTTGTTGCCAGGCCAGGGAACGCCTCGATTTCACGCCACGCACCCGTCCGCGTCCGCGGAGCCACTGAGCCACCGGTCAGGCCGAGCTCGGGCCGACCTGCCCCCGGGTGGGTCTCAAACAAGCGCCCTGGGATTTGTGGGCGCTGTGCGGGATTACCTGCAGTTGCGGGTGTTTGCGTGGGAATCCCAGGCAAACACCCTCATCAACTTACAGGGCGGCGTCCTTGAGCCTCTTCAGCGGACGCACCTTGACCTTCACGCTTGCCGGCTTGGCTGCGAACACCTGCTCCTCACCGGTGAAGGGGTTCTTGCCTTTGCGCTTCGGCTTGGCCGGCACTTTCACGGCGTTGATCTTGAACAGGCCAGGGAGGGTGAAATTGCCGACACCCTTCTTGTGCACAGCGCCAAGTACCGCAGCTTCGAGTGCCGCGAGCACGGCCTTGACGTGCTTCGCTTCCACGCTGGCCCGCTCGGCCAGGTAAGAGATCAGCGATGATTTCCCGAAAGCCTCCGTGATCGGCTTGACGGTGGGCGCTGTCTTCGGGGCAGCCTTTGCTGTCTTGATTTTCTTGGCAGTGGATTTGGTAGCCATATTCTCGGGTCTCATGCAGTTCACCGCTCCCTATGAAGCGGTGGCCATTGGGCCCGACAAATCTATGTGTTTCCGGCGCGTTTCGCCACTTTCATCGACAAACTTGCGGTGAAACCCGGAAAACCAGTCCCGCATCAGCCGCAAGCAAAGGCCACTTACGGCAACGATTGAGGGCTGGATCAGGCGTCAGTCGAGCAAAGCCGCCGATTTGTGGCGTGCCGGAAGGTGCCAATCAAGGCTATCAAGAGTCGCTGGATCGCGGCCCTCGCAGGCGTGGCACTGCGTTGCCTTGAGCTGAGCCGCACAATCCGGCGACAGATCCTTGCCGGGCTCATTGCGGCCTGGATCATCCGCACCTGCGTTGTCGGGATACTCAGGCCTTGCCGGTTTTTTTCTGTTGCGGCGTGGAAAATTTGAAACGACAGATGTTGCCGCCTAGCGCCATGCATTCCTGATGGTCGATCTTGCTGCCGGTGAATTTCGACATCATGGCCAGGTCGAAGCGGCAGATGTCCGGGTTCTTCATGGCCAGATTGTGGAATACGCAGTTGTCCGCTTCGATGACTGGCTTACCGTCGATCACACTGACGCCATGGGTGCTGTAGCCCATCTCGTGCATGATTCCGGACAGCTTTTCAACCTGGCTCTGCAGGTTCGCCTGGGCGGGGTTCTGCGCAAGCAACTGATCGCCAATGCGCTCACCCATGTGATCGAGCCTTTGCTTGAGCACGCTCTCCCCGGCTTCATCGCGAATCGATTCCACGACCAGTTCGGCGAACCAGGAATACTGGCGCGGAAACATCTCCTTGCCCTTGTCCGAAAGGATATAGAGCTGCTCCGGCCGCCCGCCGGAAGGCCGCGAGATCCCGGGCTCGATGAGGCCATCGTTCTCAAGCGAGGCGAGATGCTGGCGCACGGCATTGCGGGTGACTTCCAGGTTCCGCGACAGCTCGTCCACGGTCAAACCACTCTTGTTGCGAAGCAGGAGTTTCAAGAGCGCCTGCTGGCGTTGTCCCATCACCTTGATCATCGTCTTCTCACTGGCTGCGCCTTGCCGACCGGGTCACCCGGAACCGGTGCCCGCCCGCGATATTCTGCCGGAAATCGAGCTTGAAGCCATTATGACATATTTTTATTGACAATGTATCTTATCAGGATCAGCATGGAGGCCCATCAAACGTGAACGGAGATCGACATGTTATCCATCGTCAAGAAATCGCTGGGCGCCGTGGCGCTCATTGCCCTGCTCGGAAGCGCCTCGACTTCGTTCGCGCATGAAGACCGCGCAGCCACATCACCGGCCAAGACTATCCTGGTGAAGCAGGCAGCGACCCAGAGCGCCCTGCGTGATCTCTGGATCGGACACATCTTCTGGGTGCGCAATGTCGCTCTGGAAACCATGGCCGGAAACAGCGCCGCGGCCAAGGCTGCCGAAGCGGAAGTCGTCGCCAATGCCAAACAGATTGCCGCGTCAATCGAACCGTTCTATGGCAAGGCCGGATCGGATGCGCTGATGGATCTGCTGGTCGAGCATTACGGCGCGGTCAAGGCGCACATCGATGCGACCGCGGCAGGCGACAAGGAGGCACAGGCAGCGGCTTCGAAGCGTCTGACCAGCAATGCCGGCGCCATCGCCGATTTCCTCAGTGGTGCCAATCCCAACCTGCCGCGCGCCACCGTCAACTCCCTGTTCATCGGCCATGCCGCGCATCACATGGCGCAGGACCAGGAGCTCAAGGATGGCAAGTATGCCGAGGAAGCCAGAACCTGGGCTGCCATGCGCGACCACATGTACGTGATTGCCGATGCCCTCACCGCCGCCATCGCCAAACAGTTCCCGGACAAGTTCAACTGATCCGCCGATCAACCGAAGCAAGCCAAGCGCAAGCTACGCATCGAGAACCCTCATGAATGTATTGACTGCCATGCAATGGTTGCCTGATGTCCAGGCACAAGAGGACTTCCGCCAGCAACGAATCGACGCCGTCGGCGTCAAGGGCGTGCGCTATCCCGTCATGGTTCAATCGGGTGCACGTGCCGTCCCCACCATTGCAACCTTCTCGATGACCGTAGCGCTGGCGCCTGAACTCAAGGGCACGCACATGTCGCGCTTCATCGAACTGATCGAGTCGCGCGCCGGCCACCTCGACCAGGCCGGATTCCGGGCCATGGTTGTCGAGATGCTCGACCGGCTTGATGCGAGCAGTGGTCGCATCACCATGCAATTCCCCTACTTCGTCAGCAAGGCGGCCCCGGTTTCCGGCGTCAGCAGCCTGCTCGATCATGATGTCGAGTGGAGCGGCAGCGTCGGCGAAGACGGCCACTACGCATTCCGCATGCAGGTCAGGGTGCCGGCAACCAGTCTGTGTCCCTGCTCCAAGCAGATTTCCGCCTACGGCGCGCACAACCAGCGCTCGCACATCAGCATCGCGGCCGATATCTGCGGGGACATGCCAATGGAAGAGCTGATCGGGATCGCCGAGGCCAGTGCCTCATGCGAGGTCTATGGCTTGCTCAAACGCGCCGACGAAAAATTCGTCACCGAACGCGCCTATGACAATCCGAAATTCGTCGAGGATCTCGTTCGCGATGTTGCCCACTCGCTCGATCAGGATCCGCGGGTGAAAGGTTACGTGGTCGAGGCAGAAAATTTCGAATCGATCCACAACCACTCGGCCTTTGCACGCATCGAGCGTCCCGGCCCGGTGGCCCTGGCTATCCCGTCAAGCGCAGGAGCACGCGCGGTGACAAGCCTTCCGTTGAGCGGGGTGTCGTCATGAGCGCCATGCAAAGCATTCTGATCAAACGCGAAACGGTTGCCGAAGGAACGGTTGCTTTCCGACTGCAAAAGCCCGAAGGATTCGTGTTCAAGCCTGGCCAGGCGATCGACCTGATCCTCGATGATCCGCAGCTTGGCGAGGATTCGAAAGTCCATGCCTTCTCGATCGTCAGCGCACCGGAAGAGGACTGCCTGATGGTGACCACGCGCATGCGCGACAGCGCCTACAAGCGCGCACTGGGCCGTCTCGAGCCGGGAGCCAGACTCTCGATCGACGGGCCATTCGGCTCGATGATCCTGCACAACAAGGCTTCACGACCGGCCTGCTTCATCGCTGGCGGCATCGGCATCACGCCGTTCATGAGCATGCTGCGCCACGCCTTCACATCCGGCACCAGTCATCGACTGATGCTGATCTATTCGAACCGGCGTCCCGAAGACACGGCTTTCCTGACCGAGTTGCAGGATTACGCCCGTGACAACGAACGCTTCCAGCTAGTCGCGACAATGACCGACATGGACAAATCCAGCCAAAGCTGGAGCGGTGAAACCGCTCGCATCGATGCGGCATTCCTGAGCCGCGTCAGCGCCGGACTGGAATCACCCATCTTCTACGTCGCCGGGCCGCCAGCCCTGGTGGCCGGCGTACGTGCCGAGCTGACCGCTGCCGGCATCGACGACGACGATATCCGCAGCGAAGACTTTTCCGGCTATTGAGCAACGCGGTTTCGTGGCGAAGCCGCGATCAGACTCCGAACGCGCGATTGCACCAGTCGAACAACGGGCCCCAGGCAAGACCGAGCACGATCAGGGCGAGGCCGTTGAGGGAGATCACCCAGCGCATTGGCAGATCATCCGGCAATGGCACAGCCGCATCGTCGGCGGCGTTGTCGAAGTACATGACCTTGACCACGCGCAGGTAGTAGTAGATGCCGATGATCGCGAAGATGATGGCGACGATGGCGAGCCAGAGGAAGCCGGCATCAATCGCCGATTTCAGTACCAGCAGCTTGGCGAAAAAGCCGAACAGCGGCGGCACGCCGGCCAGCGAGAACATCGAGATACCCATGATCGCGGCATACCACGGACTGCGCTGGTTGAGGCCCTTGAAGTCATCGATCTCCTCGCACTCGAAGCCGGCGCGGGCAAGCATGGCGATGATGCCGAAGGCGACCGTCGCCGTCATCGTGTAGCTGATGATGTAGAACATCGCCGCCGAATATCCCGCCGGCGAACCACCGACGAAACCGAGCAGCATGAATCCGACGTGCGAGATCGTCGAATAGGCAAGCATGCGCTTGAGGTTCGACTGCGCGATGGCAAACAGGTTGCCGACCGCCAGCGAAAACACCGACAGAATCGCCAGCATCAAGGTCCAATGTTCGCTCATCGGGCCAAGGCCATCTTCCAGCAGACGATAGAGAAGTCCAAACGCCGCGATCTTGGGTGCCGAGCCGATGAACACGGTGACCGGTGTCGGAGCGCCGTGGTAGACATCGGGCAGCCACATGTGGAACGGCGCCGCGCCGAGCTTGAAGGCCACGCCAGAAACGATGAAAACCAGGCCAATGGCCAGCCAGCCCGGGTGCTCAACGCGATCTATCAAGCCACTGATGGCGGCCAGATCGAGGGTGCCTGTGGCACCGTAGATCATCGACATGCCATACAACAGCAGGCCGGACGCCAGTGCACCCAGCACGAAATACTTGATCGCCGCTTCGGCCGAGATCGCCGAATCGCGATTGAGCGCAACCAGCGCGTAGGAGGAAAGCGCGAGCAGTTCGAGGCCAAGATAGGCGGTGATCAGGCTGCCGGCCGAAACCAGCAGCATCATGCCGAGCGTGGCAAACAGAATCAGCAGGTAGAACTCACCCATCAGCAACTTGCGATCACGCAGGTAGTTGCGCGCGTAGAACAGGCTCAAGCCACTCGTCAGCAGGACAAACTGCTTGAGCACGACGCTGATGCCATCGTGCTTGAACATGCCTTTGAACGCGGTGACGCCCTGGGCGGCATCCGGCGCACCGCGCCAGACAAATATCGCCGTCACGGCAATGGCCGCGATCGACAACCAATGGGTGATATCGCGCTGAGCTGGCTTGATGAACAGGTCGATCAGCAGGATCGCGCAGGTTGCTCCGAGCAGGATCAGCTCGGGCAGGATGGCGACCAGATCGGCGGGATTGAATTGGATGATAGTCATCGGATTCTCAGGCCTTGCTCAGCATCAGCGCATTGACGATCTGCAGCACCGAGCTGTTCATCAGGTCGGTCAGCGGCTTCGGATAGACGCCGAGGGCAAGTACGGCGACCGCAAACGATCCGAGCACGATCCACTCGCGCGCATCGAGATCCTTGAACTTGGCCACTTTCGGATTGGTCACCTCGCCAAAGATCACGCGCTTGACCAGCCACAAGGTGTAGGCGGCGCCAATGATCAGGGTGAATGCAGCAACCAGGGCAATGAACGGATTGCTCTGGAACGAAGCCAGGATGACCATGAACTCGCCGACGAAGCCGCTGGTACCGGGCAAGCCGCAGTTGGCCATCGAGAAGAAGATGAAGAAACCGCCAAACCATGGCATCACGTTCATGACGCCGCCGTACTCGTCGATCATGCGTGTGTGCAATCGATCGTAGAGCACGCCGATGCAGGTAAACATGGCACCCGATACAAAGCCGTGCGAGATCATCTGCACCATCGCACCCTGCAGGCCGAGACGTGCCGCATCCGGGTTGGCGTATTCGCGAACCAGGGCCATGGCAATGAAGATGCCAAGGGTGACGAAGGCCATGTGGGCGACCGACGAATAGGCGATCAGCTTCTTCATGTCATCCTGCACCAGGGCGACATAGCCGATGTAGACCACCGCGACCAGCGACATCGCGATGACCACCCAGGCGTATTCCTGCGAGGCATCGGGCGTGATCGGCAACGAGAAGCGGATGAAACCGTAACCACCGACCTTGAGCATGATCGCGGCCAGGATGACCGAACCACCGGTCGGTGCTTCAACGTGGGCATCCGGCAACCAGGTATGCACCGGCCACATCGGCACCTTGATCGCGAAGCCGGCGAGAAAGCCAAAGAACAACCAGGTCTGCTCGGTCATGCTGAGCGGAGCTGCGGCGAACGCGGCCAGCGCAAATTCGCCGGTCTTCATGTGCAGGTAGATCAGCGCGATCAGCATGAAGATCGAGCCGAGGAAGGTGTAGATGAAAAACTTCAGGGTTGCGTAGACGCGGCGCGGTCCACCCCAGACACCGATGATGATGAACATCGGAATCAGCATCGCCTCGAAGAACACGTAGAACAGCAATGCATCGGTCGCCGCGAAGATGCCGATCAGCATGCCCTCAAGCACGAGCATGGCCGCCATGTACTGCGAAACGCGCTTGTTGATCGGCCCCCACGAGCCAATGATGACGAGCACGCTGGTGAAGGTGGTCAGCACGATCAGGGCGACCGAAATGCCATCGACGGCCAGGCCGTAGTACGCCTTGAGTCCATTGATCCACAAATGCGACTCGCCGAACTGCATGCCGCCGGCAACGGCGTCGTATCCGAAGTAGAGCGGAAGGCTTGCGGCAAACGTGAGCAGGGCTACGAGCACGCTCAGCCAGCGTGCGACACGCGCATCACGGCCGAAGACAAGCACGAGAATGGCGCCGATGATCGGCAACCAGATCAGAACGCTGAGAAGAGGCCAGTGAGCCATGGTGGTCGTCATTCCCTAACCCACACTATTCATGAACGGGCGCGGATGATCGCGGAGGATTTTGTGGCGAGCGCAAGGCACACGGAGCCGGAATGGTGGGGCCATTGCGGCGACAAGCAACGCAGCGATCGCCGCAAAAGACCCGCGAGGGCCGTGCCAGCAGGGAAACGCAGCCACATATGTTGTCGAAGCCATGTGATTTCCATTTTGCCTTGCCCTATCAATCATTTCGGCGTTTTCCTGCGACGTTCATGAATAGTGCGGGTTGCATCAGGCAGCGATGCGCAAGAACATCCACCATGACCCGCCGAGCAGCAGGATCAGGCCGAGGATCATCGCGAACGCATAGTGGTAGAGATAGCCGGACTGGAGCCGACGCACGAGTGCCGACAGCTGGTCGACCAGGCTGGCCGATCCATCGATCGCGCCATCAATCAGGGTCGCATCGCTGCCGCGCCAGAGACCGCGACCAAAGAGGATACCGCCGCGGGCGAAGAGAGTCTGGTACAGATTATCGAACCAGTACTTGTTGGTCAGCATCGTATGCAGCGGCCGCAAGGCGCTTTCGGCCTTGTCAGCGATGCGCGGATTGAACAGCCAGATCCAGGTGGCGACGATGAAGCCGGCGAGCGCGATCCAGAACGGTGGCTGGGTGAAACCATGCAGGGTCATCGCCAGCGCACCGTGGAACTCCCGACCCACCTCGCCAAGCACATCGTTGGCTTCGCGCACGAGGATCGCGTTGCCGAAATAGTCGCCGAACAGCATCGGCCCGATGGTCAGGAAACCGATCACGACCGAGGGAATGGCGAGCAGGATCAACGGCACGGTCACCACCCATGGCGACTCGTGCGGCGCATGGGCGAGATGTCCCGGCGCGTGATGTTCATGATCGACGTGACCGTGATGCTGCTTGACCTTGTCGACGACAAAGCGTTCCTTGCCGTGGAAGGTCATGTAGAGCAGGCGGAAGCTGTACAGCGCGGTGATGAAGACACCGGCGAGTACGCAGAAGTAGGCATAGCCGGCACCCAGCCGATGCGATTCGCCGACTGCCTCGATGATCGCGTCCTTGGAGAAGAATCCGGCAAAACCGGGGGCGCCGGCCAGGGCCAGCGAGCCGATCCACATCGTGATCCAGGTGATCGGCATGTACTTGCGCAGGCCGCCCATGTGGCGCATGTCCTGCTCGTGGTGCATGGCGATGATCACGGATCCGGCACCGAGGAACAGCAGCGCCTTGAAGAAGGCATGCGTCATCAGGTGGAACACGCCGGCCGAATACGCCGAGACGCCGAGGGCAACCGTCATGTAGCCAAGCTGGGACAGCGTCGAATAGGCGACGACGCGCTTGATGTCGTTTTGCACGACACCGATCAGGCCGGTGAACAAGGCCGTAGTCGCGCCAATCACGAGTACGAAGGTCAGCGCGGTTTCGCTCAACTCGAACAGCGGCGACATGCGCGCGACCATGAAGATACCCGCCGTGACCATCGTCGCCGCATGGATCAGGGCCGAGATCGGCGTCGGGCCTTCCATCGAATCCGGCAGCCACACATGCAGCGGAACCTGGGCCGACTTGCCCATGGCGCCGATGAACAGGCAGATGCAGACGATGGTTGCCACGTGCCAGGGATGGCCGGCGATCAGCTCGACCGAGCGCGAAGCCATGTCGACGGAAGGATCCTGCGCATGCGCGAACACGGTGCTGTAATCGAGCGAGCCGCCAAACCACATCAGCACACCGGCAATACCGAGGATAAAGCCGAAATCACCAACGCGGTTGACCACGAACGCCTTCATGTTGGCGAAGATCGCGGTCGGGCGCTTGTACCAGAATCCGATCAGCAGATAGGACACGAGACCGACCGCCTCCCAGCCGAAAAACAGCTGCAGGAAGTTGTTGCTCATGACCAGCATCAGCATCGAGAAGGTGAATAGCGCGATATAGCTGAAGAAGCGCTCGTAGCCGTCGTCCTCGGCCATGTAGCCGACCGTGTAGACGTGCACCATCAGCGAGACGAAGCTGACGACGACCATCATCATCGCGGTCAGGCGATCAACCAGGAAACAGCCATGCGCGCTTGTGCTGC
>CAYMHF010000047.1:0-24755 GCA_964390215.1 uncultured Dokdonella sp. | reverse complement strand
GCAGGAGCGCATCACCTCGACCAAGACCGGCTCGATCACCTCGATCCAGGCCGTCTACGTGCCGGCCGATGACTACACCGATCCGTCGCCGGCGACCACGTTCGCCCACCTCGATTCGACCGTGGCGCTGTCACGCGACATCGCCAGCCTCGGCATCTACCCGGCCGTCGATCCGCTGGCCTCGACCAGCCGCCAGCTGGATCCGCTGGTCATCGGCAACGAACATTACGACACCGCGCGCCGCGTCCAGGGCACCCTGCAGCGCTACAAGGAGCTCAAGGACATCATCGCCATCCTCGGCATGGACGAACTCAGCGAGGATGACCGCAACACGGTCTACCGCGCGCGCAAGATCGAGAAGTTCTTCTCGCAGCCGTTCACCGTGGCCCAGGTCTTCACCGGCGCGCCGGGCAAGTACGTGACCTTGAAGGAAACCATCCGCGGCTTCAAGATGATTTGCGACGGCGAGTGCGATCACCTGCCGGAACAAGCCTTCTACATGGTCGGTGGCATCGACGAAGCCTTTGCCAAGGCTGAAGAGATGGCGAAGAAGGCGGCTTGATGCGGCCGGGAATAGAGAATGGAGAATCGGGAATGGGCAAAGCGGAATACGCTTCGCCTTTGCTCTCGCTCCTAACCATTCCCCATTCCCTATTCTCGATTCCCGTCGACCGAACGAAGTGAGAGAGACAAAATGAGCACAATTCGTTGCGACATCGTCAGTGCCGAGAAGGAAATCTTCCACGGCAACGTGAGCATGGTCATTGCGACTGGCGAAATGGGCGAGCTCGGCATCGCACCGCGGCATGCGCCGCTGATAACACGGCTCAAGCCCGGCCAGGTGCGCCTCAAACTCGAGAATGGCGACGAACAGTTCTTCTATGTCTCCGGTGGCATTCTCGAAGTCCAGCCGCAGGTCGTCACCGTGCTGGCCGATACCGCCGAACGCGCCGCCGACCTTGACGAGGCTGCTGCACGCAAGGCCAAGGCCGATGCCGAGCGCGCCATTGCCAATCGTGTCGACGCGCTGGAAATCGCCGAGGCACAGGCCCAGTTGGCCCAGGCACTTGCCCAGCTGCAGGCCCTCGAGCAGTTGCGCCGCAGCCTCAAGCACTGAGGCACGCAAGCCCGGCAACCGCCATCCACAGCGCCGGTGAAAGCCGGCGTTGTGCGTTGAACCCCCCCAAAACCCGTTTTCTCACCGCGATCTCCGCTGCACCAGCCCACCGATCCGACTGCCGGTCGGATTCAAACGACGATCGCCCGAATCGCTGTTTGCCGTATCCGTGATTTCCGCTAAGGTTGGGCGTCCAGCCCTGGAGATTCCGTCGATGCGCGCCAACTTGCTGCACGTGGTCATTCTCGCCGCCGGCGAAGGCAAGCGCATGCGCTCGGCGCGACCCAAGGTGTTGATGCCGCTGGCCGGCAAACCGATGCTCGGCCACGTCCTCGATGTCGCGCGTTCGCTCGACCCGGCGGCGATCCATATCGTCTATGGCCACGGCGGCGACCAGGTTCGCGCCGCCTTTGCCGATCCCGATCTCTCATGGGTGCATCAGGCCGAGCAGCTCGGCACCGGTCATGCAGTCAAGCTGGCGATGCCCGCGATCCCCGATCTGGCCCGCGTACTCGTGCTGTACGGCGATGTGCCCCTGATCCGCTGCGACACCCTCGAACAACTCCTGCTGGTGCAGGGAACATTGACCGCATTGGTCACAGAGCTCGAGGAACCCCTTGGCTACGGGCGCATCATTCGTGATGGCATCGGCCGCGTGCATGCGATCGTCGAGGAAAAGGACTGCAGCGTCGAGCAGCGCGCGATCACCTGGGTCAACAGCGGCATCCTTGCTGCCGAAGCGCGTCGCCTGCGCGTCTGGCTCAACAACCTTTCCAGTGACAACGCCCAAAGCGAATTCTACCTGACCGATATCTTCGCCCAGGCCAGTGAGGAGGGCGAGCCGGCCCAGGCCAGTCATTGCAAGAACCCACAGGAAGTCTTCGGCGCCAACGATCCTTGGCAACTGGCCTCGCTTGAGCGCCAGTACCAGCGCCTGCGTGCCACCGAACTGGCCACCGAAGGCGTGCGCTTCTCCGATCCCGTGCGCTTCGACCTGCGCGGCAAGGCCATAGTCGGGCGCGATGTCGAAATCGATGTCGATGTCATTCTCGAGGGTCATGTCGAACTGGGTGATGAGGTTTCCATCGGGCCGTTCACGCGCATCGCCAATTCCAGGCTTGCCGCCGGCACCGTGGTCAAGGCGCATTGCGATATCGACGGCCTGGTCACCCATGGTCCGTGCGTGATCGGGCCGTTCGCGCGACTGCGTCCGGGCACCGAGCTGGCTGCGGGCACGCGCATCGGCAATTTCGTTGAAACCAAGAGCACCCGTCTCGGCATGGGCTCGAAGATCAATCATCTGAGCTATATCGGCGATGCCGAAATCGGCAGCAACACCAACATTGGCGCCGGCACCATCACCTGCAACTACGATGGCGTCAACAAGCACCGCACCAGCATCGGCAATGGCGTCTTCATCGGCTCCAACTCATCCCTTGTCGCTCCGGTTTCAATCGGCAACCAGGCCACGATCGGCGCCGGATCGGTCATTACCCGGTCTGCGCCCGAGGGCGAGTTGACCGTGGCCCGCGCGCGCCAGAACACGGTGTCGGGCTGGCGTCGTCCAAAGAAAATCTGAGCACGTTCACGGCGACCGCCTCGCTGCTAGACTTGTTGGCTCCTCCAGCGAGCCGATCCCATGGCCCCAGCGTCCCTGCCAGCAGACGATGACATCCGCCCGGCCATCATCGGACTCGGTTATGTCGGCCTGCCGCTGGCGGTCGGATTCGGCAACCAGCTCGAAACCCTCGGTTTCGACATCAATCCCCGGCGCATCACCGACCTCAAGTCACACACGGATCACACACTCGAAGTCAGCGCGGACGAATTGCGATCCTGCAGGGGTCTGACATTTTCCAGCGACAGCACGGATCTCGTTGCCTGCAATGTTTTCATTGTCACCGTGCCGACGCCGATCGACGATGCGCGGCGGCCCGACCTGGGCCCGCTCGAAGCCGCCAGCAGCACGGTTGGCCGCGCGATCCGACCCGGCGGCGTGGCGATCTTCGAATCAACGGTCTATCCCGGTGCGACCGAGGAAGTCTGCGTACCGATCATCGAACGCGAATCGGGCCTGCGTTTCAACGAGGGTTTCTTCGTCGGCTACAGTCCCGAGCGAATCAATCCGGGTGACAAGGCGCATCGCCTCGCATCGATCATGAAAGTGACCTCGGGCTCAACCACGGCGGCGGCGGAATTCGTCGATGCCCTGTATCGGCGCGTGATCACCGCAGGCACCCACAAGGCATCGAGCATCCGCGTCGCCGAAGCGGCCAAGGTCATCGAGAACACCCAGCGTGATCTCAACATCGCCCTGGTCAACGAACTCGCCCTGATCTTCCATCGTCTTGGCATCGATACCAGCGAAGTGCTCGCCGCGGCGGGCACCAAGTGGAACTTCCTGCCGTTCCGACCGGGTCTGGTTGGCGGCCACTGCATCGGCGTCGATCCGTACTATCTGACCCACAAGGCGCAGCAGATCGGCTATCACCCCGAGGTGATCCTGTCCGGACGCCGCATCAACGACGGCATGGGCAGCCACGTGGCGCAACGCGTGATCAAGCTCATGATCCAGCGTCGCATCCATGTCGCCCAGGCCAACGTGCTCGTGCTCGGCCTGGCCTTCAAGGAGAACTGCCCGGATCTGCGCAACACGCGCGTGGTCGATGTCATCGCCGAACTGCGCAGCCATCACGCCAATGTCGACGTGCACGATCCCTGGGCCGATGCCGATGAGGCAGAAAGCGAATATGGCCTCGCCCTGGTCGCCGCGCCCGAGCACGGCCGATACGATGCGATCATCCTCGCCGTCGCCCATCGACAATTCATCGCGATGGGCGGGCCGCGCATCCGCGAATTCGGCAAGCCGGGCTGCATCGTGTTCGATGTGAAACAGGTTCTGCCGCGCGACGCAGTCGACGATCGCCTCTAGCCCGCACCAGGAGACCCCAAGGCATGCGTGTACTTGTCACCGGCGCCGCAGGATTCATCGGCTCTGCGCTCAGCCAGCGTCTGCTTGAACGCGGCGACGAGGTGCTCGGCTACGACAATCTCAATGCCTACTACGATCCGGCCTTGAAGGAAGCGCGTCTGGCGCGGCTGACCCCGTACCCCAACTTCCGCTGTGTCCGCGCCAATCTGGAAGACCGTACAGCGCTGCAAGCGGCATTCGCCGGGTTCCAGCCCGAGCGCGTGGTCAATCTGGCCGCCCAGGCCGGCGTGCGCTATTCGCTGGAGAATCCGCACGCCTATATCGACAGCAATATTGTCGGTTTCACCAATATCCTTGAGGCCTGCCGCCATGGCGGCGTCGAGCATCTGGTCTATGCGTCGTCCAGCTCGGTTTACGGCGCCAATCGCAAGCTGCCCTTCTCGGTGCAGGATCCGGTCGATCATCCGGTCAGCCTGTACGCGGCGACCAAGAAAGCCAACGAGCTGATGGCCCATACCTACAGCCATCTGTTCCAGTTGCCAACCACGGGGCTGCGCTTCTTCACCGTCTACGGGCCATGGGGTCGGCCGGACATGGCGTTGTTCCTGTTCACCCGCAAGATCCTTGCCGGCGAGCCGATCGAGGTCTTCAATCACGGCAAGCACACGCGCGACTTCACCTATATCGACGATATCGTCGAGGGCGTCATGCGCACGCTCGATCGTGTGCCTTCGGGCGATGCCAGCTACGACCCTTTGCAGCCGACCCCGGCCTCGTCGTCCGCGCCGTATCGCGTCTACAATATCGGCAATCACCAGCCAGTCGAGTTGTCGCGCTATATCGAGGTGATCGAGGAGTGTGTCGGGCGCAAGGCGGAAAAGATCCTGCTGCCGCTGCAGCCAGGCGATGTGCCGGACACCTATGCCGACATCACCGAACTGACCCGCGATACGGCCTACGCGCCTGCCACGACGGTCGAGCAAGGCGTTGCGAACTTCATTGCGTGGTACCGTGATTTCTATCGGGTTTGAATGCGTCACCGGCCATGATCGGCAAGCGATCTGGCTGGTGCGCGGATCATGGTGGTCTGGCGGCATAGCCGGTCTCCAGCCAACGGTTCGCAAACAAGCAAGTTCCCCACAAATGCGCACAATCCGGGACAGACGCTGGAACCATGGTTGAAACCACCGCACAGACAATCTGGCAGCGCAACAGTGACGGCGAATTCGTCGTTGCAGGGAAACCGTTGTCCGAGGTGATCGGCTCGGTCGGTGCGACGCCCTGCTATCTCTACGATCGTCATCGCATCGCCGCGCGCAACCACGAGTTGCGCACGCGGCTACCGAAATCGGTGCAGTTGCACTACGCAGTCAAGGCCAATCCGATGCCGGCCCTGGTCTGCCAGATGGCTGCAATCGTCGATGGTCTCGATGTTGCTTCGGCGGGCGAACTGCGCATCGCGCTGGACAGCGGCATGGATCCCGCGAAGATCAGTTTTGCCGGTCCGGGCAAGTCGGATGCGGAACTGCTGCAGGCTCACGCCGCGGGCATCCTGATCAATCTCGAGTCATTGCGCGAGATCGATGTGCTGGCCCGGGCAAGCGAACGAACCGGCAAGGCTGCGCGCGTGGCGATCCGGGTCAATCTTCCTTTCGAACTGAAAGCCTCCGGCATGAAGATGAGCGGCGGCGCTCGCCCGTTCGGCATCGATGCCGAGCGCGTCCCTGCCATGCTCGATCAGGTTCGCGACCGCGGCCTCGCCTTCGAGGGCTTTCATCTGTTCGCCGGTTCGCAGAACCTCAAGGCCGAGGCGATTATCGAAGCGCAGACACGTTGCTACGAGCTGGCGCTGGACTGGCTCGATCGCTGCCCGAGCGCGCCGAAACTGATCAACCTCGGCGGCGGTTTCGGCATCCCCTACACGATCCGCGATCAGCCGCTCGATGTCGCTGCGGTCGCCGACAACCTTTCGATACTCGCCGATCGCGCCCATGCGGACTTGCCAGCAACGAAGCTGGCCATCGAGCTCGGCCGCTATCTGGTCGGCGAAGCCGGGATCTATGTTGCACGTGTCATCGATCGCAAGCTCTCGCACGATCAGGTCTTCCTGATCATCGATGGCGGCATGCACCATCATCTCGCCGCATCGGGCAATCTTGGCCAGGTCATGCGCCGAAACTATCCGCTCGCCATCAACCGGATCACGCCGCAAAAGGAGAGCGCCAGCGTCTGCGGGCCGCTGTGCACGCCGTTGGATCTGCTCGCCGATCGCGCCGAACTCCATGTCGGTGAACCTGGCGATCTCGTCGTCGTGTTTCAGTCCGGTGCCTACGGGCGCAGCGCGAGCCCGCGCGGATTCCTCAGCCACCCCGACGTGATCGAGGCCCTGGTCTAGCTGGCCGGGGATCGCTGTACCGCCTCGGCTTCGGCCTGCAATGCGGCACGCTGGATCTTTCCGGTCGCTGTCTTCGGCAGCTCGGTGCGAAATTCGATCAGGCGCGGCACCATGAAATCCTCCAGCCGTGCCACGCAATGCGCGATGACATCGCGCTCGCTCAACGCGGCATCGACGGCAACGACAAGGATTGCCTTGAGCGCACGCCCAACGATCTCATCGGGTACACCGACGACGGCGGCTTCGAGGATACCCGGTAGCGCGTAGAGGACATTCTCGATCTCCTTCGGACTGACCTTTTCGCCACGCGACTTGATGATGTCGTCCTTGCGCCCGACGAAATAGCAGTAGCCGTGCTCGTCCTTGCGAAACAGATCGCCGGTATGCAGGATCTTTTCCCATGGGTAGCGGCCGGGCCTGAGCGCTTTTGCGGTGGCTTCTTCGTTGCGCCAGTAACCCTGCATGACATGGCCACCACGCACGACAAGCTCGCCGACCACGTTGGCCGCGACGGGCGCGCCCGCCTCATCGACCACCCAGACCTCGGTACCCGGGATCGCGATGCCGACACTGTCCGGACGCTCGCCGAGGTTCTCCGGCGGCAACCAGGTGCAACGCTTGGATTCGGTCATGCCGTACATCGAATAGATGCGCGCCTGCGCAAACAACGACTGCAACTTTGCAATATGCGCCGGCGCCAACGCCGCGGCGGTATTGGTCAGGGTGCGCACGCTGGTCGCCCAGGCCGGATCGAAATTGCGCAACTGCACGATCAGCGCAGCCATGGTCGGCACCAGCGGAAACAGCGTCACCTTCTCGCTGGCCAGCAAGGGCAATACCTTTTGCGGAAAGGCGAAGGATTTTTCCAGCACCAGGGTCGCGCCGACCATCACGCACATCAACAACTGATAGAGCCCGTAATCGAAAGCGAGCGGCAGCACGCTGAGCACGACATCGTCGCCGCGCATTTGCAGATAGCTGGTGATCGAGGTTGCGGCGAACACCATGTTCCGGTGCGTCATCATCACGCCCTTCGGCGTGCCAGTCGAACCCGAGGTATAGACCAGCATGGCCAGATCGATGTCGATCCCTGGCGTCGGGACGGGCGAACCGTGCACATCTGCCGCGATGAGATCGGCCCAGCTCAGGCAAGCATTGTCCGACTCGCCATCGACAACGACAATCCGGCGCAGACTCGGCACCCGGGTTGCGGCGATCCTGGCGACGCGCAGCAGGCTGGCCTGGGTCACCAGCACCGAGGCCTCGCAGTCATTCAACACCCAGGCCAGCTTGTCGGCCTTGGTCGAGGGATTGAGCACGCTGAACACGCCACCCGCGCGCAGCGTGCCGAAAATCCCGATTGCTGCCTCGATCCGGTTGTCGAGGAAAAACACGCAGCGCTCTCCTCGTCGGAACTTCAGTTCGCCGAGCAACCCTGAAGCGTAACGGTTCGCGGCCGCGTCAAGATCCGCGTAATTGAGGCTTCGCCGGCCATTGATCACGGCGATCCGTTGCGAATCCTTGCGCGCAGATCGCGTCAGCAGTTCCTCGAAACGGATCATTCCCCGCTTCCGCTCACACCCAGCTTTGCCGAAACATAACGGCTCAATGGTCCGATTCCGTCGAAGTTCTCGGGAAGCACCTCATCATCGTCGACCACGATCGAAAACTCGGTCTCCAGCCAGGCGACCACGGTCATGACGCCGATCGAATCCAGGATGCCGGCATCGAACAGGCTGTCCTCGGTCTCCAGCACCGCGTGTTCGGGCGACGGGAAAGCCTCGCGGACGTATTCGCGGATTCGGGTTTCAATCGACGGCATCTGGCACTCGTTGGCTGTTCGCTCGGATAATCCCTGCGCACGCGCAGGTTCGATCCACGCGACAGGCGCGGCAGTGTGCCAGAACAAGGCATTCGAGGCATCCCGCAGGCCGAATCCGGGCGAAATCATGGCCGACCGGGGCGCAAACGCGGGCATTGCCTCGCCCGCTGTGCCGATCGCGGTGGCTAGCGCTTATCATCGTCATCCCGCCACGCCGCATGGTTCGCCATGCGCCCAGTCAAGCCAAGGATCGATGCATGTGTGGAATCGTCGCTGCAACCGCCGAGCGTGATGTCGTCGCCATCCTGATTGCCGGCCTCAAGGCGCTGGAATACCGCGGCTACGATTCCGCGGGCATCGCGGTGCTGGAAGGCGATCGCATGCGCCGGACACGCACGGTCGGCAAGGTACGCGAGTTGGAGGCCCGGCTTGAATCCGATCCGCTCGCCGGCACGACCGGCATCGCGCACACGCGCTGGGCCACGCATGGCGTGCCCAATGAGGTCAACGCGCATCCGCATTCATCCATCGATTCGATCAGCGTCGTCCACAACGGCATCATCGAAAACCATGTGGCCTTGCGCGAGGAGTTGAAAGCGCTCGGTTATCGCTTCGATTCCGACACCGACACCGAGGTCATCGCCCACCTGATCCACCATCTCGGCAAGCAGGGTGCTGGCCTACGTGCCGCCGTTCGCGCGGCAATCGCGCGCCTGCATGGCGCATTTGCGATTGCCGTGATCTCCCGTGATGAACCTGGTCACGTCCTCGGCGCGCGGCGCGGCAGCCCGCTGCTGGTCGGCGTCGGCATCGGCGAAAACTTCCTCGGCTCTGACGTGCAGGCGCTGATCAAGGTCACCAACCAGTTCATCCATCTCGACGAAGGCGACCTGGTTGAAATCACGCGCAATTCGATCGCAATCGAGGATGCCGATGGTCAAACCGTCGAGCGCGCCGTGCATACCAGTGAATTGTCGATCGATGCGGTCGAGCGCGGCGAGTATCGCCATTACATGCTCAAGGAAATCTTCGAGCAACCGCGCGCCGTCGCCGACACCCTCGAGGGCCGCATCCTCGGCGAGCATATCCTGCCGAACATCTTCGGCGTCGATTCCGATGCCTTGCTCAAACGCGTGCGCCATGTCCAGATTATCGCCTGCGGCACCAGCTATCACGCCGGTCTGGTCGCACGCTACTGGCTGGAAGCGATCGCCGGAATTCCGTGCAGCGTCGAGGTCGCCAGCGAATACCGCTATCGCCAGGCCGTCGTGCCGGCCGACAGTCTGTTCCTCGCCATTTCGCAATCCGGCGAAACCGCCGACACGCTGGCCGCGCTGCGCGAATCCCGCCGCCGCGGCTATCTCGGCTCGTTCGCGATCTGCAACGTGCCCGAATCGAGCCTCGTTCGCGAATCGGATCTCGTGCTGATGACGCGAGCGGGGCCGGAAATCGGCGTCGCCTCGACCAAGGCCTTCACCACCCAGCTCACCGCGCTCGCCCTGCTCGTGATCGAACTGGCGCACATGAACGGCCTCGACGATGCCCGCTACGCGCAACTGGTCAAGGATCTCAGCAGCCTGCCGCGACACATCGCCGATGCACTTGAGCATGCCCCGGCAATCGCCGCGCTGGCCGAACGGTTCGTGCAAAAGGATCACGCCTTGTTCCTCGGCCGAGGGGCGAATTATCCGGTCGCCCTTGAGGGCGCACTCAAGCTCAAGGAAATCTCCTACATCCACGCCGAGGCCTATCCGGCCGGCGAGCTCAAGCATGGCCCACTGGCACTGGTCGACGAGAACATGCCAGTCATTGCAGTGGCGCCAAACAACGAGCTGGTCGAAAAGCTCAAATCGAATCTTGAGGAAGTGCGCGCGCGGGGCGGCGAACTGTTCGTGATCGCCGATGACAAGGTAGAGATTTCAAATGGCGATTCGCGCGGCGCGATAATAAAGATTGATTCCGGCAACGATCTTATCGCCCCGGCCGTGTTCACCATCCCGCTGCAACTGCTCGCCTATCACGTCGCCGTGCTGCGCGGCACCGATGTTGATCAGCCGCGCAATCTGGCAAAGTCGGTGACCGTCGAATAGAAGCAATCGGAGGATAATCCGATTGGCAAGGCGTACTTTTTTTGGCCATATACAGCTATTCGCACTCATCAAATAAGCAGCGAAAATACGACTTCGAACAATGGCTCCACGGGTACCCGAATGAGTGCGCGCTGCTGCGTGACCGCGGGCGCGGGCTAAGGGTCTTTCTATCAGGGCACCGGCACGCCTCCAGGATCCGGTTGCCGATCCGGATCACGGCGAGCATTGCCTTGCAATACGACGGCGCAATGAGCAGCCGAAAAACCGGGAATCTGTCAGCGGACATTGCGTCGTGTCTGAGCAGCGCGCTCCAGCGCGCGGCTGCGCATCACCACGGACCCCAAACCCCGCTCGCTTGCGCTGAGGCGAATCGATCGAAAAATCGGGTTCGGTTAGCTACTGCCGGAACACCCCATGAACCAGCATCGAGCTAGTGATGGGTGCCAGGGCGTGGTATCCGCAACGTACAATGGATCCCCCGCCATTTGGATGCTCCCATGCGTATTTGCGTCTACTGCGCCTCCAGTCAGGAATGCGATCCGCATTATCACGAGGTTGCCTTTCGGCTCGGCAAGCTGTTGGCAGAAAGCGGCTGCAGCGTGGTCTATGGTGGTGGCTCGACCGGATCGATGGGAGCGGTGGCCAATGGCGCGCTGTCGGCAGGCGGTGAAGTCGTCGGCATCCTGCCCAGATTCATGGCGGATCTGGAGTGGGGACATCCCGGGTTGACCCGGCTTGAGCTGGTCGGCGACATGCGCGAGCGCAAGCATCGCCTGCTGACCGGATCCGATGCGGTGATCGCCCTGCCTGGCGGCTGCGGCACGCTGGAGGAATTGTTCGAGGCGATCACGCTGAAGCGACTCGGCTTGTATTTCAATCCGATCATCCTGCTCAATACACGCGATTTCTACACGCCGCTGCAGGGATTCATGGAGAGCGTGATTGAAGGCAGGTTCATGAATCGCGAACACTTGGCGATGTGGAGTCTGGTCGATCAGCCTGAGCAGGTATTGCCGACAATCCAGGCGACGCCGCGCTGGCGCGAGGATGCACGGGAAATCGCCGTCGTCAGGCGCTAGCCCGTGAAAGTCTGTCTTGAGTACTCTCGGCGCCTGTCGAAGGGGACTCCCATGAAAAGCGCGATTTGCATTTCGGAGCGGCGGCGTTGGAGAGCATCGCGACCGAAGGGAGTCCCTTTTCGGCCCGACCGAAGGGAGTCCCCTTTCGGGATGGCTGAAGCCACTTCCAACAACGAAGCAGCAACGCCTTCAACGCCAACGAATCCCGCGCCGCAATGCGCGCGCTTTGCGTAGGAGAGGCCTTCAGGCCCGATACCCTTCAACCCGATTGCGAAAAGAGGCCCGATGCCCTTCAACCCGATTGCGAAAAGAGCATCGCGGCTGAAGCCGCTTCCTACGACGAAGCAGCAACGCCTTCAACGCCAACGAATCCCGCGCCGCAATGCGCGCGCTTTGCGTAGGAGAGGCCTTCAGGCCCGATACCCTTCAACCCGATTGCGAAAAGAAGCCCGATACCCTTCGATTCGATTGCGAAAAGAGCATCGCGATCGAAGGAAGTCCCGTTTCGGGATGGCTGAAGCCGCTTCCTGCGACGACCGAGAGGCGTGGCCGAGAGGAGTGCTCAATCGAAATCGCTTGAGGTGCCGGTCAGTTCGCGTACGCCGCTGTCGCCGTCGCCGAAGCCGTCGTTGTCCGAATCATCGGACGTTGGTGCTTGCGTGCCATCGATGGCCGCGCTGCGGTCGGCCTGCTTTTCCCAGCGCGTCTTGATCGGATTGTCCGACTCGGCGGCTTCGAGATTGAGGAGCAGGCGGCTCTTGCGTTCGGCAGGCAGATCAGTCCAGTGGCAATCGTCAATCGCACCGGCCATCGAGTAGAGCAAGTTGAGGCTGGGCCGGAAGCCGGCGCGCTTGACCTTGAGAAAGGCCTCGACCGGGCCGATTCGCAACAGATCCTCGGCCGTGCGCACACCGACCTGACGCAACCACGCCGCGGATTTCGGGCCGATGTTGCGGATCTTCGCGTCCTTGTCGCTCATGCTGCGGCCTCCGACTTCAACGATTGCGAAAGCGAATCCAGGAATACTTCACAAAGTGCTTGCATGCCGCGCATGTCGGCCTCGTCGAAACGGCCCGGCACGGGGCTGTCGACGTCCCAGACGCCGAGCAGGGCTCCGTCCACCAGTAAGGGCACGACGACCTCCGACCGTGAGGCGGCATCGCAGGCGATGTGGCCGGGGAAGGCATCGACATCAACCACGAGCTGCGGCTCGCGGGTCGTCGCAGCGGTTCCGCAAACACCGCGGCCGAGGGCAATGCGCACGCATGCAGGCTTGCCCTGAAACGGGCCGACAACCAGCTCATGGCCATCAAAGAAATAGAATCCGCACCAGTTGATTGACGGCACGGCATGCCAGACGAACGCCGCAAGATTGGCCGCATTGGCAATGCGGTCACGTTCGCCATGCAGGAGCCCGCGCGCCTGCTGGGCCAGTTCCGCGTAAAAGGCGGCCTTGTCGGTCGTAACGATGGGTTTGACTGCAAACGACATGGTTTGACTTCAATATTCCACGGCAGTCGGACATTCTACCCGTCAATCCGCTTTGTCGCAGAATGCATGCTTGGCAAACTACGGCCGCGGCCACCACTCAATCGATTTCACTGCTGACTTGGTCAACTCCACACCATGAGCCCTGCAGGCGCCTACATCACCGGCACCGATACCGGCATCGGCAAGACCCATGTCAGTTGCGCGCTGTTGCGCAGCCTGCAATCACTGGGAGTCACCGCGATCGGCATGAAACCGGTGGCGAGCGGGTGCGAGCGTACGCCAGCGGGATTGCGCAGCGAGGATGCTCTCGGCTTGATCGCCGCAAGCCATCGGCAGGTCGACTATGAATCGGTCAACCCTTACCCATTGGCCGATCCGATCGCGCCGCATCTGGCTGCGGCCGACCATGGGGTTTCAATCGAACTCGCGCCGATTGCAGCCGCGTATCGCCACTTGCAGGCACACGCGGAGTTCGTCGTCGTTGAGGGTGTCGGTGGTTGGCTGGCGCCATTGAGCGATAGCCTGATGCAGGCCGACATCGTGCGCGCCCTTGATCTGCCGGTACTGCTCGTTGTCGGCCTGCGTCTCGGCTGCCTCAATCACGCCCTGCTCACGGCGCGCGCGATCGAAGCGGATGGCTGTCACCTGATGGGTTGGATCGGCAATTCTGTCGATCCCGACATGCGCCGCGTCGAGGACAACATCGATTCACTCAAGCGGCGGATTCAGGCGCCGTTGCTCGGCATCGTCGAACATGCGGGTCAATCCCGTATCGTGACCGGCGTCGATGCCCTCGGCGCGGCGGTGCGCGCCCTGCTTGCCAACGCAAGCGCCTGACAAGGACAAGAACATGGCCAAGGCCCAGCGCTATTTCATCACCATCGAAAACCTTGCCGCTTCGCGTGGCGATTCAAGCGAACTCTCCTTCGATGGCGAATCGCCTGAACATCTGGCGCGAGTGCTGGAGTCGGCACTGCGTGAGCCGGATTTTTCGGCACGCTGGCGAGCCATGCAGGATGATCCTGATGAGGTCGCTGCGGCAGTCAGCGCAGTCGATCCCGCCGCAACGGTCAGTGGCAGCCTTGAAGCGCAGCGCAGCGAGTTGATCGTCACCACAAACCTGCCCCATGCGATCGTCAAGCACCGCCTCGATCTGCTGATCGGCCGACACTGGAAACTGCGTGATGTGAGCACGCCCTGATCCTTGCCAAGCAACATGGCGCAACGATAAAGGGTGCCGGAGTGGTTAGACTTGCCACCCTTGTTCCGAGCATGCGAAGCGTTGTGACTGATATCGCCTTGTCCGCAGGCGCCGCAAGTGCCGCCCTTGATGCCCTGCACCATGCCATCAGCGCCGGCCAGGTGAATCTGCCTGCGGATGGCCGCGTGTTGTTCCTGCGTGCGCGTGACGGCCATTGGTGGGGCGGTCATTCGCGTCGGAACTGGCTCTGCCAGCAGAGTTTCAAGCCGTTTGCCGATGCGCTCGAGCGTTCGGGCCTGCAGGTTGGCGATACGCAGCCCGGGCAGGATTTCCCGGTCGTCATGATGCTGCCGCCGCGCCAGCGCGATGAGGCGCGGGCCTTGTTTGCGCGCGCCGCACGGCAGGTCGAGGCTGACGGCATTGTCGTGGCGGCAATGGCCAACGACGAGGGCGCGCGCTCGGGAGAAGCGGATTTCCGACGCCTGTTCGGCACCGCCCAGGTTTTGTCCAAACACCATTGCCGGGTGTTCTGGAGCACGCTCGACAAGCACGCAATCGATTCGGCCCTGCTTGAGGAATGGAGCACGCTCGACGCGCCACGGCCGATCGGCGATGGCCGCTTCGTCAGTCGACCCGGCCTGTTCGCCTGGAACCGCATTGATCCGGCATCAGCCCTGCTCGCCGCACATCTGCCTCATGATCTATCCGGTCGCATCGCCGATCTCGGTGCCGGCTATGGCTACCTCGCATGCGAAGTACTGCTCGGTTGCAGCGGGGTCGAGGCGATCGATCTCTACGAAGCCGAGGCGCGCGCGCTTGAACCGGCCCGTATCAATATTGACCGGACACTTGCGCAGCTCGGGCGGCAGGTCGAAGCATCGATCCATTGGCATGACGTGCGTAGCGGACTTCCACATCGCTACGACGCGATCATCAGCAATCCGCCGTTCCATCAGGGGCGTGCGGATCAGCCCGAACTCGGTCAATCCTTCATCGCCGCCGCCGCCAATGCACTCAAGCCGGGTGGCAATCTGTGGCTGGTGGCGAATCGACATCTGCCTTACGAGCAGACCCTCGGCGCTCGATTCAACAACGTGAGAACCGTGATCGGCGAGCATGGCTTCAAGGTGTTCAACGCCAGCGGTGCGCGTGCATGAGGCTCGTCCGCATGATCGCCAACCTCGGCTACGGCAGTCGCAAGGAAGTGGCGATGATGTTTCGCGAGGGCCGCATCACCGACGCCGCCGGCGATGTGCTGTATGCCGATGACAAGCGCGAGCACGCCGACATCCGCGTCGATGGTGAACCGCTCGATCCTGGCGCCGGCTTGCGTCTGCTGCTCAACAAGCCGGTCGGTGTGACCTGCTCGACCAGGGATGTCGGGCGCATCGTGCATGACCTGCTGCCCGATCGTTTCCGTCGGCGCAATCCGGTACTGTCGACGGTCGGGCGGCTCGATCGCGATACTTCGGGCCTGCTCCTGTTGACCGACGACGGCGCCCTGCTGCATCGAATCATCGCGCCGAAATCGGGAATCGCCAAAGTCTACGAGGCCGTGCTGGCCGAAGACCTGCGCGGTGACGAGACCGCCGTATTTGCCAGCGGCAGCCTGATGCTCGAGTCGGAAAAGACGCCGCTGCTGCCGGCCGGGCTTGAGGTGCTGGGATCGCGGCATGCGCGGCTGACCCTGCATGAAGGCCGCTACCACCAGGTTCGGCGCATGTTTGCCGCGGTCGGCAATCATGTCGTCAGCCTGCATCGCCTGACCGTTGGCGGTCTCGGCCTCGGCGAGCTTGCCGAGGGCGAATGGCGCATCCTCGGTGATCAGGATATCAAGGCCATATTCGCCGCAGGAAAAGCCGCATGAGCACGCCAGATCCGAGTGCAGGCGAGAAATCCGAAGCAGCCGACGCGCCCTACATCGCCGATACGCGCAGATGGATCGAACGCGCCGTGATCGGGCTCAACCTCTGTCCGTTTGCACGTGCACCGTATGTGGACGGGCGCGTGTGCCTGCGGGTCAGCCATGCCACCGACACCGACGGCTTGCTCGATGATCTTTGTGGCGAACTGCAAAGCCTGCACGCGGCCGATCCCGAGGATTGCGAAACCACCTTGCTGATTGCGCCGTTCGTGCTGGCCGATTTCCTCGACTTCAATGATTTCCTCGACTCAGTCGATGCCGCGATCGATGTGCTCAAGCTCGATGGCGTGATCCAGGTCGCCAGTTTCCACCCGCATTATTGTTTCGCCGACAGTTCAGCGCAGGACATCGAAAACTGCACCAATCGCTCGCCCTGGCCGATCCTGCACCTGCTGCGCGAATCCAGCATCGAGCGCGCGGTCGATTCGATGGCCGATCCCGATGCGATCTATCGGCGCAATGTCGACACCCTGCACAAGCTCGGCTGGGATGGCTGGGCCCGCTTGTGGCGCACCGATGCGGCGGGCGAGTAAGATCCGCATCGACGGCATTCGGCGGCAGGAGCTTTCGATGACCGGCAAGGGGCGTCACTGGCGCGGGTAGCGATCCCAGGATGGGGGGCGTGGGGATGAACGTGGGGCCGTCATTCAGGGCAGCCATCGCGGTATGGATGGTGCTTGTGGCCGACCCGGCGGCGGCGGCCATCGAGCCTGTCGTGCTATTGCCAGCAGATGCTGAAATTGCCCTGGCCGCGAATACGCGTTTCAGCATCGATGCCAGCGCGCAGGCCACGGCTGAAGAGCAATTCAGTCTGATCGATTCGGATGCTTTCCGGCCCCTGCCGCATGGCAACGCGACCTTCGGCTTTGTCGATGGCGCCTACTGGTTTCACGTGCGTCTGCGCAACCGCGATGCGGATGTGCATCGCCGCATTCTCGCCGTCAACTATGTCCTGCTCGATGAGATCGACGTCTATCTGCGTCGAGCGGATGGATCGATCAGCCACTCCCGTTCCGGCGATTCGCAAGCGTTCGACCAGCGCGCGCTGCGTTCACGCATGCCCAATTTCCTGATCGATCTTGATCACAACGAGCAGGCTGATCTGCTGGTTCGGGTACAAAGCAAGAGTTCGATGCAAGTGCCGCTCGTGCTCTACACGCAACAGGCGTTCTTCGGGCGCAATCGTGATGGCTATCTCGGCATCGGCCTCTACTACGGCATCCTGTTCGCCCTGCTGCTCTACAACCTCATCCTGTTTGCTTCGCTGCGCGATGCGAACTATTTCTTCTATGTCCTCTACATCGGCGGCTTCGGCTTCGTCCAGCTTTGCCTGAATGGCCTGGCCTTCGAGTATTTGTGGCCCGAGTCACCGTGGCTGGCGAATTCCAGCGTGCCGATTTCGATGGCCCTTGGCATGCTCTTCATGCACCTGTTCGTGCGTACATTTCTCGATTTGCCCCGACGCTTGCCTCTCGGCAACCGGATCATTGTCGGCTTCATCACCTTCCATGCGCTGATGGTCGTGCTGTCAATGCTGATCGACTACCGAAGCGCCGTTCTGCTCGGCACGGCGTCGGTGTTTCCCGGCGCCGCAGCGGTACTCGTCATATCCCTGATTCTCGCCCGACGCGGCGATCGGGCGGCGCAGATCCTGCTTTTCGCCTGGGCCGTGCTGCTGGCCGGAACAAGTGCGTATGCGATGGTATCGTTCGGCTTGCTGCCCAAGATCTTCATTACCGAATACGGCATGCAGATCGGTTCGGCGCTCGAGATGATCCTGCTTTCCTTTGCCCTGGCCTGGCGATTCGCGTCATTGCGCGACGAGAACATCCAGATCGTGCAGAGATCCCGCAACGAACTCGAAATCCGTGTCGGCGAACGCACCCGTGAGCTCTCATCGACCCTCGAAGAACTGGCCAGCGCCAACGAACGGCTGCGCGAATCGAACCTCAGGGATGGTCTCACCGGCGCCTACAACCGACGCTACTTCGATGCTGCGTTCGAATCGATGCTGGCCGAAAGTCGAAGCGCCGGACGCGCATTCGGTTTGCTGGTCGCCGACATCGACCACTTCAAGCAGGTCAATGACAGGGCCGGTCATCTGGTTGGCGATGACTGTCTGCGCCTGACCGCTGCGACCATCGGCAACGTGGTCGCCGATCGCGGCAGCGTGATCCGCTATGGCGGCGAGGAATTTGTCGTGCTGCTTCCGCACATCGACCGGGAAGCGCTGCGCGCAGTCGCCGAGGATATTCGCGCCGCAGTTGCCAGAACCCCGCTGGAAACCAACGGATCGCCGATTCCCTTGACCATCAGTATCGGCGCGGCGATAGCCGCAGGCGGCGAAGCAGTTGCATCGACAACCCTGCTGCAGCGAGCCGACGAGGCCATGTATCGAGCCAAGCACGAAGGCCGCAATCGCGTGGTGGTTTACGAAACCGAGAGCTGAAGCTTTTCGGGAAGATGGATCGTGGCGGCAATCGGCAGGTGGTCGGAAACCAGATGCGGCAGGGTGCGCAACTCGTCGACCTTGAGTGTCGAGGAGGCGAGGATATGGTCGATGGCGCGATTCGGTGCCCAGCTCGGAAATGTCGGCGGTGGAACATCCGGCGGCTGCAGCGAGGTGCGCGCGAACAGCGAGCGCAGTTCCGGACTCTCGATCGGCGTGTTCAGGTCGCCGATCAGCAATGCGTTCGCATGGCCTTCGAGTAATTCGGTGATGTAGCCGAGCTGATGCGCACGCGCCTGCGGGCCGAGCGAAAGATGCGCGACCAGCACGACCAGCGAGTGCTCGCCCTTGCCGTAGCGGGCCCACAGCACGCCGCGCCCGCGGATGCGACCAGGCAAGGGATAATCGAGCACTTCGGCCGGTTTCAGGCGTGAAAGCAGGCCATTGCTCGATGCCGCCACCTTGACCACCTTGCGATTCGGTTGGTGGCTCCAGTACGGAAATCCCGCGCTCTCGGCAAGGTATTCGGTCTGGTTGAGAAAGCCCGAGCGCAGGGAACCGAAATCCGCCTCCTGCAAGGCGACCAGATCGAAATCGCCCAATATTCCAGCCAGCCCGTCAAGGTTCGCGCGCTTGCCGGTCGGCAATACGTGTTTCCAGCTGTGAGTCACGTATTCGCGATAGCGCTTGACGCTACCGCCAGCAAGAATATTGCAGCTCAGCACGCGCAAGGTCGCCGTGGCCGGATCCTTGTTTGACGGAAGTTTTCGAATCATTGGCGCGATTGCAATGCCTTGTTGTTGACTGCGGCAGAGTCTGACACAGGCGGCATGAACGCGAAGGCCGCCTTGCGGCGGCCTTCGCTGGAATCCTGGCTGGCCGAGGGCTACTTCTTGCCTTTCGCCGCCAAACGCTCGGCATGCGCCTTCTTGACCAGGGTGTCGACCAGGGTCACAAGCTGCGGATAGCCGCCCGCCGAGCCAGCGGTGATCCGGTACTTGCCATCGATGATGATGGTCGGCGTTCCATCGACTCCGTATTTCGGCACCAGGCTGCGCGAGCGCGCCAACTTGCTCTCGATCTCGAACGAGGCCGCGACCTGCTTGAACTTCTCGACATCCGCACCATGCTCGCCATAGAAAGCGACAATGTCGTCGAACGAACGGATCGGACGATGGTCGCGGTGCACCGCATCGAACAGGGCCTGATGGGTCGTTGCGAGCAAGCCGAGCGACTGCGCCGTGTAGAACGCGCGGGCAAACGCTTCCCACTGCTCGTTGAAGATCGCCGGCATATAACTGAACTGGGCATAGTCGGGCAGCTTGGATTTGATCTCGTCCGCGTAAGGCTGGAAATGCGCGCAATGAATGCAGGCATAGCTGAACACTTCGAGCACTTCGACCTTGTCGCCACTCGCCGTTGGCTCGGCGGGGTCGATCGGGAAATAGGTCTTGCCGGCTTCTGCGGCAACTGGTGCGGTGGCGGCTTCCTTCTGCTCCTGGGCACAGGCATTGAAGGTGAGGGCAAGCAGCGCGCCGACGAGCAACTTGGGCAGGTGTTTGAGCATCGCGAATCTCTCCTCGGGATCGGGTTCGTCGTTCAGACAGCGGATCAGGTCGTGAGTTGCCTCAACCGCCCCTGGCTTCTTTCTCGATCAGGTAGTGCACCAGCGGCTCGACCTTGTCATAGCCGCCGGCGGACTGTCCGGAAATCCGGTACTTGCCGTTGACAATGAAGGTCGGCGTGCCATCGACGCCATAGGCCTTGATCAGCTCATCGTTGCGCTTGAGCTTGGCCCTGACCGCGAACGAATTCGAGGTGGCGATGAAATCCTCGGCGGACACACCGTACTTCGAATAGAAGTCGGCAATCGAGGCGAAGGTCGGCGACTTGATGTCAAGCTTGCGATCGACATAGATCGCGCGGAACAGATCGGCATGGGTCTTCTCGACCAGACCGAGCGCCTGTGCCGTGTAGAAGCCCTTGGCATACGTCTGCCATGCCGAAAATCCGAACTGCGCCGGCAACATGACGAACTCGGCGTTGGCCGGCAGGCGCTTCTTCAGATCCGCCACCATGGGTGCGACTTCGTTGCAATGCGGGCAGGCGTAGGAGAACACCTCGACCACTTCGATCTTGTCGCCGGTGGTCGTCGCTTGAGGGGGCTCGATCAGAAAATAGTGCTTGCCAGCTTCCCAGGTGTCCTGGGCACTCGCGTGACTACCGACGAGGATCAGCCCGAAACCGAAAGTCAGGGCAGCAAGGGTTTTCAACATATCGATGTACTCCGCAGCGAAGGGGTGCGCATTCTGGCGATCGCGCAGTGTCGGTCAGGCACGCTGAACAACAGCGGAGTCACTCGGCCCTGGCGGTCTGCACCTCGTGCAGGCCCTGCACGTAGGACGCCAGCGCGGCGATGTCCTCGTCGCTCAGGCGCTTGGCTATATCGGGCATGATCGCAGCATGCTCGTCATCGCCCCAGCTCGTGCCGCTGCGCCATTCGGCGAACTTGGCCGACACGTACTCGGACCATTGGCCCGCCAGTTGTGGATAGGCTGCACCGGCCATGCCGCGCCCGGACGGACCATGGCAGGCCATGCAGGCGGGTACGCCGAGCTTGCTGTCGCCGCCACGATAAAGCTGCTCGGCGCGCTTGACATACGCTTCATCGGCCTCGCCCGGAGCGCTCCGATGCGAGGCGAACCAGGCGCCGACATCGTGCATGTCCTGTTCGCTCAGGGTTGAGGCGAACGGCATCATGATCGGGTTTACGCGCTTGCCGGCCTTGAACTGGATCAACTGGCGGACGATGTAGGATTCATTCTGCCCGGCCAGCCTGGGGTACATTGCGATCGCCGAATTGCCGTCCGCGCCATGGCAGGCACCGCAGACGGCGGCCTTTGCTTCTCCGGCCGTCGTATCGCCGAGCATGGCGGATTCATGGGTCTGGGCACTGGCAAGGCCAACGCTGAACAGCATCGCCAAGGCAACCACTCGCGGAAAACTCATACACTGACTCCGGATAGACGGGGAATCCACGCGCTGCCGAAGGGTGTCTGGCAGGGCTGAGGCGATAAACTCCCGAATTATCCGTGTCAGCCGAAGGCCGGTCAAACACGGCCACCCCGAATTCAATCAGCGAAGCCCTCCCATGCACATCCTGCACACGGCGAAATTCCTCAAAAGCGCGGCCAGTTTGCGCGACATGCCGCCCGACAAAGGCTGGGAAGTGGCCTTTGCCGGGCGCTCGAACGCCGGCAAATCTAGCGCCCTCAACGCGCTTGCCGCACACAAGGGACTGGCTCGGGTCAGCAAGACGCCGGGCCGCACGCAATTGCTCAATGTCTTCTCGATCGACGACGATCGCCGCCTGATTGACCTTCCCGGCTATGGTTACGCCAAGGTGCCGATCGGCGTGCGCGACCAGTGGCGCGGCATGGTCGATGGTTTCCTGCGCGCACGCGAGGCGCTCAAGGGACTGATCCTGATCATGGACAGCCGCCACCCGCTCAAGGATTTCGACCGCCAGATGCTCGACTACGCCGAGGCGATCGCCAAGCCCTGCCATGTGCTGTTGACCAAGGCGGACAAATTGTCGCGTAACGAGGCGACACGCACGCTCAACACGGTGCGCAAGGAACTCGGTGCCGATGGATCGACCGATGCGCGGGTCAGCGTGCAGTTGTTTTCGGCCACGGCGAAGACCGGGATCGATGAAGCGCGTGCGGTCATCGCGCGCTGGCTGGAAATTGCGGATCGCACTGCGCCCGCCAGCACCGCAGCGCCGCCACGCCGGCAATCGCCGAACTGACAGATCACTTGCGCGAACCCGCAATGGCCCCATATCGCCGGGCTGATCTCAAGGATTTCGCCATGTCCGGTCCGAGTGCGGCAAGCAGTGAACCGATTACCCGCCGCGATCAATTGGTCGACTATGTCGCTGCTGGCGAAAAACCCGCGGCCGACTGGCGCATCGGCACCGAGCACGAGAAGTTCGGCTTCCGCCTCGACGACCTGCGCCCGCTGACCTGGGACGGCCCGCAAGGGATCGGTGTCCTGCTGGAAGGCCTGACTCGCTTCGGCTGGGAGCGTGTGATCGAAAAAGGCAAACTGATCGCCTTGCTCCGCGATGGTGCCTCGGTCACGCTCGAACCAGCCGGCCAGTTTGAGCTTTCCGGTGCCCCGCTCGAAAACATCCATCAGACCTGCAGTGAAGTGCATGTCCATCTGAAGGAAGTCAGAGCGGTCGCCGACGAGCTCGGCGTCGGTTTCCTCGGCATGGGCTTCCAGCCGAAATGGAAGCGCGAGGACATGCCATGGATGCCCAAGGGCCGCTACGCGATCATGCGCCGCTACATGCCAACGGTCGGCGATCTCGGCCTGGACATGATGACGCGCACCTGCACGGTGCAGGTCAACCTCGACTTCGGCGACGAAGCCGACATGGTGCGCAAGTTCCGCACCTCGCTGGCCCTGCAGCCGATCGCGACCGCACTGTTCGCCGACTCGCCGTTCACCGACGGCAAGCCGAACGGCTATCTGAGCTATCGCTCGCATATCTGGACCGATACCGATCCGGATCGCACCGGCATGCTCGATTTCGTCTTCGAGGACGGTTTCGGCTACGAGCGCTACGTCGACTACCTGCTCGACGTGCCGATGTATTTCAGCTACCGCAACGGCATCTATCACGATCTTGCCGGGCAGTCGTTCCGCAAGTTCATGCGCGGCGAACTCGAGGCGCTGCCGGGTGCCACGCCGACCATGACCGACTGGGCCGACCACATGACCACGGCCTTTCCGGAAGTGCGCATGAAGCGGTTCCTCGAAATGCGCGGCGCCGATGGCGGCCCGTGGAATCGCCTGTGCGCGCTGCCCGCGTTCTGGGTCGGCCTGCTCTACGACCAGACCTCGCTCGACGCGGCCTGGGATCTGGTCAAGGACTACACGCGCGAGGAACGCAATGCCCTGCGCGACGGCGTACCACGGCACGGCCTCAAGCTGCCGTTCCGCAACGGCACGTTGCGCGACATCGCCATCGAGGCGCTGAAGATCTCCGCGCACGGCCTGCGCCGTCGCGCCCGCCTCAACTCCACCGGCGTCGACGAGGCACACTTCCTCGATCCGCTGATCGAGATCGTCGAAGCGAACGAGACGCCGGCCGAGCGCAAGCTGGCCCTGTTCAACGGCCCGTGGAATGGCAGCGTCGATCCAGTCTTCCGCGAATTTCTGTATTAGAAGCCGGGAGTGCGGCGTGGGAAATGCATTGTTCGCGGCTTTCTTGCTAGCCGCCAAACATGGCCGATTCGTGTTACGCACTCCGCATGAAAAACCAGTCAACTTTGCGAACGAATCATCGCGACGACTTTTGCCCTGAACCTGCCTGCGTTCATACCGCCGATACACCGCCATCCACGGCAAGAATCTGGCCCGTGATGTGTTTGCCTGCATCGGAGGCAAACAACAAGGTTGCGCCCTTGAGATCCTCATCATCGCCGAGACGCTGCAGCGGGCTCATGCCTTTCAGGGTCTCTTCGCCGATGTTGTCGATCAGGCCTTTCGACATCCTTGTGGGGAAAAATCCGGGGGCGATCGCATTGACCGTGATGCCGTAGGGGCCCCACTCACCCGCCAGTGTGCGCGTGAAATTGACCAGCGCGCCCTTGGTCGTGTTGTAGGCGATTGTCTTCATCGCGCCGAGCGGGTTGCCGCGCAGGCCGGCGATCGAGGCGATATTGATGATGCGGCCGCTGCCGCGCGGAATCATCGAGCGCCTGGCGATCTGCTGGGTCAACAGGAACAAACCGCGGATATTGAGATTAAAGACCTTGTCCCAGGCCTCGAGCGGAAAGTCCTCGGCCGCCGCGCCCCAACTCGCACCGGCATTGTTGATCAGGATATCGACGTGGCCGAGCCTGGCGATCGCGGCATCGACAAGACTTGCGATCGAATCTTCCTTGCCGGTATCGGCCACAACCCAGTCAACCTCGATGCCACGCGCCTTGAGATGGGCCTCGGCCTTTTCGAGCTCATCGGACTTGCGTGCGGAGATGAGCACACGCGCACCGTAATCGCCGACTGCTTCGGCCATCTGCAGACCGAGCCCGCGCGATCCACCCGTGATCAACGCCGTGCGTCCGTCGAGATCGAACAACCTGCGTGCTGTATTCATGTCGTTGTCTTCCCTATTCGGTTTGCAGGCGCTAGCAGCCTGTCGGACTTTACTCGGCCGGGCTGCGAATCCGTCTGTGCGGT
>CAYMHF010000046.1:0-25311 GCA_964390215.1 uncultured Dokdonella sp. | reverse complement strand
GTTTATTCTTTTTGGCTTTATGTGTCTCGTTTCTCGGGGGTTGGGGGGCGTGGGCTTGGGGCTTGGGCTTGGGGTCAGTGGTAGGCGCCGCAGGGAGCCGCTTTTCCCGCTAACCGCTTGCCGCTTGCCGCTTGCAGCCAACCCACTTGCATCGGCCTGAATCGGCCACGCTATACTCCGGGATACCGCAGCCACGCGCGCTGACGCGCCAGATGGGGAGTACACATGGATATCGCCGAGCTGCTCGCGTTTTCGGTCAAGAACAAGGCCTCCGATCTGCACCTGTCGGCTGGTTTGCCGCCGATGATCCGCGTCGATGGCGATGTGCGCCGGATCAACATTCCCGCACTCGAGCACAAGCAGATCCATTCGCTGATCTACGACATCATGTCGGACAAGCAGCGCCGCGACTACGAAGAATTCCTCGAGGTTGACTTCTCGTTCGAGATCCCCGGCCTGGCGCGCTTTCGCGTCAATGCGTTCAACCAGAATCGCGGATCGGCTGCGGTATTCCGCACGATCCCTTCCGAGGTTCTGTCGCTTGAGGATCTGGGCTGTCCGAAAATCTTCCGCGAACTGATCGAGCAGCCGCAGGGTCTGATCCTGGTCACCGGCCCGACCGGCTCGGGCAAGTCGACCACGCTGGCGGCGATGATCGATCACGTCAACAAGCACGAATACGCCCATATTCTCAGCGTCGAGGATCCGATTGAGTTCGTGCACACCTCGCAGAAGTGCCTGATCAACCAGCGCGAGGTGCATCGCGACACGCATGGCTTCACCGAAGCGCTGCGCTCGGCGCTGCGCGAGGATCCCGACTACATCCTGGTCGGCGAGTTGCGCGATCTGGAAACGATTCGTCTGGCCCTGACTGCGGCGGAAACCGGCCATCTGGTATTCGCCACCCTGCATACCAGCTCGGCGGCAAAAACCATCGACCGTGTCATCGACGTATTCCCGGCCGGCGAGAAGCCGATGGTGCGTTCAATGCTTTCGGAATCGCTGCGCGCGGTGATCTCGCAATCGCTGCTCAAGAAGGTTGGTGGCGGCCGCATCGCCGCACACGAAATCATGGTCGGCATCCCGGCGATCCGCAATCTTATTCGCGAGGACAAGGTTGCGCAGATGTATTCGTCGATCCAGACCGGCGCCCAGCACGGCATGCAGACCCTCGACCAATGCCTGCAGGATCTGGTCAAACGCGGTCTGGTCACCCGCCAACAGGCGATTCCCTACGCGAAGAACAAGGAAATCTTCAAGTAGGATCAATTGCTGCATTGCAATCACGCCCGGTTGGCATCGGGGTGCTTTTCATGTTGCTATACTTGTCCAGGTTGTCGGACAGGGCATGCATCATGGCGCAGCGGATCCTCCAGTCACTGATCTTCGCTTTTCTGCTGTTTTCCGGCGCTGCGCACGCGCTCGACCCGGTGCCGGTGGAGGCCTTTGCGCGATTCACCAAGCTGAGCAGCCCGCGCATGTCGCCGGATGGCCAGCACCTGGCCCTGACGGCGGATTTTGGCAACGGAAACTTCGGTCTGATCGTGTTCCGCATCGCGGACATGGAGCAGACCGCGCTGCTCAAGCTGGCCCAGTACGAGTTGCCTGTGCAGGTGGATTGGGTCAGCAATGAAAGACTGATCATCGGCAAGGGGCGCAAGCGAGGCTCGCTGGAAGTGCCGATCTATATGGGCGAGATCATCGCGACCGATCTCGATGGCAAGAACCAGAGCTATGTCTATGGTTATCAGCGCTCAACGCGCACAGCCGGTATCGAGCGCGGTTTTGGCTATATCGCCGGTGTGCCCGAGAAGCGCGATGGCAACTTCTACATGCGTCATCTGGCCTTCGACAGCAATCGTTCGATGCTCTACAAGGTTGACGCATCCAAGCGCAGCCACGCGTTGATTGCCAGCATCGGCACCAAGGATCTTGACTTCATCCTGACCCGCGAAGGTACGCCGCGCTATGCCAACGGCACCGATGACGATGACAACTATCTGCTTTTCGGGGCCGACAGCAAGGGCGAAAACTGGAAATCGATGACGGCCGAGACGATCGGCGGAAAATTCGTGCCAGTCTCGTTCAACGCGGACAACAGCAAGGCCTATGCCTATTTCTCCGTCGACGGCGGGCCCGCGTCGCTCGTGCTTGCCGACCTGGCGGGGGCCAATCGAAAAGTGCTCGCCAGCAATGATTTCGCCAGTGTCTACGGTCTGATGTATTCGCCCCCACCGACCCAGCCGTTTGCGGCCATGGTCGGGTCGGGACAACCCTCGGTGGTCTATTTTGATCCGGAATCAAGCGAGGCCAGGATCCACAAGGCGCTCAGTGCACAGATGCCGAGCGTGAAACTGCACTACATCGACCACAGCGAAGACGGCAGCGTGACCCTGATGTTTGGCTACAGCGATCGCGACCCGGGTGCCTGGTACCTGTTCAATCGCAAGAGTGGCAAGGTCACGCGATTGATGAGGCCGCGCGAGGGCATCGACCCGAACCGCATGGGCAAGCGCCGACCGCTGCGATTCACCACCAGTGACGGCGTCGAAATCGCTGGTTTCATGACCTTGCCCAATGGGGTTGACGACCCGAAGAACCTGCCGGCCGTGTTGTTGCCGCACGGAGGCCCGCATGCCGAAGGCGATGACTGGGCTTTCGATACCGACGCACAATTTCTCGCCAGCCGGGGCTATCTGGTGTTGCAGATCAACTATCGCGGTTCGCAGGGTCGGGGACGTCGCTTCGAGGAGGCGGGCTACAAGCAATGGGGCACACGCATCCAGGACGATCTGATCGAGGGTGTGCGCTGGGCGGTCGCCCAGGGTTACGCTGACAGCCAGCGCATCTGTGCGTATGGGGCGAGTTTCGGCGCCTACTCGGCGATGATGGTCGCGGCCAAGGCGCCGGATCTGTTCAAGTGCGCGATCGGTTACGCCGGTATCTACGACTTGCCGATGATGTTCAGCAAGGGCGACATCAAGGGTTCAAAATCCGGCCGCAATTATCTGGAGCGCGTGCTCGGTCACGACATGCAAGCGCTGGCAGCGATTTCGCCGACCAACCTGGCCGACCGCATCAAGGTTCCGGTGCTGCTTGTCCATGGCGAAGAAGACGAGCGGGCACCGATCGCACAGGGCATGGCGATGCGTGACGCGCTGGAGAAAGCGGGCCATCCGGTCGAATGGTGGGCGGTCGCCAAGGAAGGTCACGGCTTCTACAACGAAGACAACAACATCGCCATGTTCAAGCGCCTCGAAACCTTCCTCGGCGCACACCTCGGCAGCGATCCCGCCCACTGATCGACGTGGGCCGGGGCTGCCGCGATCTTGCGCATCCCGCGAGCCCGGGAATTTCTGCGCGACAAGACATTGATTGCGGTGGACTTCCGGACTGGAGATCGACGGTGGTAGCGGACTCCTTCGCCTCTGTTCAGCAGACGAGCATTGTGGTTTGCGACTGGCTTTTCCGGCGACCCTGCTGCATGCCAAGTCGTGCAGATATCTCGCCGCTCAGTCTCAAGACCTAGGCCGCAAGACGGTGTCCGCGCTGGCTCGCTGCTGCGATAAAGCGCATCGAACCGACGCTCGAATGGGGCGTCGGGACTCGCCATGATTTGCCCCAAGGAATAAAAATGAACAAGATTGCCATTGTCACGGGTACGCTCGCGATCGCGATCGTCCAGTGCCTGGCTGGGTCTGCCCGTGCACAGGATCGTGCTCCGTCTGCTGACCCGGCTCAGGATCGCACCGAACTGCCCAAGATCGAAGTCCACGAGCGCCGCTCGCAGGATGACACCCGGCCCAAGCTGCAACACATCATGAAAGAGGTCGATGGCCCGTTGATCACGGTGACCAAGAAGACCTCGGTTACCAAACTCGATTCAATCCCGACCGTGGTCGACAACAACCTGCGTGCGTTGTTTGCCCAGACTCCCGGTTTGTTTGTCTCCGAACAGCAATCGCCCGGCCAGGCCAATCTTAGCTATCGTGGTATCGGCAACCCGCAGGAATCCGAATTCGTCACGGTTCTGCTCGATGGCATTCCGCTGATGTCGGACTGGATTGGTTATCCGACCATCTACACCCTGCCGCTGCCGCAACAAATTTCTGAAGTACAATTGATCCGTGGTGGCAGTTCCCTGCTGTACGGGCCGGAGCCGCCGCCGGTGGTCAACATGGTCAGCCGCAAGCCAATCACCGACCGTGAACTGGGTGGCTACGCCGAAGCGGTTTTCGGCAGCAATGGCCTGTTTGGTTTGTTCAACAAGGTTTCGGGTACCTCGGGCAGTTGGGACTACCTGGCTGATGCCCATTACCGCACCAGCGATGGTGAGCGCGACAACGGCGACTCGACCTTGCGCGGTGCGGATCTGCACCTCGGCTACAGTTCGGGCGACATGACCCACACAGCGCTGGATCTGCATGTCTCCCAGCTCGAGACCGGTGATCCGGGCAAGCTCAGCTACCCGCAGTTCATTGCCGATCCCGGCCAGACCACGACGCCGCACAACAAGCTGTGGACCGATCGCTATGTGCTCGCCCTGACCGATGACCGCTTCTTCAGCGAGGATACCGAGTTGGTGACCAAGCTCTGGGGCGGCTACCAGGACAATGCCTCGCGCTCGCAGGATCGGGGCGCTGCGCCAACGACGGCAACGCTGCAGGATGACCAGTTCCGCTTCTACGGCCTTGATGCGCGCCTGCTGCAGCGCTGGGGTCGCGGCAATGCGCTGACCGTCGGCACCACGCTGTATCACTCGGATGCGCCATTTCGCCAATTCACCACGGATGGGCTCACTCCGGAGCGCTACGATCGCTACGGAATCCCCTGCGCCACACCCGCATCGAAGGATTGCGCGCGCCTGCGCCAGAGTCGTTCGACCGACTACGGTGCCGTGTTTGCCGAAAACGTGTTTCGTTTTGCCGGCGGCTGGCATTTCGTGCCGTCCGTGCGCATCGAGCGCGAGAAGGTCAAGATCGACGAAACAATCCGGCCACCGAACCTGAGCCGCGGTCTGGTCGATCGTGAAGTCACCCACAACGTACCCTTGTTCGGACTCGGCTTCGGCAACGATTTCGGTCGCGGCAAC
The DNA here is from genome assembly GCA_964390215.1 of uncultured Dokdonella sp. GTDB lineage: Bacteria > Pseudomonadota > Gammaproteobacteria > Xanthomonadales > Rhodanobacteraceae > Dokdonella. The sequence goes on along the minus strand of CAYMHF010000046.1, from coordinate 20,219 downwards.
GAGACCTATTTCAATGTCTCGCAAGGCTGGCGCCCGGTCCGCTATTTCGATGTTGGCTCACCGTTCGGCAATACTTCACCCGATCCGATCAATGATCCGGATCCGACCCATGTGCTGTCGTGGGAAGCCGGTGTGCATGGCACGCCAGCGAACGGCTTGTTCTATGACGTCAGCCTGTTCCGCGTCGAGGTGAAGGATCGCATTGAATCGCAACTGATTCCGGGTGGCAACACGAACGAAACCATCAACGTCAACACCGGTGACACGCGCCACAGCGGGTTCGAGGGGCAGGTCGACTATGACTTCCTCGCCGCCATCGATCCAAAGACCGCCCGACACCTGTCCGTATTCGCCAACCTGAGCCTGCTCGATGCCAAGTTCACCGCATCGGCGAAGGGCTTCAAGGGCAACAAACCGGCATTCTCTCCGGATCATCTGGCCCGGGTCGGCGTCTCGTATCGCGAGGATCATAAGTTCAAGCTCGCCTTGTCCGTGGTCTCGGTGGCCAGCCAGTACTGGCAGGACTCGAATCTCGACAATGCCCTGCCAACCCAGCCTGCCTACATTCCGGCCAAGGTGCCGTCGTACACGGTGGGCGATTTCTCGGCCGACTGGTGGCTGACCCCGGATATCCGGGTTCTCGGCGGCGTCTCCAATCTTTCCGGCAAGACTTACTACGCGCGTGTGTTCGGCGGTGGCCTGGAGCCGGCCATCGGCCGCACCTTCCATCTCGGCGCGGCCTGGGAGTTCTGATTCCGGGCTTTGCCTGAAATGTCGCCATCGGAAACGCCGGCCTTGGGTCGGCGTTTCATTTTGCCGTTGTCCTGGCCGGATCGTCACATTCGAGATCACTGGTCGACCAAGTCGTGCGCGGTTCAATCCTCAAGCCTGCCGTCATCTGGCCGCAGTTCGCGAATTTGGCGAACCGGAAACAGTCGATGGGAGGGCTTGCGATTGATCCGAATCGATCGATGCGAGGAAGCGCTCAAGATGTGACGTGGTGCTCGGTTCCTGCAAGACGCTCGATCTCGTTTCCGTGACTGATTTGCGCTGGGCCTGAAGGCGGATTATTGTGCAAGGTTGGAACCCCGTCCGGGGTTCTGCAGGTTCGGATTCGGGGACATTCAATGAAACTGGGTAATCAAACGTGGGTATTGGCGCTTTCCTTGTTGTTGCTGGGCTCAACGACCTCGGCGGGCGCCGCGGAATCCGGCAAGGAAGCCTATGTCGATCAAATCGACGACGCGACGATCGTTCAGTCGCAAGGTGTCGATCAGAGTGTGGACTATGCGAGCCTGCGCCGTTTCGGCCCCTGGGATGACCGCAACTACGCCCTGACCAAGGCTGACATCGCCATGCTGCCAGCCGATGACGAATACCGTTACGGCGTGCCGGCCTTCTTCAAGATCCTCAAGCGCAAGGAATTGATCGCCGAAGGTTACCCGCTGCAGGAACACTATCCGCGCGAACTCGACAAGGAGTTCGAGTCCCGCTTTGGTGGTCTGCTTCAGGATGGCGTGCTGCATCGTCGCGGTCTCGGCATCTACACGCATCCGGATCCGGCCAATCCGCCGCAAGCCTTGCTCTACGCGACGGATCCGATTCCACATGCGGTGCCGATCAATGGCGAAAGCTTCATGGCCATCGGCGATGAGGAAACCTCGATCAAGTACAACCCGGTGGATCCGCTCAAAGTCATTGCCGGCTCCAACGGAACCGGTGGCCAGTCGCAGAACTATTCGCTCGATGGCGGGGCCACCTGGCTCAGCGGCGGCGTCTTGCCAAGCACCTGTTGCGACCCGGCCATGGAATGGTCGGCCGACGGCACGGTCGCCTACGCCGCCACCTTGACCTCGGTCGGTGGCGGATACCGGGCCGGCATCTTCCGCTCGACCAATAACGGGCAGACCTGGGGCGGACGGGTCGACGTCTCGACTGGCAGTTCGGACAAGGAATACATCCATGTCGACAAATCCGCATCATCACCTTATCGCGAAAACGTCTATCTGACCTGGCACCAGTCCAACACGATGTTCTTTGCACGCTCGCTGGACAAGGGCCTGACCTGGTCGACCCCGATCTCGTTCCCCAGCGCCGCCAAAGGCATTGGCAGCGACATCACCACTGACAATGCCGGCAACATCTATTACATCTGGCCAAGCAGCGGGTCGACGACCAAGAACATCTACATGGTCAAGTCCACCGACGGCGGCGCCACATTTGCGGCACCTGTGGTCGTGCAGGCGCTTTTCGACGTCTACGATTTTCCGATTCCGGCGATGGAAACACGTAGAGCCTTCATCTACATTGCGGCGGATACCGATCGATCGACCGGGCCCCATGCCGGCCGTGTTTACGCCGCCTACACCGCGATGCACCCGAGCAGCAGCAATGGCGCGGCAGCCAGCAATCATGCCTGGATCCAGGTCGCCTATTCCGACGATGGCGGCGCCACCTGGGCCTTGACGACCACGCCGCATTCCGAAGCCGACATCGCGACGATCGATCGCTTCCATCCGTGGCTGGAGGTGGACGATCAAGGTGCGGTGCATATCGGCTTCTACGACACGCGCAACTCGGTCAATCGAACCGGCATCGATTTCTACTACAACTATTCCGTCGACGGCGGTACCACCTGGCTCGATGAAACCCGCGTGTCTTCGGTGACCTCGCCGAACATCACCAACGGGCAGGAGTGGGGCGACTACAACGGCCTGAGCGTCGGTCCGGTCCAGGCGGCGATGAGCTGGTCGGACAATCGTGGCAGCGTCCAGCATTCCTACGTCGGACTTGTGCAGAATCTGGCCGCAGGCCCGACCTACACGATGAACAGTGCCGACCCGGCCAATGTCAGCGTCTGCGCCGGGCAGCCGGTTCCACCGCGCACGCTGACCCTGACGGGCTTTTCGGGCTACAGCGGGCCGGTCACGATTTCATTCCCCGGCCTCAACGCAATCAATTTCCCGAGTGCGACGGCCACGCCCAATCCGGTCATTGTCGGTGCGAGCCCCGCCAGCACGACCATCAATCTGACCACGTCGCCGACCGCACCGGATGGCATCTATCCGATAAGCGTGCAATCGAGCGATGGCGGAGCGCCGGCGGTTGTCCGTGAAGTGGGCTTCAGTGTGAATCTGGCCGCGGCTTCTCCTGCTGCGGCGTCTCTGACTTCGCCGGCCAACAATGCAACGAGCGTGGGCTTGAAACCCATGCTCACCTGGAGCGCGGTGGCTTCGGCCACGGGCTATGAAGTCGAGGTGGCGACCGATTCGGGTTTCAGCAACATCATTGACAGCGGATCGGTTTCAACCAATTCGTATGTCACCGCAACCACGCTGGATCCAACCACGACCTACTACTGGCGCGTACGCGCATTGAACGCGTGTGGTTCCGGTAGCTACTCGTCCGCCTTCCAGTTCACGACCGGATTCATGGTCTGCTTCACCGGGCCGGTTTCGATTCCGGACAACAATCCTGCCGGTGCGACAGGCAGCGTTGCGATTGCGGCCGGAGGCATGATCACCGACCTCGATCTCAGCGTGAAGATCACCCATACCTGGCCCGGCGATCTCGAACTTCAATTGAGCAATGGCACGACTTCGGTCACGCTTGGCTCGCGGCTCGGCGGAAGCAGTTGTAGCGTAGACAATGTGAACGTCACATATGACGATGAGGCCGCGACCGCGGTGACCTGTGGCTCCTCGCCACCGGGAATCAGCGGGATCAAGAAACCGACCAATCCATTGAGCGTATTTGACGGCTCGCCGCTGGCTGCGAACTGGACGCTCAAGGTGATCGACAAGGCAGGCGGTGATAGCGGCACCATTGACGAGTTCTGCCTGATGCCAACGGTGCCGGGTGATCTGATCTACAAGGACGGCTTTGATCCGGCAACCCCGTAATCGTCCCGCATTTCGGCAATGAAAAAGCCCGGGCATGCCCGGGCTTTTTCTTGGATCTGCACATGCAGGCAGGAACCGTTCCTCCTGATGAGTGATGCGTGCGGGACATCGGCGCATGCATGCCATTCATGGCAAGCCTGCGCGCTCCTGCATTGCAGGCAACCATGCCATCCATGGCAATTCACCTGCAATTGCTCCTGCATTGCAGGTAACCATGCCATCCATGGCAATTCACCTGCAATTGCTCCTGCATTGCAGGTAACCATGCCATCCATGGCAATTCACCTGCAATTGCTCCTGCATTGCAGGTATACATGCCATCCATGGCAATAAAAAACCCCGGGTGTTTCCACCCGGGGTCTTGATCAAGCAATGGCGCGAGGTTCAGGCAACCTGAACTTCGTCAGCCTGCATGCCCTTCTGGCCCTGCACGGCGACAAACGTCACGCGCTGGCCTTCCTGCAGGGACTTGAAGCCGCTGCCCTGGATCGAACGGAAATGCACGAACAGGTCGGGGCCGCTTTCCGGCGTGATGAAGCCGAAGCCTTTGGCATCGTTGAACCACTTGACGGTACCGTTTTGGCGATTGGACATATCTAACTCCTAACAACTCAAATGAAATGGTATTCACGTCCCCGGGAACTCCCTGGGGGCGAGACTGAGGTTGCTAAGGAGCGCGCAATCGGAACGATGGAATCGTGAAATTCGACCACATCGGGCCACGATTCACAGTGACCCTGGCAAACACAGTTCGCGTACTGTACAGAGGATTGTTCTACAAAGCGACTGTGCGGCGCAAAAAAATCTGGCCGAGCTCTTGCAATGCCTGGTTTTTTGTGCGTAATACGATCGATTGCGGTCAAAAAACGTTTTTATAACAAGGCCTTGCGTGTGCCTGATCGTTTCCGGGCGATCCGGCGATCCGGGCTGGGCATAATCGGTCAATCCGTTGTAGAGGCGGAGGTCACGCAGCTCACAGCGTGGCCGAGTAGCGCCCGCGCCAGGGCCGGATAGTCCGCCGCCAGCGCCTGCGCGTGTGCGGGGCGTGCAAGCAGTTCGGCCAGCGCGGCCGGAGGCGGAACCGAATGGCCGACCAGGGGCTCGACGATCTGCTCGAACTTGGCCGGATGTGCGGTGGCGACGATGGCCCAGTCGCCCGCTGCTCCTTCCTCGCGGAGATCCTCCAGCACGCGCACGGCACAGGCGGTATGTGGGCAGAAGACCTCGCTGAGGTCTTGTGCGCCGGACTTGATGGTCGCACGGATGGCCTCGTCATCGACGGCGCGCACCTTGAACGCCTTGCGCAATGCGGCAGCGTCCGGATAGAGCCAGCACAAACGCTCGAAATTGCTCGGTGCACCGACGTCCATCGCGTTGGCCAGCGTTGCCACGCTTGGCAGCGGCGTGTAGTCGGATCCGGCGAAGAATCCGGACAGGACGCGATTTGAATTCGTCGCCAGCGCGATTTCGCCGATTGGCAGGCCGCAGGCGCGGGCGAGGATCGCCGCCAGCGCATTGCCGAGGTTTCCGGTCGGGATGACGAAATTCAGCGACCTGCCGGTTCGGCGCCAATGCCCGATCGAGGCGTGCGCGTAGTAGGCCATCTGCGGCAGCAGGCGGCCTAGGCTGATGCTGTTCGCCGAGCTCAGCGGAACACGTGCCTGCAACTCGCGATCCGACAGCGCCTGTTTCACCAGGCGCTGGCAATCATCGAAATTGCCGGCCACGCGGAATGTGCAGATGTTGTCGCCGAAACAGCCCAATTGATGGGCCTGGCGTGGTGATACACGGCCATCCGGATAGAGTACGACGACGCGCAGGTTCGCCAGGCCATGGAATGCCGCAGCAACGGCGGCGCCGGTGTCCCCCGAAGTGGCGACGAGGATGCTCAGCGGCACGCGGTTGGATGCCCGCAAGCGCTGCATGCAGGCGGCCAGAAAGCGCGCGCCGAAATCCTTGAATGCGGCGGTCGGACCATGGAACAGTTCAAGCAGCCAGGTCTGCTCGATCGGCAAGGCCTTCAGCGGCGCCGGGAAATCGAATGCCTGCGTGCAGATCGCGGCGAGTTCGCCGGCCAGCGGATCGCCGGCAAAGAAGGGTTGCAGCAGGCGTGTGGCGATCGCGGCAAGCGATTCGTCGGCAGCGAAATCCTGCGCCGTGAAATTCGGCAGATCTCTAGGCACATACAGCCCGCCATCGGTCGCCAGTCCGGCAATCAGGGCGTCGCTGAGATCGACTGCGACACCGCTGTCGCGGGTGCTGGAAAATTTCATGCGACCACCCCGGCAGCGGGACCATTGATCGGCGACAGGAAGGCTTCGGTGGCGAACCCGGCCTGCTCGAATCCGCTGCACATCGCCGCTGCAGCGGCCTCGGCGCTGGCGCGATTCTCGAACCAGGCGAAAACGCTCGGGCCCGCGCCGGAAATCGAGGCGCCCATCGCATCGTGTTCGAGGGCGGCATCCTTGACCGCATGAAAGCCGCGAATCAGCGGTGCGCGGCGAGGTTCGACAATCACGTCGGCGAGTCCCGCGCGAACCAGGCCAGCATCGCCGCGATGGCAGCCGCTGAGAACGAGGGCGAGGTTGGCGCTTTGTTCGACAAACTCGCCCAGCGCGTAAGTGCCGTGCAGGGCTTCGCGGGCGCGGCGTGTTTCGAGCACGACATCGGGATGCACGACGACGCTGTGCCAGTCGTCGGGCACCCGGATGCGCAGCAATCGTCCATGCGCAGCGAGGACGAGCCCGCCAAGCAGCATCGGGCCGACATTGTCGCCGTGGCGGCTGCCACTCGACACGGCCTCGCCATCGAGTGCAAAAGGATAGAGTTCCTCGACCGGCAATGGCTGTTCGAGCAAGTTGTTCGCAGCGACCAGGGCAGCCACACAGGAAGCCGCCGAACCGCCCATTCCGGAGCCAAGGGCGATGCCCTTGTCGAGCGCGATGGCAAAACCGAACGGAAGATCGAGCGCCTCGCGCATTGCGATCAGCGCACGCCCGGCCGTGTTGCGCATTGCATCCATCGGCAGGTTGGCCACGCAGCCATGGATCGCATCGATGCGCACGACAGGTTCATCGATGCGCCGCACGGTTGCACGATCGCCGATGCCGGCGATGCTCTGGCCGAGGATGTCGAAGCCGACCGCGACATTGCCGATGCTGGCCGGCGCGAAGGCCGTCGCCGAATTCACAGGCGCGCCCCAAGTGCGGCACCAAGCCGCAACAAGTCGGCGAAGATTCCTGCAGCAGTCACTTCGCGACCGGCGCCGGGACCTTGCACGATCAACGGATTGCTTGCGTAGCGTTGGGTCGTGAATTGCACGCTGTTGTCGGTCAGGCGCAGGTTGGCGAAGGCGTGAGTCTCGGGCAATTCGACCAGGCCGACACGGGCATGGCCTTGCTGGTCGAGGCGGGCGACATAGCGCAATACGCAACGGCGCTCGCGCGCCGCCGCCAGGGTTTCGGCCATCGCGGCATCGAGTGTGTCGAGTGCCGCGATGGCCTGATCCTTGTCGAGATCGAGCAGTTCGGCTGGGACAAGTCCACGCACATCGACATCGGCCAGCTCCAGCGACTGGCCGGCTTCGCGGGCGAGGATGACCAGCTTGCGGGCGACATCGAGGCCGGACAGATCGTCACGTGGATCCGGTTCGGTATAGCCGAGTGCAAGGGCCTCGCGCACGAGCGCCGAGAACGCCGTCGTACCGTCATAGCGATTGAACAGCCAGGCCAGCGTTCCCGAGAGGATGCCTTCGATCGCGATCAGCTCGTCGCCGGTGTCGATCAGGTCGCGCAGGGTCGAGATCACCGGCAGGCCGGCACCGACGGTGGCTTCGTAACGGAAGCGTCCGCCACCACCCGCCCGCGCATCGCGGATCGCCTGCCAGCGCGTGAGCGGCCCCGATCCGGCCTGCTTGTTTGGCGTGATCACGTGGATGCCGGCGGCCAGCCAGGCCGGGTAGTGCGAGGCGACGTGATCGCTGGCGCTGCAATCGATAATGACCGCATGCGGCAGATGCGCGGCATGCACGTGGCGCGTGAAATGCTCGAAATCCGAGGGCTGGTCGCTCGATGCAAGTTGCGCCGACCAGTCGGCCGGCAGATCGCCGCGTTCGCTGGTCAGCATGCGGCTGCTCGATGCGATCGCCCGCACGCGCAGATCCAGATTGGCTTCGCGACGCAGACGCGGAATCGCCTCGCGCAACTGGTCGAGCAGGGCGCGTCCGACATTGCCCGGGCCGATCACGCCGACTGACAGCGTCTGCGGTGACAGCCAGAATCCGGCATGCGCGGCACGCAAGGCGCGCGCCGCGTCGGCGCTGGCCAGGGCCACCGAGATGTTGCGTTCCGAAGCGCCCTGGGCGATTGCGCGGATATTGACCTGGGCGCGGCCCAGGGTCGCGAACAGGCGGGCGGCAACGCCGGGCATGCCGGCCATGCCATCGCCGACCGCAGCGAGCACGCTGATGTCGCGCGTCACCGTGATCGCCTGGATCTGGCCCTGGCTGAGTTCACGACCGAACGCGGCATCCAGGGCAACTTCGGCACGTGCGCAATCGGCGCCGCGCACGACCACGCAGATCGAGTGCTCCGAGGAGCCTTGCGAAATCATCACCACCGACACCCTGGCATCGCGCAGCGCCGCGAACAATCGCTCGGCCGTGCCCGGCACGCCGATCATGCCGGCCCCTTCGACATTGACGATGGCCAGCTGGTCGGCGAGCGAGAGTCCGCGCACCGGGCCTTCGGCACAATCGCCGACCGTGGCAATGCGGGTGCCCGGATGCGAGGGTTTGAAGCTGTTGCGGATGTGGATCGGCAGCCCGAGTGCCATCGCCGGCAGCATCGTCTGCGGATGGATGACCTTGGCGCCGAAATAGGCCAGTTCGCAGGCTTCCTCGTATGACAGCGCATTGAGCGAAACGGCTTCCGGAACCAGGCGTGGATCAGCCGAGAGCACGCCATCGACATCGGTCCAGATGTGCAGCTCGCGCGCATCGAACAAGGCGGCGAAGATCGCGCCCGAAAAATCGCTGCCATTGCGACCAAGCGTGGTTGCTCGCCCCTCCCCGTCGCGGGCGACGAAGCCGGTGATGATGACGCGGCGCTGAGGGTGACTCGAGCGCCAGTCGGCCAGTCGCGCTGCGCTGGCCTGCCAGTCGACCGCCACCCCGAGCTCGCCCTGGCTGACCACGAGCACCTCGCGCGCATCGAGCAGGGCGCAATCCTGACCCAGAGTTTCAATGTAGGCGCGCAGCAGGCTTGCCGACCAGACCTCGCCGAGTCCCTGGATCGAATCAAGCGCCTCACGGGCCGGTATGCCGAGCACGGCCAGTGCCTTCAGCGTATCGGCAAGATCGGCAAAGCGCGCTTCGAACCAGACGCGCAGGGCACCGCACTGGTCGCCGAGGAGTTCGCGGGCGGTTTCGAGATGGCGTTCGCGCAGCGTGCTCCATTGCGCCTGCCAGGCCGGATCCTTGGCCGCTGCCGTTTGCGCCAGCGCGATCAGCGCATTGGTCACGCCCTGCATGGCCGAAACCACGCTGGCCTGGGTCGCGTCATCGCGTTCGAGCAGGATGCTGGCGACGCGGCGAAAGCAATCGGCATCGGCCAGCGAGGAGCCGCCGAACTTGTGTGCAGTGACCGGCGACGATCCCTTCGCGGCGAGACCTGCAATGTTCTGACGCGTGGCAGCAAGCGTGGCTGACAACTTGGCAAACGGGCTCATCGGGCCTCCGGTGGGTGGCTCCGTGCTTTCCAGGGCTGGTCGGGATCAAGCATCCCGCAGCCTTGTCGGGCTGCGGAGTCGGTGCAAAAAAACTATCTGCGCACGACCAACCGCACCCGAAAGGATGTGGTCGTCGTCGTAGTCATGAAAATTGTGCGCATGCAGCAAGTGGAGCCGATCACGTGCGTGCTTGTCAAGCTACGGTTGCAGTCGAAACTTACTGCTGTCTGCGATGCGCGGGCTTGTTCACCATCAAATGGCGCAGTTCCTCGCGCTCCAGCTCCGACAAGCCGCCTTCGATCTGGCGGGCAATCAGGTCATCGAGTCGCTGTTGGGACGTCTGGACGTCCAATTGGGAGAGTGCGCCGAGAAAGTCGGCGCGCGCCTGACCCGGGTCGACGAGCAGATCCATGGTCGCCAGCTTGTTCAGTGCGGGCGCTTCGTCGCGTTCTGCAAACTGCTCCAGCAGGGCGCCGGTGGTCAGCGCCGGGCGATCACGGCAGAGCCCGATCAGCTCGACCAGCAAGGGAATGCCAGGTTGACGCAGCTCGGAAAACATCCACGGGGGTTCAATTTCGGAAGCCAGGGACGGGGTCTGCACCAGCAGGGCCACGGCCGTGCGCACCAGCGAGCGCTGCGCCGGGCGATTGCCGCGATAAGATGCGCTGCTTGCGGAGGAGCGCATGGATGCCGGTTGCGCCGTCTTTGCTCCGCTCACGCGCTCGAGTTCGGCATACATGAGGTCGCGAAATGCGCCATCGGGAATCTGGCCGATCAGCGGGCGCGCGCGCTCGGCCAGGCGCGCCTTGCCGTCGATGCTGGCCAGATTCACGTCCTTGCCGGTCTCGGCAAAGAAGAACTCGCTGAGCGGGGTCGCCTGTTTGAGCCGTTGCTCGAAGCCATCGACGCCTTCGGCGCGGATCAGCGAATCGGGATCCTCGCCATCCGGCACAAACAGGAACCAGGCCTGGCGTCCGTCGCGCATGCGCGGCAACACTGATTCGACCGCGCGCCAGGCAGCCTGGCGACCGGCGCGGTCGCCATCGAAGCAGAAATACACATCCGGAGAATTGCGGAACAGGATTTCGGCATGATCACTGGTCGTCGCCGTGCCGAGCGTCGCCACCGCCTGGGTAATTCCGAACTGATGCAGGGCGATCACATCCATATAGCCCTCGACCACGAGCAGGCGTGCGATCTTCTGGTTGGCATCGCGCACCTGCCATAGGCCGAACAGTTCGCGACCCTTGTGGAACAGCGGTGTTTCCGGGGAATTAAGATATTTTGGGCCAGGGCTCTTGTCAGAAGTGCGGACGGGGATGTCCGCTTCCTGATCCTCGCGATCAGGACGATCGCTGGAAATAATTCTTCCGCCAAACGCAATCGTGCGTCCGCGCCGGTCGAGGATCGGAAACATCACGCGATCGCGGAAACGGTCGTACAGGTTGCCGCGGTCGCCGCTGGCCAGCATGCCGGCCTTGTCGAGCAGGGCCAGGCGCTGCGGACTGGTGCCAAGCGCGCTCTTCAGCGCATCCCACTGGTTCGGAGCGAAACCGAGGTTGAAACGCTTGAGGGTGTCGTCATCAAGGCCGCGCCGCTTGAAGTATTCGCGCGCCGCCGGACTGCGCGCGAGTTGCTCGCGATAGAACGTTGCCGCTGAATCGAGCAGCGTATAGAGATCGCCGACATCCTCGCGCGGAGCCTGGCGTTGTCCGCCTTCGTATTCGACCTTCAGGCCGGCGCGGGCGGCAAGTTCCTCGATGGCATCGGGAAACTCAAGACGGTCATAGTCCATGAGGAAGCGGATCGCGCTACCGTGCGCCCCGCAACCGAAGCAGTGATAGAACTGCTTGGCCGGGCTGACCGTGAACGACGGCGAGCGCTCGTCATGGAACGGGCAGCGCGCCGACCAGTCGCGCCCGGCTTTCTTCAATGTCACCCGTTCCTGGATCACATCGACAATGTCGATGCGGGTCAGGAGATCGTCAATGAAGCGCTCGGGAATGCGGCCAGCCATGGTCGTAGTGTAGCGGGGCCGGGAATGGGGAGTGTGCGCAGGATTGCGGCTTGTTCGCAGGAAGCGGCTTCAGCGGCGATGCTCTTTTCGCAATTGGGTCGAAGGGCATCGGGCCTGAAGGCCTCTCCTACAAAAGCGATCGAATTCGGGGGCGGGATTCGTTGACGTTGAAGGCGTTGCCGCTTTGTTTTTGGAAGCGGCTTCAGCGGCATCAAAAGAGGATTTCATTCGGTCGCGATGCCTTTCGTCAATCCGGCCAAACGCATCGGGCCTGAAGGCCTCGCCTACGAATAACGGACAAATCGGAGGCTGTTACCCATTCCCGATTCTCTATTCCCGATTCCCAACTCGCTAGGCGAGCTTCGCCTTGATCAGATCGGAAACCTGGCCCATGTCGGCGCGGCCGGTGACCTGGGGTTTGACCAGACCGATAACCTTGCCCATCTCGCGCGCGCTGGTCGCCCCGGAGTCGGCGATGGCCTTGCTCACGATCGCATCCAGTTCCTCGCTCGAAAGCTGGGCCGGCAGATAGGTCTGGATGACCGCGACTTCGGCGCGCTCGATCGCGGCCAGATCCTCGCGATTGGCCGCGCTGAACTGTTCGATCGAGTCGCGGCGCTGTTTGAGCATTTTCTCGAGGATGGCGAGCACTTGCGCATCATCGAGCTCGATACGCTCGTCGACTTCGCGCTGCTTGAGCGCGGCCAGGATCAGACGGATCACGCCGAGGCGATCCTTCTCGCCGGCGCGCATCGCGGCCTTCATGTCATCGGTAATGCGGATTTTGAGCGACATCGTGCACCTCGTTTGAATTTGATCGGATGACGCAGTTGCGGATTGGCACGGGCTGAAAAGCGGGAGCGCATGAAAAGGCCTGCTCTGGCCTCGAATCGAACTGCGCGAGAGTTATCGCTCCGGCCTCAGTCGCCACAAACACAAACGGCCGGCGCTGCGTGGGCAGAGCCGGCCGAAAGTTTCAGCCCGGATGTTGCGGAATCAGCCTTAAGCTGATTCTGCGATCAATCGATCGCACGTATCGCCAGGGCGATCGCGCAACCGCTTGATCAATACATGCGCTGACGCTTGGTCACGTCGCGGCCGACGCGACGCAGGTGACGCTTGACCGCAGCCGCGCGCTTGCGCTTGCGTTCCTGGGTCGGCTTTTCGTAAAACTCGCGCTTGCGCACTTCAGCCAGCACGCCGGCTTTTTCACAGGTGCGCTTGAAGCGGCGCAGGGCAAACTCGAACGGTTCGTTCTCGCGAACTTTGACGCTTGGCATAGTCTCTCCGCTGTTAAACTCGACAACCCGGGCTCTCGGGCGAGCCGCGCATTCTATTTCATGCCTTCGATCAATGCAAAACCCGGTCCGGTGCTTGGCATCGAGACCTCCTGTGACGAAACCGGCGTGGCCGTGTACGACCGCGAGCGCGGTTTGCTTGCCCACGCGCTGTACAGCCAGGTCGACCTGCATGCCGAATATGGCGGCGTGGTGCCGGAATTGGCCTCGCGCGACCATGTGCGCAAGCTTCTGCCCCTGATCCGGCAGACCCTGGCCGAGGCCGGCATGGCCATCGAAGATCTCGGCGGCGTGGCCTATACGGCAGGTCCGGGCCTGGTCGGCGCCCTGCTGGTCGGTGCGGCGGTCGCCCGTTCGCTGGCCTGGGCGCTCGAAATCCCGGCCATCGGCGTGCATCACATGGAAGGTCATCTGCTCGCGCCGATGCTCGAAGAAGACGCCCCCGAGCCGCCATTTGTCGCCTTGCTGGTCTCCGGCGGGCATTCGATGCTGATCGAAGTCGAGGCCATCGGTCGCTACCGCCTGCTCGGCGATACGCTCGATGACGCGGCCGGTGAAGCCTTCGACAAGACCGCCAAGCTCATGGGTTTGCCGTATCCGGGCGGCCCGACCCTGGCCAGACTGGCCGAAACCGCCGAACCAGGCCAGTTCCGCTTCACCCGGCCGATGACCGATCGGCCTGGCCTCGATTTCAGTTTTTCGGGGCTCAAGACCCAGGTGCTGCTGGCCTGGCAGCGCAGTGACCACAGCGATTCGATTCGCGCCTCGATTGCGCGCGACTTTGAAGAAGCCATCGTCGAGACCCTGGTGATCAAGTGCCGGCGCGCGATGCAGGCGACGGCAGCGAAACGTCTGGTTATCGCCGGTGGCGTCGGTGCCAACCGACGTCTGCGTGCGCAACTCGCACAGGCGGCTCGGCAAGATGGCTTCAAGACCTATTTTCCGCGCCTCGAATTCTGCACCGACAATGGCGCCATGATCGCCCTGGCCGGTTCGATCCGGCTCTATGCCGGCCAGCACAATGACCCCCAGATCAAGGTGTTTCCGCGCTGGGATCTGGAATCATTGTCACCACTGGTTTGATCAATTCCAGCCCGAACCCCGTCATAAACGAGCCGAGCCACATCCATGGATATCGTTTTCATCGAAGACCTGCGTATCGAAACCGTCATCGGCATCTACGACTGGGAGCGACGCATCCGCCAGGTCGTCGCACTGGATATCGAAATGCGTTTCGACAACACGCGCCCGGCGGCGACGGATCGCATCGAGGACACACTCGATTACAAAGCGGTCTCCAAGCGCCTGATCGCCTTTGTCGAAAGCGCGCAATTCCAGCTCGTCGAAACCCTGGCCGAACGCTGTGCGGCAGTCATTCTCGACGAGTTCGATGTGCGCCATGTGCGCCTGCGTCTGGCCAAGCCCGGTGCGGTGACCGGGTCGAAATCAGTTGGCGTGCAGATCGAGCGCGAACGAAGTTGATACGAGTGCCGTACTTGCGGGCAGTATCCGGCACACGGTTGCGTCATCCCGGCGGCTCTCGACAGCCGAATGGCTGCTAAGGTCGGGATCCGGTTTCCTGGAGCTTCAGCGAAAACTGAAATCCGGTACGAAGAAGAGGCGACCCGGCTTGCGACCAAAGCCTCGTTTCGTATCCCTCTCCCCTCGGGAGAAGGTGCCCCGCAGGGGTGGGTGAGGATGCGGACGGAGCGAGGTACGCGGAACTTTGGGGAGCCATCCCGATCATGTCGCCGTCTGCGCATCCAGGGCCTGGAGCCGAATGAATTTCTTCGGCTTCTGCGTGGTCATCAAGCGCTACTCGTACCGGTTTCCCAGGGGAACGGCGGCAGGCTGTGCAGGGCATCGGTAAGCTTCTGCGCCCAGCTTGAGCGGATCTCGGCGAAGAAGGGGGTGTCCTCATCGATGCGGATCTGATGGCCGACGCGCAACTCGCCATCGCGGATGATGGCGAGATCGATTGGCAGGCCGACCGAAACATTTGAGCGGATCGTGGAATCGAGCGAGACCAGGGCGCAGCGTGCGGCATCTTCAAGCAAAGTATCGCGATCGATGATGCGGTCGAGAATCGGCTTGCCGTACTTCGACTCGCCGATCTGCAGATAGGGTGTTTCCGGTGAGGCGTTGATCCAGTTGCCAAGCGGATAGATCAGGCGCAAGGCCGCTTCGCCGCCGGCGATCTGGCCGCCGAGAATCAGGGTCGCCTCGACGCTGACGCTGCTTTGTTGGGCCTTGTCGCCGATCTGGGCCTGGTTGGTGACCAGCACCTTGCCGATATAGTCGGCGACTTCATGCAGTCTTTTGGCCTTGAACAGGCTGAATTCGGCGTCGGGATTATCGATATCGCGGCGCAGGGTGGCGATGACGGCCTGGGTCGTGGCAAGGTTGCCGGCCGACATCAGCACGAATACGCATTCGCCGGGCTTCTCGAAGACGTGCATCTTGCCGTGCACACGGACATCGTCGAACGAGGAACTGGTGCGTGTGTCGGAGGCAAGTACGATGCCTTTGTCGACGTGGATACCCACACAATAGGTCATGGTTGCAACTGCGATCGAACCGGGGTGGCATTGTAGACACGGCTTGCCATCACCGCGATAGTCGAAACCCGAATCGACAGTTCAAATTCACAGAGAGGCAGGGTGTGGAAGCAATGATGCAATGGCTCATGCAGCCTCAGGCACAACTGGTTGGCGGCCTGTCCGCCCTGATCCTGATGGCCTGGCTGGCTGCAGCAGTGACTCGGCGTTCGCTGATCCGCGGCTTTCGCGCCGTGGCCGTGCGCACGGCATGGGCCTGGGACGATATCTGGATCGAGCACGGTGCCTTGCGTCGTCTTTCGCACATGGTGCCGACCCTGGTGATCCAGTTCGGTATCGGCTTCGTTCCGGGCGTGCCCGATGAACTCGATGCATTGATTCGAAGCATCGCCCTGGCCGGCACCATCCTTTTTCTGATCCTTGCGATCGCGGCAACTCTGGATGCGCTGGAAGACATGTTCAAGCGCGGCAGCAATGGCACGCGATCGATCAAGACCTATATCCAGTTTCTCAAGATCGCGGTGTTCATCATCGGCGCCGTGGTCATCATCTCGATCCTGATCAACCGCTCGCCGCTGATCCTGCTGTCCGGACTCGGTGCGTTGTCGGCCATCCTGCTGCTGGTGTTCAAGGACACCATCCTCGGTCTCGTCGCCGGCGTGCAGCTGACCTCCAACGACATGTTGCGTGTTGGCGACTGGATCGAGGTTCCCGGCGCAGGAGCCGATGGTGATGTCATCGATATTGCCCTGCATACGGTCAAGGTGCAGAACTGGGACAAGACCATCACCACGATCCCGACCTGGAAACTGATTGCCGATCCGTTCAAGAACTGGCGTGGCATGTCCGAGGCCGGCGGTCGCCGGATCAAGCGAGCGTTGCTGATCGATGCGGGCAGCGTGCATTTCATCGGCGCCGATGTCATCGAACGGATGTCGGAATCGAGAGTGTTGCGCGACTATCTGAGCAGCAAGACTAGCGAAGTCTCGAGCTGGAACAACCAGCTGGGTGATGCTGCGCGGTTCCCGCTCAACCAGCGTCGCCTGACCAATCTCGGCACCCTGCGTGCCTATGCATTGAGTTTCCTCAGATCCCATCCCGGCATCCGTCAGGACATGACCCTGATCGTGCGCCAGCTCGACGCGAACGGTGAGGGTATTCCGCTGGAGTTGTATTGCTTCACCAAGACCACGGCGTGGAGCGAGTACGAGGGCATCGTTTCGGATATCTTCGATCACCTGATCGCGATCCTGCCCGAGTTCGGATTGCGTCTCTACCAGAAACCCGCCGGCGGCGATCTGCGCGACGCCATCGCAGCACTCGCCGGGCGTGATCAAGCACCTAGCCCGGACTATTCATGAATGCCGCGCGCCCTCGCTTGCCCCTTGAATCCACACGGCTTTTCGCTCATTCGGCGATAGCGCCCGCTATCACCTCAATCGCGAAAAGCCGTGTGAATCCAATGTCCTGCGCGATCTTCACGCGCATTCATGAATAGTCCGGGCCAGCGAGTCTCGCGGGTGACCCGGGTCTACCTTAGCCTTGGCTCGAATATCGAACCCGAGCGACATCTGCGTGCGGCGATCGATGCCTTGCACGCACAGTTTGGCGATCTGCTGGTTTCCAGCGTCTATCGAACCAGGGCGATCGGTTTCGACGGGCCGGCTTTTCTCAACATGGCGGTCGGATTGGATACCGACTGGACTCCGCAGGATCTCGATCGCTGGCTGCACGCGCTGGAAGACCGCGAGGGAAGACGGCGTGATGTCGAGCGTTATTCGAGCCGCACGCTCGATATCGATATCGTCCTGTTCGGCGATCTGATCGTGCACGGCCCCAGTCATCTGCAGATTCCGCGCGACGAGCTCAAACACGCGTTCGTGCTTGCTCCGCTTGCCGAAATCGCGCCCGATGCGCGGCATCCCCAAGACCGCAAGAGCATGGCGGAACTTTGGCGTGAACACGCGCAGTCCGGCGCTGCGCTGGAGCGGGTCAGCCTCGACTGATCCGGAAACGGAGCCGATTGCGCAGCCGTGCAACGCTGGTGATCGGACGCACGCCGCTATATTCTGCCCGCGCTGCCGTCAGGCCGCCTTTCGTTCGAAACAGAGGGAATCAAGATGTTCGAGAAGTTTTCGCAGAGCTGGTCGCTGGTCAAAGCCAGCGCTTCGGTATTGCGTTCCGACAAGGAACTGCTGATCTTTCCGCTGCTCTCGGCGATCAGTTGCATCATTGTTGGCGCAACCTTTTTCGTGCCGGCCATTTTTGCCGGCATGTTCAGTGGCCTCGATCGCGAGCACATGAATCCACTGTTCTACCTTTTCATTTTCGCGTTCTATGTGGTCCAGTACTTCGTCATCATCTTCTTCAATTCAGCCCTGATCGGCGCGGCGATGATTCGCCTCAACGGCGGTGATCCGACCGTGGCCGATGGCTTTCGCATCGCCATGTCGAAGTTGCCGGCGATCCTTGGCTACGCGGTCATCGCGGCGACAGTCGGCGTGATCCTGCGCGCCTTGCAGGAGCGCGCCGGATTCATCGGACGCTTCGTCATCGGCCTGATCGGTCTGGCCTGGACGGTGGCCTCGTTCCTGGTCGTGCCGGTGCTGGTCAGCCAGGACATCGGTCCGATCGATGCAGTCAAGCGCAGTGCTGAACTGCTCAAGAAGACCTGGGGCCAGAACCTGATCGGTACCGGTGGTATCGGCCTCGTGTTCGGACTCGGTATTTTCGCCCTGGTCATCATCGGTGGCGGATTGATCGTGCTGGCCGTATCGAGCGGCATCCTCGCGATCACGGTCACCGCGATTGTCGCGGTGGTCGTGGCGTTGCTGCTGCTGATCCTGATCCAGGCCGCGCTGCAGGGCGTTTACGCGGCGGCGCTGTACCGTTATGCCACTGAAGGCGATGCCGGCCAGGGTTTCGACAAGTCCATGGTTGCCGAGGCGTTCAAGGTCAAGGCCTGAGCCATGCGGTGCGGCTCCCGCTCGGGAGTCCGCACCGCTTGCCAGTCATACATCAAAGCCGAGTTCGGCGAAGCGATTCGCCAGATCTCGCCAGCCGGCCAGGCGCGGCAATACGCCGAGGCTGGACAGGTATTCCTCGTCGATGGGTTCATCGCAGGCGAGGGCGACGGCCACATGGACGGCTGCGGGAACCCAGAAGCTGCGCAGGCTGGATTTTCGGGGTGCGCGATGGAAAGCGACGGCCTCGACGATCGGCATCGGCAGCCCCCAAAGTCCGAGCAGGTATGCACCTGCTTCGGCATGGCCAGGGCGCTCGTCGTCAGCGGCAGGGGCATTCGTGCAGATGCATTCATTGCGTACCCCGGGCAACAGCAGTCCGATGTTGGCCAGCAGGGCGGCCGTCGAGCCGAGTTCGGCGCTGCTTTCCGGAAGCATCTTCGAGGCCAGACGCGAGGCCAGCAGGGCGCGTCGCTGCAGATCCTGACGATCGATCGCCAGCGGGCTGGCCATCGAAAACACTTCACTGGCCAGAACCAGTTCACGAATCGTGGCGGTGCCTAGCCGGGTAACCGCCGAACGCAGGTCGCTGATCTCACGGCCTCTCGAAAAGTAGGCCGAGTTGCACAAGCGCAGCACCTTGGCGGCGATCGCCGGGTCGCTTGAGACCAAGGCCGCGACATCCGACGACCTGCTTTGCTCGTCGTCGAGGGTCTGCATGAGGCTGAAATAGAGCTTGGGTGGTGCCGGCAGGTTGTCGATGCCACCGACCAGGGTGCGCAGGCGCGGATTGTCGACGGTTTCGCGCAGTTCCTCGAAACTGTGCACGGACTCGAGCAGCTGGGCCGCGCTCATCGGCAGCGGCAGGAAGCGATGGGCAACACCGAGCAAGTGCCCGAGTGCGCGCTGATCCATTTTTTCCGGCTCGACCAGGGCGATACGGATCGCGCCGGGCCGCAGGATGCGGATCTGCTCAAGGACGTCGGCAGGCGAATGGTTGACCAGCATCGGGCCAACAATGACGACGTCGTAGTCGCTTTGCGCCGCAGCCGTGACCGCGCTGCGACCGCTTGCCGCCATGTCCAGTCGCGAGCCGTCGCTGAGGTCGGCCACGTAAGCATGCAGATCGCCGGTTGTGGTTCCCGGCATTCCCACATATAGGATTTGCAAGTCGATTCCAGTTCCGCGTGCAGATGGGTGTCCAGACTGCGTCAATGTACCCAATGGCGGCAGCCACGGCCAGACTTGTCGGAATGTGCATTCGCAATCGGCAGGTAGGGCCCAGCGCCCGGATCCGGCGCACTGCCAGATGGCCGACTGAAGAGCGGGCTTGCCTGCGATGAGCACGCGTGGCGTGCCGGGCACGCGCCCCCTGAGCCGCGTTCGCCCAGACCCGGGCCACAAGCTGGTTGCGCAGGTTCAGTCCGCTTGCAAGCAGCCGGTTTTCGAGTTCGGCTGTGCGATGCATGATCCGTCACCTCCCGCTCAATCACGAAAAGCCGTATGAATCCAATGTCCTGCGCGATCATCGCGCGTATTCATGAATAGTTCGGGCTAGCAGCCTGTCGGACTTTGCCGGTTGAGGCGAGAATTCGGCTGTGCGAGGGCAGACTACGACGATTTGCAGGCCCATCGTGGTGCTATGGGTCAAAAAGCGGCGGAAATATGAACCGCACAGACGTATTCGCAGCCCGGCCGAGTAAAGTCCGACAGGCTGCTAGTGTGGTGCCCCACAAATAACTCGGCAAACTCGC
>CAYMHF010000045.1:0-26040 GCA_964390215.1 uncultured Dokdonella sp. | reverse complement strand
AACTACTATTAGACACCAAAGGGGTGGTGTCTATTTCTGGTGTCTAATCCCGAGTTCCGGGGCCTCGTTGTAGGAAATTTCCTACAGAAATCATCGGTTTCTGCCGATAGCGGCGTCTAATCCTTGTGTCTAATCTTGGGATCTATCCCAAGGAGTAGATCTCGACCATGGAATATTCACATTCTCCACCCCCGGACGCAAGCGGTATGGGGCTGGCGCCGCGCTTGCTCGATCAGGTGCGTGCGCGAGTGCGCCGGTTGGGTTTGGCGATTCGGACTGAAATAGTCTATGTGGACTGGATCCGACGGTTCATTCTGGCGAATGGCAAACGGCATCCGCGCGAGATGGGCTCTCGTGAGGTCGAGTGGTTTCTGACCGGATTGGCGACGAAAGGCAAGGTGGCCGCTTCCACGCAGAACCAGGCACTCTCCGCCTTGCTGTTCCTCTATCGGGAAGTCCTCGGGCAGGAGTTGCCTTGGATGGAAAACATCCGCCGGGCCAAGCGGCCGGAACGCTTGCCCGTTGTACTGACGCGGGACGAGGTGTACCGGATTCTTGAGCACTTGAGCGGCACCAGCCATTTGATGGCCAGTCTGCTGTATGGCTCGGGGCTACGCTTGATGGAGTGCATCCGATTGCGCGTGCAGGACATCGATTTTACGCGTCGTGAAATCACCGTGCGGGCAGGCAAGGGCGGCAAGGATCGTCGAACCATGTTGCCGACCATGTCGATCGAGCCGCTGCAAGCGCAACTGGTGCAGACGCGCATCATCCACGAGGCCGATCTTGCGGCCGGGCATGGAGGGGTGTGGTTGCCGGCTGCGCTGGAACGCAAGTATGTCAACGCGACGCAGGAATGGATCTGGCAATACGTTTTTCCTTCCCGTTCACGCAGCATCGATCCGCGATCGGGAATCGAACGGCGGCACCACGTCGATGAGAAGACCCTGCAGCGTGCAGTTCGCGTGGCGGTGAAGTCATCTGGAATCGAAAAGCCCGCAACCTGCCACACCTTGCGCCACAGCTTTGCCACGCATCTGCTCGAAGCAGGTTCGGATATTAGAACCATTCAAGAGTTGCTTGGACATTCCGACGTGTCGACGACGATGGTCTACACGCATGTTCTCAATCGCGGCGGCTGCGGCGTGCTCAGTCCGCTGGATCGGCGTTGAGCAGGAGTGGCCATTGCGGATCTGCCATGTCGCGGGCCTTGATCGCGTTGACGTTCAGGTTGCGCCGATCGGCGTGATCGTTGCCGACGGACTGGCCAGCCCTCGCTATACTCCTTGGAATCCCCAGCTTGTTGATGCCGCGTGCCCGAGACCATCGATCCGATTTTCATCACCGCACACACCGCGACCTCGGCTCTGGGCCGCGGACTGGCCGAGCATCTCGATGCCCTGCGCAAGGAGCGCAGCGGCCTGCGCGACAATGACTTTACGAGCGAACCGCTTGCATGCGCGATTGGCCGCGTGAATGGCCTTGAGCAGGCCGTCTTGCCGGATGCCTATGCCGCCTACGAATGTCGCAACAACCGCCTGGCCTGGCTTGGCATCGAGGCGGACGGTTTTCTCGATCAGGCGAGGGCGGCGATTGGCCGGTACGGCGCGGATCGCGTGGCCTTGCTGGCGGCCACCTCGACATCGAGCATCGGGGCTACCGAGGAGGCCTATACCCGCCTGGTCGAGGGGCGTATCCCCGATGACTTGCGCCGCGCGGAGATTCACACGCCACATTCGCTAGGCATCTTCCTTGAGTACGTGCTCGGTACGCGCGGACCCTGCCTGACCACGGCGACGGCGTGCTCGTCGAGCGCGAAGATCTTCGCCACGGCGGAACGCATGATCCGCCTGGGCATTGTCGATGCGGCGATTCTGGCGGGTGTCGACAGCTTGTGTGGCAGCGTGCTGTTCGGTTTCAACTCGCTGGAACTGGTCGCGCCGGAGCCCTGTCGACCGTTCGATGTGCGTCGATGCGGTATTTCGATCGGCGAGGCGGCCGGTTTTGCACTGGTCGAACGCAAGGCCGCGGGCACGGCGCCGAAGCTGGTCGGCTGGGGTGAATCCAGCGATGCACACCATATGTCGACGCCGCATCCCGAAGGGCTCGGCGCGCGACTCGCGCTAGAAGGTGCGTTGGCGCGGGCGGGGCTTGCGGCTGCGGATGTCGACTACATCAACCTGCATGGCACGGCGACGCCGAAAAACGACGAGGTCGAAGCGGGCGTGGTTTCCGCCGCCTTCGAGGCTCGCACCCGGGCCAGTTCGAGCAAGGGCTGGAGTGGACATACGCTCGGCGCGGCCGGCATTCTCGAAGCGGTGATCTGCCTGCTTGCGATCGAGCATGGCCTGATTCCCGGCACGCTCCATTGCGAACAACCCGATCCGGTTTGCGGTCCGCAGATTGCGCTGCGCAACGAAGCGGCCGATGTGCGCATCGCCTTGAGCAATTCGTTCGGTTTTGGCGGCAGCAACTGCACACTTGCGTTTGCGCGTGGAGGTCGGGCATGAGCGCGCTCGATATGCGCATCGACGGCATCGGTTTCTGGGCACCGGGCTGGGCAAACTGGGAGGCCGCGGGCGCGGGATTGCGCGGTGAGCTGCAGGCGGATCCGACAGTAAGCAAGCCGAGCCCCACCCTGCTCGTTGCGGCTGAACGCCGGCGCGCACCCTTGCCGGTGCTGCTGGCTTGCGAAGTGGCTGCGCAAGCTTGCGCGGCGTCCGGGCATGCCGCCGATGCTCTGGCTTCGGTGTTTGTCTCGACCCATGGCGATCTCATCATCACCGACTACATGTGCTCGACTCTGGCCAGTGCGCCACGCGAGCTGTCGCCGATCAGGTTCCACAATTCCGTGCACAATGCGCCCGCCGGCTACTGGACGATCGCCGCGCATTGCCATGCGGCGTCGACCTCGATCAGCGGTTGGCATTCAAGCTTCGCCGTTGCCCTCATCGAGGCGGCGCTGCAGGCGAATGCCGATCAGCTGCCGGTGTTGCTGGCCGCCTATGACACCGGATCGCCAGGCCCGCTGCTTGATGTTTCACCAGCTTCGTCGATATTTGGTGTGGCCATGGTGGTGTCGCCGACGACTGAGCGCGATGCCTCGCTGCGCCTGCACTTCAACCCACCGGCTCGGGCCGCTGAAGCGCTGGTTCTGCCGGAGGCGTTTGCCGGGATGTCGGCAAGCAATCCTATGGCTGCACAAAGCCTGGCGCTGCTCGCCGCTCTGGCCAGTGCGCGGCCCCACACGCTGCAACTGCACGCAGGCACGCAATCAACGCTCGGCATCGAGGTGCGCGCATGAACGATTCGACGCTCGGACGCGTCGCGATACTGATTCCCGCGCTGAACGAGGAGCTGGCGATCCGCCATGTCGTCGAATCGGCCCTGGCGGTGCTGCCGGATGTAATCGTGATCGACGATGGCTCGACCGATGCAACGCTGGCGCGGATCGCCGACCTGCCGGTGACAGTGATCCGGCACGAGACACCAAAAGGCAAGGGCGAAAGCCTGCGCGACGGATTCCGCGAGGCCCTGCGACTGGGCTTCGATGCGGTGGTGGCCATGGACGGTGACGGTCAACACGAGGCGGCCGATATTCCGCGCATGCTTGCGGCAGCGCGCCGGTATCCGCACAGCCTGGTCATCGGAGCACGTATCCGTACGCGCGAAAACCAGCCGAATGCCCGCCGTCGTGCCAACGCGGTCGCCGACTGGGGCATCTCATGGGGCTGCGGCATTCCGATCGCCGATACGCAAAGTGGACAACGTTATTATCCGCGCAAGGCCATGGAGCTGGTCGACATTCCCGCGCAGGGATTCGTGTTCGAGGCGGCCTTGCTGATCGCCGCCGTGCGCGATCTCGGGCTTGGCGTGGTTTCGGTGCCGATCGACACGCGTTACAGCGGCGAATTTCGTCTTAGCCACTTCCGCCCGGTGCGCGATGTAACCCTGATCACCCTGTACACGATCGGCCAGGTCATTCGCTACGGTCACGTGATTGATAGCTACCGACGCTCGCATTCCACGCCACCGCTCGTGTTTGATCCGGATGGCGGCGGCGGATCATCGGCATGAATGCGATCCCGATCCTGCTGATCCAGCTCGTTGCGATACTTGGAATGGCACGCCTGCTGTCGATTCTGCTGCGGCATTTCCAGCAGCCACCGGTGATCGGTGAAATGCTTGCCGGCATCGCACTCGGGCCGATGGTGTTCGGCGCACTCGCGCCACAAGCGCAGGCATTCCTGTTTGCGCCGGCGAGCCTGTCCGCGCTCGATGGACTCAGCCAGATTGGTCTCGTGTTGTTCATGTTCATCGTCGGTGCCGAGCTGCGCCTGCCCGGTGGCGCACGGCGGCATCTGGGCGTATCGGGCATGGTGGGCGCGCTCAGCGTGCTGCTGCCGTTTGCGCTCGGCATTGCGATTTCTCCCGGACTGCATGAACGGTTTGCTCCCGCCGGGGTCGCGTTCTGGCCTTTTGCCTTTTTCATGGCGGCCTCGATGTCGATCACGGCCTTTCCGATCATGGCGCGCATCCTCAAGGAGCGCGGCATGACCGAATCGCCGATCGGGCGTCTGTCATTGACCTCGGCCGCGCTCGCCGACGTACTCGCCTGGATTGTTCTTGCCTTCGTTGTTGCCATGATTTCGAGCAAGGCCGGATGGTCTGGATTCATGCTCACACTCACTGGCAGCATCGCCCTGGCCGCTTTTGGCTTTGGCATTCTGCGCCCGTGGCTGGCTGACATGCTGGCGCGACACGCGCACGATGGCCGGCCCGGCAACGGCATGCTCGCGCTGATCCTGATCCTCGTTTTCGCCAGTTCGGCAGCGACCAACGCGCTCGGCCTGCATGCGGTGTTCGGGGCATTCCTGATCGGGGCCGTGCTGCCACGCGACAACGGCCTGCTCGCGTACCTGATCGAACGCATCGAACACGTCGCAGTGCTGGTGTTGATGCCGGTGTTCTTTGCCCTGGCCGGATTGAACACGACCGCCGACGCGTTTGCCGGTGCCGGCCTTGGCGCACTGGCCCTGATCCTGGCCGCAGCCGTACTCGGCAAGATCCTCGGTGGTGCGGCCGGTGCACGCCTGGCCGGCCTTGGCTGGCGTGAGTCGCTGGCGGTCGGTTCGCTGATGAACGCACGTGCCTTGATGGAACTGATCGTGATGAAGGTCGGTCTCGATATCGGCGTGATCGGCAACGAGATCTTCACCATGCTGATGGTCATGGCGGTGGTCACGACCTTGATGACGACGCCGCTGCTGATCGCGTTCACCGGCAGCCGTCATCGGCTTGCGCCGATCGCGCCGGAATCCAAACCCCCCAGCGGAAACCCGCCATGAACGAAAGTCTGCAAGCGGATGTCGTGATCCTCGGTGGCGGCCTGGCCGGGCTCTGTCTCGCCCTGCAATTGCGCCAGCGTTCTGCCGATCTCGCCATTGTCGTGCTTGAACGCAGCGCGCACCCGCTGCCGATCGCCGCACACAAGGTTGGCGAGTCCAAGGTCGAAATCGGTGCGCACTATCTCGCCGACACCCTGGGCCTGCGTGAACATCTCGACGCGGTGCATATCCGCAAGTTCGGTTTTCGTTTTTTCTGGAGCGAAGGGCGCGAGGATCTCGAAAATGTCACCGAGCTCGGGGTCAGCACGGTGATGCCGACGCCGACCTGGCAGATCGATCGCGGCATTCTCGAAAACCATCTCGGCGAACTTGTGCGAGAACGCGGGATCGATTTTCGCGACCACAGCATCGTGCGTGGAGTGGATCTCGGCGCGGGCGATGCGGCACATACGGTGCGAGCGATGGTGCAAGGTGAATCGAAGACATTCAGCGCGCGCTGGGTCATCGACGCCAGCGGTCGCGCCGGCTTCCTCAAGCGCAAGCTCGACTTGGCCGAGGACAACGGCCACGACGGCAACGCGGTCTGGTTCCGCATCGACGCCAAGCTTGCCGTCGATGACTGGTCGACAGACAAGGATTGGAGCGAACGCTGCGAACCACGCAACGAACGCTGGCGATCGACCAATCACTTGTGCGGTCCTGGCTACTGGGTGTGGCTGATTCCACTGGGTTCAGGCGCCCATTCGGTCGGCATCGTCTGTGATGCGAAGATGCACCCTATGGAGAAGATGAATACGTTTGAGCGGACGTTGGAATGGCTGCAGGAGCACCAGCCGCTAGTCGCCAAAGCCTGCGAAGCCGGGCGCGAGAAGCTGATGGATTTCCGCTTTCTGCGCGGCTATTCGTACGGCTGCAAGCAGGTGTTCTCCGGCGATCGCTGGGCCCTGACCGGTGAGGCCGGCGTGTTTCTCGACCCGTTCTATTCACCCGGCTCGGACTTTATCGCGATCAGCAATACCTACATCTGCGAACTGATCGCACTCGAAAGCGCGGGCAAACCGATCGGCCCGTATACGCGCATGTTCGAGCAACTGTACTTCTCGTTCTATACCAATACGATGAGCATGTATCGCGGCAACTACGCGTTGATGGGCGATGCCGAGGTGCTCTCGATCAAGGTGATCTGGGACTACACCTATTATTGGGGCGTACTCTGCCAGCTCGTGTTCCAGAACCGGCTGACCGATATTGCCCTGCTCGGCGAGCTGCAGAAAGAGCTGGCCGAAGCAGCTCGGTTGAACCTCGACATGCAGGCCTTCTTCCGACGCTGGGCAGACGTGAGCCCGCGGCCAAACGAGGCGGTGCTGTTCGACCAGCAGGATCTGGCCTGGTTTGTTGACATGAACGCCAGCCTGCATGACGAATTGAGCGACGCCGAAGTGCGCGTGCGCTTGCGTGGCAATGTCGTGCTGATGCATGCGCTGTCGGCCACGATCGTGGCTCGCGCACAGGCGGCATGCCCGGCGCTGGACGCCGGACCGCTGCTGTCACAGGTCTCGCCGGCAACCCCGCTGTTCGCATCGGCGGCCTGATCGGCGGATTGCGCGGTCGTATCGAGGGCAAGCGATGTGCACCCGACTATTTCTGTAAGAGGTGACCTTAGCCGCCCAGAAAAGGGACTTCCTTCGGTCGCGATGCCGTTCGTCACGTGACGAACAGCATCGGGCATGAATGCCCTTCCTACAAAATGCCGCGATGCGCTTCGCTTCCCCGCAGGAAGCGGCTTCAGCCGCCCCGAAAAGAGACTTCCTTCGGTCGCGATGCTTTGACCAGCCGTTCGGCTGTTGAAAGCCGTCACGTGCGGCAAGAGCATCGGGCATGAATGCCCTTCCTACAAAATGCAGCGATGCGCTTCGCTACCCCGCAAGAAGCGGCTTCAGCCGCCCCGAAAAGGGACTTCCTTCGGTCGCGATGCCGTTCGTCACGTGACGAACAGCATCGGGCATGAATGCCTTTCCTACAGAAGATGGTGATCCGGGGAGCGGATTCACCGATTGCATGTCTGGCTATTCGCCGGATTCGGACACGGCATCCGGCGAGTTGTGGATGTTTCAGCCCAGATCGCCGAGCTGTGCATTCATCGTCGGCGATTTCAGCCACTCGGCGATATCCTTGCCGAGCACCTTGACCGTGCGGCCGAGTACCGAACACGAACCCTTGTAGCCGGCAAATGCACCGCCCATCGAATTGCGCCGGGCCGCGAAACTTCCGATCAGCTCACCATCACGGTAGAGCTTGCCGGCCACCAGGGTGCTCTTGCGGTGGCCGATGAAGGGATTACCTTCCGAAACCGCATCCCTGATCTGCATGTCGAGAACCAAGCCGGGCGCATCAATGCTGAGCACGCTGGCGAGCTTGACCTCGATCCGCTGTTCCTCGCGCGCATATTCCACAAGGTAATCGGCCAGCTGGTTCTGGATATCGCATTCCTTCTTGATCTTGCCGGCGATCATCGCGTCATCGGCAAACGGAACCGGCTTGGCGACAAGGATCGGATCCGCCGCGATCGCGCATCCGGCAAGCAGGCTCAAGCCAAGACCAAACACCCATGTACAACGATTCATCTTTGAACTACCCCCGACTCCGCCGAAATTGGCCGGGCGTCATCATGCACAGACATGCCTTGTGTGGGAAGCGGCCAGGAAACGCCGTACCAGCTCTGAAACACGGATCAGACGATCCGGAATCGACTTCGATGGGCGCCGAATCTGAATCTTGCTGCGCGCATGCATGCACTTGTCTCCAGGCAAGCCCGGGTGCAAGATCATGGCTCGATTCCGCGACGCGTACGAATCGTCTCGATGCACTAACCTGAGGATAATATGAAAATACTTTCTACTTCCGTGCTATTTGCAGCAATACTCGCAGCAACCGGCATTGCCCATGCGGCTGATACCAAGATCGACGTTGCCACCACGAATGCTGCGGTGGCTCCGATTATCCGCGCAAGTACGGACACGCCGATCAGCTATCCGGGCGGCACACCACCGGCCAACGTCGTCGGCTCCTTCGATGCGCAGGATTCAACCTTCAATCGGCCGGTCAACTGCGGCGCTCTCTCTGGAGTCGGTACCGCGACTCCGTTCGATACGATTACCCTGACAAACACCGGAGCCGGCACAGCCACGGTCAATGTGCGTCTGGGTCAGCAGGGTAATCCTTCGGCTGCCTGCGGAACAGTGATCGATCCGTTCATGGTGATCTATGACGGCAGCTTCAACTCGGCCTCGCCGCTGACCAATTGCTTGCTGGTCAATGACGACACCAATGGTTCCACAGATCGCTGTCCGAGTCTCAATGGTGTCAGCGTACCGAGTGGCCAGACCCGCGTCATCGTGCTGACCGCGTTTGATAACGGCGCTGCGTTTCCCTATGAAGTGACTTTTGCTGGCACAACGCCGGTCAGCCTGCAATCGTTCAAGGTTGATTGAGCGGGTTTGATCCGTGATTCGGCGATGGCATGGGCTCATGCTCAGCCCATGCCGCCGTTGACGCCTATCACCTGGCCATTGATGTAGCTCGCATCCTCGCTGCACAGGAATCGAACCAGGGCGGCGACTTCTTCGGGCTTGCCGACACGTCCGGCAGGCACCATGGCCTTGACCATCGCCGCGTCGAACGTCTCAGCCAGCATGCTGCCCTCGATCATGCCCGGCGCGACCACGTTGACGGTGATCCCGCGCGATGCCATCTCGCGCGCCAGCGACTTCGAGGCGCCATGCAGGCCGGCCTTGGCCGCCGCGTAATTGGTCTGGCCACGATTGCCAAGCACGCCGGCCACCGATGACACGCTGACGATGCGACCGAAGCGCGTGCGCGCCATCGGCAGCAGCAACGGCTGGGTCACATTGAAGAATCCATGCAGCGAAACATCGATGACCCGTCGCCATTGTGCCTCGGACATCCCGGCCATCGGCGCATCGTCATGGATGCCGGCATTGTTGACGATGATCTGAACCGGCCCAGCGGCCAACAGGGATTCGATTGCCGTGCGCGATGCGGCAGCGTCAACGACATCGAACGCAATCGCCGCTGCCTTGCCGCCCGCCGAGCGAATTTCTTCCACGACCACTTCGGCGCGCGCGATGTTCGAGTTGGCATGCACGATCACCTCGCAGCCCGCTCCCGCCAGCGCTCGTGCGATCGCACGACCGATGTCGCCGCTGCCGCCGGTGACCAGGGCACGTCGTTGGGATGGATTCATGGGTGGGTTCCTTGCATCGGTGCCACGCGGGTCTGGCGGATATCCGCAGGATACCAAGCCATCCGGCATGTGCCCTCAACAACCCGGCCATCGTTGTTGCGACACAGACCTGAATCCAGCGACCCGTTGTGTTTGAGCCACACCGTTTCGCGGCGCGGGATAAAGATTAAAATAAGCAAAACCTCCCACTCCCTACTCCCCACTTCCCACTCCCGCCCCCTGAACCAACATCACCGCCGCGCGCCCCGAGGCGATCTCGATAGCCGCGTGTTCGACACGGAACGCATACTGCCAACTCGTCTCGCTGCCGAGCAGGCGCTCGCCGAAGACATCAAGCGGGCCGTCAAGATCATCGATGCGGGCAAGTGCGAGGGCGACGCCGCGCAACGAGACGAGAAATCCCGGCGCCGCGGACAAGCCCGCTTCGCGGGCGCTCAATGCGCCGTGCACGGCCATCGACTGGGCGCCGTATTCGCACAGGTGCACAGCGCGAAGGATGCCGTCGCTGCGCAGTGGATTGCCGGTACGCCGATGCGAATCGGTGCGCGCGTGGATCGCCTCCGGCGTCCAGCTGACGACACTGTCGAGCAGGCACATCGTGCCCTGATGCGGAATCAGGTGCGCCCAGTCGGCCTTAGCCAGCATCGCGCGGGCGTCCCTTGCGTGCCATCAGGATCGACAGACAGAAGTGGAAGCCGACGCCAAGGCTGACGGTAAGACCGATCGCGCGCAGTACCGGCAGCGACGACCACGCCAGCAGGGCGAACACGAGCAGGGCCGAAATCACGCAGACCAGGGTCGCGTGCAGGGTGCGCCGCGCCTCGGCCTCATCCGGCGTGGTGCGCTCGAAGAACAACGCGTAATGCAGGCCGAGACCGGCAGCCAGGGTCAGCGCAACGAGGTGAAACAGCGACAGCGAGGTACCGCCAAAGCGCAATACCGCCAGCACGAGGATCGTCGCCAGGGTCATCGGCGCCAGCACATGCCAGGCCCGGTGGATATCGCGGAAGGCAATGAAGACGGTCAGCACA
Organism: uncultured Dokdonella sp.; assembly: GCA_964390215.1. Lineage (GTDB taxonomy): Bacteria > Pseudomonadota > Gammaproteobacteria > Xanthomonadales > Rhodanobacteraceae > Dokdonella. The sequence continues at coordinate 15,397 of CAYMHF010000045.1, read as the reverse complement.
AGCAGGACAATCGCGATGACAAATGCGCGCAGGATGCGTTCGCGGTAGGAGGCGACCAGGGATTCCGAGGCGCCCTTGAGATCAAGCAGGCGCACGGCGCCGTTCGTTTCGCTGGCGAGCGCATCAAAAGCGGCAGGATCCTGCATGCCGATGATCGTACCGAGACCGAGCCAGTGGCCATCGCGCTTGACCAGCATCGCATCGATGCGTGCACCGATCGGCGAGCGCGCGAATGCGGCGGGCGTCAGTGGCTCGAGCGTGCGCGCCTTTTCCACATCATCGAGAAATGGATCGAAAAGCCCGGCGCGAAACGGCAGATCCCTTTCCGCCGCATTGAGCATCGCTTCAAGCGCGGCGCGATCCGGCAATGCAGCCTGACGCAGCCGTTGCGTGACGAGGCTTGGCAGATAGCGGCTCGGCAGCTCGGCGGCACCGACTGCACCTTGCTTGATCAGTTGATCGATGCGCGGTGCCATTTTCTCCGAGAGTTCGAGCACGCCTTCGGCCTGGTCGGCTTCGAGAATCAGCAGGTAGCGCACATCCGGTGCGCCGAGCGCAGCGCGCAAGCGCCCTTCGCGCTGCATCAGATCCTGCGGCACCGGAGTCAGGGAGGCGAGATCGTTCTGCCAGAACGATGTCGACGCCGACCACAACATCAGTGCCGCGATCACCAGCAACACCAGCGGCAGCCAGCGCGGTCGCGGCAATGCTTCGAGCCAGTTCCAGATCTTGCCGAGGCCGGGCGTGTCGGCGGCATCACGAAACTTCACCGGCAAGACTCGCGGCAGCAGGTAGCGTGTGCTGAATCCGGCAACCAGCAGGCCGCTGATCGTGAACACCGCCAGTTGCATGAGGCCGGTCACGCCCGAGGCGAAGAAGGCGAGATAGGCGATGCAGGCCGAGGCGATCGCGGTCAGCAGCAGCGGCCACAGTCCACGCACGCTTTCGAGCGCGGTTTCGCCAGCGCGGCGATGACTGAGCAGGCGGATCGGATACTCCTGGGCGACGCCGAGCAGGGTGAAGCCAAAGGCCAGGGTAATGCCGTGCATCTCGGTGAAGACCACGGCGATCGCGGCAACGCCGGCCAGCGCACCCGAGGCAATCGGCAGGGCGGCCAGACCGAGCACGGCAAGGCTGCGATAGGCGAGCAACAACAACACGATGAAACCGACCGTGCTGATCCGGCCCAGCCATTCCGACTCGCCACGCGTGCTCGCATTGACCAGGACGGTGAAATAACCCGGCCCGCTGATCACCAGCCTGGCATGATCGTCCGCATCCTTGATCGTGGCGAAGGTCGACTCGATCACCGCAATGGCTTCGCCCTGCGCGGCCGGATCGAAACCGGCGGCATGCGTCTGCACGAGCAGCAACGCCTCGTGCTCGGGTGAAAACCAGACGCCATCGCGCAGCAGCGGCTGCTTCGGCGGCGACCACTGCTCGGCCAGCTTCATGACCTCAAGGGTCGGATCACGCGGCAGGATCGGTTTGAGCAAGGTCGCCGCCGGTGAGCCGAGATCCTCGACACGCTGACTGAGTTGGTCGGCCAGGGTCGCCTCATCCAGCGGCGTCTGGTCGAAACTCGAGGTCAGCAGATAGCGATACGGCAGCAGCTCGTCATCGAGCATGCCGGCATCGAATTCACCGTTGACGACCTGACTGAAATGCTCGTCCTTTCGCAGCTGTGCACTGAAGTTGCGGCTGAGTTCGGCGAGACGCTCGTCGGCGTCACCGCTGATGGCGAGCAGAAGCAGGCGCGAACCCGGACCTTCGCCGATCTGCTCCATCAGCAGTTTCTGGTCGGCTGTTTGTGCCGGCGGCATGAAGCTGCGCAGATCGGTACTGATCCTGAGCGTATGGGCGGCGTAGGCGCCGACGACGGCAAGCACGGTCACCCAGCCGATCAACAGGGTGAACCGGCGCAGGCGCGGGCTCACGGAGCGGAAGCTCCACGTCGGCAGGTCAGCTCCACGTTCTTCTGCGTCAACGGCTTCGGCAACTCGATCGCGGCCAGTTCCTCGACCATGAGGATGCTCACATCATCGTCGGCATCAATGATGCTGAAGCAGCGCGCATTGTTGCCGGCACCCTCCACCTGCAAGGCATCGATGCGCCGCTTCAGACGCTTGTCCTTCGGCGACAGGCGCAGTTGCCAGTGTGCCTTGCTGCCGCTGCCGCTGAGGTCGAAATCGCGCTGCAGGGCCTGCGCATCGCCACCAAGCAGGGCGCTGAAACCACGCAGGAAACCTTCAAGCTCGGGAATGCGATCGAGCGAAATCTGCCGCGGCTCGCGCGATCCACGCTGGATCGTGACCTCACCATCGGCGATGGTCGTGGTTTCCGAATAGGGGCTGTCGACGCGCTTGCCGAGCTTGCCCGGGCCGAGATATTCGAGCTCGCCATGCGCGACCAGGGCGCGGTCATACATCTTCGAGAAGCGCACTTCGGTATAGGCGGTTCGCGCCGGAAGCTCGCGCTGGAGACCGCTGACCAGAGCCAGCGGATCAATCTCAGCCGCGCTCGCCAACCAAGGCAGGATCAGGCACAGCAGGCCGCTTGTCGCACCCAGTTTCGAGATTCCAGAAATCATAGAAATTGAACCAGTTGTAGGGGTGGGCGCGGACGTGATGTTCAAGCCGCGCGGCATAGCGTTGCACGAATGCGCGCAGTTCCGCCTCTCTGCCGCGCCGCGGCAGGTCGAGCTGTTCAGTCAGGGTCTCGAATATCAGATCGTAGCCGCGCCCACCGCGATAGAGGCCGAGACACAGGACGATAGGCACTTTCAGCATGCCCGCGATCAGGAATGGGGCAACCGGGAAGTTCGCCGGCGCACCGAGGAACTCGACCTCGATGCTGGCCTCACCCGGACGCGCCCGATCGCCGAGCAAAGTCGCCAGGGCGCCCTCCTGCATCGCATCGTGCAGGGCAAAGACAACTTCGTGTCCGGGCCGCGAGGCATCGATCACGTTTTTCGCAATTGCCGGATTCAGCGCGTGCAGCAACTCGGTCATCACCGGCGTCTGGCGCGTATTGAGGACAACGCGCACGGTCACATCCGGGCGCTGCAGCGAGAGCACGCGCATCACCTCGAAACTGCCGACATGCGCACCGAGCAGGAGCATGCCGCGATCCGGGCGCATCTGGGCGTGCAGTTCGTCAAGGCCGAAAACGCGGATGTCGAACTTGCGCAAGTCCTCGGAGAGCAGATAGATCCGATCGAGGATGGTCGCGGCAAAGCAGTGGATATGGCGCATGACCATCCACGCCGTAGCCGGCTTGCCGAACACGCGCTGCAGGTAAGCATACGAGGCGCGCCGCTCCACCGTCCGGCGCAGGAAAAAATACAGCGTGATCGGATAAAGCAGGACGCGACCACAGATCCGGCCGCACTTGAGACCGATGGTGAAGATCAGCCACAAGGCGAAGCGGCCACCGCCCTCGCGATGCTCACTCCAATGCGCGCTCATGCCAGTTCAGCCTCGCCGCTGGTCAGGATTTCGCCGTTTCGAATCAGCCGGAAACGCACCTGCTTGCCGGTCAATGCCACTTGCATTTCGGCGGCCTCTCCAGGCAGCAGCGGCGAGCGGAACTTGACCGCCCCAAGCCGCCGCAATGCGCCGCATCCCTCACGCTCAAGCAAGGCCGCAAGACGATCAAGCAGGATCACCCCGGCGATGACCGGCTGGCCGGGGAAATGCCCGGACAGACTCGGATGGGTCGCCGGTATGCAGACGCTCTCGATCCATTCATTGCCGGGTTGGGTCATCAATCAAGGATTCCGTGGAGCGCGCAGATCGGTATCACGCAGAAGTTGCGGCCAGTTGCGAGCCAATTGGTAAACGAACTGAGCCGGCGGCACATGCGGAACATGACGAAGATACCAGCGTCGGACAGCGTATTCGAAGAGCATGAAAACAACCGGCAGCAGATAGCCGCCGACATGCAGCCATGTCGTGGCCCAGACATGCGCGTGCGAATCGACCGGCAGCCCCGGCAACCATACGAACAGGAGCAGCAGAAAAGCCACCGACTGCAATGCGAAAAGTACGGCCCAGGCCAGGGTCAGGCTGCGCGCATAGCCGGCAACACGGGGCTGGTCGAGGCGCTCCCGACCATCGATGGCAATGATCGCGCGCGCAATCAACGGTGTATGCGCGGCGGTCAAGGTCAATCCGAACAGGGCCGCCAGACCGAGATTGATGGCCACCGGAACCAGATCGAGGGCGAGCCGCCCGTGTCCCATGAAGGTCAACACGACCACCGCGCCGACAACCAGCATCCAGCCCAGCCAGGCTGCGCGCGATCGCGCCCGCAGTGGCGCCGCAAGCAACATGGAAACCAATAGCACCACGCAGATCGCCGACAGCACATCGTTGCCGCTCCACCAGGAAATCGCGACGAGAATCAGATACCCGGCAAGCACCGCGATCAACCGCCAGCGCCGCACGACGGCCGCAGTGGACTCTGGATCAGTCGGAATTGGCAGTGGGCGGTTCACAACGATGAGCAGGAGCAATCGCCCGATGAACGGAGCGGAAATGTAACATGTCGGCCTGTTGCCGATCGCGGCGAATCATCCGCGAGCATTCGCGGTGGATCCGGCTCGATGGTTGAGGCCGCCCGGCTGATCCTGGAGTTCTGCATGCGTTCTGAAGTCGATTGCGATGTGCTGGTGGTGGGTGGCGGTCCGGCCGGAACCACGGCGGCGACGATGCTCGCACGCAAGGGCTGGAAGGTTGTGCTGCTTGAAAAAGACAGGCATCCGCGTTTCCACATCGGCGAATCGCTGCTGCCCTGCAACCTGCCGATTTTCGATGAACTCGGTGTGCTCGACAAGGTTCGCGACCTCGGCGTGCTCAAGCTTGGCGCGGATTTCCCCTCGGAGGACGGCAACTACCAAACCATCTACTTCCGCCGCGCGCTCGGCACCACGCCAACCCACGCCTGGCACGTCAAGCGCGAGGAATTCGACCACATGCTGTTCGAGCATGCGCGCGCGAACGGCGTTGACGCCCGCGAACAGGTCAGGGTGGTTGCCGCCGAGGTCGATGGCATCAATTCGGTTCGTGCCACAGCACATGATGCCGAGGGAAACCAGATCGCGCTCCGCGCACGCTATCTGGTCGACGCCAGCGGCCGCGAAACGTTTCTCGGCAACCGGATGAAACTCAAGCACAAGAATGTCCGGCATCAGAGCGCGGCGATTTTTGCCCATTTCCGCGATGTCGAGTACCGCGCCGGTGAAGATGCCGGCAACATCAGCATCTATCGGTTTGCTCACGGCTGGTGCTGGTTCATCCCGTTGCGCGAAGGCGTGATGAGCGTCGGCTGCGTATGCACACCCGCATACCTGAAACAGCGCAAGTGCGACAACAGTCGCTTCCTGATGACGACCCTTGAGCTGATGCCCGAGGCCTGGCGACGCATGCAGCACGCACGGATGAGCGGCGAAGTGCATGTGACCGGCAACTATTCCTATGCCTGCTCGCGCATGGCCGGATCGGGCTGGATCCTGGTAGGCGATGCCTGGGCTTTCGTCGACCCGGTCTTTTCCTCGGGTGTCTACCTGGCCATGGATGGCGCCGCGCGTGCCAGCGATGTCATCGATGCCGCGTTGCGTGAGCCGGCGCGGGAAGCCGCCCTGCAGCAACAGATGTCGCGGCGCATCGAGAAAGGCGTGCGCGTGTTCTCGTGGTTCATCTACCGCTTCAATTCACCGGTCATGCGTCAGATGTTCGCGCAGCCGCGCAACGATTTCCGGATCCAGGATGGAGTCATTTCGATGCTGGCCGGCGACGTCTTCGACAATCGCCGGGTCATGCTGCGCGTGTATTTGTTCCGCATGATCTACGCGTTCGCCTGCCTGCTCTCGCCGGCTCGCTGGCTCGGCGATCTTGGCCTGCGTCGACGGGTTGCCCGTGCCGACTTCAGCGGCGGCACGACACCGGTGGATCCGGCCTGATCACCCGACTGCCAGGCGCCATTGTGCAGCTCATCCATAGCCATCTTGTCGATCAGGCGTTCGCCCGGATTGACGCGGTTCCGGCTCTGCGTCCGGGTGAAATACATCTCTGGCTGTGGCGCCTGATCGACCCGGTTGCGCCGCGACTGCTGACCAGGCTCGCGCGTCGCGAACTGATTTTCCTGCTCAAGGCCTACGCAGACAGCGAGCTCATTCCGATATTCGAGCAAGGCGAGCATGGCAAGCCCTACGTGTCGGCTGGCGGATTTCCGCATTTCAATGTCAGCCACGGCGGCGACTGCGTGGCGTTCGCTTTCTGCCGCGAGCAGGAGCTCGGTGTCGATGTCGAACGCGGACCGATGCGGCGCGGTCGCTGTGCACTTGAACTGGCCAGGCGTTTCTTCGCCGAGGACGAAGCGACTGCGCTTGCCGGCCTGGACACAAACGAAAGGGAGTGCGCTTTCCTGCATCTGTGGACGTGCAAGGAGGCAGTGCTCAAGGCGCTCGGCCACGGCCTGTCATTCGGACTCGGGCGGCTGCGCTTCGCGCTCGACAGCGACGGAAGACCCGAGTCGCTGCTGGCCATCGCCGATGAGGCGGGCAATCCGGCCGAATGGCAGATCCACCGCTTCGATCCCGGCGCGGATCATGTCGGCAGCCTGGCCTGGCGCGGACCGCCAAGAACGGTCAGAACCTTCCTGCTGGATGCGCAAGCGGTGCCGTGAATTCAGCTTTTCCGCTGCTGCTCGATATGTGCCGATAACGCACGCAAGCTGCCGAAGATCTGCCGGTTCTCGGGATTGTCCGAGCGCAACTGGAATCCGTAATGTTTGGAAACCGCGAGCGCCAGTTCGAGCGCATCGATCGAGTCGAGGCCGAGATCGCCTTCGCCGAACAGCGGTGCCTCGGGGTCAATCGCCTCGGCTTGTACACCCTCGATATTGAGGCTGCTGACGACAAGTCTGGCCAGCTCCTGCTCGGCCGGCGATTGCGATTGAGATTGCTGAACGATGGTCACGGAATAGCCTGGAGTCAATGAATTCGGGCCGCGCAGTGTATCATCCGCGACCGCCCACACCGCGATTGCAACCGACCATCACCCACGTGCGACCGATCGAGACGACATCCATTGCAGCGATCGACCCCCTGCCCTCGCTGCAGGTGAACTACGTGAACGGCATTGCCGGCGAGTTGCTGGCCCAACCCGGTACGCTCGCCGTGATCGGTTTCGGCGAAGCGCAGGCAGATCCGCATGATCCGCGCTTCGTGCGTGTCGGTCTCGAGCCGATCGAGCGCGGCCGGTTCGAGGTCTGGCATTGTGCCGAGCCGATTGCCTGCGGGCGCCAGGACATGCTGCGCTGGAGCAGCGATGGCCACTATCTTTTCTTCGCGGTCGAAATCAACGAGGCGGAAGCCGGCGATATCGAAGCCGCTGCCGAACAGGCCTATGCCGCAATCTGCCGGCTGATCGCCGGACACCGCTTCGCCGATGGCGGGCATGGCCACATCCTGCGCCTGTGGAACTACCTGGATGCAATCAATGAGGGTGAGGGCGACAACGAGCGCTATCGGCATTTCTGCAGTGGTCGGGCACGTGGCCTGAATGCTTCAACCCGCAACGGCTACTCGGCGGCGACAGCGATCGGATGCCGCAATGGCAAGCGTGTCCTGCAGGTGTATGGACTGGCCGCACGCAAGGAGGGCGTGGCCGTCGAGAACCCGCGCCAGGTCAGCGCCTGGTCCTACCCGAGGCAATACGGCCCGGTGGCGCCAACATTCGCGCGGGCCACGCGCACCTCGATTGGCCAGTTGCTGGTCTCCGGCACGGCCGCGGTGGTCGGGCACCAATCGCAACATGCCGGTGACACCTTGGCCCAGCTCGACGAGACCTTGCGCAATCTCGACAGTCTGCTTGCCGCTGCCGGCCCCTGTATTGCCTCGCGCGGCATCGATGCAATCCTGCTCAAGGTCTATCTGCGTGAAGCGGCCGAGGCGCAGGTGGTCGAGCAGCACCTGCGCCAGCGCCTGCCCGGGCAAGTCGGCCTGCTGATCCTGCTCGGCGACATCTGTCGCAGCGACCTGCGTATCGAGATCGACGGCATCCAGGGCTGATGCCAGCCCGATTGAGCCCGGCAACGAGCAGTCTGCGGGGATTTCGGCCAGAATGTGAGCTGCTTCACACTGGCGACGTGAGCAGGATCCGCAAACCGATGCGATGGAATGGTCGAATCCCGCCGAGTTCGCGGTGCTAGCATTTGATCCCGCAGTACCACTACAGGCGCCTGGCGCCCCGGAGACACCATGAAAACACGATTGGGACATTACGACATCGTTGCCGAGCTGGGTCGTGGCGGCATGGGCGTGGTCTACAAGGGACACGAGTCCTCGCTCAATCGTTACGTTGCCATCAAGGTGCTGGCGGATTCGCTGGCCCACGACGAGGGCGTCAAGGAACGCTTCCTGCGCGAAGCACGCAGCATGGCGGCGCTGAATGATCCGCACATCATCCAGATCTACTACATCGGCGAAGACGAGGGCCAGCCTTACTTCGTCATGGAGTTCGTCGAGGGCGAATCGCTCGGCACCCTGCTCAAGCGCGAGCACAAGGTCGCGGTCGGCCCGGCCGCCAAGATCGTCTATCAGACCGCACTCGGCCTGGCCACCGCGCATGACAAGGGCGTGATCCATCGCGACATCAAGCCCGGCAACCTGATGGTTTCCAGCCGTGGCTCGATCAAGATCGCCGACTTCGGCATCGCCCTGTCCAACCAGGACATGTCCAAGAAGCTGACCTCGACCGGTGAATTCGTCGGCACGCCCGGCTATCTGTCGCCGGAGGTCTGCCTCGGCAAGCAGGTTGATCAGCGTTCGGACATCTTCTCGCTCGGTATCGTGCTGTTCGAAATGCTCGCCGGGCGCATGCCGTTCACCGATGAGTCGCCGCTCGGCCTCATGCTCGAAGTGGTGCGCGCGGAAATTCCGGATGTGCGCGAACTGAATGGCGAGGTCGACGAGAAGATCGCCTGGATCCTGTCGAAGATGATCGCCAAGGAGCCGGAAGATCGCTACCAGAGCTGCCACGAACTGGCCGAAGACCTGTTCGCGCACCCACTGGTCGCCAAGCCGGGGCCGATCACGATCGTACCCAAGGTATCCGCGGCGGCGGCGACGATGATCGGCCAGAAGACGCCGGCTTCCGGCCAGCGTCCACTGGCGAATACGCCGGTTTCCAATCCGGGCATGGCGGCGGCCAACACCCGCATCACCCCATCGGCGCAGCCGATTCCACCGGCCTATGCGGGCGAGGCAGCGACCGCCGCCGGCAGCCAACCCGCGCTTGAGCGGCGCTCGGTACTGGATCGCTCGGCCGATACCGGCGCGAAACGCGGCAGCGCGGCCTTGCCGATCGCAATCGCGGCCATCCTCGTGCTTGGCCTGATCGGCGGGGCCTGGGCATTCCGCGACAAGATTCCGGGACTCGGCGGTCTCGGCTCGCCAGCCGTGGTCGAGGCGACGAATACCCCGGCCAGCCAGGCGGTCGCGAACTCCAATGCGACAGCGAACGATGCCAATGCGGAAAACCGGTCCAATCCGGTGACCCCGGCGGACAACCTCGCCAATGCTGACTCCGCCAGCACGCCGCAACCGGATGCCGTGGCAGCGAACGCCGACGACAACGGCCCCGGCCCGCGCGCATCGCAGGCCGATGTCGACGCCTTGCAGAACCTGCCCGCCGCACGCGCTTCGGAGGAAGCACAGGCGAATGCACCGATGCCACGTGCCGAGGAAGCCAACGAAGTCGCCATGGTCAAGAAGCCGACCGTGACCGAGCCGGCCCGACCCCGCGTGCCGACCATTGCGGTCGTCATCGGCGGTGACGATGTCATCACCGAACCGGCCCGCGATGCGATCGTCAGCCTGCTCCAGCGCCGCGGCTTTCGGGTCATCGAAGCCGGCCAGGTTTCCGGCAGCAAACCGGACATGGGTTCATTGCGGGGTCGTGCCGACGCCGTGGTGTTCGTCCAGGCCAAACCTGTCGGTTCGCAGGAACTGCAGTATTACGGCCAGAGTTCGACCCTGTACACGGTGCAGATGGGGGTCAAGGCCTACCGGGTGTCCGATGGCAGCACGCTGTGGAGCAGCCGCATGGAACAGGTCAATTTCAGCACCCTGAATGCGACCGAGAAAGCCCAGGAAGCGATCGAGCCGATCCTCGACGCAGTCGACAGCAATCTCGACGAGTTCCGCTCACGCCGTCGCGGCTGATCCTGTCAGCAGCAAAGCAACGCGAAGGAGCGGGCGCAAGCCCGCTCTTTTTTTGACTCTCGATTCTGCTCTGCAAAGAGTTCGATGCGCAGCTATCACAACTCGGCGGCGTCCTTTGCCGCAGAAGCGCTGGAATCGGATTTCGGACAATCCATTTCTGTCGAACCCTTTTCCCCCTCATTTCTTCTCCCAAACCCGATAACCTACGGCCTCCCGGAATTGATGGGATTTCTCCACCAATGTCTACACGGCTGATCCAGATCATTGTTCCTGATGCGATGATTGAAGCGACGCGAGCACTCGTGTCGAAGCATTGCCGACGTTATTGGCAGGAACCGGTTCCGGGCGACAGGGAAAAGTTCTCCTGCCTTGTCCAGAAGCGTTATGTCGAACGACTGCTGGCCGAACTCAATGCTCGATTTGGCGCCATGCCGGAGTTCTGTGCGGTCGTTATCGCACTCGAGGCGGTAATGCCGACCCTCGAAGAATCGCCGGCAACGGCGCTCTCGGGGATCCCCGGCCTGCCGCCACCGACGCGTTTGGAATCGTTTTTCAGCCGTGACCGAATCAGTACCGACGAGCTCTACGACGACATCGCTGAAAACGTCGAGATTCGACCCGCCTACCTGCTGACCGCGGTATTTTCCGCCGTAATCGCGGCGCTCGGCATGCGCAGTGGCCAGACGGCCGTGGTCATTGGCGCCATGGTCATAGCACCCTTGCTGGGTCCAACGATGGGAGTTGCGCTGGCTGCCACGGTCGGCAACTGGGTGCTCGGCCGCAAGGCCCTGGTGACGCTTGTCGCAGGTACGGCAGCCGTCTTGCTGGTGACGATGGCACTTGGGAACTTCATTGTCGTGGATGCAAGCGTGGCGGAACTGCGCAATCGCACCCTCGTGCAACCGGCGGACATCGCTTTGGCCCTGGCATCCGGTGCAGCCGGCGTGCTCGCTTTCAGCCGGGGCTCGTCACTTTCGCTGGTTGGCGTAATGATCGCGGTCGCGCTGGTACCGCCTCTATCGGCGGCCGGTCTCTTCCTTGGCAGTGGCCAGGCCGCACTCGGTGTCGACGCCCTCGTGCTCTTCGCCACCAACCTTGTCTGCATCAACGTATCCGGAATCTGCATGTTCCTGATCCAGGGCCTTCCCCCCAAGCACTGGCGAATGACCGGCGGAATACTGCTGATGTGGATCATCCTGCTTTTGCTGTTCTTCACAATGATCGCCGGACGCACCTTCCTCTGGTAGATCGGGACGGGGTCGCTGGCTACTGCACTGCCATTGGCGTCGCCCAAGGGCATCAAGACCGGTCGGGCGTCCGAGCGCAGAGCGCACGCGACATCGCTGTTGCTGCTGACCAGCGCGACACGAAAAATTGAGAATGTGTGGCAAACCCGCGCAATCTTGACTCTCGATACGGCGTCCGCAAGTGATCGGCTCGCACCTATCTTGGCTAAGTCAAAAAAGCCTATCGGTAGTTCATGATCATGACGCAAATGCTTGATATAGAACGTTTTTTCTCCATACAATCAGAAGATCATCAAGCAACTATGGCCGCACGCGCCGCCGCCCTCCCGTCTCTCCTCGGGACTTCGTACAAGCGTGCCAGGGGCCATCAACGCCGGAAATTCGAGGTATACTCGGTCGGCTTTTCAATCGGGAGGCTCACCATGGTTTCTTCAATTGTCCGCTACACCTTCGCTGCACTGTTTTTCGTCGGAACGCTTGGCGTTGCCAACGCCGCGCCGATTTCCTTCCAGTTCACCTTTGATGATCCGGCGAGCACCGCCCAGGCAGTCGGCTCGATCACGTTTGAAAGTACCCTGTTGCAGAACCCTGGTGCGAACAACTTCACTTTGCCCAATCCGGCGGTTCTGGCGCTCAACGTGACCGTCAGCGGATCGGCCAGCGGCAATGGCACGTTTTCGATCACAGATTTCACCGGAGTGGTATTCGATACTTTCGGCGGGACACTGAATTTCGGCAACCAGCTCGTCGGTCAACCGACCAGCGGCGGATCCTGGGGCACGCCGGACGGCAATAGCGGTGATTTCAACCTGTTCAGTACCGGGCCTGCTCGCGGCCCGTCGAATTACGGCCAGCCGCAGACTGCACCGAATGGTGCCAACACACCACCTGACGGCGTCTTTTTCTTCACCTTGGGTGCGAATGGCGGCGCTGGCGAACCGATGGTACTGGTTGGCATGAATGCGGCCGGCGGTTTGGCCCCCACTACGTTGCCCATTGGCCGCAGCGCGTGGATCGCCCTGACCGGCCTGCTTGCGCTTGCGGGACTGATTGTGTTCCGTCGCCGATCGGTGCGCAATTCATGATTGCGTGACAACACGCACTGCATTGCAAGCCCTGCCCAGACGGCCCGCATTTGCGGGCCGTCTGCGTTGCGCGTTGAATAAACAAGCGATAGAAGAACAGAGATGTTCAGGTTCTTGTCCCTGAACGCACTTCCTGTTGCTCATGAAAGATTCACGGCCTTTCCCTTTGCTGGCCACTACTCTTCGGGTGCCTCGGTCATTTCCTTGTGTTGCGCTTCCAGGGCTTCGATGGCCTCCTCGAGCGCGTCATAGAACTGGCTTTGTCGGCCCATGAGATCCTCGAACCGGGCGGTCTGCTTGAGACCCTTGAGTTCGCCTTCGAACAGGATCCATGAGGCCGTCAAATGCTCGACGTTTGTCTTCGCGTAGTGGCGCATCTCCTTCAGCTGGGCAAGCGTGTCGGTGAGCTGATCGGCGGCTGTCTTGGGGGCGTCGTCCGACATGGGGTTCTCCTGATCATGCGTGGATGCGGTCCACGCGCCGGCTCCACTCAGTCTGTGGGGCGATGACTGAACCGATTGATAAAGCGAAACGCCAGCATGTCATTTCAATCGGGCCGGGCCGGCTCCGGCACGGCGACCCCGGCATCGGCACTGACAGGATGCTCGGGTTTCATCTGCAGGACCATGATCTCCCAGCCGCTCTTGACCGACGGATCCTTGCTCGAGGTGAATGGAATCAGGCGCCGCTTCGGGTCAATCGCAAACAGCGGAATGGCCAGACCCCCGCTGCGCTGCTTGAGGTCGGCAAGCGTGTAGTTGTCCTTGAGCTTGCTGGTCTTGATCACCGCGCCACTTTCGATTGCATCCTCGAGGCGGACATCGTCGATGCGGTCGTCGAACAACCACGGCATCTTCAGGCTGCCGGTCAGGGTCAGCTTGGCCTTGTCGCGATCCTCGCTTGTGCGCAGCGCAAACACCCCATCTGTGCCGAGCTCGGATCGGTAGTGCAGACAGGCCAGGGTGTTCTGTCCTGGCCGATTGCTCATCGCCAGCAGGCGGGCGACCCCGGTGGAATCCAGATGATGTTCGGCGTGATCGGAGACGACGCTGCCGAAGTAGGTTTTCAGGCCGGCCATGCGTGCGCGCTTGAGCGCATCCCAGTTACTGTCGGCCAGGGTGATGTCGTAGCCGGCCTTCTTCAGCGCCTGGCCAATCGTCACCGGCACCAGGCCCGAGCCGACAATGATGACGCCGAGGGGTTGCTCCTCGGCGAGTTTCCAGCGCAGTGCCAGGCGGCGCGCGGTGAAGCTCTGCACGAGAACGCTGGCGATGATGATGCTGAAGATCGCCGGAACCAGCAGATCGCCGCCGGGTACATTTTCCGCTTCCAGGCGCAGCGCGAACAACGAGGCGACGGCTGCAGCGACGATACCGCGCGGGCCGATCCAGGCAATCAGGCCACGTTCGCGCATGCTCAGTTTCGAGCCGGTCGCACTGGCGAACACGGCCATCGGCCGGGCAACGAAGAACACCGCGAACAGGAACATCGGGAAACCCCAGCCGAGCGCTTGGAAACTGCCCAGATCCAGACGCGCAGCAAGGATGATGAAGAGCAGGGAGACCAGCAGGACGGTCAGGCTCTCCTTGAAATTGAGCACATCCTCCATATCCAGGCCGCGGGTATTGGCGAGCATCACGCCCATCACCGTCACCGCCAGTAGGCCGGCCTCATGGGCGATCGTGTTGCTGGCCGTGAAGGCGACAAACAGCAGGGCCAGGGTGACCACGCTGCGCAGGTACCACGGCACCAGATGACGCTTGAGCAGCCCGCCGAGGACAAGGGCCGCGATGGCTCCGATCAGGCTGCCTGAGAGGACGAGCTTGCCGAGCACCCACCAGGTACCGTTGTTGTCACCCTTCATCGCGAACTCCAGCGCGATGACGGCGAGGATCGCCCCGATCGGATCAATGATGATGCCTTCCCAGCGCAGCACCTTGTCGATCACCGGAGTAGGCCGGATCGCACGCAGCATCGGTGACACGACGGTGGGACCGGTCACGCAGCCGATCGTGCCGATCAGCAAGGCGACGCCGAGCGGAGCGTGCAGGAAATACGCCGCTGCTGCGGTCAGTACGAAGATGTTGATCGCCGCGCCAAGCGTGACCAGGTTGAGGATGGGACCGCGAAGGCCATGGATCTCGCGGAAGCGCAGGGTCAGGCTGCCCTCGAACAGGATGATGGCGACCGACAGGGAAGTCAGCGGGAACAACAGCGCGCCAAACATCTTGTCCGGATCGAGCAGATGAAGCACCGGGCCGACCACAATGCCGACCGCCAGCAACAAGACGATGGCCGGCAGACGCAGACGCCAGGCAATCCACTGGGCCAGTACGCCGAGAACGACGATGCCGGTCAGGGCGAGCGGGATCGGAATGCTTTCGATCATTGGGGCTTAGGTGCCGGGAGTGGGGGGTGGGGAGTGGGGAAGGTAGTTTGATACAGGTGAGCGGTGAGCGGTGAGCGGTGAGCGGTGAGCGGTGAGCGGGATCAAGCGAAACACACACGTCGCAGACCTGTAAGAGCCCCTTCAGGGGCGAGGTTTTTCGCCAAGATTGAAGAAGCGCTCGCCCGTAACCGGGCTCCTGCCAATAGCGGTTAGCGGTTAGCGGTTAGCGGTTAGCGGTTAGCGGTTAATGCATTGCGGGTTTCAGAATGCTGTCAACCACTATCTCGACTTTTCGCGGGGTAATCAAATTGTCCTGAACGGCGTTTCCCGCTAACCGCTTTCGGCTCACCCGCTCACCTGTATCAAACAACCTTCACCACAGCACCCAACCCACACCCCCCTAACCCCAACCACGCGAACCCCCAAACTAAATATACCCCCCCACCCC
>CAYMHF010000044.1:0-26655 GCA_964390215.1 uncultured Dokdonella sp. | reverse complement strand
TGATCCAGATCTTGTTGCGTGCATCGGTGCGCTTCGTGACATTGCCCATCACGTCGTGTTCGAGCGTGGTGGTGTGTTGTTCGGCATCGGTGATCGACTCGACGTTGCCGTGGGCGTCATAGGTCCAGCTGGTGGTCGCGTCATCTTCCGGCGTTGCACCCTTGACCGTCTGGGTCAGGCGCTGGCCGAAGGCATCGTAGGTGGCCGTGGTGATGCGTTGCTCGGGTAACCCTAAGGCTTCGGTCAGGGTGAGCAGGTTGCCTTGGCTGTCATATTCATACTGGGTCGTCACCCCGAGCTCGTCGGTGCGAGTCAGGGGCAGACTGAAACGGGCATCCCACGTGGCCGAGGTACTGGAGCCATCTGGATAGGTGATCTTGATCGGGTTGCGGTTGGCGTCGTATTCGGTGCGGGTCGGCAGGCCGCGCTCGTCGTAGCTGATATCGACGTTGGCGCTGTCCTTGATCACCCGGCTGACCAGGCGGGTGCCGATTTCCTGGCGCAGCAGCTTGGCTTCGGCATCGTAGCGGCTGACGCTGACCTTGCCCTCAGGGGTGGTCACGGTCACATCGTACTGACGCGTGCCGCGGTTGTAGTCGTAGCGGTAGGTGGTGATGAAGCCCTGGGCGTCGGTGACCTTGGATGCGCGATTGCTCGCGTAGTCGATGGTGGTGGTGTGGTTTTCCGGATCGGTCTGGGTGCGCAGCAGACCGGCGCTGTAGGTATAGCCCCAGGAGTGGCCGAGCACATCGATGACCTCGGTCAGTTGGCCGTTGGTGTAGTGGTACTGCACCTGACGGCCGGAGTAGTCGCTGATCGAGGCGAGCTGGCTGTTCTCATAGTTGAAGGTCAACAAGGTTTGATCGTGATGATCACTGACCGTGGCAATCCGGCTTTCGGCATCGCGCTGAAAATGCACACTGACGCCGTTGCGCTCGCGGTAGCCGAGAATGCGCCCCGCCACGTCATAGTCGATCACGTTGCCGCGACGGTCGCTCCAGGTCAGACCGGTACGGACGCCAGCGGCATCACGGGTGACGCGGATGAAGTAGGCGCGGTCGGATTCCTTGAGGACATACAGATCCTCGCCTTGCTTGATGAACTTGGCCCCGGCGCGCTTGATGGATCGGATACCGCCATCGCTGCTGTCGATCTCCAGATCGAGATCGGCCCAGGCCGGGTTGGTGTACCAGCGGAACTCGCCGCGGTTGAGGTTGGTTGCCTGCCAGGTGCGCTCGATCGACACCGATCCACCGAGCGTCTTGACGCGGAGATCCGTGACCGACGTGCGATATTCGCCGTTGGGGAGGCGGACTTCGGCCTGGGCTGGGAGGATGACGGCAACCAGGCAAAGAATCGCCCATTGGAAAACCTTGCGCACAATGGGTCGCAAACTCGCGACACCTTCACCCACCTGTGTCTCGCTGGATCCTGAGATATTCATGTGTTCGTTGTTCCAAAAATTCGAGGCTTTCAACGTCGATATTGAGCAGATTTGCGAATCAACCACCGGGGCTGCCGCCTTCGCAATCCGGGCAAACCGGCACGCAACCCGGCCCGCCCGACAATGGATATCCCGCCGGCCAAACACTGGCACCGCCACCCCATGCCCAACCAGCACTCGCCCCGCCACCTCCTCCGCCGCCGCCACTGCTGCATTGGCCATAAGCCTTGTTGAAGGCAGCGTGCCCTGATCCGTTCCTATCGACACCGGCAGCGCACTCGTAGCTGAATTGGATACGCATCGGATTACTGTAGCCATGGCACGTGCTGGCGGTGGTGGACGACCCGGCTTTGACGCCAAGGAACATGGGACTCACCTTGCTCGGGGAGCTTTGCGAAGAGTTGCTCGTTGACGCGCCGGGCAACGGTACACCGGTACGGGTGACGCGATAAGGTAAGCGCATGCTCTGGTGCGCCTCGAAGCTGGTCGGCGGTTCGCCCAGATACTCGATCTGGTAGTACGCATCGGATACCGAGGGATGCCAGGTCACATTGTCTGCACGCACCAGACCGCGATTGGTAATGGTGATCTCGCCGGCCAATTCCTCCCCTTCCTGCATGTCTGGAAGATTGATCGAAGCCGGCTCGATCAGCATGACAGGCGCGGGAACCTGGGTCTGATACGTTGCCGTCAAGGTGACATCGTATTGATCCTGGATGGTTGTCTCGGTGACGCTCCATTCGAAGGTGACAAGCTGATAGTCGAGAAAGATATCTTCCGTCAGCGTCGTGCCGGGACGCACGGTCAAACGACCGGATGCACTGACATGGCTGGGTGCGGTGGCGATGTAGCGGTAATGGCCAGTTGGCAGGTTGGAGAACTCAGCCTCGCCCTGGGCATTCGTCACCACCGTTGTGGTAGTCAGCACTGCTTCGTTCTGGAGTCGAATCGAAGCACCGGCTAAACCCGGTGTTGTCACGCAATCCGGCAGGCAGGTGTAGATATCTTTGGCCTGGAACAGCACGTTGCCCTGTTCGGAGGATGTCACCGCGATCGACACCCAGACGAAGCCATTGATGCCGTCCGCCGAGACCAGAATCTTGACGCGGTAGATGCCGTCGGCAACGGCATCGGTTGGCGCTGCCATGATCTGAATCGTCTTGGATGCACCGACATCAATGTTGCCGAGCGAGGCGGGCGAAGCCAGATAGATCCAGGCAGGTACCGCACCGGCACCTTGCGGGCCGTTGAATTCGGCCAGTGCTACCTGCACATTGGACGCAGCAATCAGGCCGCGATTGTTCAGTTGCACCGTCTCGCTGACCTGCTGTCCGCGCGACACGCCCGTCTGTACAGACGTGGGCTGCGGATAGAGCGCGGCCGTTGGATCGCGCAATGTGTAATTGACGACAACGGTTCCACGCCGATTGCCGGCGCCATCCATGGCCGTGAGAACTACCGTTCCAGCGGGAGCTGGCGCGGATGATTGATTGCCAGCGAGAAAACCCACATCGACCATGGCCGAGCCACCGGCTGGCACATTGACGGCAGCAGAGGGTGTGATGGTAATGCCTGTCGGCAAGCTTCCAGAGGGCTGATCGGCCGGGATGGCGGAAAGCGTTACACCACTGCTGCCACTGCCCGCGCTAGCGGAAAGTCGAATCGGGATCGAGGTCGGAATCGTGCGCGCGGCTTGCAACGTGTACTGAGTCGGACTGAGACCGAGTCGGTTAATCGTGAAGCTGCCTTGATTGGGTAACGTGGTTTGATCTGGATGGATGATCGAGACCACATAGACACCGGCATCCGAGGACTGTGGAACGAAGGAATAGTTGAAGTTGCCCGCCTGATCGGTGGAAACGCTGATTCGGCGCTGGAAGCCGCTCATCTGGAGGACAATCTTCAGCAACGCGTTCGGAACGGCTTCGTGGGTCGTGTTGTCGACCGCTCGACCCGAGATCGCGATCGGCACTTGGCCGAAGGAGCTGGATGGCGTGATCGACTGCACCTCGCCGCCGTAGGCCAACACCACCGGTGGCGGGGGCGGGGGCTGATGCTGGACGGTGACCGTTCGCGTTGCCACGCCGGTTCTGCCAACACTGTTGGTCGCGGTGATCTCGATCTGATGACTGCCATCGGTGATCGTCCCGTCCACCGTCCAGGTCCACGTGTACGGTGGTGCCGAGATCGATGCGCCGACCGGCTGACCATCGATCCTCAGGACCGCGCTACTCACTCCGATGGCATCGACCACCGATGCGCTGACGGTTACGGGTCCATCCATCGAGATCAGCGAATTTGCCGGCGGGCTGGTGATCTGGACGCTCGGCGCCGGAGCCAGGTAGGTCAGCATGATCGGCGCTGATTGGGCGCTGGTGCCGCGACTGCTTTGAGCGGTGGCACTCAACTGGTGGGTGCCTTCGCCTGGAAGGGTCACGGTCGCATTGAAAGTGCCGTTGAACGAACTGGCAAGCAGACCGCCAACCGGGCTGCCATTCAAATACAACTGGACCTGGCTGCCGATCTGCGCGCTACCGGAAACCGCCACGTTTGGAACCTGGACTTGAGAGAGATCAACGGGTTGCAGAATCGTCGGAACAGGCGGCGCGGGAATGTCGACATTCAGGCCATGAACGGTCTGTTCGCTTGGATTGCCCACGGTATCGACAGCACGCACGGTCACCTCGTGGAGGCCGTTGGTCACGCTCGCGAAATCCAGCAAGACCGAGTAACGGCCATTGTTGAGGCCACCGCCATTGACGGCATTGGTATCGACATGGACCGACCCTGATTGCACGCCGCTGACATCAGCCACGTCGAAAGTCAGCAACCCGGGAGCTGCCAATGTGGCGCCATCCAGCAGTGCCTGCCCGGCGAATCGAATGTTGCTGATAACCGGGCCGTCGACATCGGTCGAGACGCGCTGCAAGGTGACCGGAATGCTTTTGGAACCGGTCTGGCCATTCGCATTGGTGGCAATGACCTTGATGGTATGCGCACCGTTGGCGAATCCTTGGACCAACCAAGTCGCCTCGTATGGGGGCGCCGTCACGCTACCAATCGCCGTTGCGTCGATATAGAAATCAACGTGAGTGATGTCGGCGCCGGACACTGAAGCGCTGATAACGACGTTATCGGCTATCTGTGCATTTGCGGCCGGAGAAAGAATTGAGACGACGGGCGCACCGATCGATGTGGTATCGACCGATACATTGACCACGCGTTCGCTGCTGTTGTTGAACACGTCGGTGGCGGAAATCGAAATGACATGAGGCCCATCGGCAACGCCATCGAGAATCACGTCGACCGCGTAGTTGTCGCCGATCAACAATCCATCCGACAGGGGCGCTCCGTCAAACAGCACCTGGACCGCATCGATGCCACTGGCGTCGGTTGCCGCAAAGGTGAGAACACCCGAGGCGGTCAGAATGCCGCCGTCGGTCAGCGGCAGATTGTCGTAGCGCAGATCACTGATGACTGGGCCTTCCGTATCGACAACAGGTTGCTGCACGGTGACTTCATGAGAGGCCTCGCCAGTCAGTCCGTTGGCATTGGTCGCGACGACGCGAATCGTGTGCGCGCCATCCGCGAAGCCGGCGATCGGCCAGAACGCTTCATAGGGTTCGATTCCGTCGCTGCCGACCGGGGTGGTGTCGACATAGAAATCGACATGATCAATGCCGGCCGCATCGGTGGCGGTTGCCGCGATGGTCGAATCGGAGGTGATCAACGACGCAGCCTCGGGCGCGATGATGCTGACCGTGGGGATACCCGGGGTGTACTGGATCAGCTCGGGCAACATGACGACGCGGGTGTTGCCGGTCTGCGCCCGGAACTCGGCGTAGATGTTTCGCGTTCCCGGTTGTCCGGAAAGCGGGAATCCGGTGGTTGCCGTCATTGCCGTGAATGGAACGCCTGAGAAGTCATCGCTCGGCGCAAGGCGAACCTCGACGGCGTTCCGGCACTCGATGGCCACCGTAGCGGTGGGCAGGCTGACGGCATAGTTACCGTCAGCCAGCGCCACGGAGCAGTCAATCAGGGGAATAGTGGTAGCGAATGGCAGGTACTCGACCTGGGTCGTCACCGCGTCGCCAGTACCCGCGGGATTGGCGACAGGATCGGTCGGGCCGCTGGCAACGCCCCACCAACTGCCAGTTGCATGCACGATCTGGCTGGACACATTGCGAACACCGAATTCGGCACTGCCACGCACTTCGGACCCGGTCAATGTGGGCTGTGCGTCTTCGCCGGCTTCTAGCCCTACCCTATTGTCCAAGAGACTGAGCCCGGCAAAAACGGGCTGTGACGTGCCGATCGTCTGCAAACCCAGCAGGCTGTCGGAGATGGTCAGGAAGTTGACGGTATAGTCCCGCGCAACCCGCAATGCGGCCCCGGCCTGGGCGCCGGCATAGCGAATCGTCAGCCCATCGACCAGCAGATCACCCGGTGCCACCGACGCTTCCACCAAGATGCCTTTCCAATCCCCGGGTGCAGGACTCGCTGGCTGTAGGCCGGTCTGATTCGCGGCGGCATCGTCGCGCACGCTGGTCATGACGACATGACGCTCCGTCTGCAGGCGATCACGAACCGTGATGCCTGCCGTGTCACCGAACTTGACCACGACACCTTGCTTGACCGTCAAGGAAGCAGCGGAGACATAAGCGCTCGGAATACACGAGATAAGCAGCACGGCAACAAACCACAGCGTGCGGTTGTGGCTTGATCCACTCGCCGAAGCGCAAGTCGGACTTGTTTGCTGATTGGTTTTCCTTGCGGGGCGCCGGAAAAACGATGCACCACGATTGTGCTCGGAACGCTGGTGCGTAACCGCTGGGATATCAAGCGTGCGTAACGAGGTTACTGGCTTGGCATTAGTCATGACAGTCTCCTCAATTCGGGTTGACGGTGATCGGCGCGCTGTAGGCCGATCGTGTAGCGGGGCTGGAGGCGTGGAGGACCGTCGTCCCTTGTTGGGATCCGCTAAGAATCAGAGCGCTTGTCGAGTACGCATCTGCCTCGATAGTTGCGGCGGTCGGCAGCCCGAGTACCCGTGAGATCAGACTGTCGATCGTCACGATTCTCTGTACTGTGGACACCTGTAGATCCGAACCATATGTTCCCGGCACCTGCAGACTTACGGAAAACGATTTAGTACTGCCAATGCCGATTTCGGCCGGCAGTGACATGAATTGCAGCTTCGGTTCAACCACGGATACTTCGACGGGAGTCGATGGAAGTGCCGAGCTCGACGTGGCCTGCATCTGCGCTACACCAACCGCACTGCCCGAAAGACTGAACCGTTGACCACCGCCCGCACTCAAAACGTAGGTGTCAGATGAACAAATCGTAGGTGAGCATGTGATCTGGACAGCCTTGTCGGTTTTGCTTGCGACCTCAATTCCATCAACCTCTTGGAAGATCTGGGCCGCATCAATTGCCCGCATTCCCGCCCCAACAACCAAGTTCCTATCAATACTCAAAACGGGAACACCGACCACCACGGGATCCGAGTTGATGAACGAACCGTCAGAAAAAGTTGCACGGATCCGATAGCTTCCAACGCTCGTTGGCTCGCCGATATTGAAGTAGATATAGGGGTCGGAGTAGAAATTGAATGCCAGCGTTGGTTGCCAATTCCCCTCCTGGATAGCTAACCCCTCCACTACTGCCGGACTTCCCGCGTCAACAATTGAGAATTCCACCGGCATGCTCTCTGCAGGTAACTGCTCGTTTGTGCAGAATTCAGTACTCTCGGGATCCACACCCACTTCAGAACAGGGATAGGTGATTTGCAAAGTTGGAACGACGCCGTTGGAAGGTCCATCTACCGCTTGAGCTCGCTCCATATCGAAAGCGATTTCCAAATCAAATACGAACACGTCTAGTGCATTCGGCAAATTTTCGTAGCCATTGATCTCAATATCGATGGCGACGGGCTGGAGATCCGTCGGGTCGATTCCTTTCACCTCAACATAGAAATAGCTTGCCCCTTCTGGAACGGGAACCGACTCGGGAACCGACACCGACAGCGGCGCATGGCTATAGAAATGCGCAACTGTACCTGCGGGCGCAGGCTCCTCCAGCCAAATCTCCTGGGAGCGGACGATCCCTTTGCCTACCTGAACGAGACCATAGACACTGATTCCAGGTAGTTTTAGTTCAACGTTTTGCAACTCCGAAAGAGCTGTTTGGACACCGTCCTTTGTGGCAGAAACACGATAGCTGCCGAGTCCACTTGGTATCTCAATGTATCGACGTTCCATCGATGAGGAGCGATTTGCGGAAATGCCCAAATATGGAAGTGAATTCCCGGGTGCGTAGACGATCGAACTCGGATCCAGGATTCCCGGTGGATCAATGGCAACGATCGTCAACTCGAACTCGTTGTAGACCGTATCGTAAGAAGTTTCATCGCCTTCCCAGGCAATTGAAAATGAATCCAGCCCATCGGGCCAGGAGCCGAAATTGGACCCGATCTTTCTCACGCCATCCAAGCCAACAAATCGAATGCTTCTCGGAATCACTTGCACCGACAGTGTTGCCGAGGCGGCGCCAATCGGAGAACTCGCTGCAGCCGTTGCGGTTATGGTTACCGGTGTCGGAGTTTGCGCAAGCGCGTGAAGCTCAAACGATGCATTGCAATTGTCGAGCGTCATATTGGCAGGAACTTGCACCAACGAAGGATCACTGCTGGTCAGCGTCAATGGAATACCGCTTAGGGGCGTTTCACAGCTATCGCCCACCCGCACAACGATCTTCGGCTTTGCAAACAAGCCTTCTCCCACCGTAGTCGATTCTTTCTCAAATGCGAGCGTGGGTAGAACGACAGTCTGCAGGTCGGAGCTGCCTTGGATTCCGATGGCGGATGCGTGAACTTGATAGGTTCCGGCCATCTGCGGACTGGCGGCATAGACGTATGGGGTGCCAGCATTTCCCTGCAAGATGACGGCCTGAGTAATTGGACTGCCTCCCGTGGAGCTTGGGTAGAGCGTGCCAACCACACCTTCCATCGACAAGGAAACTGTCTGATTAGTCGGAGCCCGCTGGAAAGGGTTGGACGATTCAGGCACGTTCCAGCCGATGCTGATGGGGCGACGCGATGTCCCAACTCCCTGAAGCGAACCACCCAGCCCTTGAACCGTCAGCACGGGATCGACGACCGACACTCCCAACACAGCGGGCGACGCAGCCCAAGTCGCATCCGCGCCGAGCAAGGCTTGCGATTCAGTCACCTGGATTCCGCGGATTGGAACATCCACAAAATCTTTGCCTGCTGCGATTGTCACCTCAGTTGGAGCGGCAAAAAAAGCCGGTTGTGGATTTGAAATATTGATGGAAACAGGGTGGGAAAACTTGCAACCGATACCGTTGTTGGTGCATTTCAGCTGTATGTCGTTAGTCCTCAATTGCAGTCCCTTGCCGACAATCATCTCATTGAGGTTGAACTTTAATTCGGGCGCAGGGGAAACCGTCACACGCGCCACGCCATCGATCCCGACAACCTCTTGTGCTGACATAGTCACCGCAAAAACGCTGTCTGCCATCGCATGAAGTTCAAAATTATTGGTGCTGCGGGTCTGCCCTGCGGCAACGCTAATCACCGCAGGCGTGATACTCAATCCACTCGGAGCGCTGCTCTGTGCGTCGATGCTAAGTCCACCGACGGGGGCGGGCTTGGAAAGGACAACCGGGAGGCTCAAAGAGCTCCCTTTGGGGATCACGAAATCTTGAATGCCATCACCGAGGCGTACCGCGATTCTCTGGACAGTAACGCTCGTACCCGCCGACGCATAGCCGGCTGCGCTGATTGTCAGACCGACCGGGTTTGCGCTTTCCTGTATTCCGGCAAGTGAAATCTGGGCATGGGTAGCGCCACCCGTCACCGTGCTTCCCTGAGCTGACAGGATTCCTGGCATTGGATTGTCCACCGCTACCGTGAGGCCCTCAGCCGGCGCTGGATGTGAAAGTTCGATGTTGAGAACCACCGGATCAGTCCCAGGCACGACGAACGCTGCGCTCGGGGCGATCAGACGCAAGGCTTCGACCGTGATATCCGAAGTTGCTGATGAATGTCCCGGACTTGTGGCGGTCAGCCTTCGTTGGCCGATTTGGGTACCCGTCACCTCAAACGTGATTGACGATTGATTCTGGGGAATCGTCTGCCCAGGCTGGAAATCGAGTCCTGACCCGCTCAACGTCAGCGGAATGTCACTTGAGGCAACTCCGCCAGCCAGTTCGACACTCACTTGTATTGACCGGCCAACACCAACATTCGCGACGTTAGGATTGAATCGCAGCGCGGGAAGAGGGAGAACGGTCACGACAGAATGGACCGGACCGTCATTAGCTGTGCTGGCGGTGATGGTTGCAGAGCCGACAGCAACTGCCCCGACTTCGAACGAAACAGTGTGTTCGCCTTCCGGCACGAAAACCGACAAGTCGGGTGGCAAGCTTGCAACCGATGCATTGCTGCTTTCGAGTGCAACGGGTACGCCGCCTGGGGGTGCCGGATTCGACAACTTGACAGCCAACTGTCCTTGGCCACCCACCAGGATTTTTAGCACCTCGGGCTCTATTCCAAATGGAGCAAGCCCAATCTCCAAATCGCCTTGTGCAACAACATACGGAATGCCGGTCAGGTTCCACGTCGTATCACCAAGGACCGCGCCCGCCGGCACGAGAATCCCGTTGATGTCATTCCTGCTTGCAGTCAGTCGCTGCCCTCTCGGTGAAGAATTGAGGTCCAACGAGATGGCCGAGCCCAGATTATCGGAAATATCAACATCGCTCAGCGTAGGTGAGGAAGAGGAAATAACGATGCCGCGACCAAAACGAACCGAAACGTGATTCAGTTGGCTGCTGGCATCAATTGTTCCATCCAGGAATTTGATCGAGTTCCAATCACCGGGAGCTGCGAGCGTTGGCGACCCCGCGACATCGTTCGCGGAGGTGATCGCGATGGGTTGATCCGATGTGCCTTGGGCGGACAACGCGCCACTGGTTACGGTCAGCGAGGCATCACTATTCATCAATACCGTGACACCTGGCTGGATACTCAATATGGCGCCATCGATGATCTGCACATCGCCTGACAACACGTAGGGGGAATCAGCTTCCACCCAGACGGTATTGTTCGAAATCGAACCCGAAACAGCGGTGGGACCGGCCGCATAGGCTAGGCTCGATCCAATGACAAAGGAAAGCGCGCCAGCGATTGCAATGAGGCGTGCGCAACGAGGTGTGCGTGCGCTGTTTTCCGTCCCTTTCGCAACACGGCTGTACTGCTTCATCGGTGTCTCCATCCGTCGATCCAACGCACGATTCATTTTTGACCTTCCACTTCGATTGACTTGGTACCAGGACCTAGTCAGGCTCACACAGACTTGAACTGTTCTCGCTGACACCTTCGGCAATGCTGATTTGCTGAGCCAGATACGCGTCATAGCGAGTCATCTCACCGACGAAAAACAGCGGCTCTGGCAGACCAAGGGCTTGCGCTGCCGCTCGCCAGGTTTCAACGCGCTGTTGATCCGGGATGAAAATCACCGTCGACGATCTAGCGTTTTTGCTATTCGACAGTTTTCCCAGGACGTTTCGCGGCGACTGATTCAAATGCGCCCGGGTGATTGGCAATCCGAGCTTCGACATTTCATCTGCGGGGGCTGCACCGACAAAGATCAGCGAGGTGCGTTGGTATCCAAGAAGTTCATGCAGCGCACGCGAATCCAGCATCTGGGGCGCAAGCGCCGTTGCAGTGTCTCCTGCAACTGCACCGCCTCCGCGAACCCATGCTGGAAACCCGCCAGTCAGGACGCGAAGGTTTGACAAACCTTGCTTGCGTTGCTCGCTGCAAAACCGCACCAGGCGTTCGAAGTGCCTGCTATCGCCGATCAACGCAACCCGATGCGCGGATTGAACCAGGGTACTGCTCGCAATTTGAGGCAGCGAGATCTGAACCGCGCCTGGAATCCAGGCCGATTCGCGAACACGGTCTGAACGCACATCGAGAAGCACGGTGTCGTCGCTTTTTTCGGCCAACGCAGGCATGTCGATCGGACAGGCATCGTCGAACTTGATGATGTTGGAACCAGGTGGTCGTTGCACAGCGCGCAACACCTGTTGGCTCGCCGGTTTGTCGACGACGGTCGCTTGAGCCGCAACAGCGGACCCAAAGCTCACGGAGATGGCGAGCACACCGAGGAGCGCCCCACTTGTTGCTAGATCGCTGCGCACGATCAGCGGCTCGGGTTCCGGCAACTCGTGGTGCCCGCATTGACCCGGAAGGTCAATGCCGCCATAGGCAGAACAAGCGGGGTAGGCACTGACACAACAACCGTGCCTTCCATTGCGACGCTTTGGGACATCGACTCGCCGTAGAAGAAACGCGAGGCACGCCTTATGGAACTTGAGCTGCCAGCAATGAGAGGCACAGGTGCGAGATCAATCCCCTGTATCCGGGTCAGAACCACTGAGATATCGGAGTTCACGGCATCCTTGACCGTTTCAACCGTCACTTCCAGACCGTTGCCCCTGCGCAATTTTGGTGCGCGCGGCCTTGGTGGTGTGTAGGTTTCGGCGAGAATCGGAAGGCCTTGGTCGGTGACCGTAAAGCTCCCTGTACCGTCTTGGTTGTAGTTGAGCGACCATTGATATTCGTGCCCGACTTGTGGATTCGTGGTGCCGCCAACGGAACGACTCGTGCTGTTTACGTTGGTTCCCAGCCGCCATTCGAATCCGCCTTGCTCCACCTGGCGCATGACGAGCCCCTCTCGCTTGGCAAATCGATCGAACTCGATTCCGGACTCTTCAACCACCGGGTCAGCTGCGGTGCCACAGGTTGGAAATGAACGGTACCATTCCCGCTCGATCGCCTGAAGTAGCCAAGCTAGGTCAACTCTTATGCTTGACGTATCCGCGCTGGCAATTTGTTCAAGAGAGGAAACCGAATTCAGCAATTTAGAAATTGCGAGTTTCTGGTTGCCTTCAGCCCGCGAACTGTTCGCCCGGCTTAAGTCTCTGCCAGCGGCGCGGCGAAGAGAGCGATCGGTAGAACCTGCCGTCGGGATCGAGTCAATGCGGGTGCCAAGCGTCACGAAAGACTGATCTGTGTCACGCACCAGAATGGGTAACTCTTGGTGAGCAAGACCTTCACCACCGCCTGCACGCGTGACATCAACGGTGACGGTTGAGGAACCTCCTTCATCGGCGACTCGCAGCCCGACGCTCGACGCAAACTCTGCCGACGGATCCAGGCTGACTTGCCAGACGGCTTGGGTAGCCGATGCAACGTCCGGGGTTGGTGTTGAAAGAATGATGTGCGCCGGCGCGTTGATAGTTAGCGACTCGGTGACATTCAACGAGCCCCCGGAGTTTGTCAGTTGGGCTGACAACGGAAAGTAGGCGTCCTCACTCGCGAACACCTGAGTGGGCGGTGCAGCTGCCGCTGTTAATTGGTCGAACAGGGCGGTGTATGCCGGGTCGCTGTTCAACATGGCGACAAGATCGAAGGCAAATAGGAACGCATGTCCGTCACCGTGTGCAGCATGCACAATGGCAGGTTGACCATCGGGATACGTTGCCAAAACGGAAGCAGTCGCCACGTGATAGGTTTGCTTGGTGCCGGTCACGATATGAGGCGGAAGATCGAAGAATGCGTTCGCGGCGAACGTTATGGCTTCGGGAGCGACGCTACCTCGTAATTCGGTGAAGGACGCTCCTACCAAGGTATTGATTCCCTCGGGCGCACTTTCCTGGACATTGTCGACAACGAGTGAATCACCCCTTAGAACGGCCATCCGCAGCTCGCCAATGAGTTCTTCGTCGAGCAGCGCTGCACTGCCGTCCAACCAGAAGACGTTCCAATGACCGCTGCGGAACTCTCGGCGGAATTCCGCCGCACTAGCAGCGATCCAAGACTTGCCCGAGTCATTGGCCAGTGCGCTCTGAATCGCAAGCAAACGATCTTCGTCACAGGTATCAATGGGATTTTCAAGGCCACAT
Organism: uncultured Dokdonella sp.; assembly: GCA_964390215.1. Lineage (GTDB taxonomy): Bacteria > Pseudomonadota > Gammaproteobacteria > Xanthomonadales > Rhodanobacteraceae > Dokdonella. The sequence continues at coordinate 13,211 of CAYMHF010000044.1, read as the reverse complement.
GAGGACAACGCCAGGACACGAGTTTCCTTGCGTGCCACCAGCGCCAATTCCAGTTCCGTTGCGGGATCGACTGTGATGCTCAAACTCACAAGATTGTTCCCCGATGCTGGATCCAGAATGGCTGCATCACTGTTCGCAACAGATGCATCAATGGATACAGGCCCTGCTTGGTTCGCTTTGACCTGCAGGGACAATGTTGCCGTTCCACCAGCTGCAAGGTCGCCGATTAGCCACTGTCCGCTGGATGCCTCGAAGGTTCCCGATGACGGATTGGCCGAAAGAACCTCGAAATTCGCCGGCAGTGGTTGTGTAACGACTGGCGCAGCGCCGTCAGGACCCAGATTCGAAATCTGGGTGGTGAGCATAAATGTCTCCCCCACGCGAGGCGTCAATGTGCTGGCCGTCAATTCGGTAATTCCCAGATCCGCGATGCGCTGGTCAGGCAGTGGAATTTTGGCAAACTGATAGCCGGTGGCATGAATAGAGGCGCCAAGAACGATTCCGCTTACGCTTGTCGTGTTGACAACTCCTCCTGCACTACCCGCAATGTGCTGGCCGTCGTAGTGCCCCGGGGCTCCACCAACCGATAGCGTGTAGGTTCCAGAAGGCAGGCTCGCAATCTCGAACGCGCCTTCGAGGTTTGTGCTGACAGAGCGCGGTGTTCCACCGGCGCTGGCGACTATTGAGATACTGGGCAGCCCGGGTTCACTGGGATCCTGCACGCCATTGGCATTGATGTCTTTATAGACGAACCCGGCAATCGAAGCCTCCGGCGGCGCATTCGCGTAGTCCAACGTGTAGCTGCAAACACCCGAGCACGCGGATCCGCTTGCTTCAAACAAGTTGACGAAATAGAGCCACGACTCGCCGCTGGCATCGCGACGCTTCGAGAACCAGACGTTCGCAGGCGATACGGAATACCCGTCTGAACGCAGCGCAGTGAGACTCTGGCCCTGCCCGTCGAAACCGATGGATGACCTTGCATAGACCAAGGTACCCGGCGCGGATGCGGGATACGAAAGCGTTGTCCCATTGAAAGAGGCGCCGAACTGTTGAACAACTTCAGTGGTCGAGCCATCCGATTCGTAGACCCGATAGGTGTCCGTATCCTGGGTAGCAGTGGCGGCCTGTGCCAGAAAGTCGCGCACGTTGTCACGTCCGGGCAGATCCACCAAGACATCGTGGGTCAGAAGATAAGGCGTCACATTCCCAAGCAACGATGTCAATGCACCGCCCAGACTATCGGCGTGGGTGTACTCCGCGGCGAAATCGTAGAACTGACCCGACAACGTGGTCTGCATGTTCCAGCGACCCATCCGGGATGTTCCCGAACTGATATCGCCGAAATCAATCAGCAGGCTGGGTTGAGCCGCCTGATCGTCGACAAAGCTCCCGACGATCTCAAATCCAACCAGAAGACCCTGCTCATTCTCGATGATGCGAGGCTGGGCCGATTCGATGGTCGCATGTGATGCGACACCGGCACCGCGGTTGGAGATTCTCACACCGAGCGTGAAGGGAACGGAAGGCTCTATTTCGGCGGTGAAGGGATCGTCGGCATACACCGGCCCAGGCAGAAAATAGTCCAGATCCAAAAGGGGTTGTGGTCGAACCGTGATGGCTTCTGGAATGACTTCAACAGTTCGATCCTCGGCTTCACCCGTCATCCGATAAGTAACCGTCGCGCCCACCAGATACTGAAGCCCAGCACCCGTCACGCCACCTGCTCCCTGTGAGGGGATAATCAACCAGTGTGCCTCGCCAGTGGTCGAAGCCGCGACATTGCCGGTTCCGTCGTCTACAGAGCCCGTGATGTTCTCGACACCGTCCAGACGATTGAAGAACAACGTGTGCGCGTCCAGTCCATTTGCGTCCTTGAACACCAGATTGACATCGATTCGCTCGACCTGAACCCCTTCGAGTCCGTTGCGGATTTGAAGCTTGGCATCGAATGCCTGTCGCTCCAGGCTGACTTTCTGCTCGATCTGAATCTTGACTTCGGCACAAATTGATTGCGCGGCGGCAGAATGTGGCAAGAAGAGGCCGCCGCAAACAATCAAGAAGTTCGCCAGCACCGCGAAACCAGGTTTCGCGAACGATCGCGCGACGGGCACCACTTGGCCCGGAGTCCGTATATCCATGGGTTTTCCCAAAGCAAGATCGCCAGAGATATGAGCGCCTGACCCCACGCCAGCGCTTACCGGCGACGATAAGCTAACATACTTCACGAAGTATTCAAGCGCACTTTATAGTACTTACACGTATGTGATTCTCTACCTTGCACATCGAACGACTTTTCATGTAGAACCGGAGCCGGAGAGAGTAAACACGCCATCGGGCTGGCAGCAAAGCGATCACTGATCCTTCAAGCTGCGTCGGGGGTAGACGGGCTACCGCTATCGTCGCGCCAACAAGCAAGAGCGCCCTCGGTTTCTGCGGGTGAACAGCACCGTTTCGGTAGGGCGCGTTGCTAGATCAGGGCCATGCAAGCTGCAGTGAGAATCCCGCTGCCTCTGAAGCATTCAGTCAAATTCCCGGCGATTCGACAGATAGTCCCGAGACGACGCGATCAGTTCAAAGCGTCGAGTTGGGGCCGGTAGCCGCCCTTCCCTTTGTGGGAAAGCCCCTGCAAAACGATCCTACGAATCCCCATTTACAAGCCACCCAGACTTGGCTTGCACCATGTCGATGCCCCGAAAGTTTAGAGGGCGACTGCGGCAGAACGCCACGGGCTCTCCCTCCAACTGGAATCCGTTGCGGCGGCCTCTTTCGAAATGCGGCCCCAGACATTTTGCGCAGAGCCGAACTCGGGCTTGCTTGGGGGCTCGGATCCGCGCGCCAAAGCCGAACTGGCCAGTACGCCTGGCGATGAGTTGTTGACGGAATTCATCCAAGTGAATGAGCGCATGCTCGATGCAGAGCTTGAAAAACTGGCTCTTCAGCAAAATCTGTGGGTGAACTCCGGCTCTGGTAGAGCGCCAAGGGTATGGTACAAGGCGATTTCAGCAGCATGGTAGGTGGGAAAGCCGAATGATTTTCTGGAGGTCAGTTTTGCTTTGGTGTTGAAACCCTCGACGACCCCACTGGATAGCTGCCCCTTGGCGCGAAACCAGTTGAGCAAGAGTGATTGGTGACGACGCAGCATCTTGGCGATCCGTTTCATGGGTTCGATTTTCGATCGCATGGTTCGGGTGCACCACTGATCCAGGAACCGGCCAGCCCAGTAGGGCGAGACGTAGCTCCAGAAGAACTGGAACTCCTCCTTCAGCAGATAGGCTCTGATCGAGCTGAGGTTGTACTGGAGCAGGTCGGCCAATTTGGTCTCCTGTGAGGCGGTCAGATTCTCTGGTCGTTTGAGAAAGACCCAGCGGGTTTTCGTCAGCACCGGCTCAAGCCCCTTCGCCTTCAAGGCCTTGACCTCTTGGGCGCGCACCTCATCGAGCGCCTTGCTGAAATACGCCATGATGTGGAAACGATCGAGCACATGCACGGCATGCCCGGCCTTCTTGGCGATGACCTTCAGATAAGGCTTCCACCTATCCGAGCAGATGTACCTCAGCGCGTGGCTGCGCTCGGTGCCGAACCAACGAAAGAACCGCAGCAGGGTTTTGGTCTTGCGCTCGCGCCCAATCCACAGCAGGCGCTTGCAGTGATCATCGATCTGATAGACCAGTGTCAGGTACTTGTGACCTTTTTTCCACGCAATCTCATCGATCCCGATGGCCCGTATGTCACTGAGATACTGGTGGGCACGCCCCCATTTGACAGCCATCTCCACCGAGCAAAAACGCTCTCCCATGAAGCGCGGAACATGACCGCGACTTCTTTCCAGGACATGCGTTTGGCCCAGCGCGCGAGAAACCAGGCATAGGCCTGCGTCAAGGGACTCTTCCCCAACGCCCACGGCATGTGCTCCACCCGCACTCCACAGCCGGGACAGTTCACTCGGCGCGGCGCGTAGACCAAAAACACCTTGCCCCACAACGGAACAAACTCAAAGCGCCGGGTCGGTAGACGATCATAGCCGTGTCGGGGACAGCCGCAGCCCGAACAAAGCGCACGCCCGTTGGCTCGTTCGAGGACCTCGATCTCCAACTCAGGCGCATCGGTGCTACGGCACCAGCGCGCCTTCGCATACACAAACGACTTGAACTTCTGAACCCGGTTAAGGATAGTCTTCAGCTGCATCCCGGCCCTCTACTGAGTGATGTTTTGGTTCGCACCTACATCTTCTCAGTACAGGAGCCGGGGTGCTCCTCTTGCAACGCTCGCGGCCACATCAAGTCAGCGGCTTCAACTCAATTTCACGCGGAATCTACCCACAAATTCTGCTGAGGAGCCTATTTTTCAGGTCCTGATGACCAATGAATATGCACAATCCGCCAATCCTCGCCGACCTGTTTCAAGATCATGGTTTCGGTGCTGAGCAAGGTCAGTGGTTTGTCGCCATTTTGTGTCTGAATTTTGCTTTCGCTGCCGACCCATGCGAAATCGCCGCTGCGCCTGGCTGTTCGATGAATCATCTGGACGCGCGCATCGCCGAGAAACTTCGCGTCGGCAGGCGCGTGGTGGTCGAGATATTGCTGTCGATTGTGTTCGGCACCGCCACTTTCGAGAATCAGAACATCCGGATCAAGCGTGGTCTCGACCGTTACCAGATCTCCCTTTTGCAGGGCCTGGCCGAAGCGCTCGACGGTTGCCGAAGCAGCTTGTGCGTCGGCCGGCACATCCATCGATGGCATGGTTCCGGCTCGCGCCATCTCTTGTGTATGCGTCTCGGCTGTCGATCCGGCTTGCTTGGCAGGGCCAGCCTGCGAAGTGCCGGCAAACAAGAACGCGACAACTGAAAGCGTCGTCAGGATTGCCTCTTTCGTCTCCATGAATCGCGATCCTCAGTGCTTGTGGTCTTTGTGCGCGTCGGCATTGTCATTCGACCTCACCGGATGACTTTGGACGATGCCATCGGCGTGCGCATGCATTGCCATGGCTGCATCGGCGGTCTTTTCATCGGATCTCGCCGGATGTTCGTGAAGCTCTCCTGTATCCGCATCCTCATCGTGCGCGGAAGCTTCATCATGATGCTCGTCGGCATCGTGCGAGTGCGCTTCTTCTGAATCCTTGTGCGCATGCTCCAATTCTTCGGCTCCGAGCGCATCTTCATGATGATCGTGGTGGTCGCTTTCACTGCCGCCGTGCGAGTGTCCGCCACTGCGTTTGACCATGTCGTCATATTTCGCGTCGTCAAGGGTCGGCAGCACCTGCAGAAACGCCGCCATGTTCCAGATGTAGGCATCTTCCATGCTCTTGCCCCAGGCCGCCATGCCCGAAGCCTTGATGCCGTGCTTGATCACCCAGAATGCCTCCGCGGTGTCGACCGGTTCCCTGGTCAGATTGGGCGGTGCCGGATAGAGCCCCTTGCTCAGCTCTGTTTCCTCCATTCCGGGCGACAGGTGGCAGCTGACACACATCGCATTGTAGTTGCCGGCACCCTGTATCGCCTTGGCCGGATCGGAAAGATCAGGCACGGTCAGTTCGGCGGCGCGGCTCTCGATCGAGCGGTCGCGCAGGGTTCCAAGGAGTGCGTAGGTTGCTCGCGTGTGTGGATCATCGGCACCTATGTTGTAGAGCCCCGACCAGACAAACACCCCTGTGCCGATGGTAAGCAAGATGAGCGTTGCGAGGACTGTCTTGAATCTGATTGCCAGAGATCTCATGAATCATTTCTCCTGATCAAAACCATTGCCGCACACCCGCAACCCGTTGGCTGCCTTCACCATCACCATTTGCCTTGCACCCATAGTCGCGCATGTTGCCGAATTTTCGCGACCACACTACACCGGGACAGGGCGCGATCTTGCGTGCAAACGCGTAGCTTAATCCAAGCCGATATCGCCGTCGGAGAGCCCGCTGCCGATTTCGCGCGCCGGATCATTCTTGTCGTAGATATTGACTTCAACATCGGAATAATCCGTCCGCTCAGGCGGCGCCGATCCGCCGTGCATGCTCATGCCTTTCATCTCATCGTGATCCGCACCCTGCATCTGGCTGTGATGCATCGCGGGAGTCCTGACAGCGTGCCCGACATTGCTCGATCGGGCCAATCCGTCGGTGCGATCCATATTTCCGCCGCATATTGACCGATAGCACCACCATGAGTCTGCAAACCGTCGAAAATCTGGCGTCACGCGGCCGAATTCTCGTCTCATCCGGCAATGCCCTCGACAGACGCTGAGCCCGGACTATTCATGGATATGCCGCGATCGCGCAGGACGTTGGATTCACACGGTTTTTCTCGTTTGGGGCGGAGCGGCCTCTATAGCGGCGTGTGGATACACCAGGCAAGTGAGTGCGCGCGCCAGACATGAACAATTTTGGCCAGGTTGCACGTCGCGGGCTACCGCAACGAGATTCCGACCCCATCTGATGGGAACGGGCACAGTGCGCCGTCAAGAATCGGAACCTTTTCAAATGATTGAACGCAGACCATTTGCCAGCCTCGGTCGCGCAAACCATGGTTGGCTTGACGCAAGGCATCACTTCTCCTTTGCCGGATACAGCGATCCAGAACGAAACCATTGGGGCGCGCTGCGGGTCTGGAACGACGACGCGATCGAGGCGGGCACTGGCTTCCCGCCGCATCCACATGCGGACATGGAAATCATCACCTATGTGCGCGAAGGTGCGATCACGCACAAGGACAACCTCGGCAACGTCGGCCGTACCGAAGCCGGCGACGTACAGGTGATGAGCGCCGGAAGAGGTATCACGCACTCCGAATACAATGCCGAGCCCGGCACCACGCGGATCTTCCAGATCTGGATCATTCCAACCGAGCGTGGATTGCCGCCGTCCTGGGGAACGAAGCCCTTCCCCGGCACCGATCGAACCGGGCGTTTCGTTGCCCTCGCCAGTGGTTCGTCGGAGGACGTCGATGCGCTGCCGATTCGAACCGATGCGAAGGTGCTCGGTGCACGTCTCGAGGCCGGCGAAACCGCGACGTATGCACTGGGTGCGTCGCGTCGAGCCTATCTGGTTCCCGCCACGGGCAAGGTCGAGGTTAACGGCCTCGTGATCGATACCCGCGATGGCGCGGCGATAGAACACGAAGCCGAGTTGCGCATCACCGCACTGGAGGATGCGGAACTGGTGCTAGTCGACGTTGCCTGATTCGCATTGAGCTCCAAAAGTGGCGAACACGGCATTCAGAATCCGGGGGTTTCATGACGCGGATTCGAGGTTCATCTACCAGCGAATCAGGAAGGCTATCGCTGCGATTTGGACATTCAATTTGTTTGTTTTCAATTTGCGGGACACACTTGATTCAAGACACGCACGATCCCATCGAAACGGAGAAAACAGCCATGAGCATGCCCGTAGACAAGCAGCAGAAAACAGGATCAACCACGGGTGCAGGTGCGCCGGCGATCAGCGATCGCAACTCGCTGAGCATCGGTGCCGATGGCCCGATCTTGCTGCACGACGTGCACTTCCTTGAACAGATGGCGCACTTCAACCGCGAGAAAGTGCCCGAGCGCCAGCCACATGCCAAGGGCGCCGGCGCCTTCGGCGTACTCGAGATTACTGAAGATGTTTCGAAGTACACCAAGGCCGCGCTGTTTCAGCCCGGCGCGAAAACCGACATGCTGGCGCGCTTCTCGACCGTCGCCGGCGAATCAGGCAGCCCCGACACCTGGCGCGACGTGCGCGGCTTCTCGCTGAAGTTCTACACCGACGAAGGCAACTACGACCTGGTCGGCAACAACACACCGATATTCTTCGTCCGTGACCCGATGAAATTCCCGCATTTCATCCGCAGCCAGAAACGCCTGCCTGACTCCGGCCTGCGCGACAACCACATGCAATGGGATTTCTGGACCAACAATCCGGAGACGGCGCACCAGGTCACCTACCTGATGGGCGTGCGCGGCCTGCCGCGCAGCTGGCGCGAGATGAACGGCTATGGCTCGCACACCTATATGTGGATCAACAAGGCTGGCGAGAAATTCTGGGTCAAGTACCACTTCCATACCGAACAAGGCATGGCGTTCTTCAGCAACGCCGAGGCCGCGAAGATGGCCGGCAGTGACGCCGATTTCCACCGCCGTGACCTGTTCGATGCGATCGCCCGCGGCGAGCACCCGAGCTGGATCCTGTCGGTGCAGGTGATGCCGTATGCCGAGGCAAAGAACTACCGCATCAATCCGTTCGACCTGACCAAGACCTGGCCACACAAGGACTACCCGCTGATCCGGGTCGGCAAGATGACCCTCAATCGCAACCCGGAGAATTTCTTCGCCGAAATCGAACAGGCCGCGTTCTCGCCGGGCAACACCGTCCCCGGCATCGGCTTGTCACCGGACAAGATGCTGCTGGGTCGTGCCTTCGCCTACGCCGATGCGCAGCGCAACCGCATCGGCACCAACTTCCACCAGTTGCCGGTCAACCAGCCCAGGGTGCCGGTCAACACCTACCTGTTTGACGGCCAGATGACCTATCAGCACAGCGGCAATGCGCCGATTTACGCCACCAACAGCGGCGGCCGTCCGTGGGCGGACGAAACCGGTGCCGTCGAGGGCAGTTGGGAGGCCGATGGCGAAATGGTCCGCAGCGCCTACACCTTGCGTGCCGGCGACGATGATTTCACCCAGCCGGGCATCCTCGTTCGCGAGGTGTTCAGCGATGCAGAGCGCGATGCGCTGGTGGAAACCGTGTCCGGGGCCCTGCTCGGTGGCGTACGCAGCCCGGTGCTGGAGCGTGCCTTCGAGTATTGGAAGAACGTCGATCCGGCGGTCGGCAAACGCATCGAGGACAAGGTGCGCGCCGGCAGTGCGGCGTAACCCACCGCGGGCATGAACAAGGGCTGGGCCTGCACGCATCCCGGTCTACAACTCTCAGACCTCTTGCTGGTCAACAGTGGTCATTCTGAAAACCAAGGAAAACATGATGAAGACATACAAAGTCGGATACCTGATCGGCAGCATCGCGAAGGAATCGATCAACCGCAAGCTGGCCAATGCGTTGTTCAAGCTTGCGCCTCCCCAACTCAAGTTCGAGGAGATTTCCTTCCGGGATTTGCCGATCTACAGCTATGACCATGACGCCGACTACCCGGAAGCCGGGCGCAAGTTCAAGCAGGCGATCGAGAGTTCCGACGCGATCCTGATCGTGACGCCCGAATACAACCGCTCGGTTCCCGGTGGGCTCAAGAACGCACTGGACTGGGCCAGTCGCCCCTGGGGCACCAACTCGTTTGCCAACATTCCCTCAGGCGTTATCGGCACCTCACCCGGTGCGATCGGCACTGCAGTGTGCCAGCAGCACCTGCGCAGCATCCTCGGCTTCCTCAACTCGCCGCAGATGAATGCGCCGGAAGCCTACATTCAATTCAAGGACGGGATGATCAACGATGCCGGCGAAATCGCCGACAAATCCACCGCCGAGTTCCTGGGTAAATATCTCAAGGCGTTCCACGAGCACATCGCGCATGTGCTGACCAAGGTGCCGAGTGACAGTTGAGGTCACTGGGTTACATGCGCAACAGAGCGACACGGGCCGTTCGTCCCCTATACGAAAATCAGGAGTAGTCACGTGATTGAGCTGGTCATCGGGCAGCGCCGTCGCGACCTTGGAAGTTTCGAGGTCGGTCGTGTGCTTCCGTTCGCCAAACGCCGGATGGTCGGGCCGTATATCTTCTTCGACCGCATGGGTCCCAAGGACATGCAGCCGGGATTGCCGCGCGAGGCGGACATTCGCCCGCATCCGCATATCGGATTGTCCACAATTACCTACCTTTTCGACGGCGAGATCATGCACCGTGACAGCGTCGGATCAGAGCAGGCCGTGCGCGCGGGCGAGGTCAACTGGATGACCGCGGGCCGCGGCATAACGCATTCCGAACGCTTCGAGCACCTGCGTCGCGAAGGCGGACTGCTCGACGGCATCCAGGCCTGGGTGGCGCTGCCGGACGAGCGCGAGGAAATGGACCCGGGATTCTGGCATTACGAGAGTGCGGCGCTGCCGGTGTTCGACGAGGACGGCGCGGTCGGGCGACTGATTGCCGGGCGCCTGTCGGGCGTGGTCTCACCGGTGCGCACCGATTCGCCGCAGTTCTACGTGCACTGGCAATTGCGGGCGGGAGCGCGTGTGTCGCTGCCCGCCGAATACCCGGAACGCGCTGTCTACGTGGCACGCGGCGCGATCGAGGTGGATGGCCAGCGCATCGAAGCGGGTTCCATGGCCGTGCTGCTACCTGGCAAGGCCGCGACCCTTGCCGCCATCGGCGATGCCGTGGTCATGGCCCTGGGTGGCGAGCCGGTGGGACCACGCTATATCGACTGGAATTTCGTGTCTTCGTCGAAGGAACGCATTGACCAGGCACGCGAGGATTGGGCGGCCGGACGAATGAAGCTGCCCGATCTCGACAATGAGGATTTCATCCCTCTCCCACCGGCTATTGGCCAGACGCGCGAACCCGAACCGATGGCATGAACAGGGAAAGCGTACCGCCGCAATATCCCCGCAGGTCTGGCACCGGTCAGGAGCGCGAAAACATGGGCCTCAGCGGGTGTCTTCGTCGGCGCCCATGCGTTCCCTTAGTCCAGCCAGCTCGACGCAGCAAGAGCGGGACATCCATGAATCAGAGCAATAGAAAGAGCAAGCATTCGCGGGCTGGGCCGTTGTTGTGTATTTGGGAGTAAACGCTTCCTGATCTTCATGGGCTTCCAAGAGGTGAATTTGATCCCTTTATTCCTTGTCATTTCGCGACAGGTCAGAGATCTCCGGCAGCCGTGAGGACCACGCGCTGCCGACCAGTCCCATCGTCCCGAGCAGTAACAACGCCCAGGAGGTTCCGAGCATGGCCACGGTCGCACTGAGACCGCCCGTCACCAATAACAGTACGCCGATGACGGTGTTGCTCACGGCCGTGTAGTCGGTGCGCTTGTTGCCGCCGGCCATGTCCACCAGGTAGGTCTTGCGGCCAATGCGCACGCCGGAATGAGCGATGGCCAGCACGAAGAACGCGCCCGGATAGAACCACGTTCCGCCGCGCCAGGATGGATCCATCAAGGTCAGCCCGGCGACCATCAGACACACCAGTGCCGCCAGTCCACCGCCAAGAATCATCACCTGGCGGCTGGACGCATCGGCCATGAACCCCCACACACTGGCACTGATGGTGCTGGCCAGTCCGGAGGCGACCACGAAACCGCCGAGTAGCGCGGCGCCGTGACTGTGATGCTGGGCCAGCACAACGACGAATGGCGAACCCAGCGCGGAGGCCATCAGAAACGCGCGGGCGATGACAAAATTGCGAAAAGGTGCATCGCGCGCCAGCAGATTGAGACTGCCGAAGGCCTCTCGAACGGCACTGCCACCGCCGGCGGTCTCGCCGTGAAACTCGTCGATTCCGGCAAACACCACGGCGGCAACAAACCAGCACAGCCCGGCCGCCAGCAACAGCATCGAATAGAAGCGCATCTCCGGGTCGGCACTGCCTCCAAACAGGAGCAGGCCCACGAGCAACGCGACCAGGCCGGACAAGGTTGAGGCCAGCCCGGCCAGACGACCACGACGGGACTTCGGCACGGTCTTGCCCTGCACATCCTTCATCGCCACCGAACAGAAGCCGCGGCTGACACTGAATACGGCCAGCAGAGCAATCACCGCCAGCGCGGCGGCAAGACCATCGAGCAGCCATACGGCCATGGCCATGCCGAGCACGGCCAGACCCTGCAGGACTGCACCCAACACCCAGAATCCCTTGCGCACCGGATGCTGACGAACCCAGGCGCCGATGACCAATTGCGGAATCAGCGAACCGGACTCACGAATCGGCACCAACACCCCGACCAGCGCCTCGGGCGCGCCGACGGCCACGATCAGCCACGCCAGCACCGTCTTCGGACTGATCAGCAAGTCGCCGATCTTGGTCAGCATATTGGCGAGGATGATGCGGAAGAAATTGCCCGGCACTTCGCGGCAAGCCTGCTCGCTGATATCGGTACAGACGCGCGCGTCCTCTTCGTTGGCAACCAACGCGTATAGCCGTTCAGTGCGAGTGAAGATTTTCATTGAGCCCCTGCTGCCTCGATCCTTTCAACACACTCGATACTACGAGAGGCCCGATCCTCCGGCTACAAGCGCTGATCTCAGGCAAATGCCAATCAGCGAATCGATCCACCGGCTGGTCGAGGTCTCCGATGCCGCTGCATGAGCGGCTTGAGGCAGTTCGCAATCGGCCACTCCGTTCCCCTACTTGTGTCGGAGCTCAGCGAGAGTGAGTGGCTCGTGCCAGCGCGGTGATGTTGGCGTGCAGACCATTGGGATCCCACTGCTGGTCGGTGACCTCGAACCCGGCCTGCTCGATCGCCCGGGTCATGTCCTTCATCGGCCATCGATAGGCCGTAGTCGCCGGGTGGTGGAATGCCTCGAGACGGGGGCCCGAGAAGAAGGAAACGAGGAGGGAGCCGCCCTCCACGAGAATTTCGCGCAGAGTGGCCAGGGCCGTCGGGAGTTCGTCAGCACCGAGATGGATCAGTGAGTACCAGGCGAGGATCCCGAACCAGCGCTCACCGGATCCGCGAAGCTCGGCGAGCGAGGCGTGCCGGAACACCACATTGGGGTGAGTTCGGCGGGCAATCTCGATGAACTGGGCGACGGGTTCGAGTCCTTCGACGGCGTGTCCCAGCGCGGCGAGGTGACCGCTCCAGCGTCCAGTGCCGGCGCCGACGTCGAGGATGCGGCCGGAGACGGTCTCAGCCCAGGGCTCGATCACGCCGCGATCGGGATCCCGGGCCGACACCACGGCGCCGAGCAAATCCGCCAATGCGGCTACCTTGGAGCCGTAAGCCTGTATGACCTCATTCGTTGTCATCCATGCCTCCGCAGATCGTCGTCGATCCAGTCAGAAATTTTTCCCGACACCTTCAAACGTCATTGTTCTCCGGCCACCTTGTTGCAGCCGTCAGTTTCCTGAATTCTGCCACCGCAGCCCGAGCATCGAGGCGAGCCCGGAATCGCGCTGGCGCCCACGATCAAATCACGAAGCGCGCGCACGGGTCGCGTACGCGCGTCGTGATCAGGTGCCGCGGATTTCCCGCTTACCCAGTCGCTCGCGATCGTGCGGCGCGCTGAAGTCCAGAACCGGACCGATCGACACGATGCCGTGCGGATTGATCGTCGGGTGGCTGCGAAAATAGTGGTGGCGGATG
>CAYMHF010000043.1:0-27391 GCA_964390215.1 uncultured Dokdonella sp. | reverse complement strand
GACTGCGCGCCGGTGGGATCGCGAAGCGTTGGGGTTCGCTGGCGCTCACCCCAACCTACGGGAGGTGATATGGATGGCGGTCCCCGTTTCATTGATTGCTTTTCGGCGTGAAGCGGATGGCCTGGCCGCCGCCGGCCGCGAGGCGAACGCTCAGCGTGTCGGCGCTGGTCACCTCGCGTTTCTCGCGGACGAACGAGAACGGTTTGGTCTGCCAGTCCGCGTCGTCGCCATCGCGATAGATCTCGGCGACGTAGCTGCGCCCGGCATCGAGGAAGGACAGCGGCACCGACAGCAGGCGACCGTTTTCGTCGGTCAGGCTGCCGAGGAACCAGTCCTCGCCGTGGCGGTTCTTGCGCGCGATCGTCACGAAGTCGCCGATTTCGCCGTTGAGCACATGGCTTTCCGACCAGTCGACCGCAACGTCCTTGATGAACTGGAACGCGTCGGCATGTTTGGCGTAGTTCTCCGGCAGGTCGGCGGCCATCTGGATCGGGCTGTAGAGCACGACATAGAGCGCGAGCTGCTTGGCCAGGGTGGTCTGCACGGCCTGGCCACGACCCTCGAGGCTCAGTATGCCCGGCGTGAAATCCATCGGCCCGGCGAGCATGCGCGTGAAGACGAGATTGGCTTCGTGTTCCGGCGGGTTCGGCGGATTGCCCCAGGCCGCGTACTCCATGCCGCGCGCGCCTTCGCGTGAAACCCAGTTCGGATACGTGCGCCGCAGGCCGGTGTCCTTGATCGGCTCGTGCGGATTGAACGCGATATGGCGCTTCGCGGCTTCCTCGACCACGTGCAGGTGGTGGCGCGCCATCCACTGGCCGTCGTGCCACTCGCGGCGGACCACGCCATCGCCATCGTTGCGTTCGATCTGGCCGGCATCGGCGACGTAGCCGGACTTGACCACGTCGATGCCGAGTCGCGCGTAGAGGTCGAGCGCGGCATCGAGCTGCTTCTCGTAGTGGCTGACCGCACCCCCGGTTTCATGATGGCCGATCAGGTGAACGCCCTTGTTCTTCGCATAGGCCGCAAGGCCTTCGAGATCGAAATCCGCGGTCGGCGTGGTGAAATCGAAATCGTTGCCGTTGCCGAACCACTGCCCGTCCCAGCCCTTGTTCCAGCCTTCGACGAGCACGCCACGGAAACCGTTCTTCGCCGCGAAGTCGATGTAGCGCTTCGTGTTGGCGGTGGTCGCGCCATGCGTCGGCCCGGTCGACCAGCTCGACTTCTCCAGATGCATCTCCCACCAGACGCCGACGTATTTGGCCGGCGTGAACCAGCTGACGTCACCGAGCCGGTTCGGCTCATTGAGGTTGAGTTCGAGGTTCGACTCGTAGAGCTGGGCGGCGCTGTCGGCAATGACCAGGGTTCGCCAGGGCGTCGTGAACGGCGCCTGGCGGCGGACCTTCCAGCCTTCCGACGCCGGCGCGAGCTGTGCCCTGAAGCGTTGCCCCTCGACCCGGCGCAGCCACATCCCTGCATAGTCGACCAGGGCCGCCTCGTGGAAGGCGATGTGCAGGCCATCGTCGCTGCGCACGGTCATCGGTGTGTGCGCCTGGCCGACTTCGTTGAGCGGCGTCCTGCTGTAGAGGTATTCGTAGCGGTTCCATTCGCCGCCGGGAATCCACCAGGCGGTCGCCTTCGGCGCTATCGCAAATTCGGTCAGCTCGTCGTCGATGATCACATCGGTGAGGTTCTTCTGCTCCGGGAATTCGTAACGGAAGCCGACGCCGTCGTCGTAGACGCGAAACACCACATCGAGGTCACGCTTGAGCTTGACCTGTTCGCTGAAGCGCGTGCGCAGTTCGTTAAAGCGGTTGCGCACGAAGCGGCGCTCGCCCCAGGGCTGTTCCCAGGTCTCGTCGACGCTGCGCGTGGCCTGCGTGGCAAGGGCGAAATTGCGCTCGAGCTTTTCCGTGTTGCGCAACAGGAAGCCGAGCCGCGACGGCGCGATGACCGGTTTGCCGAAGCGCAGCACGCTGTAGCTGATGCGGCCTTCATCGAGACTCAGCTCGACGCGCAGCACCTTGCCGGGCGAGTCAACGGTGGCGACGAGCTGCGGCGGTTCGGCGTGTACCGGCAGCAGGCTGGGCAGGCCGAGCATCAGCAACACGGCGATCAATTTCTTCACGAACTTCTCCTGCATTTCATGCTTCGACGTTGGTTTCCGGCCATGTTCGGCTCGCTCCTCTTCGTGCATGCGCAACGGGCTTCGCCCAACCACCCTCATCAGCCTGCCGGCAGCTTCTCCCGCCAGCGGGAGAAGCATTCCACCGATTCACCTGGATGAGGGTGGGCTTGCGATTTCCATGAACCCGACATCAACCAGCGCGGCAATGTTTGGCGATGAAGTCGGCGTGCATCGGCATGGCCGCGGCGGCGCGATCGAGGACCGCGCGCGTGCCTTCGACCACCTGCACGATCTCCGCCTCGCTCAGCATGTCGACCATCGGGTGGTAGCGCTCGGGGACGATGCCCTGGCCGATCATCACCTGCAGCCAGGCGACTTCGGTGAACAGCTCCTCGTTCTCGCGGAAGATGCGTGCGCTGCTGCGGAACAGATCGATCTTCTGCGCCAGCGTGTCCGGGATCGACATCTCGCGGCAGCGTTGCCAGAACGGATCGTCGCGCTGGTTGGCCTTGTAATGCAGGATCAGGAAATCGCGGCTGCGCTCGAACTCGAAGCGGGTCTGGCGGTTGTAGGCATCGATGGTCGCGCTGTCGAAATGGCGATCAGGAAACAGTGAGACCAGTTTCGAGATGCTCGACTGGATGAAATGGATGCTGGTCGATTCGATCGGCTCCATGAAGCCGCTGGACAGGCCGATCGCCACGCAATTTCGGTTCCAGAACTGGCGGCGCATGCCGGTGGTGAAGCGCAGCGGTCGCGGATCGGCCAGCGGCTTTGCGTCGAGATTCGCGAGCAGGCTGGCTGCCGCTTCGTCGTCGCTGATGAAATCGCTGCAATAGACGTGGCCGTTGCCGATGCGATGCTGCAAGGGGATGCGCCATTGCCAACCGGCCTGGCGCGCCGTCGCGCGCGTGAATGGCGTCGGATCGGGCACGCTCTCGCAGGGCACGGCCATGGCCCGGTTGCACGGCAGCCAGTGGCTCCAGTCTTCATAGCCGGTCTTCAGGGCCTGCTCGATCAGCAGGCCGCGGAATCCCGAGCAGTCGATGAACAACTCGCCGTCGATGCGCTCGCCACTGTCGAGGACGACGGCTTCGATGAAGCCGTCCTCGGCGCGCAGGACCGTATCGACGATTTTGCCTTCGGTGCGCACGACGCCGAGCTTCTCGCTGAAGTCGCGCAGGAAACGCGCGTAAAGGCCGGCGTCGAAATGAAAGGCGTGGAAGACGTTGGTCAGCGGAGAATTCGGCTGGCCGGTGCCGCGCATGAAGCGGCCAAGGCGCGCGGCCACCTGGTTGAAGGTGTAGCTGCCGAGGTCGGCGGCCTTGCCGAGCTGGCGCAGCTTGAGCCAGTACTGGTAGAACTGGACGAGGCCGAGATCGCGCCCGCCGACGACGCCGAATGCATGCATGTAGCGATCGCCGGGCCGGGTCCAGTCGACGAACTCGACGCCGAGCTTGAAGGTGGCCTGGGTCGCGCGCATGAACGCGTCCTCGTCGATGCCGAGGGTGGCGTTGAACAGGCGGATCTGCGGAATTGTCGCCTCGCCGACGCCGACGATGCCGATCTCGTCGGATTCGACCAGGCGGATCGATACGCTGCGACCGAGCAGTTTCGACAGGGTGGCGGCCGTCATCCAGCCGGCCGTGCCGCCGCCGACGATGACGATCTTCTGGATGCGGTCTTGTTCGCTGCTCACGCGGTCTCCGTTTCGATGGCATGCACGCCGGTGCGGACGCCCTTCATTCGATCACAAACACGACGGCACTGCGTGCCGGGACATGGAAGTGGCCGCTGTCCCGGTCGTAACGCGCGCTTTCGCGCACGCGCGCATCGGCCGCCTCCTCGCTGCGCTGCAACGGGTGCAGGGCCCAGGCCTTGTCGGCCTGCCCGTCCGAGGCGAAATCGACGGCCTTCGCATCGACATTGATGAATAGCATCAGCTCCTGGAAACCCGCGCCGGCAAGGCCACGGCCGTCGAGCTGCTCGACGATCAGGGTCGCAACCTGCGTGGGTCCGGTATTGAGGAAATGCAGACGTTTGCGAACGTCGTTCGCAGTGCGCAGTCGGAACAGGCTCGAACTGCGGCGCAGACGCAGCAGGTCAAGAAAGGCATCCCGCGTCCAGCGGATCGTTGCGACGTCGGGTTTGAGGGCCGGGTTGGCGAGCAGCGGACGCAACAGTGGCCAGTCCTTGCCGTTGTCGGCTGCCGGCGGCAGCCCGCTGCCGAAGCCGTTGTCGCTAAACGTCCAGTCGATGCGGTTGAACCAGTCGCCCGAATCGTAGCTGTTGCGATCGAGCGACTTGCTGCGCAGCCCTTCGATGCCGGCATGGTAGTAGGCAATGCCCTGGCTGAACGCATTGATGGCGGCGGCGAGGATCTGAACCCGCGCGCGATCGGCCATCGAGGTCGCCAGCGGCAGCTTGAGCACATTGAGGTCAAACAGTGTCGGGTTGTCGTGGTTCTCCACGTAGTTGACGACCTCACCCGGTGCGCTGGCGTAACCGGCGGGCTGGCCGGCGTAGTCGATCTTCTCCAGCGGCACAGTCGCACCGGACGCCGTCTGCATCGGGTAGTCGCGCAGCGTGCCGGCGAGGCCGACGCGCACGAGGTCGGCCGCGTGCAGCAGGTCGGCGCGCGAGGCGCGATCGCCGGCTAGCGCGTTCGGCGCATAAAAAAGTCCGTTGACATAACCCTGTCGCGCGAACAGGTCCGCGCCGCTGTCGCAGCAGCCGCCACCACGTATCGCATCGCGGGCGCGGTCGCTGAAGGTGGCGATGCCGCTGCCGGCGAGCGACAGTTGCGAGGCCTGCACGAAGCGCGCGCCATCGGCGATCTCACCGAAGTTCCAGCCTTCGCCGAGCAGAACCACGTGCTGGCCGTGGGCGGCGTCCGCCGCCGCCTGCACAGCCTCCATCGCTGCTCGCGGCTGGTGGCCCATCAGATCGAAGCGGAATGAATCGATGTGGTACTCGCGCGCCCAGGTCGCCACCGAATCGCGCATCAGTCGCGCCATCATCCGGTTTTCGGTCGCGGTATTTTCGCAACAGGTTGAGCGCTCGATCGCGCCTGTCGCATCGAGGCGGTGGTAGTAGCCCGGCACGATGCGGTCGAGCACGGATTTTTCGTCCTGCCCGGAAGCACTGGTGTGGTTGTAGACCACATCCATGCCGACGCGCAGGCCGGCGCGGTGCAGACCCTGCACCATGCGCCGGAATTCACGCACGCGCACGCGCCCGTCACCGGCATCGCTGGCATAGCTGCCCTCAGGTGCGCTGTAGTGCAGAGGTTCGTAGCCCCAGTTGTAGCAGTCGCGCTGGTGGCTCGCGGCGATCAGCGCCTGCTGCGCTTCGCTGTCGGACGCGCCCTTCGGCGCAGGCGTCACGCAGCCGCGTTCCGGAATCGTGGCGATGTCGAACACGGGCAAGAGGTGAATGTCGGTGATGCCGGCATCAGCCAGCGCGCGCAAGTGGCGCATGCCGCGCGAGTCACGATCGGTGAAGGCAAGGTACTTGCCGCGATGCGCGGCAGGGACGCTGTCGTCATGCACCGAGAAATCGCGCAGGTGCAACTCATAGACCTGCATGTCGGTCGCGGCGGTAATCGGCGCCGGGCTGCGATCGGCATCCCAGCCAGCGGGCTTGACGTCCACCGCATCGAGCGAGCCGATCCAGCTGCGCCGCGAATCGGCGTCGAGGCTCAGGCTGTAGGGATCGGTAACCCGGTTGCGCACGATGCCGATGCCGCGGACGAAGACATCGACCAGGTAGGTGTAGTAACCGTTCGCATGATCGCCTTCCACGCGCGCCGACCAGACTCCGCTCGCGGCGTCGCGCAGCATCGGCTGCAGCGATGTCGCATCGGGCTTGTCATGGAGGCACAGGGCGACCTGCCGGGCACTGGGCGCCCACAGCGCGAAGCGGGCCGCGTCCGCGGACACGGCGACACCGAGCGCCTGGCGTTCCGCCGCTTCGGCATACCGCGCGTCGAGCGCGCCGGCGACCTGTACGTGCGTGGCATCGACGATGCGATTGCGCTCATCAACTTCGGCGAGCACGAGCTGCCCGCGCAGAAGTTCGCCCAACGCGGCCGCGTCCTGGCTGACCAGCTGCAGTTCGACGCCATCGCCAAGATAGAGATAGTGCGCGGCGGCAGCTTCAGGCAACGCCTCCCGCGCGACCTCAAGATCGAGCGTCCGGTCGGCGCCTTCGACGGGCTTCCCGCTGCTGATCCGGATACCGGCAGCGGCAGAAGCGTACAAACGATAGCGCCCCTGCGCCGATTTTCCGGGCCAACGCAAACGCCTTGCATCGAGCCACGCAGCGCGCGAATCGACAGACGCATCGACGCTGGCATCGAGAATCGTCTGCCAGGCCGGCTTGACACAATCGGCAGCCGATGGAGCCTGTGCATGGACGGCCGAGGCGAACAGCCAGGCCGCCAGCGCCAGGTGCGCGACGACACGCATGCTCAGGCCGGCTCGCCCACGCGACGCGCACCGCCGCCCAGGCGATTGATCAGGACGACGACGAGCAGCGTGGATGCCAGGGTGATCGCCATCAGATGAATGTAGTGCAGTGGCGACCAGACGAAGGTGAACACGGCATACAACGCCGCGCCGAAGGCTATGCCAATCTTGACCGCGTGCGCACTGACGCCGCGCATGAAGATCGCTGCGAGGAAGGCGGCCAGCACCGGCATCGAGTAAAGCCCGTTCAGGCGCTGCAAGGTGTCGACAATGCTTTGCGCGTGCTGGAACAGCGGCACCATGGCCACGCCGACTATGGCAAAAATTGTTGCGACGCGCTGGCCGATCTTCTTCACGTCGGCCTTGGCATTGACCATGGGCAGGTGCAGGTCGCAGGTGTAAAGCGCAGCCGCCGAATTGAGGCAGGAATTGAAGCTCGACAGCACGGCACCGACGATCATGGCGGCGAACGCACCCGACAACCATGGCGGCAGCACGTCGCCGACCAGGCGACCGTAGGCGACGTCGCCGATGTCGCCGTACAGCTTGAAGGCGATCACGCCGGGAAACACGACGATCAGCGGGATCACCAGCTTGAACGCGGCGGCGGCATAGATGCCCTTCTGCGCCTCGCGCACCGAACGTGCGGCCATGGCGCGCTGGGCGATGACCATGTTGGTGCCCCAATAGAAAATGTGGATGAAGAGCATGCCGGTCAGCAGGGTCGACCAGGGGATATCCGACTCATTGCTGCCGATCAGCGACCAGCGCTCGGCGGGGATGCCGGAGAGATCCCAGTGCACGGCGGCCAGCGCGAACAAGGTCACCGCCATGCCCATGACGAGCAGGCCGACGCCGTTGAAGGTGTCGGAAATCGCGATCGCGCGCAGGCCGCCGAAGGCGGCATAGAGCAGTCCGCCCAGCGCAAACGCCGCCGCGATGACGATGATCGGCACGTCAAGGGCGAACATCGATTTCATGAACACCGAACCGGTGTAAAGCACCACCGGCAGCAGGATGAACATGTAGCCGAGCAGAAACAGCATTGACACGAGCCGGCGCAGACCGGGATCGCCAAGCCGTTTTTCGAGTAGCTCGGTCGTCGTTGTACATTGATACTTGTAGTACATCGGCACGAGCACGTGGGCAAGCACGAGCAGGCCGGCCGCTGCGCCGAACTCCCACCAGGCGACCAGCAGCATCTGTGCCCCATTCATGCCGACGATCTGCTCGGCGCTGATATTGGTCAGCAGCAGCGAACCGGCGACAAAGGGCCAGCTCAAGCCTCCGCCGGCGAGGAAGTAGTCCTTCGATTCATCGCTGCTGCGTTGCGAGTGTCGACACTTCCACCAGGTCAATACGGCGACCAGGGCGGTCAGCCCGGCAAAGACCGAGACCTGGATCAGATTCGTGTTCAATGGCTAACCCTCGAAGCGATCGGAAGAGTGTCGTAAGAGGCGCCACCCTGTGCCAACGCTAATCCGATTCGCGGCCCCTCTGATCCATCCGGGCGCATGAATACGTATGCACAAACTGCCGGCTCATGCACGTGCCAGCGTTAAGCTGCCAACTCCTGGCACTGGCAACGACAGGGCCCGACGCGGAATCTGCGATCGAGGCCCAGGATGACTGAATGAGCAAGCAACCTTGGTGGCGTGGAGCCGTCATCTACCAGATCTATCCGCGCAGTTTCCAGGACAGCAACGGCGACGGCGTTGGCGACCTGCCGGGCATCATCGAGCGCCTCGACTATGTCGCCAGCCTCGGCGTCGATGCAATCTGGGTGTCGCCGTTCTTCAAGTCGCCGATGGCCGATTTCGGTTATGACATTGCCGATTACCGCGATGTCGATCCGCTGTTCGGAACCCTGGCCGATTTCGATCGTCTGATCGCCAAGGCCCACGCACTGAACCTGAAAGTGGTCATTGACCAGGTGCTCAGCCACACCTCGGTCGATCATGCCTGGTTCCGCGAGAGCCGCGAAAACCACGATAACGCCAAGGCCGACTGGTATGTGTGGGCCGATGCGCGTGCGGACGGCACGCCGCCGAACAACTGGCTGTCGCTGTTTGGCGGGGTCGCCTGGCAGTGGGAGCCGCGCCGTCGCCAGTATTTCCTGCACAACTTCCTGGCCTCGCAGCCGGATCTCAATTTCCACAACCCGCAGGTACGCCAGGCTGCACTCGACAACGTCAGGTTCTGGCTGGATCGAGGCGTCGATGGTTTCCGTCTTGATGCAATCAACTTCTGCTTCCACGATCGCCGCCTGCGCGACAATCCGCCGAAGCCCGAATCCAAACGCGTCGGCCGGGGTTTCAGTCCGGACAATCCGTATGCGTTCCAGTACCACTACTACAACAACACGCAACCGGAGAATCTTGAGTTCATCCGCGAGTTGCGGGCCCTGCTTGATCGCTATCCGGATGTCGCCGCGCTCGGCGAAATCTCGTCGGAGGACTCGTTGGCGACGATGGCCGAATACACCGGGCCTGATCGCCTGCACATGGGCTACAGCTTCGAGCTGCTGACCGACGAATTCTCGACCCGGCATATCCGCGAAACCGTCGAGGCGCTCGAATTGCGGATGGGCGAAGGCTGGCCGTGCTGGGCAATTTCCAACCACGATGTCGAGCGCGTCGCCAGCCGTTGGGGCGGCAGCGACGCACCGGCACATCTGGCCAGCCTGCTCAGTGCGGTGGTTTGTTCGCTGCGCGGGTCGGTCTGCGTCTACCAGGGCGAGGAACTCGGCCTGGGTGAAGCAGAACTGCCCTACGAACTGCTGCAGGATCCGTATGGCATCGCCTTCTGGCCGACCTTCAAGGGCCGCGATGGTTGCCGCACGCCGATGCCTTGGACCGGTGCCAACGATGGCGGGTTTACATCAACACGACCGTGGCTGCCGATTCCGGAATCGCATCGAGCGCGCAACGTCGAGCTGCAAGAAGCCGATCCGACCTCGCCACTGCAGCGCTTTCGCTCCTTCCTGCGCTGGCGCAAGCAACATCCCGCGCTGATGTGGGGTGATGTGCGCATGTTCGCTGCGCCGGCTCCCGTGCTGGCCCTTGAACGTGAGCTCGACGGCGTGCAGTTGCGCGCATGGTTCAACACCGGCAGCGGACCTTGCGTGCTCGACGTCGACGACATCGAGGGGTTCAAGGTGATCGAAGGCCACGGCCTGGTCAGCGGCAATCTGGGTGAAACAAAACTCCGGTTGCCGGCGTTTGGCGTGCTGTTTGCCGAACGCGTCTGATTGTCCGATCGGACAGGAATAAAGCGATTCAAATTGTCTCGCGACATCCACGCGAACATCGCTGCAACGGACGCGCATTGTTGCAGCGCGCCATATACAATCGAGCGTAATCGCGTCCAGCCGTCCAAACGCTGCGTACTGCTTTTCTCCTGACGGGCTCCCAAATGACCGGAAACTCCGCAAGCCTGCTGACAATTTTTGGCGCCACCGGCGATCTCGCCCAACGCATGCTGTTGCCCTCGCTGTATGGACTGCAACGCGACGGCCTGTTGCCGAAGCAACTGCGCATCCTCGGCAGCGCGCGCAGCGAGATCAACGCCGAAGCCTTCCGGCAGACGGTTGCCGAGACCATCGAACAGCGCGTGGCCGCCAATGAACGCGACGAGACGAGTCTGCGCGCCCTGCTCGAACGCATCGACTACTGTGCCGCGGCGATCGACGACGACGCCTCGATGGGCATCCTCGCCGATGCAATCGCCAGGGCGCGCAACGGTGATGTCGTCTACCACCTGAGCACCGCGCCGCGCTTCTATGCGCCAATCTGCGAGGCGCTCGGCCAACGCGGACTTGGCGGGCACGGCACACGCGTGCTGCTCGAAAAGCCGATCGGTCATGACCTCGCCTCGTCGATCGCGATCAACGACGGCGTCGCCCGTATCTTCGACGAGGATCGTGTGTTTCGCGTCGATCACTACCTCGGCAAGGAGGGCGTGCAGAACCTGATCTCGCTGCGCTTCGGCAATGCGCTGTTCGAGCCGCTGTGGAATGCGCGGCATATCGAGCAGGTGCAGATCACGGTGGCCGAAACCGTCGGTGTGGAGGGCCGCGCAGGCTACTACGACACCTCGGGCGCAATGCGCGACATGCTGCAGAACCACCTGCTGCAACTGCTCTGCCTGACCGCCATGGAGCCGCCCGCGCATTTCGATCCGAGCGCGGTGCGCAACGAGAAACTCAAGGTGTTGCGCTCGCTGCGCCTGATCGGGCGCAACGAGGTCGGTGGCGAAAGCGTGGCCGGCCAATACACGGCCGGTGCCGTGGATGGCATTGCCGTGCCGGGTTATCTCCACGAACTCGGCCACGCCAGCCATACCGAGACCTTTGTCGCCCTGCGCGCGCACATCGACAACTGGCGCTGGTCGGGCGTACCGTTCTACCTGCGCACCGGCAAGCGCATGCCGCGTCGCTGCACCGAGATCTACATCCAGTTCCGCGCCGTGCCCTATTCGATCTTCGCCAACAGTGGCGTACGCGTCGAGCCGAATGCGCTGATCATCCTGCTGCAACCCGAGGAGCGTATCCAGATGACCTTGATGCACAAGACGCCGGGCCTGGATCGACATGGCCTGCGCCTGTCGCAGGTTGCGCTCGATCTCGATGTCGACGAGCGCTTCGCCGATCATCGCCGCCGCCTGTCTTACGAACGCCTCTACCTCGATGCGATCGAAGGCAACGGTACGCTGTTTGTGCGTCGCGATGAAACCGAGGCCGCCTGGCAATGGGTCGATGCGATCTTCGACGGCTGGAATCATGCCGGCAGCGCGCCGAAATCCTATCCGGCCGGCACCTGGGGGCCGAGCAGCGCGGTGGCGATGATCGAACGCCACGGCCACAGTTGGCGCGAATGACGAGCATGCCCTGGATTGAGATCAAGCATGCCAACGCAGACGCTCTGGCGGCGGGCGTTGCCAGGCAGGTGTCGAGAACCATCGATGCGGCCCTGGCCGAACGCGGCCAGGCCACGCTTGCCCTCGCTGGCGGCCGCACCACGCCGCCCGTGCTGCGCCGGCTTGCCGACGAATCGCGGGACTGGTCGAAGCTGACCGTCCTGCCCACCGACGAGCGCTGGGTCAGCGCCGACCACGCCGACAACAATCTGCACCAGTTGCAGGACACCTTCGCTGCCGTCGAAGGTATCCGCTGGATCGCGCTGGTACCGAACAAGCCACGCGGCAAGGTCAGTGCGACATTCGCCAACGGTGCGCTCGAAAGCATTGGTGCGGCCTTCGATCTATGCCTGCTCGGCATGGGTGAGGACGGTCATTTCGCCTCGCTGTTTCCCGGTGCCATCAACCTGCCCGAGGCACTGGATCTGGCCAGCCGTGAATCGGCGGTCGCGATCATTCCCGAGCCGATGCCGCGCGCCGGCCCGCATCCGCGCATCAGCCTGAGCCTTGCGCGCCTGCTGCACAGTCGTCAGGTCATTCTCGCCATCAGCGGTGCCGACAAGCGTGCCATGCTTGATCGCGCCATCAACGAGAATGATCCGGACAAGCTGCCGGTCGCCGCCCTGCTGCGCGCGCCCGGCCGCACGATCGAAGTCCACTGGAGTCCCTGATGAGCCTGCATCCTGTTGTCGAACGTGTCACCGCGCGCATTGCCGAACGCAGCCGAGGCTCGCGCGATGACTATCTCTCGCGCATGCAGGCGGCAGCTACGCCGAACCCGGCCAGGTCGAGACTGAGTTGCGGCAACCTGGCCCACGCCTTCGCCGCATCGGGCGAGGACAAACCGCGGCTGCGCGGCACGCGCGGCGCCAACATCGGCATCGTCACCGCCTACAACGACATGCTCTCGGCACATCAGCCGCTGGAACACTATCCGGCCCTGATCCGCGCTGCGGCTCGTGCGGCCGGTGGCGCGGCCCAGGTCGCCGGTGGTGTGCCGGCGATGTGCGACGGCGTAACCCAGGGCCGTGCCGGCATGGAACTGTCGCTGTTCTCGCGCGACACCATCGCCATGGCCACGGCGGTGTCGTTGTCGCATGACATGTTCGATGCGGCCATCCTGCTCGGCGTCTGCGACAAGATCGTACCCGGGCTGCTGATCGGCGCGCTGAGTTTCGGCCATCTGCCGGTGATCTTCGTGCCCGCAGGGCCGATGACCTCGGGCTTGCCGAACAAGGAAAAGGCTGCCGTGCGCCAGCGCTACGCCGAAGGCAAGGTGACTCGTGAAGAACTTCTCGAAGCCGAATCGCAGTCGTATCACGGCCCCGGCACCTGCACGTTTTACGGCACCGCCAACTCCAACCAGATGCTGCTCGAGATGATGGGCCTGATGTTGCCCGGCGCCGCCTTCGTCAATCCCGGCACGAGCCTGCGCGACGCACTGACCGTCGCCGCCACCGAGCAGGTTCTGAAGAACACTGCGCTTGGCGAGAGTTACACGCCACTGGCGAAGACCCTCGACGAGAAGGCGATCGTCAACGCCATGGTTGGCCTTGCCGCCACCGGCGGCTCGACCAACCATGCAATTCACCTCGTCGCCATCGCCCGCGCCGCCGGACTCGTCATCGACTGGGATGATCTCGATGAGCTTTCGCGGGCCACGCCCCTGCTCGCACGTATCTATCCGAATGGCGGTGCCGACGTGAATCACTACCAGGCGGCCGGCGGACTCGGCTTCAGCATCCGCGAACTGATCGACGCCGGCCTGCTGCATCCGGATATCCACTGCGTGCACGGCGGCGACTTGCGTGCGCAGATGCAGGAGCCGAAGCTCGTCGATCTGAAACTGCGCTGGGCGCCACCACCGGCACAGTCACTCGATACCAACGTCGTGCGCCGCTTCGCCGAGCCGTTCGACAGCGAAGGCGGCTTGCGGCGGCTCTCCGGCAACCTCGGGCGCGCCGTGGTCAAGGTTTCGGCGGTCGCCCTCGAACATCGCGCGATCAATGCGCCAGCACGAATCTTCGATTCGCAGGACGCGATGCTCGACGCCTACAAGGCCGGGTTGCTCGACGGCGATTTCGTCGCCGTCATCCGTGCCCAGGGCCCGCGCGCCAACGGCATGCCGGAGTTGCACAAGCTGACGCCGACGCTGGGCCTGCTGCAGGATCGCGGGCAACGCGTCGCCCTGCTCACCGACGGCCGCATGTCGGGCGCATCGGGCAAGGTGCTGGCGGCGATCCATGTCGTCCCCGAAGCCATCGCCGGCGGCGCATTGGCGCGTCTGCGCGAAGGCGACCCGATCCTGATCGATGCGGAAGCCGGACGGCTTGAGGTACTCGTGGACGATGCGACCCTTGCCGCGCGCGAAGCGGCGACCTTCGATCTCGCCGCAAATCACCACGGCATGGGTCGCGAGCTGTTCGGCCTCATGCGCAACGCCGTCGGCAGCGCCGAGCAAGGTGCCTGCAGCTTGTTCGTGGCGGGTTGAACGATGCCGCAGAGCAAAAATGAACTTGCACTGATTGCCGACATTGGTGGCACCAATGCCCGATTCGCGCTGACCGATCTGGCCGCAACTGAGGTTGCCATCATCGAACCGCGCGCACTGGCCGGCGAGAATTTTGCCAGCCTGCAACATGCCGCCGAGCACTATCTGGCCGCGGTCGGGGTCAAGCCGCGGCGCGCGGCGCTGGCAGTCGCTTCGCCGGTCGAACAGGACGAGATCCGCCTGACCAACCGTGCCTGGTCGTTCAGCCGCGCCGAGCTGCAATACTCACTTGGCCTCGACGAATTGCGCATGCTCAACGATTTCGGCGCCGTGGCCTGGGCGATTCCGGCCCTTGCACCTGAGCATCGGGTACATCTGTACGGCCCCAATCCGGCACCCGCCAACGGACCGGTCAGCGTGATCGGCCCCGGCACCGGGCTTGGTGTCGGCCTGCTCATCGGTTCGCCGGAGCGCGGCTGGCAAGCCGTCGAGACCGAGGGCGGCCATGTCACGTTCGCACCAATCGGTGACGAGGAGCACCGCATCGCGCGCTGGCTCGAAGCGCGTTTCGGGCGAACGTCGACCGAACGTGTGCTGAGCGGCGATGGCCTCTCGCATATCCATGCCGCGTTGCATGGCACCGAAGGCGGTCCACGCGATGGCCGCACCCTGACCCTGCGCGATCCGGCCGAGATCGTCGCCGCCGCACTGGATGGCCACGACCTCGATGCGCGCCGCGCACTCGCCCGCTTCTGTTCGGTGCTCGGCAGCGTCGCCGGCGATGCCGCACTGATCCACGGCGCACGCCGCATCGTGATCGCCGGCGGCATCGTGCCACGCTTCATTCCGTTCCTGCGCAGCAGTGCGTTTCGCGAGCGCTTTCTCGCCAAGGGCCGATTCTCGACCTGGCTCGAAGCGGTGACCCTCGAGGTCATCGTGCACGCCAATCCGGGTCTGCTCGGCGCCGCCGTTGCCCTGCACCAGTCACCCTGAGGCCAAGATCAGCATGCCAGCCTGGACTCCCGAATCCCGCGCCGCCCGCATCGATGCGCTGCTGTCGCAAGCGCCGGTATTGCCGGTACTTGGCATCGAGCGCCTGGATGATGCGGTTGCACTCGCGCGCACCCTGGTCGAGGCCGGTCTGCCGGTGCTCGAAATCACCCTGCGCAGCGCGGTTGCAATCGAAGCGATCCGAATCATCGCGAGGGAAGTTCCTGCAGCGATTGTCGGCGCCGGAACCGTGCTCGATGTCGAGGCTTTACACGCGGTGGCCGATGCCGGTGCCGTATTCGCCATTGCTCCGGGCTCGACCGAAGCCCTCTACGCGGCCGCTGCGGACGCGCCCATTCCATTCCTGCCGGCGATCGCGACAGCCAGCGAGTTGATGCGCGGCCTCGAACATGGCCATCGTCGCTTCAAGTTCTTCCCGGCCGAATCATCGGGTGGCATCGCCGCGCTGAAATCCTTCTCCGGACCGTTCGCCAATGTGCGCTTCTGTCCGACCGGCGGCATCGATGCGAGCCGTGCACCGAGCTATCTCGCCTTGGCGAACGTGATCACGGTCGGTGGCTCGTGGATGGTGCCAAAGCAGGCTCTCGAATCACGTGACTGGAATGCCATCGGCAAACTTTCGCGCGAGTGTGCGGCGCTGGCGACGCGCGAATAATCCAGGCCCACGGTCGGCAGGATGCGTCATCATGTTCAGCAAACCGGCTGCGAATGCTGCACTGCAAAACGCCCTGCAGCGCGTGATCCGGTAAAACGGTTGCTTCGCATCGGTTGCCGAACCCGCCTCTTGAGCTCGAAAGGAAAAGCCACTTCATTTGATATCGCCTTCGAGGCCGGCGTCTCGCAGTCGACGGTTTCGCGTGCGCTGAGTGGCAGCAGCCTGGTCAGTCTCGATACGCGGCGCAAGATCCAGGCGATTGCCAAGCAGCTCAACTACAAGGTCGACAAGAATGCCTCGTGCCTGCGTCGGCAACATTCGGTCACCCTCGCCCTGCTCCTGTTCGAGGATCCGACACCGGATGATTCGCTGATCAATCCGTTTTTCCTGTCGATGCTCGGATCGATCACCCGCGCCTGCGCTCGCCAGGGTTACGATTTGCTGATCTCGTTCCAGCAGTTTTCCAACGATTGGCATGCCGACTACCAGGACAGCCACAAGGCCGATGGCCTGATCCTGCTCGGCTACGGCGATTATCTCGTCGCCCGCAGCACGCTGCAGAAACTCGTTGAACAAAATACCCATTTTGTACGCTGGGGTGCCGTCGTCGATGGCCAGCCCGGCATTTCGGTCGGCTGCGACAACCGCAGCGGCGGCCGTGCTATCAGCGAGCACCTGCTCGGCCTCGGTCGCCGGCGGATTGCCTTTGTCGGCAGTATCGGCGAGCAGTGTCCCGAGTTCCGCGATCGCTATCTGGGCTATTGCGCCGCGCACGGGGCGGCGGGTATCAAGGTCGATCCGGCCTTGCAGGTCGATGCGCTCGATTCCACCGAGCAGGTCGGCCATCAGGCCGTTGCCAACTTGCTTGAACGCGGTATTGCGATCGATGGCGTGTTCGCCGCCAGCGACCTGCTCGCGATCGGCGCGACCAATGCCCTGGTCGAGGCTGGCCTCAAAGTTCCGCAGCAGGTATCGGTAGTCGGCTTCGACGATCTGCCGATGGCCAGCTATGCGAGCCTGCCGCTGACCACGGTGCAGCAGGACACCAAGCTCGCCGGTGAAGTGCTGGTCGAGAAACTTCTGCGGCAGATTCGTGGTGAAGCGGTCGAGAGCGTGATGCTGCCGGCGAAAGTCATTGTGCGCCGCTCGTGTGGCGCTCACGCGCAACCATGAGCTGATCGAGCCGCGAGCGCAGCACAGGCTCGGTGATCGGCGCATCGAGCAACCACACCGCGACATCGTGCGGGCCCACGTCAAACACCGGCTGATCGCCTGACTTGATCGTCAGCGGCTTTGCCGATGCATCGAGCGCATCGTGCCAGCGGCCCGCTTGCTGGCGCTCGCCGAGATCGAAGTGCTGCACGGTCTCGCCCTTGTTGAGCAGGACCAGCGCCGTCTGCGCCTTTCCCGCGTGCTCGAAGACGCGATAGAACGCGCCACGATCGCCACCGAGTTCGATATCGAGCTGCAGCCCGCGCTGCAGGGCGACCGATGCTTCACGCACATGCGCGATGCGCGAGAGCGCGCGACGAATCGGATGTGCCCGCGCCGCAGCAATGCCTTCGCTTCCGAAATAATTGCGGTTGCCGTGATGTTCCGCGCGCCCGCGCATGAATCCGGATTCGGAACCGTAGTAGACAACCGGGATTCCGCGCGCGGTGAACAGCCAGTTGTGCGCGTCAATGAAGCCTTGATCACTGGCGTTGAAGCGGGCCATGTCGTGGTTGTCGTAGAAGATCGCCAGTTCGTAGGGGTTCTGGTATGGACCGCCTTCGAGATCGAGCGCGGCGGCGAGTTGCGCATAGTCGCCCGACGGCTTTTCGAAGACTTCGGCGATCGCCTTCTTCATCGGAAAATCGAGCACGCTGTAGCGTCCGTTTGCATCCCAGGTGAACGGCGCGATCTTCGCTGGGTCGTAGTCGAACGCTTCGCCGAACATGAAGAAGCCCGGATGCTGCGCGCGGATGCGCTCGGCAAAAGTTTTCCAGAACGCCAGCGGTTGATGGCTGATCGTGTCGACGCGGAATGCCGCAGCGCCCTGCCCGATCCATTGCAGGTAGGCGCCTGTTAGGTAGTCCATCACGGCCGGATTGTCCGGATTGAAATCACCGAGCTGGGCCAGATCGGGCGTCGTGTTGTACCAGCGCTGCAACGGATGCGTGGCCGGATCGAGCTGGTCGGGCGCAAGGTTGCCGTGATCGGCAACCAGGCTGCCATCGGCCGCGAAAACCTGGCCGAAGCCGGGCTGTTTTTGCGGCATGGACCAGGCCGGCGAGGAATGGTTGGCGACGATGTCGAGCACGGTCTTCAGGCCCTTGCCGCGCAGCTCGCGGGTCAGGTCGGCGAATTGCAGGCCCGCGCTCGGCAGGTGCTCATCGACCCGATAGAAGTTCATGCCCCAGTAGCCGTGATAGCCGGCCTTGCCGCGATCGGTCAGGAACGAGGTGCAGGTGATTTCGTCGCCACCCGTGAAAGCTTCATCCGGGTTGTCGACGATCGGCGTGATCCAGACTGCGCTGAAACCCATCTCGCGAATGTAGTCGGCGTTGTCGAGCAGGCCGCGGAAATCGCCGCCGAGATAACCGAGATGGGCGACGCTGCCATCCGGGCAAGTCAACGGGATGTCGAAGGTCGGATGCTGTCCGCCCTGGTCGCGATGATCGTTGGTCTTGTCGCCATTGACGAAACGATCGGTGACGACGAAATACACCGCTTCGCTGGCGAAGGGTTCGAGGGTGCCGTAGTAGTCGACGATCGTGGCCTTGGCATCTGCATCACCCTGAGGGTTTTGCGCCTCACATCCGCCGAGCAGCCATGCACTCAGGGCCAACGCCATCAATGAACGTTTGGCCGGCATGTCAGTGGCCTCGGCTCGCGGCGGCTATCGCAGGTTCTGCAACCGGCACGCGCAACATGCACAAACCGGCAAGGACGAAGCTCGCGCCGCCGAGGGCCAATGCATAGATCGGCTGGTTGCCGAAGAAGGTTTTCAGCAGCACGCCAAGCACGCTGGCCGCGAGCAACTGCGGAATGACGATGAAGAAATTGAAGATGCCCATGTAGACGCCCATCTTCTTCGCCGGCAGGCAATCACACAGCAT
Organism: uncultured Dokdonella sp.; assembly: GCA_964390215.1. GTDB lineage: Bacteria > Pseudomonadota > Gammaproteobacteria > Xanthomonadales > Rhodanobacteraceae > Dokdonella. Next base: position 8,619 of record CAYMHF010000043.1, on the reverse strand, counting down.
GGCGTAGGGCAACGACAGGATCGACGCCCAGGCAAAACCGATGCCGATCATCGACACCAGCAACCAGTCCGGATCGCGGATGAAAAGGAACGAGATCAACGCCGCCGCGCCGATCCACAGGTTGAGCATGTGGCAGGCACGCAGGCCGATGCGCGCAACCATCAACGGAATGAGAATCGCCGCCAGCGCGGCAAAGCCGTTGTAGGCAGCGAACAGCACGCCGACCCAGTTGGCGCCTTCGTTGTAAGCCGCCGAGGTCGGATCGCTGCTGCCGAAATGCACCCCGGTGACCGCCGCGGTGGTGTAGATCCACATCGCAAACAGGGCAAACCATGAGAAAAACTGAACCAGGGCCAGACGTCGCATCGGCCCCGGCATTGCATGCATGTCGGCCATGATCTGCACGAAGGCGCCGGTCGATCGGGTCTGGCTGACCAGCAACAAGGCGATGCCGTAGCCGAGCAGGCCACCGGCCAGGATGAACAGTTCCTTGGCCAGGTCGCCGAGCACGATGCCACCGAGCAGGCCCGCGCCGAGAACGATCCAGATCATCGCGCTGCGCAGCGATGAGGCGCTGGATTCCGGCACCGTCGAAGGCTGTGCATCGTCGAACGCTGCCAGCATTTCGGGCGGATACTCGCGCGTGCGCAGCACGGTCCAGCCGACCGCCGCAAACATCACGAATGCGCCGGCATAAAACGCGTAGTGCACGGTTTGCGGAATCTCGCCTGCGGCCGCCGTGTTGGAAACTCCGAGCCGGGTCAGCAGCCACGGCAACAGACTCGCAACCACGGCACCGATGCCGATGAAGAAACTCTGCATCGAATAACCACGAGCGCGCTGCGAGGGCGGCAACTGATCGCCGACGAAGGCACGAAACGGCTCCATCGAGACATTGATCGAGGCATCCAGTACCCAGAGCAATCCAGCCGCCATCCACAACTGCGGCGAATTGGGCATCAGCAGCAGGGCGACGCTGGCGAGCAGCGCACCGTAGAGGAAATACGGTCGACGCCGACCCAGCCGCGTCCAGGTGCGATCGGAAAAGTGGCCGACGATCGGTTGCACGATCAAGCCGGTCAATGGCGCGGCGATCCACAGCAGCGGAATCTGATCCATGTCCGCGCCGAGGGTCTGGAAGATCCGGCTGACGTTGGCGTTCTGCAGGGCGAATCCGAACTGGATGCCGAGGAAGCCGAAACACATGTTCCAGATCTGCCAGAAACCCAAGTTCGGCTTGGACGTCATTGCATGCTCCGCGGGTTCGAACGAGGCCCGCGATCAGGTTGACCGTCGGTCGCCCCATAGTAGTTCGATCGGCGTGACCGGGGCTCACCTGCATACGTATTCATGCGGGTTACGCGCTCTCGCGATCCGACCCGACCCGTCGCGAAGATTGTTCCCGGATCGTTTTCACCCGGGTGAACGGCGAACACAACCTGCGCTCGGTCGGCAACAAATCGGATCCCTGTACGGTTTTTGCGAAGATACTCAAACCCGGCAAGGCGGCGGATGGTTGGGATGTACTGATCGCTGCCTGCCACAAGGATTGGGGCAAGTCCGCCTGGCCGTGGCGGAACATTTCATTGATGTGCCGGGTGTGAAGCTAGAAACGCTACCGGGAATCGGCCGGTCAGAGTGCCATTCAACTTCATGACTTGGGCCGACTTGCTCCACGTGAGCGAGCCTTGGCAGGCTTCGCCTTGGACGCCATCTTGTTCCAGAACTCATTCAGCGCCGTCAGCTCGCGATTGACGGCCGTGCTGTCAAACGCGCTTGCATCCCAATCCTCGCCAATCCATTCCAAAGTATCCTCGTAGTCTTCGTGCTCAGGGTCGTCGAGGATCTTGAGCATGTCGGCATAGCGCCAAGGGCCTCCACAGTCTTCGGGTGGGCAGGCACCCTCGCCGGTGAGGCACTTCAGCTTGTCGACTGAATCAGCCGTTGTCTCCACGGCGACGACGGTAATGTCGTGAATCCAGTCATCACCGAAGTCATACACGTAGAGGAATCTTGAACTCCTGGCAGGAGCGACCAGCTGCAAGCTTGCCTTGCGCTCGTTTTCCGTGAAGTCGAGTTCCATGCCTGGCGGACCATAGCGAACACCATTGCGCGGGTTGCCGCCAACGATGAATTGATGCAGGTGCGAATCCGACCAACCCATGCAGACCTGGATAACCTCGTGCAGCTGGTCGAGCCGGACATCGGAAGGCACCAGCACTTCGCGGACAACGGCCGGCGTGACATTTCTGAGAACAATTTTCAGCTGATGAAGCACAACGCGCTCCTTTTAGATCGGCCGATACACGTCGGCCCCGGACTGACGAAACTCTTCGGCCTTCTCGGCCATGCCCGCATCGAGGGCGGCCAGCTCGTCAGTGCCGAGTTTGGCCGCGTAGTCGCGCACATCCTGGGTGATTTTCATCGAGCAGAACTTCGGCCCGCACATGGAACAGAAATGGGCCGTCTTGTGCGCCTCTTTCGGCAGGGTCTCATCGTGGAATTCCTGGGCTTTCTCGGGATCGAGGCCGAGGTTGAACTGGTCGGCCCAGCGGAATTCGAAGCGCGCTTTTGATAGCGCGTTGTCACGCGCTTGTGCAGCGGGATGACCCTTGGCCAGATCGGCCGCATGCGCGGCGATCTTGTAGGTGACGATGCCGTCGCGTACATCCTGCTTGTTGGGCAGGCCGAGGTGTTCCTTCGGCGTCACGTAGCAGAGCATGGCCGTGCCGTACCAGCCGATCATGGCTGCGCCGATCGCCGAGGTGATATGGTCGTAACCCGGTGCGATGTCGGTGGTCAACGGGCCGAGCGTGTAGAACGGCGCTTCGCCGCATTTTTCCAGCTGGCGCTCCATGTTCTCCTTGATCAGATGCATCGGCACGTGGCCGGGGCCTTCGATCATGGTCTGCACATCGTGCTTCCAGGCGATCTGGGTCAGCTCGCCAAGGGTATCGAGTTCGGCGAACTGGGCGGCGTCGTTGGCATCGGCGATCGAGCCCGGACGCAGACCGTCGCCGAGCGAGAAGCTGACGTCATAGGCCTTCATGATTTCGCAGATTTCCTCGAAGCGCTCGTAGAGGAAACTTTCCTTGTGGTGCGACAGGCACCATTTGGCCATGATCGAACCGCCACGCGAGACGATGCCGGTGACGCGTTTCGCGGTCAGGTGGATGAAGGGCAAACGCACGCCGGCGTGGATGGTGAAGTAGTCGACGCCCTGCTCGGCCTGCTCGATCAGGGTGTCGCGGTAGAGCTCCCAGGTCAGGTCTTCGGCGATGCCGCCGACCTTTTCCAGTGCCTGATAGATCGGCACCGTGCCGATCGGCACCGGCGAATTGCGGATGATCCATTCGCGCGTCTCGTGGATGTGCTTGCCGGTCGAGAGATCCATGACCGTGTCGCCACCCCAGCGGATCGACCAGACCATCTTTTCCACTTCCTCGGCGATCGAACTCGACAGCGCCGAGTTGCCGATGTTGGCGTTGATCTTCACGAGGAAATTGCGCCCGATGATCATCGGCTCGGACTCGGGATGGTTGATGTTGTTCGGGATGATGGCGCGACCGCGGGCGACTTCGTCACGGACGAACTCCGGTGTGATCACGCGCGGCAGTGACGCGCCGAACGATTCGCCGGGATGCTGGGCGAGCAAGTGCTGCTCGCGGATACGCTCGAGATTCTGGTTCTCGCGAATCGCGATGTATTCCATCTCCGGCGTGATGATGCCCTGGCGCGCGTAGTGCATCTGGGTGATGCTCTTCCCGGCCTTGGCCCGACGCGGCTTTGGCACGTTCGGGAAGCGCACGTGATCGAGCTGGTGCGCGCCGGCATGCTTGCGCGTGAACGGCGAGGAGAATTCGCCCAGTGGCTCGCTGTCGCCGCGCGCCTCGATCCAGGCCGCGCGCAGGGCCGGCAAACCCGCTACCAGATCCACGCGGTAGTCCGGATCGGTGTACGGACCCGAGGTGTCGTAGATCGCGAACGGCGCGTTCTTCTCGACCCCGGTGCTGCTTGGCGTGTCGTCGAGCACGACCTCACGCATCGGCACGCGGATGTCGGCGCGACTGCCTTCGACATGGATCTTGCGCGAGCCGGGAATCGGACGCACCACGGATTCGGACAATTCGGCGGCTTCAATCAACAACGGGTTCGGTACGGCATTCATCGGATCATCCTGCTTTCTGTGAGTTCGACCTTGCAGCAAAACTGCAATGGGATGGGCAACCAGAAAAAGCGGACGTCGACGGGCGATTGATTCCACCTGCCTGACAAAGCTCCCTACACCGGTACTAACCGAGTCAGGTTCCAAGGGACTCTCTCAGCCGAAATGTATCGGCACCCCCGCTTCAAGCCGTCATTCAATCATGTTCGACGCAGCGCGACCAGCCGCAGTCCAGGAGGCCCTTGCGCACGGCGTCCAAGTGGCGCTCTGGTGCCGGCTGGAGAGCAAGCCGCCACAGCACGCTTTCAGCCACCAGCGTACTGGTCGCGATGAAGCACAGGCCAGCGTGCGGAGATTCTTCCGACTCACCTCATTGTTCGAAACCATCCATGAAAACCCGATCACCCGGGCCTTCACAGCTCTGCGGATTGCATTTGGCGACCTTGAGTTTCAGCGCGGACTGGTCGAAGTAGGCAATCACCGCGCCGCCGTCGGCACCGATCGCGATCGCCACGTCTTCGCCGGTGGTCAAGCCCGGCTGCAGATCGATCGGGAAGCGGTTCGAGTCATGGCAATCCTCGTCTTCGCATTCCCCCACATACAGCGCGTCGCCGCCGCCGAGCACGGTTACGCGTTTCTGGTACGCAATGATCGGGCGACCATCCGGTCGCACTGCGATTGCGGTGAATGCACCCGCACCAAGTGAGCTGGCATCGACGAGCTCGTAAATTTCGCTTCCACTGCAGTCGGATGTCGAACATGCGGCGAAGATCAGGCTATCGTCGGTATCGTCGTGATAAGAAAACACCGGTCGGTGGTCTGCACGCAGAACCATGGACAATGCGCTGCCGACCGGATGGCCAACAGCGTAGTCAATCATCTGCCAATTGCCGGTGCACGGATCCATGGAACACGTAAAGAGCTTGATCGCCGCTGAGCCAAGGCTGGTGTTGGTCCAATGCTCGGCAATTGCAACAATACCGCCCGAACCAATCGCTATTGCGGTGTCGACGCCCGCCCAGTAGTCGCCCGCGCCGCTGTGGTCTACCGTATCGATATCGACAACACCGCAACCGGTATTCCCGCAACGGGCCAGCAACAGCGCATGGTCGGTGGCATCCTGATACGCAAGCACGGCCTTGCCGTCTCCATCGACGGCCATTGTCACGTGGGCGCCAACAGAATGCGGACCCGCGTCGATCGTGCGGAATACGTAGCCACCGCCGGTGCAATCGATATTCGTGCACTTGACCAGCTTGAGTTGTTGCTCGATTGGGTCACGGAATGCGATGGCGGGATTGCCGTCCGCCGCGATGGCTATGGAGTTGTGCAAACCCGAAGTCATGCCCGTCGGCGGATTGCCGATATCAATCGCATTCGAGGTGCTGCAATCGATGTCGCGGCAATGCGCGACACGCAGACCGTTGGTCAAGGTGTGGTAGGCGATCACCGGCAGGCCGTCCGAACCGATCGCCAGTGACGGGTGCCCCGCGACAGGTCCCTGGTCGATTGTGGCGATCGTCGCGGCGAGGCACGGGGGCGAGAACAGCAAGGCCAATGACCAAGCCAGCTTGCGTTGAAGATTCATCGTAGTTGTCTCCTTGTCAGCGCAGGCGACTGCGGCATGGAACGAACGAACCATCGCGTGAAGGCCGAATTCAATGAATGGCAGCCAGGCCCGGTAGCAAGGGACTGGGAATGCGCATCAACCAATACGTCGCGGCTTTTTCACAGCGAAGGGTCGAACCCGTCGCGAAAAATCAGGTCAGAAGGAAAGCCACTGCCTTCGACCGAGCCGATGTCGCAGCCCTCGGCCAGATTGACGATGGATGGATCATCGACGACGCGCATTCCGGTCTGGGCGTTCTGCATGCCGCGCTGATCGGTGAGTTCGCTCGCACAACTGCCCTGATCAAGCAGACCCGACGAAGGCAGGGGCAGATGGGTGAGTGTGGGGCCACCGTTATCGAGCAGAGGGCCGAGCTGGGGATCCAGCGGCACCGCATCGGTACCAACGAAATCGAAGTTCGCGTTGGGAAATCCCGCTGTCAACCAGGACGTCACGCAGGCATTGTTGCCGATGAAGTTGTAGCCCTGGCTGTCGAGGATGGCATTCAGGCGAATGTTCAGATCGGGACAGCGTGCGACTGTGGTGACGAGTGCACGATTTGATGCGACAACACTGTTGCGCAAGCTCAAGGTTACCGGTCCGGCCACGTCGATACCGCCTCCCCAGCCATCGTTCGAGGCGTCCTGATCGGCGGTGTTGGCGATGAAGCTTGTCGACTCGATGAGCGCCGAATCGCCGCTGCCGGCAACCAGGTGCAAACCACCACCGTGCAAACCGGCACGATTGCCGGAAATGGTTGAACGCTGGATCAGCAAGGCATTCACGGCGTAGGCCTCGATGCCACCTCCGCTGCTCGTGATGGCAAGGTTGTCGGCGAGCGTCGACTCGATCACGGTCAAACTTCCGGTATACATTGAAATGCCACCACCGCTGCCATCGCCGGCTTCATTGTCGAGGATCGAACTGCGCTCGATCTCAACGCTGGTTGCCTGACGCGCCTCGATTGCCCCGCCCGAGTGGCTGGCCCGATTGTTGTCCAGCCTCGCATCGACTATGCGCAGGGATCGACCACTGCCGACGCGGATTGCACCACCATTGTCGTGCAGGCCTGCGGTCAGGCGTAGCGCTTCAATCTGCAGTGCATCGTTGCCGCCGGTTGGCGGGCCTGGAAAGTCGATCAGGCGAAAGGCCTCAAGGCCGTCTACCGTCGAACTGTCGACCCCCGTTCCACGCAGCGTGATACCGCCCGTCACGATCGGCAGGTCTGCGTTGAGGACAATCCTGCCCGGAACCAGCAGGACAATGTCATCCGCGCCGTTGCCGGCAGCACAGCCGTGATAGAACGCATCCGTGTTGGCCGCGATGATTGCTTCCCGAAGCGAGCAAAAATCATCCGATTCATCGTTGTCGAGCAGGGTCGATACATGGATGTTGGCGGCATCAACATTCGAACAGGCCAGCCACGCGATCAGCAATGGCAGGCGCAAGAAACAACCTCGTACGCGGCAAGCGATTGACATGCGTTTTCACCTCAGTTTTACGGCGTTTCATGCTCGCAAGGGCTCGCTCTGAAGTGCTGCAAGAACGATGAAATTGGCGTGAAATATCGTTGAAATCCTGTACCGTGAGCTCGTATTGTCGGGATCATCAAAATGGCAAAACCGCGGCGGCTGCCGCATTGGTGCACAGCTCAGGCGGAGTAAACTCGGGCGGTGCGCTATCGATTCCTCGAATTTGTCCTCGATACAGATCAGCAAACACTCGCCGGTCCGGCCGGGGCGTTGCCGCTGCGACGCCAGTCGTTCAGGGTCCTCCAGTACCTCGTCGAGCAGGCTCCCGCCGTTGTTGGCAAAGGCGAGATACTCGACCAGGTCTGGGGGCACCACTCGATTTCCAGCAGCGCCGTGGCGCAGACCATTCGCGAACTTCGCGAGCTGCTCGGCGATCACGCCGACGAACCACGCCTGATCGAGACCCGTCATCGGGTCGGTTATCGCTTTATCGCGACCGTGACCGTGACCGACGACGACGCTCTCGATTCGCGAGCACGGGAATCCGACTCAGGCCCGCCATTTGTCCAACCCATTCAGCGACCGGCCGGGGGATCGAGAAGGCGCTTGAGCGGCTGGATCCTGGCGGGTGTCGTGGTCATGGCGATCGGCATCCTTGTGCTGAGTCGACTGACCAATTTTTCAAGCTCGGATTCGTCACCCCCGCAAGCGAACGACACAGCCGCCGAAGTCGTAGCCGCCGCCATGGCCGCAGCGCGGAACTTCGATACCACGCAGGCACTTCACGATGCCCAACTGGCTCGCGCGAGACACGACAATCCGCGCTTTGCCTTGTATTTGGCACGCTTGCACATACTGCGCGGGGAAAGCAGGGAGGCGGCACAACTCATGGCCGCGCTTGAGGCAAGCCGCAGCCAGTTGCAGCGCGGAGACCAGCTCATGCTCGACGCCCTACACAACGAGCTGGCCGGTCGCTATGCAGCAGCGCTCGATAGCTGGCGCATCCTCTATGAGCTGGATCCCGACGATGTTGACGTCGGTCTTGCCCTGTTTGATATGCAAATTCACGAACGTGACGAAGGTGCGATCAAAACCTACGAACGCGTGAATCGGCTGCACGAAGTGCCGGTCGAACGGCAATTGCTGATGTCGGCACAACGCGCCGATCTGGAAAATCAGATGGATCGCCAGGCCACCCAAGCGCAGGCCGCCATCGCCGCCGCCGGTTCGCGCTGGCCAGCACTAGCCGCTCTCGCCCGTATCGAACTGGGGCACGCGCTGAAGAGCCGCGGGAAGATCAGTGAAGCACGGGAAATGTTTGGTTCTTCGCGGATAAGCGGGAAAGTCAGTCTTGACGAAGGGAAAATGGGCGA
>CAYMHF010000042.1:0-27490 GCA_964390215.1 uncultured Dokdonella sp. | reverse complement strand
GAGCGGTGAGCGGTGAGCGGTGAGCGGTGAGCGGTGAGCGGTGAGCGGTGAGCGGTGAGCGGAAGAAGCGTGGCGGTTTTTGCCATCCAGATCATCCCTTCGATCAGTTGCAATTCCGGGAACCACTCCTTCGCAGAAGACCGCTCTTCCCGCTGACTGCTAACTACTAACTGCTAACTGCTGATTGCTAATTGCTCAGCCCTCCATCAACCCCGACCAAAACGTCAAGTCGCAATGACCTACCCATTCCCCATTCCCTATTCCCCATTCCCGCAACCATGAAAATCATGGTTGTAGGCAGCGGCGGCCGCGAACATGCACTGGCGTGGAAACTCGCCCAGTCCAGGCGTGTCCGTGAAATCATCGTGGCACCGGGCAATGCCGGCACGGCGTGCGAGCCGCATATGCGCAACGTCGACATCGCCGCCGATGACATCGACGGCCTGCTCACGCTCGCCCGAGAGGAAAATGTCGCGCTGACCGTGGTTGGCCCCGAGATTCCACTGGTGCTCGGCATCGTCGACAAGTTCCGCAGCGCAGGCCTTGCCTGCTTCGGTCCGCGCCGGATCGCCGCGCAACTGGAAGGATCGAAAGCCTTCGCCAAGGCATTCCTCGCCCGTCGCAATATCCCGACCGCGCGCTATGCGGTATTCACCGAGCTGAATGCCGCCCTCGCCTATGTACGCAAGCAGGGTGCGCCGATCGTGATCAAGGCCGATGGGCTTGCCGCTGGCAAGGGTGTCGTCGTCGCCTTGACCATGGGCGATGCCGAACAGGCGTTGCACGACATGCTCGGTGCGCATTCCTTTGGTGACGCTTCGGCCAGTGTCGTCATCGAGGAGTTCCTCGAAGGCGAAGAGGCCAGCTACATCGTCATTTCGGATGGCCAGCAAGCACTGCCGATGGCCACCAGCCAGGATCACAAGCGCGTCGGCGAGGCCGATACCGGCCCGAACACCGGCGGCATGGGCGCTTATTCGCCCGCACCGGTGGTCACCCGTGAAGTCGACCGACGGATCATGGACGAGGTGATCCGACCGACCCTGGCCGGCATGGCCGCCGAGGGCGCTCCCTTCATCGGCTTTCTCTATGCCGGGCTGATGATCGACAAGGACGGTGCACCCAAGGTGATCGAGTTCAATGTCCGCTTCGGCGATCCGGAAACCCAGCCGATCATGCTGCGCCTGCGGTCGGATCTGGTCGACCTGATCGAAGCGGCGCTTTCGGGGCGCTTGCGCGACATGCAGGTGCACTGGGATCCGCGTCCCGCAATCGGTGTGGTCATGGCCGCGCACGGCTATCCGGGCAAGGTGCGCAGCGGCGATCCGATCAGCGGACTCGATCTCGACACGGACAACGATTGCAAGGTGTTTCATGCCGGCACCCGGATTCGCGACGGCCGGGTCGTCACGGCGGGCGGACGCGTGCTTACGGTGTGTGCGCTCGGCGAGAATCTGGCCGCTGCACGCGATCGGGCCTATTCGGCCATGACGAAGATCCATTTCGATGGCGAATTTCATCGCCGCGACATCGGCCATCACGCCCTGCAGCGAGATCCCTGAGTGCTCTAGCAGTCTGTCGGACATTACTCGGCGGGGTTGCGAATCCGTCTGTGCGGTTCATATTTCCGCCGCTTTTTGACCCATAGCACCACTATGGGCCTGCAAATCGTCGTAGTCTGCCCTCGCACAGCCGAATTCTCGCCTCAACCGGCAAAGTCCGACAGGCTGCTAGCCCGGGCTAGAGCGGCAAGCGCACGCGCAAGTGATTCTCGCCGCGACGATACTGATGGACGAACTCGCGCGTCATTGCGCGCACCATCGCAATGCCGACGCCACCGATATTGGCCGCGGCGATCGTCGTTGGCAGATGCGCAACCGCGAGCGCGGTCGGATCGAACGCGGCCGCGCAGTAGCGCAGACGTGCGACCAGCTCGGCATGGCCGCAGCGCAGGCGCACGTGCACGGGGCCACGTACGGCTTCGGCATGCATGACCACATTGGCGAGCAACTCGTCGAGCACCGTCGCCAGTGACTGGCGCACACTCTCGGCAATGCCTGCTGCAGCGAGATCCTGCTCCATCTGGTCGGCAAAAATTCCGATAGCCGCGCGCCGTACCGGCACACGATAGCGCCAGCGTCGCACTGCGGCACTGTCTTTGCCGCACTGATCGAGCCCTTCAGCCATACCCCGCTCCCGGCTTCCCGGCCCCATCGTGGATGATGTATGCCATCGAGGCAACTTTGCGCCCGAGACATTCCAACTCCCCGTACGGCGGCATGCTCTGCTAGATTGCCGCAGTCTTTTCCGTGAGCCTGCTCATGTCCGAACACAGTCAGTTCACCCTGCTCGGCAAGCGTCGATTCGGCCCGTTCTTCGCAACCCAGGCACTCGGTGCGTTCAACGACAACGCTTTCCGCCAGGGCATGGTCGTGCTGATCGGCTTCCACCTCGGCCTGAGCATCGAGGCGGTGAGTTTCTACGCGATGATCGCGCCGGCGGTTTTCATCCTGCCGTTCTTCCTGTTCTCGGCCAGCGCCGGACAGATCGCGGAGAAGTTCGAGAAGGCGCGCCTGATCCGCTACGTCAAGCTGTTCGAAATCGGCGCGATGCTGATCGCCGTCTATGCCTTCCACGCGCACCAGGTCTGGCTGCTGTTTGTCGTGCTGTTCCTGATGGGTCTGCATTCGACGGTGTTCGGCCCGATCAAGTACGCGATCCTGCCGCAGGCGCTGAAGACCGAGGAACTGGTCGGCGGCAATGGCCTCGTCGAAATGGGCACCTCGATGTCGGTGCTGATCGGCATGATGGCCGGCGGCTCGCTGATGGCGCTTGGCGATTTCGGTGCCACCGCTGCCTCGATCCTGGTGGTCGGCATTGCCGTGATAGGTTACCTGGTCAGCCGTGCGATACCGCCGGCTCCCGCCAGCGCGCCGGGTCTGAAGTTCAACTGGAATCCGGTCAGCGAAACCTTGCGCGTGATGCGCTACGTGACCAAAGATCGCACGATCTTCAATGCGATCCTCGGCATCTCGTGGTTCTGGTTCTTCGGCACCGTGTTCACCGCGCAATTGCCGGCCTACACGCAGACCTTCCTCGGCGGCGGCGAAGGCGTACTCAATCTGACCCTGGCCCTGTTCTCGGTCGGAGTCGGCATCGGCTCGCTGCTCTGCGAGCGCCTGTCCGGACACAAGGTCGAGATCGGCCTGGTGCCGTTCGGTTCGATCGGCATGACCGTGTTTGCGGTCGATTTGTATTTTGCCCGGCCGACCATGGCCAGCGCGCATGGTCTCGGCATCGGCGACTTTCTGCGCGCCGCCGGCAGCACCCACATCGTCATCGACCTGGTCCTGATCGGCCTGTTCGCCGGCCTTTTCATCGTGCCGCTGTTTGCCCTCGTGCAGAGCCGCACCGATCGCCGCGAACTCTCGCGCGTTATCGCCGGCAACAACATCCTCAATGCCTTTTTCATGGTCGTCTCGGCCGGACTCGGCCTCGGCCTGACCGCGCTCGGCCTGAACATCCCGCAGATCTTCCTCTGCGTTGCCGTACTCAACGCAGCCGTGGCGATCTACATCTACACGCTGGTTCCCGAATTTCTCATGCGCTTCCTGTCGTGGGTGCTGGTCAACACCTTGTACCGGATCCGCACCGAAGGGCTCGACAACATCCCCGAGCACGGCCCGGCCCTGCTCGTCTGCAACCATGTCAGCTACATGGATGCGCTGATCGTCGCCGGCAGCGTGCGCCGTCCGGCCCGCTTCGTCATGTACTACAAGATCTTCCGGATCCCGGTCATGAGCTTCATCTTCCGCACCGCCAAGGCAATCCCGATCGCTTCGGCCAAGGAGGATCCGGCCCTGCTCGAAAAAGCCTTCGATGAAATCGATCGGGCGCTGGCCGAGGGTGACATCGTCTGCATCTTTCCGGAAGGTGGACTCACCGCCGACGGCGAGATTGCGACCTTCCGACCCGGCGTCGAACGCATCCTCGCGCGCCGCCCGGTGCCGGTCGTGCCGCTGGCGATTCGCGGACTCTGGGGCAGCATCTTCAGTCGCCGCAAGCGCGCACCCGGGCGCATGCGCCTGCCCCGCCGCTTCCGCTCACGCCTGGTACTGGCGGTCGATTCGCCCGTCACCACCGAAGATGCCAGCGCGGCCATGCTCGAACAACGCGTCAAGACATTGCGCGGAAGCTGGGCTTGATTGGCGCACCATTCGCCGCGCGACTGCACGCGCCAATCGGAAAGCACGGGGCGGAGTAGCCCCTCGTACCTTGAGCGCCTGCTGATCCTCGCGCCTGCCGGCGCCTTGTGCTCGCGTCTCCCTCAGGTGCGGATAGCTCACGCGCATCTCCACTTGAATGTGAAGTCAGCCAGGCTATGGCTTTTGACCCCATCACCGCGCTGGATACTGCACTTCGAAGCTGAACGCACTCACGAAAATGTTGCGATCATTTCATGATTCCAGCAATACAGTAGATCTAGCCAGCATCTCGCTTGGTACCGGCAATGATGTTGACCTCTGATTGCGTCCCGTCTGAATGTTTTACCTTAAGGCGTAAATGTTGATCCGGCATGACGTTTCGAAGTGCGCCCGCCATCTCCCTGGCCGGAGCTCCCGAGATAGCCTTGCCATTGGCCTCCAGTATTTGGTCATCTACGCGCAACCCCGCCTCCGCTGCGGGCGAGCCATTTTGTACTTCCGTTACCTTTACACGTTTCAATATTGGACTGAAGAAGCCAGAAATCGTTGCTTCTGTTCCAAAACCAAGATACCCCTTGTCAGTCGCGAGAGAGATCTTTGGCAAAACAAGCATGGTAATTGCGATCATGACGGCGAGCAGTTTTGAGTTCACGATATATCCTTTATGGAGACACTAGAAAGCATTCCCCGGCAACGCTAGGGGTTTTAACCATTGCGGCCCCTCAAAGGCGGATTTTCGCAATCGACGATCAAGAGTTCGTCAGTCGATTTTTGAGGCGTCGGCATCATCATTTCGAAACGGAACGCCGCCTGTTCGAGATCTACGCTTGAGCTACCTCAACGCCGACGGCTACTCCTGCAACCTTCAAACTGTTCCTGCCACCCCGGCAGAACCGGGGGAACTCCATTAATAGTTTAGAATGCATGGACGTCGAGCATGCTCGCCTGACGTTCGACTTCCTCTAGTAATGGAGCCAATGCCGGTGTTTGTGTGCGTAATTCGACCAGCAAAGCTGCCAGTTGCCCTGCCCAGTCACCATCCGTCTGCGCAGGGAGGCGAGTGGTACACGGAAAGCGTCGACCCAGCTCTTTCCAATAGACCCAATGCTCTGGCCGGTCTATTAGTTGCGCCTCGATATTGGCGAAGATTGCAGCTGTCGTTTCGTACAAGGCCTGTTCGAAGTTACTGGCCTTACTTAGTGGAATCGCTTGTTGAATGTCAATTTCACAGTCCAATCCAATAGTGTTGTAGCAATAAACTGGAACTAATAGCGCCTGTGTCTTCAGTGCGAAAAATGCAGTTCCGGTCATGGCATGGGTTAGTCCACCAAAGAAGGGAACGGCCACACAGTTGCCGCTGACATCATATACGTCGGGCATCATGGTTAGCACTTGGTTCTGTTGCAGTGCTTTGAGCGCTGTGACGATCGAGCGGCGATTGTTGAACAGTACTGAGGCATTTCCTCCGTAACGCTGATAAATTCGTTGATAATCAATATTAGTGGTGTTCTTGGCGGGGTCATCGAAAAATATATTAAGGCGCTTGCTAGAGCCAATATCAACCAGCAATTTTAGACTCGCGGAAAGGTAGGCGCCGTAATGAGGCGTGAGCATGATCACTGGCCCATCGTGATCGGCGATACGCTTAACTGCGCCCGGATCACAATAGTGCACATGCCGGCTAGCGTGACGATGCAGACCCTTGCAACTCATTTGCCGCAGATGAGTAAGAACAACACCGCTTCTATACATGCTTGAGCGATGGCGCGCACACAGGGATGCGAGCGCGGCTGGGCTGAGCTCCGGAAAAGCACTTTTAAAATTGGCCTGCATTTGGTGTCGTTTCGGGGTCGTATCGCGCAAATTATCGTGCCAGGCAGCCATCCGCGCCAAGCGTATTGTCAGCTTTGGTACATAGCGAGCCAAAGCGGCGAAGACATGGCTCCGATGGAGGTCACTTAATGTCATCATCAACTTCCCGAGAGCCGCAAGCCTGCATTGATTTCCGACTCAACTAGCGCTGGCCCGTCTCGATCAATTTGCCTAATAATTTCATCTATACCTTCCGGGCATTTCATTGCTCGCCATGCCCATGCTCTCAAGAAACCTTTGAGGACATCCAGTCGCATCCGACGAAGGTCTTGCGAACGACGCATGGATTTGCGCTCGATCTGACCCCATCCGAAGTATTCTTCTGGTGCTGATGAAATTGTGAATTCAATGTTGGCGGCAAGCCAAGCGGCCTCGGCGATCAGACAAATTTCGCCGATGCCGGCGGGTGCGGACTCGGGCACCCAGCGAGACAAACGATCTCCGTAGAAACAGTACATGTTCGCGTGGTGCTTCCGCGCCAATAGCGATTCCAAAGCATGGAACAACATAGACTCACCGAACATTGGTGCCTGTACGTTGGTGTTGCCGTTACCCACCGTGTGATCGGGAAATGTAACAAATACCCTGTCCACGCCAAGGTTACTTTGGTGACGGATCATTTCGATAGGTGTAAGCAACTGGAGTGGCCCATAACACCTGGCATGTTCGCGGAAGTGTGATTCAGAAAGTTCGGTGTGCAGAATGAGTAGCGGTCGGGCGCTTGCCAGCGAAAACTTCTGTAGCCACAACAGCGAGCGCCGCGAAAAGGCAAGGCCAATCACGGCCGTACCTTCGACGCGTGGTGATAGGCTCTGAAACCCGCGCACCCATCCTCGTCCAACACTCATTTGCTGATGCAACTGATGCTTGAGATCGGCACGCGCATGTTCGGCGCGGGCAACGATTGCCCCCGCTAATTGGGAATCAAGTCTTAGCAATCTGGATACCGCTTGGGCAGCACCTGCGTTTGTCATACGGCATGCTCGATAGCTCGCACGCCACCGCGCAGTTCTGAGACGATGCTTGCAGCTCGTCTGAGCAGCGACCACCCCAGCAAGAGAGCGAACAAAAGGAGCATGGCTGGCCATGCTGAGGCGACTAGGACATCGCCGAACGCGCGCGTAAGGGCTCCTACATCATGCCCAGTAAATGCAGCCTCGATGCGCTCGATGGCAGTGGCCAGTAGCGCGGGATAGCTCTGTGTTGTTAGCTTGAACTCGCCATGCAGGAATTGAATTACATATGCTAGGTACGCTCCGCACAGCAGGGTGTAAACATACAGGATGACTAAACGCAATCGTCCACCGTTATTGACGCGTGACGGAGACGGTAGCCCGCACAGTCGACGCGCCATACCGACCACGGTGGAGCGCAACTGGGAATGCAGATTCGTCAATCCGCTGGCGTCAGACAGTAACCAATAGCCGTCGAACTTGAAGAATGGGTTGAGTGTGTGGAGCATTGTAAAGGTCACCAACCAGAGCAGCCGGTAAGCGAGCACATCATTGGCCAGAATTGCATAACCGCCAATCCCAATGACGGTGAATGCTTGGAAGTAGAGGCCGCCGATATCGACCAATACGCGAGCTGAAGGCGGCATACGCCAGGCTTGGCTAACCTCTGCATACATGGCTGGAAACAGCCAATACAATCCCAAGCCCATTCCACCATGGTTACCTTCTGAGCGCGCGCAGGCAGAAAGGTGTCCAAGCTCATGACAAACCATTGTCACAACGAGCCCAACGCCTAGCAGAATCACCTCACCGAACCCGGTAGCGTCGTGAATATGTTCCGCCGCAGAAGGAAGCGCAATCGACTCGATGACCAAGAATGCAGCAATTACCGGAATGGCGAGCCACCAACTAAATAGATGAGCCAGGCGTCGGGTCAAGGGTGCTAGTTGGTCGCCCGTCAACAACTCAAACTGCAACAGGAATGGGCTGCGCTTCACTTCCATGGATGCGGAATCGAACCAGTTGCCGGGCATTTTTTCAAGCACCGTGCGTCGTAATTCGGCGGCGCATATAGGGTGCTCGTAAACGGTAGCATAGCGCTCGGCCAGTGCGTACCAAGAGGGTGGCGTGCCGAGCAACAACATGAGCAGCTTGTGCACATCCGATCCAACCACATGCTGATGCGATCCGCTGTCAACCAGAAAACGTGATGGCGTGGCAGCGGCCGTCAAACCTTCGTGGAAGGCTCGAATGACCAGCGACGCAACAGGAATGGGTGGCGCAGCCGCGAGATCCGGCTCGTATGCAGTCATAAGGGCAAGTTGTCGGGAGTGCCTGAAGGTCAGATTTGCCGGCGACGTTCGCCAATAGCGCCAAAATTGCGGGGTGACGCGTGGATCCGCCACCCCGCAGAGTTAGATCACTCCGAAGAGTTAGATCACTCCGGGCTGCATGTGCTCGTGCATTCACATGAGCCAGGAACCTCCATTTCAAAGCGAGCCTCCAGTTCCTCGATCATCATTTGCTCGCTATTCGATTCGTTATTGGTGTTCATTTCGACACTTCCTTAGTATTGACGGTAATGTTACGGGTAATAATGGAAACATTGCACTCGAATCAATTTCAATCAAAGTGCACTGATACTTTTACCGTCCGTCTTTCGCCTTGTCAAGACTCTTGTGATGTATTGTCGCACCCAGTCCTTGCAACCTTGGGTTTACAAGGAAGCTCCATCCGTGCGGGGGCGATCAAAAGGAAGAAGGGGCAGAGCAGGGAACAGGCTTGTGCTGCGCTCTCTCATCAAGCCGCGCATACAATTTACTCGCATACGGCTTGCTTAAAGAAAAGGGGACAAGGAGACGGGACGGAGGAATTATGCGTTTGAAACAGTTTCATTAGCAAGCAATCAGTTCATTCGGTCGTGAGATGCCAGTGCCTCCTGTCCCCTGACATTGCGAACGCCGCCTTTCCCATAGTGCGAAAACGGCTCGACAATGGCATATGTTCGATGTGATCACGATCTGACTCGCGGCGAGCGAGTCACGCATCGATGAGGTCCGGTTCCGGAACTTGAACCTTTTCGCAATTCATGCGAACGCACGATTCAAGGCACGCCTCGGACTCGGATCATGTTGAACCTCCCTGTTCCGCAGACGATGTCACGACAAAGTCCGCAGATCAATTCGTCTCGCGGCATCTCCTTGATGCACCAGTAGCGCCACGTTTCCTACCCGAAAATCGCGTTGCGCGCGCCCGCTGCGGGTGGCCGGGTCGCCCTCTGGCCGGATTCCGCAGGTGCCGAACGCGACGGCGATCAACTTTCTGAAGGGTAGTCGGTGGTTGAATCGGAGACTGGATCGACGCGGGGATTGCACCATGATGATGCGCGATGCTGGAAATCTCTCCCGCCGCTGCTGGCTGGCCATCGGGTTGTGCTGCATCAGCTTGCCTGTGGCGGCTACCTCGTTCTACATCGATCCGGTCAACGGCAACGATGCCAGTGACGGCAGTGCAGGAGCACCGTGGCGGTCATTGCAGACCGTGCTCGACAGCGGACGCGTGGAATCGCGCAATTGGCCGTCGTATCCGTATCAAGCCAGCATGTCGCTGGTGGTCGTGAACACCGGCGCGCCGGTGAAGGCCGGCGATACGCTGTGGCTGAGTGATGGCTATTACGGCGATGTCGTTGTCCAGCATCTGTACAACACGGCGCCGATCACGATTGCAGCGCGAGCCGGGCACTCGCCGCACCTGCGCAGCCTGCTCGTGCAATCGGCGCAGAACTGGGTATTGCGCGGCCTCTCGATCAGCCCGTCCTACGCTGCGACCAATACGCCGACCACGATGGCCCGCTTCACCAGCCACAACTTCTTCGGGCCGACCTGGGATATCGAATTGGCTGACAGCGAGCTGTTCAGCGTCGTTGACGCCTCGGCGTGGAATGCGCAAGACTGGGTCGACCGTCCCTCAAGCGGAATCGACATCGGCGGCGAGCGCATCAGCGTGCACGACAACCGATTGCGCAACTTGCGTTTCGGCATCAGCGTCGATGGCGACGATGCCAAGGTTCAGCGCAACCTGATCGACGGTTTTTCCGCCGACGGCCTGCGCGGCCTCGGCGATCGAGGGCTGTTCGAATACAACCGCGTGCAGAACGTCAAGGTCGGTGATCCGCCCGACGGCAATCACGATGACGGCTTCCAGAGCTGGTCGGTTGGTGCCGGCGGCGTCGGCACCGGCGAGGTGACCGGTGTCGTGTTGCGTGGCAATGTTTTCATCAATTCGACCAACCCGAACGATCCGCTGCGCAACAGCATGCAGGGGATCGGCTGTTTCGACGGATTTTTTGTCAACTGGATCGTCGAGAACAACGTCGTCATCACCGATCACTGGCACGGCATCAGCTTTTACGGAATGCGTGATTCGCGTATCGTCAACAACACCGTGATCGACATCAACGCCACCGCGCCAGGACCGCCGTGGATCATGGTGCATGCGCACAAGGATGGGCGACCGAGTTCCAACGTGGTCGTGCGCAACAACCTGGCCACCGACTATTCGCTGGAAGGGACAAGCCTGGTCGCCGATCACAATGTCGAGTTTGCCTATGCCAATGCGGGGGCGCTGTTCGTCGCGCCACCATTCGACCTGCACCTTCTGCCGGGCACAAACGCCGTGGATACCGGCAGCGCCATCCTGACGCCAACCATCGACATCGAGGGCGTACCGCGACCGCAGGGCGCAGCTGTCGATCTCGGTGCCTACGAGTGGCGGGTTGATTACATTTTCGCGAGCGGTTTTGAAGCGAACTGAGCCCTTGTGCCACTCGCTCCTGTTCCCATTGGCTGAACCAGCACTTGCGTCCCGGTGCGCCGCAACGATGCATCGAAACGGGCAAAGTCTAGTGTTGCAACATCACTCCCCTGTTTGTTGCTGCTTCGCAGCCCTGACGATACGTCCGACGGTGGTGAAGTGGACGTCGAAGTGCTCGCCAATCTGCTGATAGCTGTAGCCGCCGGATGCATGCGCCGCGATGATCGCCTCGTCGCGCGTCGCGTGCCGGGCGGCAATGCGATCAAGCGATGGCGGTGGTGCTCGGCGTTGCGCCCTTGGCACATTGACATCGTCGCTGGTTCGAGCGTGACGCAAACTCCTCGCCACAAAGGCATCGTCGCCGAGAAAAACCTGGCCGGTCACTTGTAGCCAGATTGAGTCGGCACGTTTCCCTTCCGCCACGAATTGCTGGCAGCGTCGGCGCGCATCGCTTCGACGCCTGGCAAAGTGTTCAGCCACTGAAGCGGGCCAATCGGCCTGTTGCCTCTGGACACTTCCCTCAGTTGGTCGCGGCACCTACAATAGAATATACTAGTGGATCTTTTCAATTCCGGGAACAGGATATGAACAGGATGAAGTGGGCGCAGTGCCGTACTTTTGCGGCAGTCGGGTTTTTCGCGATCCTGGGCGGCAGCTCGATTGCCGGAGTGTCCGCTGCTGAATGGACATCCCGCTTCAACAGCACCACGGGAGACGTTCAGGCAGCTCCTGACGACAGGCCGCGAATTGTGGCAGGGCCTTTCGGTCAGACCTTCGCCTACGGCTTTGTCGAATCGGGACGACAGGAGTCCAGCGTGACGCGGTTCGGTGGCGACATCTCGACACCGGTCTGGTCCGTGACAGAGTCGTACGTTGGCGATCTCCGCGCCCAGGCCCGATTGTTCCCACTTCCGGATGGCTCATCGATCCACCTTTCGGCCTCGCTGAGTCGCCTTGCCTCGGATGGCAGCCTGACCTGGTCGATCCCGACGGACGATCTCGAGGCCGTGATCCTGCTACCGACGGGCGACGTGCTGACCGCATTCAGGGGGCAGTCGGGGTTGAATGGTGGCGTGCTTCGTCTTCTCTCCGCCGCGACGGGCGCTACGTTGGATGCGATTCGCATCGGCGGTGGATGTTCCGATCTCAAGCTGGCGACGTCCGCGCCCGATATTGTCTACCTCTGGAGCGGCTGCTCATCCCGGCAAGTGACCCGATTGCGCACCAATCCGCTGCGCGTCGAATGGATGTCTGCATCGAATGAACCCACCGCCTCGTTGATCGATGGCGCTGTTGCCGATGCGTCTGGGGTCTACCTTGCCAGCTCGAATGGGTTGCGCAAGCTGTCTGCGGTTGACGGCCAGACCCTTTGGGAGGCCGTACCCGTTTCCGGGTTTTTCAACGATGTCGCGATCGATGGTGCCGGAAACGTTGTGACATCCGGCGCAGGTATCGATCGATGGAACGGCACTACGGGCGCGAATCTCTGGCATTACCCGGAGATCGCAGCCGCGATAGCCGATCCCGTGTTGAATGCGGTCTTTTTCGCCGGCGCATTACCACGAGAAACGCCCACAGATGGGTTCGTGGGCCTGGCCGGACGGCTTGATCTTTCGAATGGCAACGTTGTCTGGCGGCGAGAAATGCCTGCTGACGCAAACATCCGCTTCACCGATGCGGCCGTGGCAGGCAACGATCTGCAACTGATTGGGCTTGATTGCACTTCGTCCATCGAAGGGCCGTGCGCGACATTGCTCTGGAGCACCGATGCGGCCACCGGAAACACGTTCCAGTCCGCACCGCTCGTCTCCAAAACCGGGACCGTGGGCACGTCGATACTCGAAGAAGGAGATCGCACGCTTGCCGCTGCGCTGGAATGGGTTGCGGCTGAACCGCAAATTCATCTGCGCCAATTTTCCAATGTCAGCGGCACGATCCTGCAGGAATCGGTGACACCCTTTCAGTTCTCGGCACTACCGTGGTCCCCGAATTATCGGCTCAACGTGGTTCGCGCCAGTGACGGCAACATCATCGCCACGTACGGGAATCCCGGCCCGGCTGGCGCGTGCGGCAGCTTGTTTGATGCGACGATCTTGAAGATCGAAGTCACCACCGGGCTGCTCCTGTGGCAGAAGTCCCTGGTAGAGACCACGGCCTTCCAATGCGGCGCTTACATCTCCATCCCGGCAGCCGACACGGATGGAAACATCATGCTTGGCGTACTTGAAAAGTATGCGTTCGATTCACCGAACCGGCGTTGGGTGCGTAAATTCAACCACAACTCCGGGGCATTGATGTGGGAGCGCGAAATGCCTGCCGTTCCGCTGAGCTCCAGTTATTACTCTTCACCTGCGCTCTTCGCGCTGGGCGCTGACGTCATGACGGAAGCCCCGCTTGGCGAAACCGGCATCGGCTGGACGACCCTGTCCGGCGCCGACGGCACAACGCGCTGGAGCAATCCTGACATCACTGGTCGAATCCGGACGCTGGACGAGAGCACCGCGATTTCTTTCGGGACCGCAACCTCGCAGATCGTCGTTCGCCGTTTCAACATGAATTCCGGAACGGTGCTCTGGTCTTCGATCTACAGCGATTCAAGCGACATTTCCTACGTCATCGCGGGTGCCGTTCGCGGAGATCAGGATGATTTCTATATCGGTGGCACCCATCGGCAAACCGACCTCGTTGTCAGAGGCCTGCTCCTCCGCTTCGATCTCGCGAATGGCAACATCGTCTGGGCGAATCGCCTTGAGGACGGCCCCGTCAACCCACGGAGCCGGGCGAACCCGAGATTCGTGCACAACGGGAAAGTCTTCGCGACACAACCGTTTGTCCATACATTCGGTTACGCGTTGAGTGCTTTCTCGATTGTCGATGGCACACACACCGGATCGGCATACTTGTACTCGTCCCCGCTCGATCAGCCGCACCTGCCGCAACATGCAGACTCGGGGGTGACGGGCAAGACCTCCACCGGCCAGCTCATGATTACCGGGAACTACTTGGACCCCGGTCTGCCGGGCGAACTCGTGCTCGCGAACTGGGGCACACCGGTAGCGGCACCCAACGGAGCCTTGCGGGTCGCGCTGAATCTCGAACCGGCGAGTGCATCGCCCTGGATCACGTACGCCTATGCATTCGAGACGATCAACGAAGGCACAGTAACGGCGAGTGATGTCCAGGCACTGCTCTCGCTTCCTGCCGGCACGATGGTCGAATCGTCGTCGTGCCAGCTTTCCGGCTCCCCCTGCGTGGCGCTCACGACCGCGACTTCAGTCGAGGGCATCTACACGATCCCGGCGGGTGCGACCCTGCGGATCGAAGGGATGGCGAGGCTGGTGCCGACAAACGATCCGTTGAATCCACAGTCGTTCGTGGCATCGGCATTCGCTCCGCACACATTCGCTGAGCTCGATCTCAAGGACAATGTCGCGTCGGCACGGGTAGCGGATTTGATCTTCCGCAGCAATTTCGACTAGTGCCGTCTCGCCCGGGCCAAGGCTCCCGTAAGCCGCGGCCCGGGCATGCGGCTCGAAAAAGGGGGCCGTGGAATCATCCGTTTGAAACTGCCTTCCTCGGCAAGCCGTTGGCCGATTCGTCGGTGAGCTGTACGCCCCATGCCCTGACAATGACAACCCGCGTTTGCTATTGTGCGGAGCGCCTCGGCGATGGCATATGTCCGATGCGACCACGATCTGGATCAGGGGCGGGCGATGCGCGGAGTTCTTGTGTGTGGCTTGATGCTGCTGGTGCTGGCGGGATGCGCAGAGCGCGACTATCCCGATGACTGGCCAAAGCCCGATCCCGACTGGTTTTCGAGAAAAGGCGGTTGCCCCGACCTCGCCGGCGATTACGATTCGGTCAATTCCGAGCTGAGCTGGCTGTTCAGTGCCAATCCGGACTACCACGTGGCGCGCAAGACGTGGTCGGAACATCACGCGCGCGTTGAGCAAGCCGATGACGGCAGCTGGCTCAGGATCACGATGAACCTGAATTCGCGCGGGTTCGAAGACTATCGGGAGCGCATGCTCAAGTTCAACTTCGAGAACAGCGGCCTTCCAATGGAAGGCTTGCTTGATCTGAAAGTCGGCGAGGACTACGAGTGTTCGGGCGGCTGGCTGAGAGGGCTGCGCTTCGAGCAGGCGGATAAAGTGGGAGGGCTGCAGCGCAAGTCTCTGCAGTTTCGCACGGACAAGAGTGGCGCCCTGATTGCCGGCGCAACACTGGAGATCGATCAGTCGGCGTCGTAGGGAGACAGCAGGCCCATAGCACTCGGAAGCGCCAAGAGCACGCAATGGTTCCGCTGGCCGAAGCGTGACCCGGCCGATGACGAGGCCTTGCTGGCGATGCAGGAAGTTGACCTGCATCGTTTCCCCTGGGTCAACAATGGAACACGTATCCCGATACGGGTCACCAGCTTCTTCCTGACGCCGATCTGCGTCCGCTTTTACGACGGCGACTATGGGTATGCCGTGAACGGCCCGGAGCAACGCCGTTCGAGGGACGATCGCCGACCGCCGGCGCCAGTCTGCCCGGAATCCTGGGGCAAGTTCGATTTTGGTGAAGTCTTTCGGAAGGAGTTGACGGTGCCCGGTGACTATCCGCGCAAGTACCGCATCGAGTGGTTTGTCCTCGGCGAGGACGAAAGCAAGCCCGAAGTCATCAACATCACCGACGTTCGAAAAATACCGGTGATGCCAAGGCGCGACTGATGGAGCGCCTAAAATGGGACGGAGGAATCACCCGTTTGAATTTTGGCTTTTTTTGGATTACTCGGCAAAACGTAGACAAATTCGTCCGTGGCGATGTCTCCTCCCACCTGCCCCGCATTCACTCCAGAGACGGAATGGTGCCTCGAATATCACGTTGCGACAAAAGCAATTCCACGCCCACGATTTCCGCTTCGTGCTGCAACTCGTTGACTAGAGCTTGCGCTTGAGCGGCAACGCCAAACGAATATGAAATGAGAATCCGGATTCGTGAATTCGCTGGGCAGCCATAGTGCTCTCGAATAGTCGGATTCGTGGCACACAGAACTTCGTTGAGATAGCTTCTGACCTTCTTTCGAAGTGCGTTGAGTGTGAAGGGCGAGCCATCCAAATCTCCGACGCAAGAGTTAAGCAGATCCAAACCCCCATCAACTCGAACGCCCACCACGTCGATTGAATCGAAATTTGAAATCGTTGAATTCATTGGGCTTGTGCGCGACGTGAATTCGCCGAAGGTACCGATTGTTTGCGTCGGGTTCGACGACTGGACATCAAAAAGAGGACGGAGGAATTATCCAACTTCAATTGGGCTCCCGTTCAATCTTCCTGAAGCGATTGCCTGCTTCGGTCTTCGCTACGCCAAATGCACCCTGCGCTTGCGTCAGCGCGCATTGCCGGGTTGGCTGGCAGATCCACGGTTTGGATCGGAGCCTCGTGATCAGGTCGCCCAGCCGCCGATCACGATCATTGCGATGATCGCGATCCAGGCATACAGCGCACGACGCAGGATGATGCGCGTATCGGCGAGTTCGGTAAGCGGATCTTCAACGCCTTCGATGCCGCCATCACCGGCGGCCACGTCGGCATCGACTCCGGCTCGTGCGATCGCGCCGAGAAAACCGAGATCGAGCGTGAAATAGCCCTGGCCATGCGACGCGTGGTAGTCGCGCCAGGCGCGCACGCTGGCGTCGAAATCGGTGACCAGGGCGAGCGTCCAGGCGAGCAGGTGCGCGGGCAGCCAGTCGAGTATCAGCGCGGTGCGCTCGAAGCTCGGGCGCAGATCGCCGGCTGCTTCGGTAAACGCCGGCGATCGCGCAAGCAGGTGCACAAGACGGTATCCGACGGCACCGATCGGCCCGATCAGGGCGAACCAGAACAGCACACCGAAACGCCGCGACAGGGCCGCGGTGAAACTGGCCTCGACCATCGCCGCCGCATTGAACGGCAATACCTGTTCGCTGATGCCGTCGGTGAGGCGCTGTGCCGCCGCTTGGCGCCGTTCGCGATCCGGTGCCTTGAGCACGCCATCGATATCTTCATCGAGATCGCGCGGCCCCCAGCTGAGGTAAAGCACCACAACCATGAAGGCAAGTTCGAGGAAACCGAACCAGTGCCGATGCAGCGCCGCCTGAATCAGCGCCGTGGCCACCAGCAGCAGGCCGCTGATCCACAGGGTTCGCGACGGATCGCCATGCCCCGCCGAATCGGCCGGCGTGAGCCAGCCACGCAACCAGCCGAAGCGGCGGAACCGCACAAGATCCGGAAGCGCGTGCATGCTCAACAGCACAAGGAGAATCGCGATCAGGGACTTGGCCATGGGATCCGGCGCCGACGGAGGTGTTCCGGATTGTAGCGGGCACAGCCCGCGCGTCCAGTCATTACCCGATGGTCGGCAATTTCAGTTCGGAAAGCTCCAGTCCCCCGGCCTGCTTGAGCCAATGTTCGATCAGTCGCCAGGAAACCGACAACGGTGGCGGCAGGCCAAGCGCGCCCGATGCCAGGTCGCGGACGAACTCATCGACCTCGAACCAGTGAGCCTCGTCGATCTCGTCGCCGACCTTGATCGTCGGATCATCCGCACGTGCGGTGAATCCGAGCATCAGCGAGGACGGAAACGGCCATGGCTGCGAGGAGTGATAGTCGCTGTCGACCACACGCACGCCGGCTTCCTCGAACACTTCGCGGCGCACGGCATCCTCCAGCGTCTCGCCGGGTTCGACAAAGCCGGCCAGGGTCGAAAACCGTCCCTTTGGCCACGTCGCCTGACGCCCAAGCAGACAGGCATCGCGCCAGGTGACAATGACGATGATGGCCGGATCCGTGCGCGGGTAATGTTCGATCGCGCATGCCAGATTGCTGCAATGTGCGCGATGACCGGCCCATTCGAGCTCGAGGGCGCTGCCACAGGCACTGCACCAGCGTGTACGCGCCTGCCAGTGGGCGAGCCCGCGTGCGTAAGCGAACAGGCCCGCCTCGAACGCGGGAAGCACGCGTCCGGCGCTACGCAGATCGATGAACTGTCCGCCACTGGCATCGGCGATGCGCGCCGCATCCGACGCATCCGGCACAAGCAGGAAGTGCGGCGCCTGTCTGCCATCAACACCGAGCAGCGTCGGCGATGCCCGCACCAGCCACTCGCCTTGCTCGGTGCCATCGAGCAGGCGCAATTGCTGTGCATCCGGCCCGGCCAGCGCCTTGCCTTCGGGATCGAGCACCACAAACCGGGAATCTGGCGAATGCAGCGCTTGATCGAGCCATGCCCGATCCGGTCGGCGCTCACTGCAGCGATCGAGGGCCAGGCCGGCAAAGACGTTCCGGCGGCTGCGCGTCTCGGCGCTCATTGAACCCTTATCCGGGCGGGAACCCGCCGCAGGCTGGCAATCTGCCCGACTCTGTCGGTTGCAGGAAGAATTCGCACGGGCACAAACCGATTCCTGATGATTTGCAGATCCATCGCCGTGCCATGAATCAAGAAGGTGCGGCATATGGCCCGCACGGGCGGATGGGCAGAGCGGCCGAATCGATTCGACCGGTTGCTAGACCGCGAATGACGAGCCACAGCCACAGGTGGTCTTGGCATTGGGATTGCGGATGACGAACTGGGCGCCGGTCAACGACTCGGCGTAATCGATCTCGGCACCGCTCAGGTATTGCAGGCTCAAGGGGTCGACCAGCAGGAACACACCATCGCGCTCGATGGCCAGATCATCCTCGGCGCATTCTTCATCGAAAGTGAATCCGTACTGGAAGCCCGAGCAGCCACCGCCGCTGATGTAGACGCGCAACTTCAACTCGGGGTTGCCTTCCTCGGCAATCAATTCGGTGACCTTGCCGGCCGCCGCCGCCGTGAACACCATCGGCGCGTCGGTAAAATCGAGATAGGTTGGGGTCGCAGCTTCACTCATTTGCACAGGATGCAGCAATCAACGCAGGGGGGCTATTGAAATCGTGCCGGATTGCCGCGTTTCAAGCTTGCGCCGGCTCGGCCGCGGCATGTTCGTCATCGCTCTCGCCTTCCGTCTCCAACCTGGCACCGGGGCCGCTCAACTGTCGCGGCGGCTCGGCCTGGTAGATCATCTTGCCGCTGAGCTGGGCTCCGGCGGCCATTTCCAGCACCTTGTAGTAGACATTGCCGTCGATGCGCGCATTGGCCGCCAGTTCAAGGCGTTCGGAGACGATGATGTCGCCCTTGACCTGGCCATTGATGACCGCGTTGGGCGTGCGGATCTCGCCACTTACCCGGCCCTTGTCGCTCAGGGTCAGCACGGCCTTGGCGCCCTTGGCCGATATCGATCCCTCGACCGCACCATCCATGTGCAGGCCGCCATCGAATTCGATATCGCCCCGAATCGTGGTGCTTTCGGCGACCAGGGTGGTGATTGCGGACATCGAACGATTGCTGCGCTTGTCACTGCCGAACATTGTCTTTCTCCTCGGCCTGGGCCGCATCATTCCACGAGAATTCCTGCTCACTGCGCCCGCCATCGCCGTCCGCACTGACGCGAACGCGATTCGGCTCGAAGCCATCGGGCAGCATGATGGTGCCCTCTATCTGTTGAAAATACCTGAACGCGTACTCGATTCCGGCATTGTCGGACTTCTGCCCGAGATCCTTCCATTCGAGGGTTTCGAGTGAACCATTGCGGATACCTGAAACCGCCAGGGTCAGCTTGCCGCGAGTCTCCGGGCCACGCTTGAAGTTCTGCGTCAACGTGGCCGAGAAATTCCAGGCGCGAGAATCCGGCACCGGCTTGAGACTCAATGCATGCACAGCCAGGCCCTCGCGCTTGGCACCGCCGACCAGGCGCCCGTAGAAGGCCAGGTCGGCACGCACACCGGCGATTTCCTCCTCCCTGTCGCGCAGCGTTTGCTGCAACTCGGCCAGCGCAGCCTTGGCGACTTGCTCGGAGCGCTCAAGCACGGCAATGCGCATTTTCAGGGCCGAGGTATCCAGGTCGTCGACCGAACCCTGGCCAGCACCGGGCTGCCTCGACACCAGCAACAGGCTGGTCGCGACCACGACCAGGGTCAGCGAGCCGAGCCAGAGCAGCGCCACGAACAACCAGATCCTGCGCGAGCGCGACGGGTTGACCTGACGAATGACGAATTGCGGGGGAGCCATGGGAATGCACAACCGGGCGGGCGGAACGGACTGCGCTTATAGCCATCGGCGCGGCGCAAGGTCAAGCGCGGCTATACTCGCGGCATGTTACCGCGCAGATCGATTCGATGCTCTGGTTGAAAGCCTTCCACGTGATTTTTGTCGTGACCTGGTTTGCCGGGTTGTTCTATCTGCCACGCCTTTTCATCTACCATCTCGAGGCGAATGAACCGGTGGTGCGCGAACGGCTGAAGATCATGCAGCGACGATTGCTGATGATCACCCATGTCGGCGCCGCGCTCGCGGTGGCCTTCGGCACGGCCCTGATGGCGTGGTGGCTGCTCAATTCACCGGGCTATCTGCACAGCGGCCTCTGGTTCCACCTCAAGCTGGTGCTGGTGACCTGCCTGATCGGCTATCACATTCTGCTCGTGCGCATGGTTCGCCAGTTCGCCACTGACAGCTTTTCGCGCTCAAGTCGCTGGCTGCGCATCTTCAATGAAATCCCGGCCCTGCTGCTGATCGGGATTGTCATACTTGTTGTCGTCAAGCCATTGTGAATGCAGAGCTGGATCCGTGCACTGGTATAGTTCAATCCTGCTAGGGAGAATGCATGCAGGTTAGGGAGCCGTCCTCTCGACGTCCGCGTTTACGCGCGGCTCACGTCACCCAG
The DNA here is from genome assembly GCA_964390215.1 of uncultured Dokdonella sp. Taxonomy (GTDB): domain Bacteria; phylum Pseudomonadota; class Gammaproteobacteria; order Xanthomonadales; family Rhodanobacteraceae; genus Dokdonella. Next base: position 6,884 of record CAYMHF010000042.1, on the reverse strand, counting down.
ATTCCGCTGCGCATGGGCGACCTGTGCCAACGCGGCAAGCGCCTGTGCGAATTCGGTTGGGACATCAACGCCGCCCTGCTGTTGGCCGAAGATGCCGAGGCGCTGGCCAGCACCTGCCGCCAGCTTGAGGAGCGCGCCACTGCCAGCCGGCTCGAACACTTTGCCGAGAATCTCTGGGTTCTGCTCGATCCGCCAATCGTCCCGGATGCGCATCTGCTTGAGGAATTGGCGGCGCGATTCGAAGCCTTCGAGGCCGGCAGCGGCGGCGAAATCGACGCCGTGCTCGCCCAGGATGACCATCCGTCCGGCCTGTTTGGCTATGCCGCGAGCGAAGACAATGGATTCCCATTGCTGACCCGGCCACCGTCTCGCTACTGGCAACGCTTTGCATCCCTGCCGATACCGGATCGGATTGGCCCGGCCTTCATCGAAGCGGGCGCTGTCACGGCTTCCATCGGGCCCGACGACGCCGCGACCGTGGCGCCCACGCAAGAGATCACGCCGATCAGCGCGCCGCCCGGCGAAGCGGACATCGCCGCAGCCGCAGTCGATGGTATCGATGCGGCGCCGGCAGCACTCGAAATCAACGCCTCCAGTACCGCATCCGCTGATTCCGGTGACGACAGCCCGGCGCAATCCGCGGTCGACAATGCGGTTCGAGTTGCCTGCCACCTGCATGATGGCAGCGACATGGCTGCCGCCATCGACCTGCAACTCGGCATGCTCGGTTTTGCGCTGACGCCCGTGGATGGCGTCGACGCGCTCAAGGAGAGGCTGATTCGATCGGCGCCATCCCTGATCATGCTGGATGGCGAATACCAGCAATACATCGAGGAGATCGGCGCCCTGGTGCAAGCCGCACGCAGCCGCAGCGACCAGCGCATCCTGCTGATTGCCCACGGCGCCGGCAAGTCCGACCTGGCCGCGCGCCTGCGCGCGATGCGGGCCGGTTGCGATGCCTATATCGTGCAACCGGAAAGTGTCGAAGCGGTGATCGGTCGAGTACGCGAACTCGACCTTGGCGCCGAGGCGGAGCCGTTTCGCATCATGATCGTCGAGGACGATCGTTCGCAGGCCTTTTTCGCCGAATCGATCCTGCGCAAGAACGGCATGCACACGCTCGCCGTCGGCGAAGCGTCCGCCGTGCTCGACAAGCTCGACGAGTTCGACCCGGATCTGATTCTCATGGATCTGAACATGCCGGTCTGCAACGGCATCGAGTTGACCGCGCTGATCCGCGAGCGCGAAGCGTATCTGTCGACGCCGATCGTTTTCCTCTCCGGTGAAGGCGACACCGAAAAGCATTTCGAGGCGCTCAGCGCGGGCGGCGATGATTTCCTCAGAAAACCGATCGCCCCGCGCCATCTGATCACTGCGGTCACCAGCCGCGTGCGGCGGGCGCGCCAGCTTGAACGGCGCCGCGCACCCGTATCCCGAGAGCCGGTCAAACGCGACCATACGCCTGCCGAGATCAGTGCGCGCCTGACCGAGTTGCTGGCCATGGAAGACGCCGCCACACGCAGCGGCGGCGTCCTCTACATCGCCCTCGAATCGGCAGGCGACTTGCGCAGACGCCTCGGCGCAACGGCTTTCAACAATCTGACCGCAGAGCTCGCGGCGCGAATTGAAAGCCAACTCGGCAAGAACGACATGTTCGCGCGCAGCGGCGACAGCGATTTCCTGGTGCTCAATCCGGATCGCTCCGGCGCGGCGCTCGATCAGTTCTCCGCGCAATTGCGCGAGGCGGTGGCCGATCATGTGTTCACGCCAGCCAATTCGCGCCCTGAAGTGAGTATTGCCGTTGGCGTCTGTACGTTTTCCGCAGCCGCCGGCGATGCGCGCGCAATGGTCGAAGCGGCTGAACAGGCCCTGCTTCAGGCCCCGGCCATCGCCAAAACGCCCATCAAGGCGAGTGTCATGAGCATGGCGCCAACAGCGGATGCGGCGGCGGATTCGATCACCGACATGATCCGCAAGGCACTTCGCGATTCGAGTTTTCGCGTCGTCTTCCAACCGATCGTGTCGCTGCATGGTGAGGAGGAAAAGCAGTACCAGGCGCTTCTGCGACTGACCGCCGAGGATGGTCGGGTCTATGCGGCAGCCGAGCTGATTCCGGCCGCCGAGAGCGCTGATCTGATCAGCGCGGTTGACCGCTGGATGCTTGAGAGTTGCCTTCAAACCATCGCCGAGCATCGTCGCAGCGGCGACAACGTGCGCCTTTTCGTCAACCAGTCCTCACGCAGCGTGCATGATCCGGATCGCGTCGACTGGATGCGCCAGGCACTCGAATCCCGGCGCATTCCGGCAGCACAGATTTCGATCGACCTGCGCATGGAAGATGCGGTCAAGCATCTCGCCAGCTACATGGGCTTCGCGCTGGCCATGAAACAACTCGGCGTCAGCCTCACCCTGTCCGGGGTGGAAGGCGGTGATCGCGCCACCGACATGCTCATGCACCTGCCGGTGGATTACATCAAGCTTTCGCCACGCTATACCGGCGATAGCGGCGGCGACCATCGCAATGAACTGCGCGACCTGGTCAATCTGGCCCATGCCAGCGGGCGTCGTGTGATCGCCCCGCGAGTTGAGGAAGCACGCGTCGCGGCTTCGCTGTGGTCGAGCGGGATCGATCTGATCCAGGGCAATTTCGTCCAGCAGGCGACACGCGACGCGGCCTACGACTTCAAGGTTGCCCACGCCTGAATACCTCGATGCAGAAACCACCTCGCCAAACTCTGGATTCCGCCCGGCTGCCGCGGCGACGTGACAGCCTGGTTGTCGGCCTGTCGATCGGTTGTCTGCTCGCGGCACTGACGATGATCGCGCTGCCGCAATTGCCTGTGCTATGGCCGAGCGTCGGCTTGATCGCGCTGTCATCGGCACTGGTCGTACTCGGCCTTGTTCAGCCAAAGGCAGAACGGGTTGCTGAAATCGTAATCCCGGAAGTGGTGCCGGCCCTGCCGCCACGCGAAACGGTGATTCCGCCAGCCATCCTGCAAGAACTCGAATCCCTGCGTGCCATGCAAGGCGAACTCCTGGCCGCGCGCCAGGAGGCCGAAGCCGCGACCATGGCCAAGGGCGAGTTCCTCGCCACGATGAGCCACGAGATCCGCACGCCGCTCAATGGCATCGTGCCGCTGCTCGACATTCTCCGCTCCACGCCGCTGCAGCCTGATCAGCGCGAGTACCTCGCCACCGCCTACCGCTCGGCGATGGAACTGCTGCGCATCGTCGATGACATCCTCGATTTTTCCAAGCTCGAGGCGAGCAAACTCGAGCTGGAGAGTGTCGGCGTCAATCTCAAGGAACTGGTCGATTCGGTCGCCAAGCTCATGCAGGGCAGTGCCACCGCCAAGGGTCTGCGTCTCGGCGTCGTTATTGATCCGGCAGTTCGTCTTGCCGTGCGCGGAGATCCCGTGCGCCTGCGCCAGGTGCTGACCAACCTCGTCAGCAACGCGATCAAGTTCACCGAGCGCGGTGGCGTGACGATCCAGATCGGCAAGCGAGGCGAATCGGGCACCCATCATGAGGTCACGTTTGCGGTGCGCGATACCGGCATTGGCCTGTCCGAGGAAGCGGCCGCCCGTCTGTTCAAGCCTTTCACCCAGGCCGACGCATCAACGACCCGCGTGTTCGGCGGAACCGGACTTGGCCTGGTCATCTGCAAGCGCCTCGTCGATTTGATGGGTGGCAAGCTCGGCGTGCGCTCCGAGCCCGGCCGCGGCTCGGTATTCTGGTTCAACGTCCCTTTGCAGAAAGCCATCGGCGATGTCCGCACACGCTCGGATCTGGCTGGCGTACGTGCGTTGATCCTGAGCGGTGACGGGGCTTTCCTGCGCCGCTCAGGTATCTTGTTGACCCAGCTCGGCATGAGCCACCTGCACAGCAACCTGGCCGTCGATGCACTGAGCCGGTTGCGTGCGAGTTCGGTCAAGGGTGAACACTGGAACTACGAGTTCCTGCTCATCGACGTGGCCAGCGTCGGTGCCGCGACGATCGCCCTTGTGCGCAATATCCGGCGGGATCCTTCGCTCGATCAGTTGCGCATCGTTATCGCCGGCAGCCACGAAAGCGTGCAGGATTTGCGTTCCGACGACCGCATTGCCGCGCTGTCAGGCAGCTTCGACGAGCGCGAGCTGCGCGAGACCATGAGCCGCTTGCTCGGCATCAGCCATGCCGAAATCCACCGCGAAGGCCCATTGCTGCATGTGGCTGAGGCAGAACACGAGGATTCTGCCGACGCCGGCTGGCCTGCCCTGCATGGACGTGCCCTGCTGGTTGAGGACAATCCGGTCAATGCCAAGGTTGCCGGCAGATTGCTGTCGTTGTTCGGCATCGAGGTCGAGATGGCAGCCGATGGCAGCATCGCCCTTGAAAAACTGGCAAGCGGCCACTTCGACCTGATCCTCATGGACTGCCAGATGCCGGTCATGGACGGCTATACGGCCACCCGCAAACGCCGCGAGGATGAGACCGCCCGAGGCCTGCCGCGCATTCCGATCATCGCCATGACTGCCAACGCAATGATCGGCGATCGTGAGAAATGCCTGGCTTCCGGCATGGACGACTACCTGACCAAGCCACTCAACCGCCAGTTGCTGCAGAAAACACTCGTCCACTGGTTGTCAAAGCTGGCTTCGGCAAAATCAGCAATTCCGGCGCCCTCGGCGGCATCGCCCGCAGCATTCGACAAACCTGCTGCGAAGACTGTTGGCGCCATCGAATTGGTCGCGACAAGCCAGGCGCCTCCAGTCGATCAGGCCACTGTGCAGGAATTGCTGGAAATCATGGGCGACGGATTCTCCGACCTGGTTCAGGTCTACTTCGACGACACACCCAAACTGCTCAAGCGACTGCGCGAGGCAGGCAGCTGCCGCGATCTCGACACGATCGCCGACATCACCCACTCGCTGAAATCATCGAGCGCGAATGTTGGCGCACTGCCACTTGCGGAGTTGGCCAGACACGCCGAGAGCGACGCGAAAGCAGGTCGTGGCGACCGGCTCGAATCCCTTCCGCAGCATCTCGAAAACGAGTATCAGCGTGTCCTCGCCGCCTTTGCGGGGATCGGCCTGGTTCCGGCCGAGCCGCCTTCAACTGCCAATCTTGGTTAGCAGATAATTGGCTTCGCCGAGTTGTTCGATCAGACCAAGCTGGGTTTCCAGCCAGTCGATGTGCTCCTCTTCCGACTCCAGGATATCGACGAACAGCTTGCGGCTGACGAAATCGCCGCTGCTTTCGCAATAGACGATCGCCGCCTTGAGATCCGGCAACGCTTGCTTTTCGAGGCGCAAATCGCAGGCGATCGCTTCACTTGGCTTTTCCCCGATCAGCAACTTGCCGAGCTGCTGCAGGTTTGGCAAACCATCCAGGAAGAGAATGCGCTCGATCAGTCGATCGGCGTGCTTCATCTCGTCGATCGATTCCTTGTATTCGTGCTCGGCAAGCTCGGCATAGCCCCAATTGCGATACATCCGGGAATGCAGGAAATACTGGTTGATCGCAGTCAGCTCGTTGAGCAATGACTTGTTCAGGTGCTCGATGACCTTGGCATCGCCTTTCATTCGCGTGTTCTCCTTCCACAAACGGGGCGCCGCGAATCCACGGCAAGGGTGCAACTATAGCGCCTCGATCACTGCCCGGAGGCGCCATCGCGCGTGCCCGCGTATCGAGAAAGCCCGGTCGCGCAGGTGGCGATGCTCAGGCGGCGACCGCAAGCGAGAGGGCGAAATCCCGATGCAGGCGAGGCTTCGCCTCGGCGAGGATTTCGCGGGCCAGCTCGGCACAACTGCCACAACCACTCGCGCAACCGGTACGCATGGTCAGCTCCTCGAGCGTGTTGACTCCGCGCGCGGCGGCTTCACGAATCGACTGGTCGGTTATGCCATTGCAGATACAAACGTACATCGCCGGAACCCTGTTGGGAGTGGCGTCATTCAAATGCAAATGCGAATGATTGTCAACTACTGCCGTGTTCCAACATCTGTCAGCGCGAGTAGGCGCTCATCTGATTGAACTCAGCCGCATCACCTGTCTCACCCGGGGAAATCCGGCAAGTCGCCTCGGCCATCGGCCACAAATGACGCAGCGCCTGCTCGTAGACCGCACGCTTGAATGAAACCACATGTTCTCTCGGGTACCAGAAATCGACCCAGCGGAAGATATCGAACTCGGGCTTTTCGTTCGCATCCAGCCGGAAATGCCTCTCCTCACCGGTGAAACGCAGCAGAAACCAGACCTGCTTCTGACCCACGCAGGTCGGCCGCACATTGCGGCGCACGAAACGATTCGGCAGGCGATAGCGCAACCAGCCCGGCGTGGCGCCGAGCACTTCCACATGCTCGGGCTGCAATCCGGTTTCCTCGCCAAGCTCGCGATACATGGCCTCGAGTGGCGTTTCGTCGGTGCGCATTCCGCCCTGCGGAAACTGCCACCCGTCGCGATTGACCCGGCGCGCCCAGAACACGCGACCGTCATCCCGGATCAGGATGATGCCGACATTCGGGCGGTAGCCATCTGGATCGATCACACTGAATTCCTCGGCCTGCAATCTGAAGTGGCTTGGCGGCAACGACTCGACCGGACTGGATTTCCGGATTCCGGCGATCTTGCCAAGCCACCATACAGCCTGATTCTTCCACAGCCGGAAAGACCGAAGCAAGGCAAGCGCAGGGTGCCGGCTTCCGATCGCAACCGACTCCAGGCTTGACACGCTCAGCGCAACCACTAGAATCCGACGCCCCTCAGAGTCTTCGGTCGGCATGCCGATGGAGCTCAGCCGGTTAGAGCACGGCACTCATAATGCCAGAGTCACCGCGGTACAATCAGGAATTCTGGCTATGTAGCTCAGCCGGTTAGAGCACAGCACTCATAATGCTGGGGTC
>CAYMHF010000041.1:0-28146 GCA_964390215.1 uncultured Dokdonella sp. | reverse complement strand
AAGCGACTAACCGAATCGCCTGAGGCTATCAAGGTGAGAGCGCCGGACGCTTACCCTTCTGCGCCAAAAAAAGCCCGGACAGCGCATGATTTTGATCCTCGACAATGCCCGATACCATCACGCCCGGCTCCTGAAACCATTCTTGAGCGGACACACCCGAGATCTTCTGCTTCTCTTTCTGCCGCCCTACAGCCCACAACTTGCCCCGATAGAGCGCGTTTGGAAGCTCACCCGGCGTCTGGCCACGCATAACCGCTACTTCGCAACACTTACGGAGGTGGTCAAAGCCGTAAACTCCTGCTTTGATCGGTGGCGTCGGCCAAACAAGGTTTTGCAAAGATTATGCTGCATAACTTAAGACGCTGTGTTTAGTCTGATCTTCGCTCAATTCCATAGGGTTATTTGGTTGGAGATTTCTGCATGTCTCGATACAACCCCAATCGCGATACCGTCGCCATTTTCAACGCAGCACAACGATGGATCAGAACTTGCCTGATCGAAGGCGGCTCGCTGTTCGGTGATAGGCCGCTCTGGCAACCAGCGACAATCGATGAGCTGGTGCGCGAGTTTACCGACAAGCCGGACGAGGGTGAGTCGAACTTCTTCGAGAAGCTCGAAGGTCAAATGGCGCCGGCGTCGACCGATGCCAAGTGCCTGATGGCCGAAATGCTTTGGGCCCTGATCCTGTTTCAGTCCGGCACGGGTCCGGCGACCAAGCGCGAGCATGTGATGCGCGTATGGGGATGGTCGGGACGACCATTTGATTCTTCGCATGAAGCCCTGTCCGATGCCAGCCTGATTGGAATTGGTAACCCCGGTGCCGCCTACAACACGATGCGCTGGCGCGAACTGAATTATCTGATCGGTCTCGCAAAAGATCTGCATTCCCGCTCTCGCGACGAGCGCGCAGCGATCCTGAGCAATCGCGAACGATTTGAGGAGTGGATCGAAACTGCGCCGATGGAGGGCTATCGCCAATTCCGCCACATCTTTCGCTATCTGGCCTTCCCGGATTTCAACGAGCGGATCACCCAGAACCGAGACCGCAAGGTGATCCTTGAAAAATTGGCAGGGATGGATCGGGCGGCGCTCAAGGGCATGTCCGACCGGCAGCAAGACGACGCGCTATTCAAGTTGCGTGAGCGACTAGCCGTCGAACTGGGGACAAAGGACTTTGACTTCTACGACACTCCGCTACGTGAGCGTTGGCGAACCATGGACAAGGTAAAAAAGCGTTCGAAGGCGCAGGATGAAATCGCCGAGGACGATGGAGAGTACGAAAAAGGCTACGACGAAGACGAAGGAATGACTCCCGAAATGCCGGACGCGTCGATGCCTCCACTGAATCAGATCCTTTTCGGCCCTCCCGGAACAGGCAAAACTTATCACCTTCAGAAGCTATTGCGCTCGACGTACACGGAGGCGGCAACCTCGGTCGATCCGGATGATTGGCGCACAAGTCAGATTGCTTCCCGAATCGCCGAGTTGCCATGGTGGGAGACCCTCGGTGCGGCGCTCTATGAGTTGGGTGGATCAGCTACCGTTCCACAGTTGTCCAAACATCCGTTCATCGTAGCGGTTGCGTCGAAGAAGGGGCGCAGCAAAGGAGTAAATCAGACCTTGTGGGGCACGCTTCAGCACCATGCCTTGGAAGAGTCCAAAACGGTCAATATCACGTTAAAGCTCGCCCCTTTCATTTTCGACAAGAGTGTCGATTCGGTTTGGCAGCTGGCGGGCCCGTGGAAAGAATTCCTTGCAGATGTCGTCGAAATCGTTGATGAGATCAGGAAAGGACCAAAGGCAACGGACGAGCCTGTCAGGCGCTACGAATTCGTGACGTTCCATCAATCATTCTCCTACGAGGATTTCATGGAAGGTTTGACGCCGATCCTCGATGACGAGACCGGGAATTTGCGTTACGACGTGCGGAAGGGTGTTTTTCTTAGATTGTGTGATCGCGCGCGTGCCGATCCGGGTAACAGATACGCGATGATCATTGACGAGATCAATCGTGCCAATGTCAGCAAGGTGCTGGGCGAACTCATTACCTTGATCGAGATAGACAAGCGAGCAGGCGCGGATAACGAGATCTCCCTGACCTTGCCCTATTCGGGCGAGCGCTTCAGCGTTCCGTCGAATATCGATTTCATTGGCACGATGAACACAGCAGATCGCTCGTTGACGGGGCTCGATATCGCTCTGCGGCGGCGCTTCAGTTTCGTGGAGATGCCGCCGAATCCGGGCTTGCTGTCCGAAGTTTCGGTCGAGGGGGTGGACATCAAGCTCATGCTGGAGCGGATTAACGAGCGCATCGAGGTGTTGCTTGATCGGGATCATCAGTTGGGCCATGCGTATTTCCTGCCACTGAAAGGCGACAGCTCAATCGAGAAGCTGTCCTTCATCTTCCGCAATCAAATCGTGCCGCTGCTGCAGGAGTATTTTTTCGAGGATTGGCAGCGCATACGCTGGGTGTTGAACGATCATCGAAAGGGATCGGGCCATCGATTCATCATCGAGTCCGGCGCCGATATTTCGGGTCTTTTCGGGCAATTGGATGAATTGTCGAGCGACACAAAGCGCTGGAAGCTCGATCCGGAAGCCTTCAACCGGATCGAGAGCTATCGCGGCATCGCCGATGCCGGCACTTCTTTTTAGCTCGTGGGCAAGCTCATCACCATTTGCGAGTTCGCCCAACTGACGACCCAGCCAGTGGTGGACACGCTGGATGAGGCCAACGTATGCGCCTCTGCGTTCAATTGGTTGTGCAGGGAGAGTTCGCGGCTGCGCGGCTCCGGCGCCAAGCTCGTACAGATCGGTGATCAACGATCATTGCGCCTGGACAACTATGTCGGCGTGATCGAAACGCCTTGCGGAACCCGGATCGAGATCCTCCCAAAACACCTCGACGGAACCGGCGAGACAGCTGTTCGATCGGCTCGCCGACTGTTGCGCAAGATGCTCGCCGCCTGCATGAACCTGATGCCGCGTGAAAGCAGTCCAACCCGCATCGAGGCATTTGATGCACCGCTCAATGAATGGGTGATGCGGCAGTTTCTCGATCATCTCGATCGCCTGGTCAAACGCGGTTTGCGGTTCGACTACCATCCGGTAAAGGAGCAGCAGCGATTCCTGCGCGGACGCCTGGATGTTGTCCGTCAGCTTCGCCAGCCGCCGGGTCGTCAGCACATTCTCAACGTCGAGCATGACGTGTTCGATCCTGATCGCGCCGAGAACCGTCTGTTGCGCAGCGCATTGGATCGTGTCTGCCGGTTGACGAGGGATGCAACCAGTTGGCGGTTGGCGCACGAGCTTGCGCTTTATCTTTCGCCGATTCCGTGCAGCGCGAATATTGCTTCCGATTTTCGCCACTGGCGCGACGATCGTCTGATGTCGCATTACCGACCCATCCGTCCTTGGTGCACGTTGATTCTCAATGAGCAAAGCCCTCGATCCATCGTGGGAGATTGGCATGGGCCAAGCCTTCTGTTTCCAATGGAGCGCTTGTTCGAACGCTATGTCGAGGTTTGTCTGCGCCGCATTTTGCATCCCGGTGCGCTGAAACCTTCGGCATCCAGTGAGCACCTCTGCACGCACCAGGGAGAGCGTTGGTTCAAGCTCAAGCCTGACTTTCTGGTGCGTCATGGTGAAGAGAGTTGGGTTCTCGATACCAAATGGAAACGACTGGACTCATTGCTGGCGAACGCCAGCGACAAGTACGGACTCAGTCAGGGCGATTTCTATCAGCTGTTTGCCTACGGCCACCGTTATCTGCCAGCGGCGGGAAAGATGATGCTGATCTACCCGTTGACCGCAGACTTTCGAGTGCCGTTACCTGTCTTCAACTATTCGGATTCGTTGCAGCTTTGGGTGGTGCCGTTCGATCTGGAAACCGGCACGCTGGTGCAGGGCGAACGATCCGGTGAAGACTGGTTCGTGCCGGATGTGCGGGTTGGTGTGGCTTAGGTCGAGTTGGTCTTGCCTCTGTTTTGCGGGGGCTCGCTGGAGCATGGCAGACCGGTCATTTGTGAATTCGGACATTCGACAAGGCTTGTTGCGTGGTTCGCAATATTCGCCTCGTGCCTATTGCGTGCGGGAATCGGTTCACAAGGAACTGCTGGTGATCCAGCGCTTGCCAGATGGCTCGAATACGGCGATATTCGCTATTCGCGAATAGCGAATATTGGGTGTCGCCATGGAATTGAAGCCTCAAGATCTGCTTGTGTTGTTCAAGGTTGCGGCCCATCCGCGTCAGCGCTGGACGTATGCCGTATTGGGCGAATCGCTGTCCATGAGTGCGTCGGAGGTGCATGCCAGCGTCAAGCGCGCGGTTGGTGCCGGCCTTGCGGTGGTGCGCGGTCGTGGTGATTGGTCTCCGCTTCGACCTGCGTTGCTGGAGTTTGCCCTGCACGGGGTGCGCTATGTCTGGCCGGCTGTACCCGGACCGGTGAAGCGCGGCGTTCCGACCGGGTTTGGCGCCGAACCCTTGCTGGCACATATCACGGCAGCGCCCGGCGAGGCGCCGGTTTGGGCGTATGCCGGTGGCAGCGCCAAGGGTCCCAGCCTTTCGCCCATCTATCGCACGGTGCCTCAGGCCGCGTTGGCGGATCCCGCATTGCACCGCTTGCTCGCTTTGCAGGATGCCCTGCGTGCCGGTCGCGCCCGCGAGCGCACGATGGCAGCAAAGTTATTGCCGATCGAGCTGGAGGCTGCCGATGCGCGGGGATGATCCAAATCTGATTTTTCTGCAGATTGTTGCTGAGGCGCTGGGTGATTTGCGGGAATCGGTCGTGTTTGTCGGCGGCGCGGTGGCAGGGTTGCTGGTGACTGATCCCATGGCAGAGAGTGTCCGCGCTACCAGGGATGTCGATGCGGTCATCAAGGCGGAGCGCGCGCAATTTCGTCGTGTTGAGAAACATCTGGCGGCACATGGCTTCGCCAACGACCTGGAGAGCGGCGTTATTTGCCGATGGGTGCATCGGGATTCCGGCGTGTTGTTCGACCTTATGCCGGTTGACCCCGCAATCCTTGGCTTCTCCAATCGCTGGTATTCCTATGTGGTGGAGACTGCGCAGCAAGTGGAACTGGCGGATGGCATATCGATTCGCATGGCGACAGCCGTGGCCTTTGTGGCCACCAAACTTGAGGCGTATGCGGGGCGTGGTGGCGGCGACGTTCTGGCGAGCCACGATATCGAGGATGTGCTCAACATTGTCGATGGCCGCGAAGAGCTGGCAAGCGAGTTGGCTGGCGCACCGCCAGAACTGCGCAAGGCAATCAGCGTTGCCTTGACGGAGCTTCTGGCCCATCCCGATTTTGTCGATGGATTGCCCGGCATGATTGCCGATTCGGCGCGTGCCGGTATCGTCGAACAGCGATTGCGGAGCATGGCTTCATGAACTGGGTCAGGCAATCTGGGGAAATGGTTTCTGGCTGAATGCATTCAGCCAAGCGCATCAAGAACGCGTCTTGAAGCTTGAATTGAGAGCGAGATCACTGCCAAAGAGTGATTGGCGATCTTGGCGAATGCGGCCACGTAGGCAGGGACGACATCAAGCGAGCCATGCAAATGAAGACGTTTATCGGTCACGTAAGGCCCGGGCACGAAAGAAGGGTGATTCATGACGCTGACCAGAGACTTCAAGCAGACGATCGTGGAACGCGTTCGGCGCGAGCCGGCATTTGCCTCGGCGCTGCTGGACGAGGCCGCGTCACTCTTTCTCAACAGAGATCCGGCGACGGCGCGTGTGATTTTGCGCGATCTGGTCAACGCCACTGTGGGTTTCGAAGGCCTGGCCAAGGCCACGGAACGGCCCAGCAAGAGTTTGCACCGCATGTTGTCCGCCAACGGCAATCCCGGCATGGACAATCTATCCGCGATTTTCGATGTGCTGCGCCGAAATCTGCAGGTGAATATCGAGGTTCGCGCCGCGTGACGGGCGACAACGCAGCAGCAATGCGACGATGACACCGAGGCGTGCCAAGTCAGTCCCGGATGCGTTTGCCCGGAGCGTTGTGACGTCGGCTCACCCAGGACAAAGTCAAAATGGACCCCTGCCTGCGCAGGGGTGACGGAGAGGGGGAACCCGCTTCGAGCAGGGCTGATTTGATGTCGCCCTTGAGCGGCGGACGATCAGCAAACGCAATGTCCATGTCTCGAGTCAACAGCGGCTGATAGCTCGGGGCGCCTGCCAGTGGGTGCAGTCGATGGATGCGGTGGGCCCAGCCTCCGGCGAGGACGATTTGTGCCCGCCACGGCGCCAGGGCTTCAAGCAAGCGGGAGAAGGCGGCCAGGTCGTTCACTTGTCGCTTCCTTCGAGAACATTGCGCAGTGCCTTCTTGCGGATCAGCTCGGCTTGTTCGTGTCCGCGGGATGGATGCGCGGAAACGTCGAGCCAGATCTGCAGGACGTCCGCGATGGCGATGCCATTCTGGTGTACGGCTCCGCGAAAGAGAGATTTCGGCGCGGGCGCTTGTCTGAGCACCAGGTCGAAAGGCTCATTCTGAGCTGATGGAACCAGCCCTTTCCATGCGCTGTTGTTCCGGCGCGGTAGTTTTTCTACATAGACATGAGGTTGTACCCCGGACACATGGCCGAGGTTGAGCGCGTCGGCTGCGGCGAAGAGGCCGAGGCAGGCGTCGCCGTCCGATACGACCTTGCTCAGTTTTTTCTCTGTTGCTCCGGGAACAAGGAAGCGCATGCGAATTTCCGGTGACGACCGATGTCCTGCCGATTGCCAGCGCTCGAACAGGGCTCTTCGGCGAACGAGCTTCAGGTACTGCGACGATTCGTCGAGGAATCCTTCCTCGCGTAGTTGTTGTCCGAGCCGAAATGCGCTCATTACGGAAACACCCGCTGCTCTGGCGAGTTCCGATACGTTGCGATAGATGTCTCGCGGTGCGCTCAACAAGTGCTCGGGGATTTCGGGAGCGAGCAGAACTTTCAGCATCCACTGGTTGAGGTCCGAGAACATGTTCGATGCATGGATGGGCGGCTTTTTGTAAAGCCTGGAGATCTGGCCGGGATCGACCTGCAAGCCTTCAAGTCCATCACCGATGAAGTGCCGCACACCATTGTCGGCAACGATGCCTATGGCGACATCGGGCGCATGAAGCTTGGCAAATTGATCGACTTGCCTGAGCAGAATTTCCTTTGCGTCACCTACATGCACGATGGCCATTGGGCGCGCGCTGCCAAGTTTCCGGGCCGCCGATTGCGCCTGAAGGATGGCTTGGGAGAGGAGGGGGATCACGCGGTCTCGACGCCCCTCGGAGATCGCCTTGATCTCGACGATATAGGCGCGAGACTTTTTCTTGACGATGAGATCCGCGTGAAATTTGCCGACCGCTGGCTCGCGCTGAACCTTCCAGCCATCCATTTCGAAAAGTTGAGCGACAAATTCTTCCGAAGCCCTTGCAGGGCTGGATGAAGCACCGGAGTTCATGGTTTGGCCTCCTGACAGGCTATCTCATGGCCAAGATAATTAACATGGCCATGCGAATTAACGTGGCCAAGATAGCATCAGGGAATGTGCCAGGCAAGCGGAATGGGAGGGCTGAGAAAGCGCCACCGCCACCGCGCGGCTCAGCAAAAATCTGAATAGCGTGGCGCGCATTCGGCTGGCAGCCGAAGTTGGCGCGAATGCCCTTGATGGACCAAAGCGCCAAGGTTCACCTGAAGATACGCTTGTCATGTGCAGAATCAAATATTACTTGCAGAATCATGTTTAACGTGCAGAATAGGCAGCGACTCACAGTCCAAAGGCCAAGTTGTGCCAGCCACCATCCGGAAATCGCTGCGCCGTATCCGCAGCACCCGCGATCTGAAGGCGGAGATACTCGCGCTGGCGGCGGCGCTTGTCGGCAATAAGTCGCTGGGGCGCCTGACCGTTGTCGATCCGGTTGTGAACGAGACAACGGTGCGGGATGAGTGGGGTCGGCTGGTGCTTGCCATCTCGAAAGAAATCCGCGATCGGATGTCCCTGCATTTCGAATCTGCTGCCGAAGTTGTCGGGCAGTCATCGGTGTCGGGCAGCGGGTCCGGGCTGGTCGAGCTGGATCGGCCCAATTATCGCTTTGAGGTTCTGCGCCTGCTGATCGGCGCGGGGCTGAAAAATGACCGGACACCGCCAGAGGCCGGTAAGGGGGCGCGGATTGAAGGCAGCCAGCTCGGGCTGATCAAGGCGATCGGGGTTTCGCAGACGCCGGTGCGCAGTGCGCTGGCGGCATTGAAGGATGCGGGCATCATCAAGGACCTGCGCGGGCTGGAGCTGACGCCTGAGCGGATCTCGCTTGAGATGATGGGGCGAATTGGCGCATTGCCGCAGGTGCTCAGGTTTCGCTTTGAGCGCGGCGCGCAGATCAAGCCGGCATCGACGCTGCTGAAACGCGTGTTGCCGCTGTTGAGTCCGGGTGCGCCCGCAGATTGGGATGCACTTTCACTTTCAGGCACGCCGGTTGCCCTTGCCGATGCGCCGAGCCTTGATCTGATGGGCATGCCGCGACTGGATCTGCTGGCGCATGTTCCGCGCGATGCAAAAACCTTCGACTCACGCATCCTGCGCCTGCTTGACGATGGCCTCGAGCTGGAACCGAATGTCCTTGCTCCGGCGCCGGTCGTGATCAGTGTCGTTCGCGCCGAAACCGGATATGCCCGCGAGGCCGGTCTGGATCACGCACGCTGTGCCCATCCAATGGATGTGTTTCTGTCCCTGCTCGATCTGGGCTTGCGCGAACAGGCGCAGCAGTATGCAAGGGCGCTGCGCCAGTGAACTGCGCGCATCATCGAACCGCGCTTCATAGCGGTTCTATTCCCATGGTGGGTGGAGCTCCAAGTTTCCTTGAGCTCTGAGGGAATTGAATTGAATGGTGGCCGGGGACGGAATCGAACCGCCGACACGGGGATTTTCAATCCCCTGCTCTACCAACTGAGCTACCCGGCCCTTTGACTGCTTGTGCCGGGGCGCTGAAGGCCGCGACGAAGGGGCGCGTATTAGAGCCATTGGGGCCGGATTCGTCAAGCTTTGAGGTTGTCACATGGGATGCATGTGGTGAAGCGGCGGGGTCAACCGGGTATGTGCGCACCGGGATCACGCCCGGGAAGGCCGAATGCGGCATGAACGAAGGTGGGCGATTCGCAACGAAGTAGCGGTACATTCCGTCATTTCGGGGTCTCACACTGTATCAACCCGATGGAGAACGACCGTGATGAAAGCGATGTTGGCATTGTTCGTGTTGCTGCTGGCGACGAGTGCGTCGGCGCAGACCAGAGATACACAGGAAAAGGCACTGAGCGAATACCTTCCCTATGCCGGCGAGCCGGTGGATCGTTTCCAGTTCTGGGATCTGCAACGCTGGGAACTGGTCGGCGACTACAAGGTCGTCGTCTGGCCGCGCTTGAATGAAGCCTACCTGCTGACGGTTGATCCGCCATGCCAGGACTTGCCCTGGGCGCAGAAGATCGGCGTGACCTCGACGGCGCACTCGGTGAGCAAGCGCTTCGATTCGGTCGTGGTCGGCAAGTTCAAGTGTCGGATCAACGAAATTCGCCCGATCGACTACAAGAAGTATCTGGCGGACAGGAAAGCGGCGAAGGAGGCGGACAAGTCCTGAGGTCGGAAAAACATCTCTGGCTTGGTGCGGGCTCTGGATCACAGCTCTCCGGCACCCGCTCGCTACCCGGAAAAACGAACTCTTTGCCCGATCAGCCGCAAGCTTCAGCCAGGAAACAAGCGAAGCCATCGGCGCTTTTGCAGGAAGCGGCTTCAGCCGTCCCGCAAGAGGACTTCCTTTGGCCGCGATGCTTTTCTCGCTCCTCAGTAGGAAGCGGCTTCAGCCGCGATGCTTTCGAGGGCATGGTGAAAAGCTTCGGGCATGAATGTCTCTCCTACCGAGGCAGGCGGAGCTGCTGCGCGCAATCGCCGAGCAGGCAGCATGCGACTTGCAGCCAAATTTCGAGGCATGAGAGTTGTGATCTAAGGACAGGGCTTGGTGGGGGAATTTCACCCGCGATGTGCCTGGCCTTGCCCGCCCAGGCCTTTGCCGGATTGGGACAGCATCGCGCTTGCAACCGGCCCCACGTCGCTTGCACCGGTGACGAAGGCTTGGTCCTGGTTCAACCCGCGCTGCGCATCGCGGTGACCGGGATCAGGCTGGGGAAACGGGTGCGGATGGCGGATTCGATGCCGGCAACGTCGAGACCGGATTCGGCAAGCAGCTCCTCGCGGCTAGCGTGGTCGAGATAGCTGTCGGCGAGGCCGAGGTGCAGGATCGGCATGCTGATGCCGTGTGCGGCGAGCAGTTCGCTGATGCCGCTGCCGGCGCCGCCGGCAATCGCGTTGTCTTCGAGTGTGACGAATGCTTCGTGGTTGCGGGCGAGGTCGAGGATCATCGCCGCGTCGAGTGGTTTGACAAAGCGCATGTTGACCAGGGTTGCGTCAATCGTTTCGGCGACCTTCGCCGCCGGCGCGACGAGGGCTCCGAAGGCGAGCAGGGCGATGTGCTGGCCGTTGCGGCGCAACTCGGCCTTCCCGATCGGCAGCGTGGCAAGGTCCGGATCGACAGCGACACCACTGCCGACGCCGCGCGGATAGCGCACTGCGGCCGGCCCATTGTGCTGAAAGCCGGTGCTCAGCATCTGCCGGCATTCCCTTTCGTCGGCCGGCGCCATGACCACCATGTTCGGGATGCAGCGCAGGTAGGAGAGATCGAAACTGCCCGAATGGGTCGCGCCATCGGGGCCGACCAGGCCACCGCGATCGATCGCGAACAGCACGTCGAGGTTCTGCAGGGCGACATCGTGGATCAACTGGTCGTAGGCGCGTTGCAGAAAAGTGGAATAGATGGCAACCACCGGTTTGGCGTCTTCGCAGGCCATGCCGGCGCCGAGTGTCACCGCATGCTGCTCGGCGATGCCGACATCGAAGTAGCGATCCGGGTACTCCTTCGAAAAACGCACAAGGCCTGAGCCTTCGCGCATGGCTGGCGTGATCGCGTACAGCCGCGGATCGCTGGCCGCCTGGTCGCACAGCCAGTCGCCGAAGACCTCGGTATAAGTCGGCTTGCTTGCGTTTTTCCGGATCAGGCCCTTGACCGGATCGAACGGGCCGACCGCGTGATAGTCAATCTGCGCGCGCTCGGCCGGGGCGTAGCCCTTGCCCTTGGTCGTGATCACGTGCAGAAACTGCGGGCCCTTGAGTTCCTTGAGCGTGCGCAGCGCCTGGACGAGTTGCGGGATATCGTGGCCGTCGATCGGTCCGGTGTAGTGGAAACCGAATTCCTCAAACAGCGTGCTCGGCATGAACATGCCCTTGGCGTGCTCTTCCCAGCGCTTGGCAAAGCGCCAGACAATGCCCTCGCGTTTCATCAGCTTCTTGCCGCTCTCGCGCATGCGGTTGAGCGTGCGGCTGGCCATCAGGCGCGCCAGCATCTGGGTCAGCGCGCCGACGTTCTCGCTGATCGACATCTGGTTGTCGTTGAGGATGACGAGCATGTCGGGTTTGACATCGCCGCCGTGGTTGAGCGCTTCGAAAGCCATGCCGGCGGTCATTGCGCCATCGCCAATCACGGCGACAATCTTGCGCTGATCGCCCTTGTGCTGCGCGGCGATGGCCATGCCGAGCGCGGCGCTGATCGAGGTCGAGGAATGGCCGACGCCGAAGCTGTCGAATTCGCTTTCTTCGCGGCGCGGAAACGGGGCCAGGCCATCCTTCTGCTTGACCGTGGTGATGCGGTCGCGGCGACCGGTCAGGATCTTGTGCGGATAGCACTGGTGGCCGACATCCCAGACCAGGCGGTCGTTCGGCGTGTCGAACAGGTAATGCAAGGCCACGGTCAGCTCGACCACGCCAAGCCCGGCGCCGAAGTGACCGCCCGAGCTGGCCACCGACTGGATCAGGTAATCGCGTACCTCGCCCGCGATTTCGCCGAGCTCCTGCTCGGGAAACTCGCGCAGTTGCGCAGGATTGTCGATACGCGACAGGCGCGGATAGCGGGTGGAATCAATCATCAGGGGCCAGAACAACGGACAGGCTGGTATTTTCGGCTACCCGGCGTGCAGGGGCAAGGAACTCATCCGGATCAGGTCGGGCAGTTTCAGGCATGCCGGGGCGTTTTCGAGGGCGCTACCGAGATCTTTCGTACTTGTCTCGCTGCGGATCCGCTCAGTCGGCAACGTCCATTGCCCATGCCAGGGCCTGCAGGTGGCACTCGCCAGCGAATTCGATATCGATACCGCATTGCTCCGCTGCTTGCGTCAATTCGTCACCATTGTCGGATTCGAAGCAGATCACCAGGGTCAATACCTTCGCCATCGGCCCTTCAGCGCGGACGATGGCTGCTTCAATGTCGGAGCTCAGACCGAGCGAACTCATCGCTTTCTCGATCGGAACCTTCAACATCGCGTCGACCAGCGAGAGCAGACCGACCAGAAACATGGCATCGCGCCTTTGTTCAGGCTGATCGTGGCCGAGCAATTCCATCATGCGGGCACGAACCAGGGCATTTTCGAGGAGTGCGGATGAGCGCTCGGAGCCCTTGTCGGCGCTGTAGATCAGCAGCATCAGCCAGCGATACAATTTTTCGCGGCCGAGAAGCACCAGCGCACGTTCGATGGAATCGATCTGATCGCGCATCCCGATGGCAGCAGAATTGATATAGCGCATAAGGCGCACGGACAAGGCTGGATCTCGCTGCAACATCTGCGCAATTACGCGGATATCGACTTCTTCATCGCGCACCTTTGCAAGCAGTGCTGCAATGTTTCCGGTGTCAGGGCCTATGGTGTTGCCTGTCCAGTCCTCACGGCGGGTGATGAACGGCCCCTGGAACAACTGTGCTGCGATACCGAAGAAAAACAGGAAGTCATCCTGAGTGGAAATGTCACGTGCGACAAGATCCGGTGCACTGGCAGTGGCGCGGAGCGCACCGATCTGCTTGCGTAGCTGTTCCGGATCTGCGGCGCCGGCATGTTCGACCAGATAGTCGCAATTGGCGGCAAGTCTGGCCAAATCGTCGCTGCTGTCCGTGGTTTCCCGGGCAATTGAAAACCCTGCATCACGCAAATGCTGGATGCTGGTATTCAGACTCTCTGCAGAGGGCCCCAACCCGTCGTCGATCGAAGTGACCACCAGTACGGTGCTGGCGGGTGGAAGCTGGAGGATCGAGGGATGAGCAAGAAATGAGTCGGGAATGTCGAGAAAAGCCTTCCGGTGCCCAAGCAAGCGCTGCACATCGAGCTGAACCACCTTGCGTACGAGGACTTCCGCATAGACATGGTTGATGCGCCGGGTTCGATGGCGCAGGCGGTCACGGGTAGGCTGATGCAGCATGAATTGGTATGCCGCAACCCGGTTGTCTCGCCCGAGCATGGCCTCGCGACCGATGAAACCGGAAACCGGTTCGGAATCAGTAGCCGTCAGGGAATCGACCGGCACGGCCGAATGGCCTCGCATGAGTGGAGCCCTTTCGTTCAAGGTTCTGAAATCGCGGCTGACCGAATCATTCCGGTCCTTGTTGCCGCCGAAAATAAGCTGCAATAGTTTTCGTAGCATGACGGGAGGCCTCATCCGTTGTCCCGCTGCCTGTGCTGGCAAGCGTCCGTAGGTCGAGCATACGTCAAAGTCCTGGTCGCATCGAAATCGAGGCAGCCCAGGCGCATCGCCCTGCATCACGCCCCGGCAACACGGTTCGGGTTCGTCCCCGGATCCGGGCGTTGCGGGTAACATGAGCGGATAGCCCCTGGAATTTGCGAAGCGCCGACCATGCCAAATGAGAAAAAAGGGACGCTCGCCGTGCGCAACGCCGAGCCCGCGGATATCGACGATCTGGTTGCATTGACGGCGAAGGTTTACGGATCGGAGTGGGGGCATTCCGCAGACATGCTGCGCGGCCAGCAGGCAAAATTCCCGGCCGGCCAGTTTGTTGCCGAGTACGACGGGCGCATCGTCGGTTTCTGCGCGACGTTCCGCATCGACGAGGAACCGGCGATGGCTGAGCACAGCTGGGGCGAGATCACCGGCGGTGGCTATGCCTCGCGGCACGATCCCGAGGGCGACTGGCTGTATGGCATGGATGTCTGCGTTGATCCCGAATTCCGCGGCTTGCGGATTGGCCGGCGCCTGTATGCGGCGCGCAAGAAGCTGTGCCAGAAGCTCGGTCTTCGCGGCATCGTCTTCGGTGGCCGTCTGCCCGGTCTGGAGAAGCGCATCAAGGCGATGGGCTCGGTCGAAGCCTATGTGCAGGCCGTTCGCGAGGGCCGCTACCGCGATGCGACGATGAGTTTCCAGTTGCGCAACGGCTTCAAGCTGATCGGGATACTGTCGCATTACGTTCCCGGCGATCGTGAATCGATGGGCTATGCCGCGCATCTGGCCTGGCGAAACCCCGATCGCCACGATCAGCCCGACTCGCCTACGCCGAAGAACGCGAAGGGCCTGCCCGATCGCGTGCGCGTGGCGACGATCCAGTACCAGCAGCGGCGCATCACCAGCTTCGAGCAGTTTGCCGGGCAGATCGAGTACTTCGTCGATGTGGCGGCCGGTTACGAGTCCGATTTCGTCGTGTTTCCGGAGCTGATGACCCTGCAGTTGCTGTCGATCGAGAATTCGCCGCTGCCATCGGTCGAGGCGATTCGCCGGCTCACCGAATACACGGCCAGGGTCAAGGCCCTGTTCAGCGATCTGGCCGTGCGCTACAACATCAACATCATCGGCGGGTCGCACCCGACCGTGACCGTGAGCGGAGCGTTGCGCAACATCTGCTACGTGTGCCTGCGCGACGGCTCGGTGCACGAGCAGGAAAAGATTCATCCGACCCCGAACGAACGCACCTGGTGGGGCATCAAGGGCGGTAGCCAGGCCGCGGCGATCCAGACCGACTGCGGGCCGATCGGGGTGATGATCTGCTACGACGCCGAGTTCCCCGAGATCGCCCGTCATCTGGTCGACCAGGGCGCGCTGATCCTGTTCGTGCCGTTTTGCACCGACGAACGCCAGAGCTATCTTCGCGTGCGCTACTGCGCGCAGGCGCGGGCGGTCGAGAACCAGTGCTACGTAGTGTTATCGGGCAATGTCGGAAACTTGCCGGGAGTCAATAATTTCGATATCCAGTATGCGCAAAGCTGCATTCTGACGCCCTGTGATTTTCCGTTCGCGCGCGATGGCGTGGCCGCCGATTCGACGCCGAATACGGAAATGGTGTTGTGGGCCGACCTGCGGCTTGAAGATCTGGCGCGTGCGCGCAACAACGGCACGGTGCAAAACCTCAAGGATCGCCGCCACGATCTCTACCAGCAGCGCTGGATCAAGCGCGATTAGGTTTCTGCGAGAGAAGTCGGGCTTCGCATCCGCTCAGCACCAACCTGCAATCCCCCGCCACGCGCCATCGAAATCCGCGATGCCCCGCAGGTTGGCGGTGAGCGCCAGCGAACCCCAACGCCAGGCGCTAATTCGGCCGACGCTTCTTCGGTAGATGGTTGACGAGGAACTCCATCTGGTCGGCGAGGATGTTGCGGTTGGACAAGATCAGGTGCTCGACCCAGCTTGGACGGTAGGGCACCGCCAGCAATGGCATATGCGCCTGCTGCGGCGTGCGTGATCCCTTCTTGACGTTGCAGTGCAGGCAGGCGGTGACAACGTTCATCCAGTTGTCCTTGCCGCCCTTGGAAATCGGGATGACGTGATCGCGGGTCAGCTCGCCGCGCGAGTAGTGAGTACCGCAATACATGCAGATCATCCGATCACGGGCGAACAGGGCGACATTGGTCAGCGCCGGAGCCGGATCGATCGAACCGATCCGCGCATGGCCGGTGGTGGCGACGATCGGATGCAGGTCGAGCGTGCTTTGTGCGCCGGAGTGGCGATTGGTGCCGCCGTGGATGGTCAGGCACGGATCGCCGAGCGTCCAGGCGATTGCGCCACGCACATACAGGCAGGTTGCATCCTGCCAGGAGATCCAGTCCATGATGCGACCGCTGGCATCGAGCGAAAGTACGCGGGTGCCATGGATGGTTCCGATTGTCCGCACTTCCGCCAGCATTCCTGACTCCTTTGGGGAGATGGGTCACGCCGACCAAGCCGCCGCCGGCATTCTGCGTTGCGCGAGCAGCAGCATAAAGCAAGTTCGGGGCCAGTGCGCAAGTGATGACGGTCGGAGTTGCCGGGAAGGTCGCTGCGGATTGGCGCAGGCAGCGATCGATGAAGGGCATCGTGGCTGAAGCCACTTCCTACGGCTTCAGGACGGGAGTCGCGAGGCAGGCGTTTCGTAGGAAGCGCCTTCAGGCGCGATGCTCGTTTTGCGGATCCAGTCAATCCTGCGATGGGATGAAGGGCATCGTGGCTGAAGCCACTTCCTACGGGTTCAGGACGGGAGTCGCGAGGCAGGCGTTTCGTAGGAAGCGCCTTCAGGCGCGATGCTCGTTTTGCGGATCCAGTCAATCCTGCGATGGGATGAAGGGCATCGTGGCTGAAGCCACTTCCTACAGGCTCAGGACGGGAGTCGCGATTGTTGGGGGTCAGAACCAGCGGCGGGTTTCGCCCTTGCCCTCGATGTTCTCGACGCAGCGACCGCACAACTCCGGATCATCGGCGTGGCTGCCGACATCGTCCCGGTAATGCCAGCAGCGCACGCATTTCTCCGCTGAGCTTGGCCTGGCGAGAACCCATGCATCGAGGCCTTCCACACGTACCGCATCGGCGGGTTTGTCAGCGATGTCGGCGATCTTCAGTTCCGAGGTGATGAAAAAAAAGCGCAGCTCGTCGGCAACCCGGGCATGACGTTCACGCGTCGCCACGTCGAGATAGAGAGTGACTTCCGCCTGCAACGATGCGCCGATCGAACCGGCCGCACGCATGCCTTCAAGCACCTTTGAAGCCGTTGTCCGGATTTCGAGCAGCTCGTTCCACGAGGCCCGCTGTTCGGCCGAGGCCTGCAGCGCAGCCAGGCCCTCGTACCAGGTTTCGAACAGCACCGATTCGCCGCGCTCGCCTGGCAGCAGCGGCCAGATTTCCTCGGCGGTGAAGCTGGTGATCGGCGCGAGCCAGCGCACGAGCGCTTCGAGGATGCGGAACATTGCACTTTGCGCACTGTGCCGGCCGATGCTGTCGGTCGGCATCGTGTACAGGCGATCCTTGGTGATGTCGAGATACAGCGAGCCCATTTCGTTCGTGCAGAAGTTCTGCACGCGCTGGATGATCTCGGGAAAATCGTAACGCTGGTAAGCGGCGATGACGGCGGTCTGCACATCGTGCGCCTGTTGCACGGCCCATTGATCGAGCAGCAGACATTGATCGACCGGCATGAGGTGTTTTGCCGGATCGAAGCCATCGAGATTGCCGAGCAGGAAGCGCGCGGTGTTGCGGATGCGCCGATAGGCATCGGAAACACGCTTGAGAATCTCGTCGGAGACGGTCATCTCGTTGCGGTAATCGGTCGAGGCAACCCACAGACGCAGCACGTCGGCACCGAGCGAGTCGACGACCTTCTGCGGTGCGACGACGTTGCCGAGCGACTTCGACATCTTGCGCCCGTTCTGGTCGACCGCGAAGCCGTGCGTGAGCACCTCGTCGTACGGCGCGTGACCGTGCATTGCCGATGAGGTCAGCAGGGAGGAATGGAACCAGCCCCGGTGTTGATCGGAACCTTCCAGATACATGACCTTGTCGCCGGGCTTGCGCGCCAGTTCGGCCCGCTGGTCGAGCACGGCAAAGTGGGTGACGCCCGAATCAAACCAGACATCGAGCACGTCGGAGACTTTTTCATAGCGCTCGGCATCCTCGCCGAGCAGGTCTTTCGCATCGAG
Source organism: uncultured Dokdonella sp. (assembly GCA_964390215.1). Lineage (GTDB taxonomy): Bacteria > Pseudomonadota > Gammaproteobacteria > Xanthomonadales > Rhodanobacteraceae > Dokdonella. The sequence goes on along the minus strand of CAYMHF010000041.1, from coordinate 10,352 downwards.
CGAAAACCAGGCATCGATGCCATCCTTCTCGACGCGCTGCGCGACCTGCTCGAACAGCTCGTTGCTGCGCGGATGCGGCAACTGCGTGGCCTTGTCGACAAACAGCGCGATCGGCACGCCCCAGGTGCGCTGGCGCGAGATGCACCAGTCCGGCCGCCCGGCGATCATGCCGGTGATGCGCTCCTCGCCCCAGGACGGGATCCAGCGCACATCCTTGATCGACTTGAGCGCCGTTGCGCGCAGGCCTTCCTTGTCCATGCTCATGAACCACTGCGGCGTGGCGCGGAACGCGACTGGCGTCTTGTGGCGCCAGCAATGCGGATAGCTGTGCTCCAGCTTCGCGTGGGCGAGCAGATGACCATTGGCGCGCAGCAACTCGGTGATGGAGTCGTTCGCCTTCCAGATGAACTGGCCTTCGACGATCGGCGTGCCGGGGAGATAGACGCCGTTGCCACCGATCGGATTGAGTTCGGCCGCGCTGTACTTTTCGATCAGACCGTATTGCCGGGAGACAGTGAAGTCCTCGACGCCATGGCCCGGCGCGGTATGCACGGCACCGGTGCCGTCTTCGGCGGTGACGTGATCACCGAGCAGGAGCGGGATTTCGCGTTCATAGAATGGATGCTGGAGCACCATCCCCTCAAGTTCGGCACCACGGATCGACTTCGCAGCCACAATTGCTACGCCGTTCTCACCTGCCGCACCGTATCGATCGGCCACCTTGTCGGCCAGGAGAGTGGCGACAACGAGCCATACCTGCTTTCCACCACGTGGCGGTCCCACGATCAGGCTGTAGTCGAGCTCGGGGCCGAGTGATATCGCCAGGCTGGCCGGCAGCGTCCACGGTGTGGTCGTCCAGATCGGCACGGCGACGATCGTTGCATCATCGACCTCGACGCCAAACTTCGCCGCCAGCGCCTTCGGATCGATCGCGTCATAGGCGACATCGACTGCCGGCGAAACTTTGTCGGCATATTCGATCTCGGCCTCGGCCAGCGCCGATCCGCAATCGAAGCACCAGTGCACGGGTTTGAAGCCGCGCGTGATGTGGCCGTTGGCATGGATCTTCGCCAGCGCGCGCAGCATGTCGGCTTCGAACTTCGAGTCCATGGTGCGGTAGGGATTGTCCCAATCGCCCAGCACGCCCAGGCGCTTGAAATCGGCGCGTTGCAGGTCGATCTGCTTCGCTGCGTATTCGCGGCACTTCTGGCGGAATTCGGCGGCATCGAGCTTCTGCCCGACCTTGCCGAATTCCTTTTCGACGGCGATCTCGATCGGCAGGCCGTGGCAATCCCAGCCCGGCACATACGGCGAGCGGAACCCGGCCATCAGCTTGGATTTGACCACGATGTCCTTGAGCAGCTTGTTGACCGCATGACCGATGTGGATCACTCCATTTGCATACGGAGGGCCGTCATGCAGGACGAAGGCATGCTCGCGCGCGGCGGTGCGTTTCTGGATTTCCTCGTAGCGGTTCTTCGCGTACCAGTCGGCGAGGATGCCCGGCTCGCGCGCGGCGAGATTCGCCTTCATCGCAAAATCGGTCTTTGGCAGGTTGATCGTGCTCTTGTAATCCTTGCTCACGCGAGAACTCCGCTGGAACGGATGCTGGCGTCGTTGGCGCCTGCATCGGGTGGGGAATCGGGTTGGGATGCGGCGAGCAGCCTGCGTGCCTCGGCCGCATCGAGATGGATCTGCTCGACCATCGCCTCAAGCGTGCTGAATTTCTCCTCGTCGCGCAATTTGGCGACGAATTCGACATCGATGCGGCGGCCGTACAGGTCGCCGTCGAAGTCGAACAGATGCGCTTCGAGCAATGGCTCGACACCATTCACGGTCGGGCGCACGCCAAGGCTGGCGACCCCAGGCATGGCCTCGGAGCTGACGCCATGCACACGCACCGCGAAGATGCCATTGATCGGCGAGGTACGCCGACCGAGACGGATATTGGCGGTCGGATAGCCCAGCTTGCGGCCGAGCTGGCGGCCGTGGACGACGTGGCCGCCGATCCGAAACGGACGTCCGAGCAGGCGCGCTGCGACCGCGAATTCGCCGGCCGCGAGCAGGTCACGAATCGCGCTGCTGCGCACGCGGACATCGCCGAGCGTGAACTCGGGAAATACTTCGGCCTGGAATCCATGGGTTTCGCCCATGGCCTGCAACAAGGCGATGTCGCCGCGACGCGCATGGCCGAAACGAAAATCGCCGCCGACCCAGACTTCGCGTGCTTCGAGGCGGTTGATCAGAATCTGCTCGACGAACTCCTCGGCCGGCATCGCGGCAAGGGCGGCGTTGAATCGCATCAGCAGCAGGGCATCGATGCCCGACGTCCTTATCTGCTCGATCTTGCCGCGCACATTGTCCAGCCGCGGCACGGGCGTTGAGCGGGCGAAAAACTCACGTGGGATTGGCTCGAAACTGATTGCGATGGCGAGCAAACCCAGCGCGTCGGCACGATCGCGCACGCGCCCGAGCAGCGCGCGATGGCCGCAATGCACGCCATCGAAAGCACCAATGCAGACAACACTGCCTTGCGGCGCCAGACAGGCACCCAGGCTATCGCGGAAGAGCCGGAACATCCGTGAAGTATAGCGGCTGGCTGCGCATCACGTCGGAGGAATTACAGCTAGGCGTCCCGTCAGCGGCCCGCACCGCGCCAGTCTTCCGTAGACGGCTTCGATCAAGGTCCGCGCAGATCGCGCAAGCGGAATCCGGTGGCGAACAGCACGGCGACGAAACTGCCGCCGCCGGCACAGACCAGGGCAGTCAGGCGCAGCGCCCGCATTGATGCCGAAGCGCTGCCCCAGTCCGACCAGTGCTGCAGGCCAAGCCACAAGATCGCCGACATCACCAGGCAGGCAATGCCAAGGCGAACGAGATGGCGCAACCATCCCGGTTGGGCCTGGTAGATGCCTTCCTGCTTCAGCGCGCGCCAGAGCAGGGAAAGATTGAGATAGCTCGCACTCGCGCTGGCCAGGGCCAGGGCCATGTGCAGGCCCGGAATCGAGGACAGGCGTTCGAACCATCGGCTGTCCGCCATTTCCGGCTTGCTCCAGAGCAGCAACAGGGCGGCGATGAAAAGCGCGTTGAGCAGCATGCTCGCGATCATCGCGATGATGCCGGCGCGCACCGGCGTGCGCGTGTTCTGGCGCGCATAGAACGCCGGTGCGACGACCTTGACCAGGGCGAAGGCGGGCAGGCCCAGCGCCAGCGCCGACAGCGACATCGAGGCCATCTGCACATCGTGGGCGGTGAAGGCGCCGTGCTGGAACAGGGTGGCCAGCAGCGGCTTGGACAGCAGCACCAGGGCAAGCATGGCCGGGACTGCGATCAGCAAGGTCGTGCGCAGGCCCCAGTCCAGCGCCTTGGAGAATCCATCGTGATCGGTGGAGACATGGTGACGCGAAAGGGTCGGCAGGATCACCGTGCCAAGCGCCACGCCGAACAGGCCGAGCGGAAACTCGAGCAGGCGATCACTCTGCGCAAGCCAGGTCTGCGATCCGGTGATCAGGAACGAGGCGATCAGGGTATCGAGCAGCAGATTGACCTGGGCGACCGAGGAGCCGAACAGGGTCGGCACCATCAGGCGCAGGATCTTGCGTACGCCTGCATGCTGCCAACCCCAGCGCGGCAGGGTCAGCAAATCGAGCTTGCGCAGGCTCGGAAACTGGATCAGCAATTGCAGGATGCCGGCGGCCAGGATCGCCCAGCCCATCGCCATGATCGGTACATCAAGGTGCGGCGACAGCCACAGGGCGCCGGCGATCATGCAGATGTTGAGGATCACCGGAGTCAACGCCGGTAAGGCGAACTTGTTGAAACTGTAGAGGATTCCGCCGGCCAGCGCGGTCAATGAGACGAACAGCAGAAACGGGAACGTCAGTCGCAGCAGATCGGTCGTGAGGGCAAATTTTTCCGGCTCGTCGATCGATCCCGGGGCAAACCCGCGTGTGACCCAGTCCGCGCCGAGGACGCCGAGGGCGGTGATCACCAACAGGATGGTGCCGAGCGTACCTGCGGTGCGCGCGACGAGCTCCTTCAATTCGGCGTGCGAGCGGGTTTGCTTGACCTCGGTCAGCACCGGCACGAAGGCGACCGAGAACGAGCCTTCGGCAAACAGGCGGCGCATGAAGTTCGGGATGCGGAAGGCGACCCAGAATGCGTCGGTGGCGGCTGAGGCGCCAAACGCCCAGGCGATCGCCATCTCGCGCACCAGGCCGAGAACGCGTGAAACCAGGGTCCCGCCGCTGAAGGTCAGCAGCGAGCGGAGCATGCTCGGGGCCTTCATTGGCGGCACCGTTTGACTCCGGGCGCTAGCGTCGTCATAATTCCGCCCCTTTTTCCGCCCCCCGCTTTTGGAGTTTTACCTTGGCAAACATCAAGTCCGCGAAGAAGCGTGCGCGCCAGTCTGAAAAGGCTCGCCAGCGCAACGTCAGCGCCCGTTCCATGGTTCGTACCGCGATCAAGAAAGTGATCAAGGCGATCGACGCGAATGACAAGGCCGGTGCCGAAGCCGCTTTGAAGAGCGCTACACCGATCGTCGATCGTTACGCTGCCCGTGGCCTGATCCACAAGAACAAGGCTGCCCGTCACAAGAGCCGCCTGAATGCGAGCATCCGCGCCCTGGGTTGATTCAGTCGCCGGTGCCTGACGCAGAAAGCCGGCGCAAGCCGGCTTTTTTGTGCCAGTCGAGGCGGCATCGGAATGGACACCAATGCGCGTGTTGAGCGCCACGCTGGCCAGCGAGCTCGCTCCGCCATTCATTCCGCGGCTCAGCCTTCGCCTGCGGCGATCGCCGCCTCGGCCGCATCGCGGCGCTGCTCGTCGAAAAAGCGCTGGATGTCGAGGCAGATTGGCCAGGTGTTGTCGCGACTGATCGCTGAAACCAGGTACCAGGGCCGTTTCCACTTGAGCTTCTTGACGATCGCCCTGGCGGTTTTCTCACGTTCTTCGGGCGCGATCAGGTCGATCTTGTTGAAGACCAGCCAGCGCTCACGCTTTAGCAGTTCCGGGTCGAAGCCTTTCAGTTCCTTCTCGATGACGCGAATCTGCTCGACCGGATCGGTCTCGCCATCGAGCGGTGCGATATCGACCATGTGCAGAAGCAGGCGCGTGCGCGCGACGTGCTTGAGGAACTGCACGCCGAGCCCGGCACCGTCCGCCGCACCTTCGATCAGGCCCGGTATGTCGGCGATAACGAAGCTCTTGTCGGTCTCGATGCGAACCACGCCGAGATACGGTTGCAAGGTCGTGAACGGGTAGTCGGCCACCTTCGGCGTCGCCGCCGAGACCGCGCGGATGAAGGTCGACTTGCCGGCATTCGGAAAGCCGAGCATGCCGACATCGGCCAGCACCTTGAGCTCGAGGCGCAGCTCGCGTTCCTCGCCTGGCGAACCCTGGGTGGCCTTGCGTGGCGAGCGGTTGGTCGAGCTCTTGAAGTGGATGTTGCCCTGTCCGCCGCGGCCACCCTGGGCGACCAGCAGGCGCTGACCGTGCTCGGTCAGGTCGCCGATCTGCTCGTCGGTCTCGACATTGGAGACCACGGTACCGACCGGCACACGGATGATCACGTCTTCGCCGCTCTTGCCGGCCATCTGGCGACCCATGCCGTTCTCGCCACGGATGGCCCGGAACATGCGTTGATGGCGGAAATCGACCAGGGTGTTGAGACCTTCATCGGCAAGCAGCCAGATGCTGCCGCCATCGGCACCGTCGCCGCCATCCGGGCCGCCGAACGGGATGAATTTCTCGCGCCGGAAGCTGACGCAACCATTGCCGCCGTTTCCGGCCTGGACTCTTATGGTGGCTTCATCGACGAATTGCATTGCTTGGGGCCGGGAGTGGGGAATCGGGAATCGGGAATCGGGAATCGGGAATCGGGAAAAGCGTACAGCAATCGCTTGTCGCATCGTAGGAAGCGGCTTCAGCCGCGATGCTCCTGCTCGTGATCTCCAGAAAACAAAACGCATCGTGACCGCAGGAAAACCCTTTTTCGGGGGCGGCTGAAGCCGCTTCCTATGGGGGTGGCATTCGGCAAATGAAAAGCCCCGCACAGGGCGGGGCTCTGTCATCGATATGGCGAAACGGCGTCAGTTGACCGAAGTCGGTACCACGCTGACGGTCTTGCGCTTGTCGGGACCCTTGGTGGCGAATTCCACCACGCCATCGACGATCGCAAAGATCGTGTGGTCGCGACCGAGGCCGACGCCGGTGCCCGGACGGAACCGGGTGCCGCGCTGGCGGATGATGATGTTGCCGGCATTGCATGCCTGGCCGCCGTACAACTTCACACCGAGGTACTTCGGATTCGAATCGCGACCGTTGCGGGTTGAGCCGCCTGCCTTCTTGTGTGCCATGACTTACTCCTGGGTCGCTTTCTTCTTGCTCGAAGCACCGGTGATGCCGGTGATCTCGATCTCGGTGTAGTGCTGCCGATGCCCCTGCTGCTTCATGTGGTGCTTGCGGCGGCGGAATTTGATGATGCGGATCTTGTCGGCACGACCGTGCGACTTGATCTTCGCGCCAACCGTGGCGCCCGCGACAAGCGGTGCACCGATGCTGACGCCTTCGCCGGAACCGACCATCAGCACCTGGTCGAAATCGACCGTGCTGTCGACGTCACCGACGAGCTTTTCGACACGCAGGGTTTCGCCCTGGGTCACCCGGTATTGCTTACCGGAGATGAGTACGACTGCGTACATTGTTGATTTGCCTATGTAGTTATTCTGGGAACGACCCGATTCCGGTTCTGGTCTTGGCCAGGGCCTGAAATGGGGCGCGCGATGATAGCGGCTCGCACACCCGCGGTCAAACCGGGTCTGCTCGCGGGCCTGGCGCAAGCACGGGATTCCGGGTGGTCTTCCGATCCGATCGATCAGAAAGCCGATTTTGCTACACTTCGGCGTTCCGCCCGTCCGGGCATGCGTTTGTGGAAGATGAGCGAGGATCCCCCCAGTAGCAATGCCCAGCGTTCGTGGTTTGGACGCCTTACCCACGCGCTCTCCGGCGAAGTCAGCAGCCGCGAGGAGCTGATCGAGGAATTGCGCCTCGCCCAGGCCAATGGTCTGCTTTCCAACGACACCTTGTCGATGATCGAGGGTGCGATCAAGGTCACCGACCTGACCGTGGGCGACATCATGGTGCCGCGCACGGAAATGGTCTCGATTCCGGCCGACGCGTCCTTGCGCGGGGTTCTCGACATCGTCATCGAATCCGGTCACTCGAGATTCCCGGTGCACGGCGATGATCGCGACGAGATTGTCGGCATCCTGCTGGCCAAGGATCTGCTGCGCTGTTTCGCCGAGAATGGCGCGGATGACATTCGCCCGCTGCTGCGCCCGGTGGCCCTGATTCCGGAAGCCAAGCGCCTGAATATCCTGCTCAAGGAGTTTCGCCTCGCCCACAACCACATGGCGGTGGTCGTCGATGAGTACGGCGGAGTGGCCGGGCTGGTCACCATCGAGGACGTGCTTGAGCAGATCGTCGGCGACATCGACGATGAACATGACGAAGAGGAGACGCCGAACCTGATCCTGCCGCAGGCGGATGGACGCTTCCTGGTCAATGCGATGACTCCGGTCGAGAAGTTCAATGATCGCTTCGAGTCGCGCTTTGCAGTCGAGGACTACGACACGATCGGAGCGATGATTGCCGCCGAATTTGGCCATATGCCGCAGCCGGGCGAGGAAATCCAACTGGCCGGGTTCCTGTTTCGGGTGACCAAGGGCGACAGCCGCCGCCTGCTCCAGCTTGCCGTGCGGATCCAGGAGGCATGAGCCGACTGCTCGCGATGGCGGCGATTTTCTGTCTTGTGCTGGCTGGCTGGTCGGGCCGCACGTTCGCGCAGACAGGCGATCCAGCTGCGGCCGACGAACCGGCGCTGGAGGTCAGCCTGCTGACCATTGGCCCGGGCGAGATCTACTGGCAGCGCTTTGGCCACAACGCCATCGTCATCCGTGATCCGGCCAGTGGTGAATCGGTCAGCTACAACTACGGCATGTTCGATTTCGACGAAGCCGATTTCTTCGTCAATTTCCTGCGTGGCCGCATGAGCTACCAGATCACCGCCGAGGATCCGACCGAGGAAATTGCCTGGTATTCGAGTGAGGGCCGCTCGATCACGCGCCAGGAGCTGCGCCTGTCGCCGGCCCAGGCCGAGTCCCTGAAGACCTATCTTGAAGTGAATCTGCGTCCCGAAAACCGCCACTACCGTTACGACTATTTCACCTCGAACTGCTCGACCCGCGTGCGTGATGCCCTCGATGCGGCCCTTGGCGGCGCCTTGCGGCGGCAGATGGCCTCACCGTCGCGCGGCTTCAGTTTTCGCTTGCTGGCCGATGCGTTGACCGCTCCCCAGCCCCTGCTGATGGCCGTGATCGATATCGGCCTCGGCCCGTATGCCGACCAGCGGCTTTCGTACTGGAAAGACAGTTTTGTGCCGATGCAGCTGCGGGATCATCTGCGCGAGATCCGGGTTGCCGACGCCAATGGCCAGTTGCAGCTGCTGGTCAAATCCGAGCAGGTGATCGCGCAAGCGCGCCTGCCCGCCCCGCCGGCCCTGCCACCGGATCTGCGCTGGCCGTTTTTCGGCATCGGCCTTGGTCTGGCCGCGCTGATGCTTTTCCTGTCATCGCGCCGTGAATCTGCGATTGCAAGGCGCAGTTTCGCGGTGCTCGCCGTCGCGTTTTCGCTGATTTGCGGTCTGGCCGGTCTGATCATGCTCGGACTGTGGGGTTTCACTGAGCACCAATCAGCCTGGCGCAACGAGAATCTGCTGATTTTCAGTCCGCTCTGCCTGCTCATGACGAGAGCCTGGTGGCGCTCGGCGAGGCCGGGCATGCGCATGTCTGCGTTTTCACGCTCGCTTGCGATGGCAATTGCCGTGATTGCCGCGTTTGCATTGTTCAGCAAGATCCTTGCGAGCTTTCCGCAGGCCAACCTGCCATGGATCCTGTTGTTGTTGCCGGCCCATCTCGTGCTGGCTCGGATTACATCGGCACGGACCAATCATCTCGGTTGAGGGGGCGCAAGTGATGACTTCAGGCAAGCAGGCGGTGCCGATGCGTATCGATTTCGTCTCGGATGTTTCGTGCCCGTGGTGCGCGATCGGTCTCAAGTCGCTGGAACAGGCGATAGCGCGACTCGGCGATGTGATTGACGTCGACCTGCACTTTCAGCCATTCGAGCTGAATCCGAAGATGCCTGCCGAGGGCGAGGATGTGACCGAGCACCTGACGCGCAAATACGGTTCGACGCCGGCACAACTGGCCGAAAATCGCGAAGCGATTCGTGCGCGTGGCGCTGAGCTGGGTTTCACCTTCAATCAGCGAGATCGGATCTACAACACTTTCGATGCCCATCGCCTGCTGCGCTGGGCCGCGCTCGAAGGCTGCGACAAGGAGCGTGCGCTCAAGCATGCCTTGCTGGTTGCCTGTTTCACCGATGGCATCAATGTCTCGGCGCATGCCGAGCTGGCTCGTCTTGCCGGCGGGGTCGGGCTGGATGCGGCACGCGCGGCGAAGATTCTCGAATCGGACGAGTATGCCCAGGAAGTGTACGAGCGCGAGCAGCATTACGCCGGCAACGGCATCAACTCGGTTCCGGCCGTCATCATCAACAACCGGCACCTGGTCTCGGGTGGCCAGCCGGTTGCGGTTTTCGAGGAGGCCTTGCGCCGGATTGCGACACAGGCCGATGCATGAAAAAACACCCGGCATGACCGGGTGTCTTCTCGACTGGGGGCACGCCTGGGCGGAAGTCAGTTGCCCTGCTTTTCTTTTGCCGCAGGCTCGGCGGGCTTTGCTTCGGCAGCCGGCTTCGGTGCGGCGGATTCTTCGGCAGCCCCGGTATGCGCCTTGTCTTTCGCCACAATGCTGGCGGCGATGCCGCCCTCGTTCCAGGCGAAGCGCAGGTTGCTGCGGAAGATCCGGACGGCCTGCAGCGCATCCTTGTCCTTCAGATCACCATACTGGCCATAGACGTTCTTCTGGCTGTTGGCGATGAAATACAGATCGTTGCCCGCAATCGTTCCGTAGGTTGGAATTTCGAAGGCCGGATTGGCCACGTCGAGCGGCATCATCTTGCTGACGCTCTTGCCGTCGGCGCTCAAGCTCAGGCGGATTACGCGGTTCGGCGACATGCCATTCTCGATCGCGACGAGGGTGCCCTCATACCAGTACAAGCCCTCGATGCCGCCAAGAACCAGGTGTTTGGTGTCATGCGCAAGCGGAAAGCCGGTGCCGGATTTGAGGTCGGCGCCAAAGATGCCGAGCGCATAGTCGGCAAAATACAGGGTGTTGCCATCGTCACTGACGGCCAGGCCACGGATGCTGGTCAGGCGTGGATTGGCCACG